>ONAR01000077.1 GCA_900315835.1 uncultured Prevotella sp.
GCCCGCGACATCGCCGACATCCTCATGGGCCGCGCCTCGTCGCGCCTCCCCGTCGTCCTCCCGCAGGGCGAGGGCAACAACGTGCTCTTCTTCTGGAGCGGCCACGGCAGCAGCCAGTCGCAGGGCGGTGCCGACGAGTTCGTCTGGCGCGACGACTACGCCGGCCAGGGCTTCACCGCCTCGATGCTCCGCCAGACGGCCAGCCAGATGAAGTTCCGCAAGCTGCTCATTGCCGCCGAGCCGTGCTACGGCGAGTGCGTCATCCGTGCCGTCGAGGGCATACCCGGCGTGCTCGCCATGTCGGGGGCCAGCGCCGCTGAGCAGTCGTGGGCCGACCACTGGAACAACGATGCCCGCGTATGGATGTGCGACCGCTTCTCGCTGAACCTCGTCACCTGCCTCACCGACAATCCGCAGAGCAGTTTCCGCGACCTCTTCCTCTACTGTGCCCAGCACACCCTCGGCTCGCACGCCAAGATAGTGAACGCCGCCAACTACGGCAACCTCTTCACCACCGGCCCCGCCGAGTTCATACTGTATAATAGATAAGGTATAACAATTATAATATGTCTAACAATCTAAACTAAACGACAATGAGAAAGAACAGACTGCTTTCACTGCTGCTGATGGCCGCGATGCTGGCCACGACAGCCACGTTCACCGCGTGCTCGGGCGACAAGGACGGCACATCGGAGAAGGAACCCGACAAGCCCGACACCGGCGAGGGCATCAAGTTGGGCGAGCCCATCGGCCTGGTCTACACCGACTTCCTGACCCCTAACGACGTGACCCACAATGCCGACACCACCGAGTTGAGCATCAGCAAGGCCCTGGCCGACAAGAAGGGCATCACCAACTTCGTGAACCGCCCGATGGGCATCTGGGACCAGAAGGAGCACCGCGCCTACCTGCGCCGCGCCACCGAGCAGCGACTCGTCGACGACCACTACGTGCTGAAGGTGGTGCGCTCGTCGGTGGCCGAGGTGACCCACGGCCAGGAGATGGCGCTGAACACCGGCATCTACTACAACCCCACGCGCATGGTCAGCCGCAGCGGACTGACACGGGCATCGGAGGGTAACCCCGAGGCCGATAAGTACATAGACGACAACAACGTCATCCACCCCGCGGCCATCACCGTGCAGAGGAGGGTTGACGACGGCAGCAACGCTCCGAGACGCAGCAGGATGACCCGCGGCGACGACGGCAACTCTGCCACTTTCACCATCGAGGAGCTCTACACCAATCCACCTAGCGGCGCCAACGGATGGTTCGACTGGCTGGAAGACGTGTGGGACAAAGTCGTAGAAAAGACATCCTACAACTGGAACGACAACAAGAAAATCACCCTTCTGCACACCAATTCGATGATTTCGAAGGACATCAAGTTCAACGCCGGCCCCGAGAAGGGCGACACCATCTCGCTCCGCTTCCGCTGCCCCATCGAGTTCGACCTGGACTACACCCTCAACATCCGCTCCAGCGGCAGCATCGCGACTGCATTCGTGCCCATCCCCTCCTACTTGGAGACCTACATCGACGGCTATTTCGAGGCCAACCCGCAGTTGCGCATCGGATTCTCCAAGAAGGTCACCCTGCCCAAGGACAAGGAGCGCATCACGCTCTTCTCCTTCTCCGGTGTGGGCTTCACCTTTATGATTGGCCCCGTGCCCCTGACCATCGACCTCGACCCCAGCGTCTATCTCAAGTTCACCTCCACGCTCATGGGCGACGCCTACTTCGGCGTGCAGTATGACATCGCCACGAAGTTCAAGGCCGGCGTGAAGTACGACGGCAGTTGGAGCGGCATCGCCGACGGTGAGAAGCTGAAGGACGAGTTCAGTTTCATCAACCCCAAGGTGTCACTCCGCTACATCGGCGGCGTCGGCCTCTACTTCGGCGTCGATGTCATCATCGAGAAGGTGGCAGGACCCTCGTTCAACGTCGGGCCGCAGGTGATGGTCGATGCCCAGCTCAGCTACCAGATAGGCGACGACCGCGTAAACGCCTCCATCGAGGG
>ONAR01000073.1 GCA_900315835.1 uncultured Prevotella sp.
ACGGCGATGATGTTCTTCACGTCGGGCAGCAACTTGTCCACCTCCGGGCGCGGCGCGCTCTTAAACTCTGTGCCGATCGTCACTTCCACCTCGTCGCCGAGCTTGTATCTCAGCGTTGCCTCGGCAGCCTTCACGGTCGACTTGATGAACGGGTCGGTCTCGCGGGGGAAGATGAGCGAGAAGCTCACCTTGTTGCCGTTGATGCGCAGGTTGTCGGCAACCATCCCGCTCTCCACAAGGTTCTTCTTTGTGCCGGGATAGATGACGGTGGAAAGAATGTCACGAATCAGTTTCGGATATAATGTCATGATAATGTATTTGTATTTATTACGTGTTATGTATTATTAATTAGGTAGACAAAAGTAAGCATTATCTCGTATAAATCCAAAATAAAAACTAAATATTTTAGATGTGCTAAGAATATTTAGTAACTTTGTGAGCAACGGATTAGCCATCCGGGGTGCGGCAGCCTCCGCTCATCCCTGCCTGACTCCGGCAAGCAAACAATGAAAGATACCATGAAATTCAGAAACATATTCTATACGCTCCTTCTCGCTTTTACCTCTCTTTACGCGCAGGCTCGTCCCGCTGTCAGCCTTTCAGGCGGCAGCGTGAGCTACACGGTGCAGAAAAAGCATCATCCGGTGGTGGACAAGGCCTTGGAACTGATGGCCAGTGATCTGAAATCGGCCGCGAGACCTGTCAAGGGCGACTTACTCGTCTTTCAGCTCGACATGGCCTCGAACAAGGACATGAAGACGTTGGGCAGTCTGCAGGTGCCCGTGATGGACATCATCGCCAAGAAAGACGCGTTCTGGATCGGCGTGCGCGGCACGAGGACCGTCATCGTGGGCAGCAACGGGCGCGGCACGGCCTACGGCATCCTGCAGTTTGCCAAGGCGGGGGACCCGGAAAACAAGGTCAAGGGCCTCACGGAGATCCCTTCGGTGGAATACCGCGGGCTGTCGCTTGAAGGCACTCATCAACCCGACTATCACCGGCTCTTTGAGGAGATGCTGCGCCGTCGCGCCAATTTTCTCTGCGAAGGCTGGGACAGCGGCGACGTGCCCGGTCATTTCGTGCACAGCCTGCGCCAGGTGGCCGACTCCTTCGGCATTCTGCTCGCCACGCCCCACGGCTCCCACGGCCTGCGCCTGCAGGGAATGAAGAAAAGCCTGACAGTCAACATCGGGTGGGCCGACGACAATTATGGCTATATCGCTCCCGTTGACGACGGCAGCGACGGCGGTGCCGTCTATCACCTCGCTTATGCCGGACGGCCTCACAGCTACCTTTGGCTCTGCACGACGCAGCCCGGCCTCATCGCCAACGAGCTGCAGACAGCTTATCGAAAAGGAGCCGACCGTCTCTGGATGGCAGTAGTGTACAATCCCGACGTCGCGGCCTATCAGCTCGACCTGATGATGGATATGGCGTGGAACATCAAGTCGGTTGATACAAGCAACACACGGCAGCATCTTCGTGACTGGCTGGCGCGGCAGTTCGGCGCTAAGGCCGCCGGTGCCCTCGTGGAACTGCTCTGCGAGTATTTCCGGCTCACGAACATCCGTAAACCAGAGTTTATGGATTTCACCAGGCAGAAAGCACCGTCCAAACACAACAAGAACGGGGACGGGGGCATCGCCAACACAGCGTTCAACGCGGAAGAGTTTGACAATGAGCTCGACCGCTATCTGAACAATTATCACAAAGTGAGCGGGCAGGTGAGGCAAGCGCGCCGATATGTTGCGGCGAAAGACACCGACAGGTTCTTCACGCTTGTCGAATATCCCGTCTATGCGGCAGAGCAGATGGCGGTGAAGATGTTGGAGTCGCAGGAGTCGCGCCTCATCGCCCGTCCCGTCAGCTTCCATCACGACAGCGAGGCCTTGGAGTCGGCGGCACGCAGCCTGAAGGCTTATCGGAAGATTCAGGAGCTCACCACATTATATAATAACGCGATGGCCCGGATGCGGCGGTCGGGCACGATGGATGCCGCTCCTCAGAACTTAGCCGTCTTTGGCGTGCCACTGCTCACCGACACGCTCAGTGAGGCGGAACTGCGGCAATATGGCACCTACACGCACAGCGACGCGCCGCTCGGCAACGACAACAACATCGTCTCCACGGCGGCGCGCTACACCTCAGCCGGCCCAGGCTCTCGGGTCGTCGATCTCCTCGGCCGGTCGCTCAAGGCGGTGGAGCTCAGCCAGGGCGACTCCGTGGCGTACCGGTTTACGTCGGGCACTGTCGGCGGCGTGCTCCGGCTCGCGTTCGTCCCAACCCATGCCCTCGACGGCGGCAGCCTGCAGTGCACTGTCAGCATTGACAGTCAGGCACCCCGTACGGTCATCGTCTCTCCCGATGCCCGGGGCGACCAGTGGGCCGACGGCGTGCTGCGCGGCCAGGCCCTCGTCACACTGCCCGTAGCGCTCTCCTCTGGCGCTCACACCCTCACCATCAAAGCCCTATCCGACCACGTTGTCTTCGACGAGTGGATGATCGACCGTGATGCCGACCGCCACTTCTACGTCTTCCCCAACCGGCCCTGACGGATGAATGGTATCAAACCAAACACGTGGCCCCGGGAGGTCTGCTGCCCAACCACAGCAGGACAACCAATACCGGTCTGATTACTTTTTCGGTTGGTGGCCGCCATTTGAGGCGGCCACTGCAACCAAAACCTTGCGTCTCATCCTCACTCCTCACTTCTCACTCCTCACTTCTCCTGACTTCGTCAATGCGTCACCCAAATTTAATCTGTTCGGCAGTCTCTTCTGCCCCAACCCCATAAAACCCTTGCTGTGATGCAAGTCGATTCTCGCGGCAGCGTATATATTTTCTCGCAGAGCCGCGGAGACAATCGAGCCGCGGAGTTATTGCCTCAGAGAATTAGAGCACGCGGAGAGCCCTTCGGTCTTTCGAGTGTCGTACCGGCCATTTGCAGGGCGCGGCCCTTGTGGAGGCCGCTGCTAAACTACCCCCAAAAACAGGGGGTAGTAGTAAAAACCTTACAATATGTAACTAAAGATCGTCGTTGATGCGGATAAAGGCCGAATTTTCTATA
>ONAR01000072.1 GCA_900315835.1 uncultured Prevotella sp.
GACACGCCCGCAACACCGGCGGCTGGTGGCCGGCACCAGGCCGGCCACTACACTGTCACCGGTGGCGTACATCACCACGGACATTATCGGGTGCGCCCAATAAGGAGTTGTTAGAAGTCCAGAAGTCAGAAGATAGAAGTTATTAGAAGTCCGGAAGACGGAAGATAGAAGTTATTGGAAGTCCAGAAGTCCGGAAGTCCAGTCATTACAATAAGCATCTGTAGGAGCGTCGGCATTCCTGGCGACGATCAGCCAGTGTAGCCCGACGAAACAGCCAGTGTAGCCCGACGAAACAGCCAGTGTAGCCCGACGAAACAGCCAGTATAGCCCGACGAAGCAGCCAGTGTAGTGGCCGGTCTTGTGCCGGCCACCAGCCGTCGGTGAGGCACCATTTACGATAGCTATGGTATGACGTCGCGATAGCTATGGTATCGCGGTGCGATAGCTATGGTATCGCGACTCGATAGCTATGGTATCGCAATGCGATAGCTATGGTATCGCGGTGCGAGAGTGCGGGAAGGGGGAGATATGCTATAGATTGGCCAAAGCCCTTTCCAGTTGAGCGAGGTCGTCGTCGGTGGTGGACCAGCTCGTTACGAAGCGGCAGACGACCTTCCCGTCAGCTCGTTGCTCCCACTCCTCAAAGGTCACCTGCTTCATCAGTCGCTGTTGCTGTTCGGGCGTGAGAACGACAAACTGCAGGTTGGTGGGGGAGTCGATGGCGAGTTCAACGCCGTATTTGCGGAATAGCGCTTTCATGCGCATGGCCATGGTGATGGCATGGTGCGAGATGCGGCTATAGAGGTCGTCGGTGAAGAGCGTGTCGAACTGTAGTCCGAGCATGCGGCCTTTGGCGAGCAAGGCACCGTGGCGCTTGATGGTGGTGAAGAACCCGCGTGGGGCACGCTGCTGGCTGAAGACGACAGCTTCGCCAAACATGGCTCCCACCTTGGTGCCGCCGATGTAGAACGCATCGCAGTGGTGGGCCAGATAAGGCATCGTCATGTCGGTACCCTCTGCGGCCAAACCGTAGCCCAGACGGGCGCCGTCGACATATAAAGCAAGGTGGTAGCGACGGGCGGCGTCATAAAGCGCGCCAAGTTCTGTCTGCGAGTAGTTGAGACCCAGTTCGGTGGGTAATGTGATATAGATCATTCCCGGCTGCACCTCGTGTTCGTGACTGGGGTCGGCGAGGAAACGCTCCATGTAGTCGATGACCTGTTGGGCGGTCAATTTGGAGTCGGATGAGGGCAGTGCGAGCACCTTGTGGCCAAAAGCCTCCACGGCGCCGGCCTCATGCACGTTGATGTGGGCTGAGGTGGCAGCGATGACGCCTTCGCCGGGGGCCAGAAGGGCGTCAATCATCGTCGTGTTGGTCTGTGTTCCGCCAATGAGGAAATAGATCTCCGCCGTGCCCATCTGACAGGCGCTGCGTATCTTTTCCTTGGCCTGCTCGCAATAAGGGTCGAAACCGTAGCCCGTGGTCTGCTCGTCGTTGGTATCGATGAGACGACGCAGAATGTCGGGGTGCATGCCGTTGTTGTAATCGCTTTCGAAAGAAACCATATATTTTTACTGTTATCTTTTAATTCAATTGTACTTCCTCCATCCTCACGAGGTCGTAGCCTTTGATTTGAACGACGATGGGATGGAGCTGGGTGCCATGGAGCATTGACTGGAGCTTCTTGTCGGCGGCATAGGTCTTGATCTGCGCGACAGCGTCGGTCCACTGCCGGTCGGCCTCGGCCTCGGTGGCATCGGCTTTGAGGTATTTCAATTCAAGGATATAGCTATGCGCCACCATCGGGTAGACGGTGTAGTTGGGCAAGAGGAAGAAATCGCAGTAGCCGTGGCTGAACTCCATCTCGGGGGCGACGAGATAGTATTTGGTCAGCGTGAGGTAGGCGTTCATAAAGCCTTGCAGGTTGCGCTCCCCTTCGATGAGCTGGCGCACGGCAGTGGTATCGTGGTAAGCCTTGCAGATGAAGGTGAGCAACGGTTGCCAGTCGCCGTCGAGTGCGGCCTCGTCGTAAGCGTCGTAGAGCTCCGACGAGTCGATGGCGTGGATGGATTTGTATTCGTCCAAGAGATATTGATAATATTGCAGTCGGACGTTGTTGTTGGGGATGATGAGCTTGAGCCGGTCGCCGACTACGCCGCCGATGGTGAGCATGCCATAATAATAGAGCAGGCTGACGAAATTGTCGAGCTCCATTATTCGTTCAGCCGGGAAGTGGGTAACCAGATTGGCCTTGATGAAACCCTTTTCGGCAATCTTATGGATAATCTCGATGCGGCGGCCTTCGGTCTTGTCGATTTGAATCAGCCGCTTCAACTTGCCGTAGTCGGTCATCGTGTTCGGGTCGACGAGATCTTTGGGCCCGCGCCCCAAACCGATGAGATTGCTCATATAGTAGCACACCATGTCGCTGTTGAACATGCTGGGCTCTTTGCCGAAACATTCCCCTGTGAAGCAGTAGTTGTTGTACCAAGGCTTCATCTCATCGACGATGCTGTCTTCGGTCATGGATGGTTTGATGGCGCCCACCTCTTTATAATAACGTATCATCTGCCGCACGTCATTCTCTGAGAAGCCGAGCATCTGATTGAACCTCGGATCCGTCGTGATGTTCAGCGCGATGTTGTAGCCGCTGGTGAGGTCGTCGAGGGTGACGGGTGACACACCAAGCATGATGATGCGGTCGAACATCGGCTTAAAAAGTTTGAACACGTCGCGGTAGAAGCCCGTGCCGTGGGTCAGGGCGCGGTAGGCCTCATGGTCCTTGATGTTCAACACGTTGTTGGTGAAGTTGTCGTATTCGTCGACGATGAGATATAACTTCAGGCCGCGCTTCTTGGCCTCCATGTTAATCAGATTGAACTTGCCTGCGGCTGAAGGCTCGCGATAAACATTTTCTACGAACTGTGGACTGTAATACTTCTTATAGGATTCGATAAAAGAGTTCAGCACTTGACCGCAATACCGGTTGAAGTTGTTTTCCAGGTTGTCTACGTCGCTTCCCACCAATGAGAAGTCGAGGCGCAGCACCTGATATTGGTTGTGGTATGCAGTCGGGTGGTCAGCTACATAAAGCCCTTTGAACAACGTTTCGAAGTTGTCCTTTTCATTGATGTCATAGTAAGCCTCAAGCGTGCTGAGGAACAGGCTCTTGCCGAACCGGCGCGGACGGACGAGGAACAAGAAGTGCCCAGCCAGTTCCATTTGCTCAAAATACATAGTCTTATCGACCAAATATTTATTCTCACTCCTCACTTGCTTGAAGTTGCAGATGCCGTAGGGAATACGCTTGAAGTCGTTGCTCATAACCGTTTCTTATTTGTTCTTGCAAACTTACATAAAATTATTCTGATTTTACACCAGTTGGATAAAAAAGTCGAGGCCACTGCGCAAATAATAGCTTGAAGACGGTAGAATGCCGTAGT
>ONAR01000071.1 GCA_900315835.1 uncultured Prevotella sp.
TCAGAAGCCTTCTTCTAAAGACTAAAAAAGGGACCTGCCCAAGCGGACAGGTCCCTTTTACTTATATCAGAGTGATGATTACTCCTCAACGGCGGCCTGGGCGGCGGCAAGGCGAGCGATAGGCACGCGGAAAGGCGAGCAGCTCACGTAGTCAAGGCCAATGCGATGGCAGAACTTCACGCTCTCGGGTTCACCGCCATGCTCACCACAGATACCACACTTCAGGTCGGGGTTGGTAGAGCGACCCTTCTTCACACCCATCTCAACCAACTGACCTACGCCGGTCTGGTCGAGCACCTGGAACGGATCTACCTCCAAAATCTTATTGTCGAGATACGTCGGCAGGAAGCGGGCAACATCGTCACGGCTGTAGCCGAAGGTCATCTGCGTCAGGTCGTTGGTACCGAAGCTGAAGTAGTCAGCGTACTTCGCAATCTGGTCAGCGGTGAGGGCTGCACGAGGAATCTCAATCATCGTACCGAGCTTGAACTGCACCCCTACGCCTTCCTCTTCGAAGAGCTCCTTGGCAGCCTGACGGATGACGCCCTGCTGCTGCGCGAGTTCCTTATAGGTACCCACGAGCGGCACCATGATCTCCGGATGCGGGTCGAAGCCTTCCTTCTTCAGCTGGATGGCAGCGCCGAGGATAGCCTTCGTCTGCATGGCGGTAATCTCAGGATAGGTGATGCCCAGACGGCAGCCACGCAGGCCCAGCATCGGGTTGACCTCCTGCAGGGCAGCCACACGCTGCTTGATGTAGTCGAGGCTCTTGCCCATCTCCTCAGCCATCACCTTCTGACCGGCTTCGTCTTTGGGCACGAACTCGTGGAGTGGCGGGTCGAGCAGACGGATGTTGACCGACAAGCCATCCATGCACTTCAGAATGCCATAGAAGTCCTTCTTCTGCAGCGGCAGCAGCTTAGCCAGTGCTTTCTCACGGCCAGCCTTGTCGTCGGCGAGAATCATCTCGCGCATCGGCTTAATCTTGTCGGCATCGAAGAACATGTGCTCGGTGCGGCAGAGACCGATACCGACGGCGCCGAAGCGCTTAGCCACCTCAGCATCGTGCGGGGTGTCGGCATTGGTGCGCACCACCATGCGGGTGTATTTGTTGCAGAGGTTCATCAGCTCGGCGAAGTCACCTGAGACCTCAGCGGGCTTCGTGGTCACCTCACCCTCATACACCTCACCGGTAGAGCCGTTGAGCGAAATGAAGTCGCCCTCGTGGAGCAATACGCCGTCGATCTCAACGGTGCGGGCCTTGTAGTCAACGTTGATGGCGCCTGCACCCGACACGCAGCACTTACCCATACCGCGGGCCACCACGGCAGCGTGAGAGGTCATACCGCCACGGGCAGTCAGAATACCTTCGGCAGCGCTCATACCAGCCAGATCCTCAGGTGAGGTCTCGATACGGACCATCACCACTTGATGACCCTCGTCATGCCACTTGGCGGCATCGTCGGCGAAGAAGACAATCTGACCACAGGCGGCACCCGGCGATGCAGGGAGACCACGCGTCAGCACCTTTGCCTTACCCAGTGCGGCCTTGTCGAAGACCGGGTGGAGCAGCTCGTCGAGCTTGTTGGGCTCGCAGCGCTCAATGGCCGTCTTCTCATCAATCATACCCTCGTGGAGCAGATCCATGGCAATCTTCACCATAGCAGTACCCGTACGCTTACCGTTGCGCGTCTGCAGGAACCAGAGCTTGCCCTCCTGGACGGTGAACTCCATATCCTGCATGTCGTGGTAGTGGTGCTCGAGCTTATCCTGCAGTGCGTTGAGCTGGGCGTAGATCTCGGGCATAGCCTCTTCCATTGAGGGGAACTTCGTAGCGCGGATCTCCTCAGAGATGCCCTGCTGCTTGGCCCAGCGCAGTGAGCCTTCCTTCGTGATTTGCTGCGGCGTACGGATACCGGCCACCACATCCTCGCCCTGGGCATTGACGAGATACTCACCGTTGAAGCGGTTCTCGCCAGTAGCGGCATCGCGCGAGAAGCAGACGCCGGTGGCTGAGGTGTTGCCCATATTGCCGAAGACCATGGCCATGACGGTAACGGCCGTGCCCCACTCCTGCGGGATGCCGTTCATCTTGCGGTAGAGGATGGCGCGCTTGTTCATCCAACTGTCGAACACGGCGCAGATGGCGCCCCACAGCTGGTCGATGGGGTTCTCGGGGAACTTCTGACCCGTCTGCGTGAAGATGGCTTCCTTGAAGAGCTTGACGAGCTGCTTGAGTTCGTCAACGTTCATCTCATTGTCCAACACGATGCCGCGCTGGCTCTTCACCTTTTCAATAATAGCCTCGAACGGATCGATATCGTCTTTGTTGACTGGCTTCATGCCCAGCACCACGTCGCCGTACATCTGTACGAAACGACGGTAGCTGTCGTAGGCAAAGCGCTCGTTGCCCGTCTTCTTGGCCAGACCGACGACCACCTCGTCGTTCAAACCAAGGTTCAGGATGGTATCCATCATACCCGGCATGGAGGCTCTTGCACCCGAACGCACGCTGACCAGCAGCGGGTTCTCAGCGTTGCCGAACTGCAGACCCATCAGGTCCTCGATGTGCTTGACGCTCTTCTCCACATCGGTCTTGAGCAGCGCCACGACATCGTCCTTGCCCTTTTCGAAATATTCATTACATACGTCGGTCGTAATGGTGAATCCGGGAGGCACGGGCACTCCGATCAAATTCATCTCAGCAAGGTTGGCACCCTTGCCACCGAGCAGATTTCTCATGTCTGCTCTACCCTCGGCCTTACCGTTGCCGAAAGTATAAACCCTTTTTTCGCTCATAAGCTATTTTTGTATAATTTATTTTTGGTTATTCAATTTGTTTCACCTCAGTTTTGCAAAGTTCACATTGCAAAGTTAGTCTTTTCTTTGATATTCGCAAAGAAAATCAGATAAAATTATCGCCGCACGCATATTAATTTTATTGTTTGCGCTAACAACTCCATTTTTTCGTTTGTTTTCCCACGATTTTCGGCTAACTTTGCATCATAAAACGAAAACAATGAGTAAAAACCGCAAGCCCAATCCCATTTTAGAGGGCATCACCATCGAGGCCATTGCTTCGGAAGGCAAGTGCCTGTTTCACCACAACGACCTGGTCGTATTCGTACCTTTCTGCGTTCCAGGCGATGTCGTCGACGTGGAGATCGTGAAGAAGAAGCACCGCTATGCCGAAGGCCGCGTTGTGCGCTTCATCAGCCAAAGTCAGGTGCGCGCCACTCCTTTCTGCGAGCATTTCGGCATCTGCGGCGGCTGCAAATGGCAGAACCTGCCCTACGAGGAGCAGCTGAAGGCCAAACAGCAGCAGGTGTTCGACCAGCTCACGCGCATCGGTAAGGTCGAGTTGCCGCCGTTCAATCCTATCTTGGGTTCGGTCAAGACAAAGGAATACCGCAACAAACTGGAGTTCGGCTGCTGCAACCGCCGGTGGTTCACCAAGGAGGAGCTGCAGGACCAGAGCCTCGACCTCGCCTCGGGCAACCACGCGGGCATCGGCTTCCACATCACCGGCGCCTTCGACAAGATCTACCCCATCAACCGCTGCTGGCTGATGGATGACCTGCACAATCAGATAAGGAATGAGATTGCGCGCTATGCCAAGGAAATCGGCATGACCTTCTACGACGTCAAGGCGCAGAAGGGGGTGCTGCGCAATCTGATGTTCCGCAACTCCAATACCGGCGAATGGATGCTGCTCATCCAGTTCCACTACGACCGCCCCGAGGATGAGGATCAGGCGAAGATGCTCATGCAGCACATCGCCGACATGTTCCCGCAGATCAGCTCGCTCATCTACGTCGACAACCAGAAGGGCAACGACACCATCGGCGACCTGGAGCTGACCACGTTCAAGGGCACCGACTTCATCTACGAGACCATGGAGGACCTGAAGTTCAAGGTCGGTCCTAAGAGCTTCTACCAGACCAACACCGAGCAGGCCTACCACCTCTACAGCGTCGCCCGCAACTTCGCCTTCGAGGGTCAGCCGGATGATGCCAAACCGCTCATCTACGACCTCTACACCGGTACCGGCACCATCGCCAACTTCGTCGCGCGCAAGGCGACGAAGGTCATCGGCATTGAATACGTGCCCGAAGCCATCGAGGATGCCAAGGTCAACAGCCGCATCAACAGCATCACCAACACCGAGTTCTACGCCGGCGACATGCGTAAGATCCTCACCGACGACTTCATCCGCGCTCATGGCCGGCCCGACATCATCATCACCGACCCGCCGCGCGCCGGCATGCACCCCGACGTGGTCAACGTCATCCTTAACGCCGCGCCCAGCCGCATCGTCTACGTCAGTTGCAACCCCGCCACGCAGGCCCGCGACCTGGCGCTGCTCGACGCCGATTACCGTGTGGAGGCTGTGCAGCCCGTCGACATGTTCCCCCACACCCCGCACGTCGAAAATGTCGTGTTGCTCAAAAGACGCGGGTAATTCGGAGCAGCGGATAAAGTCCGTGGAGGTATGTAACCTTGGTAGCAGTGTAGTGGCCGGCCTGGTGCCGGCCACCAACCCTTGGTATGGCATTTTTCCCACACATCAGCGCGATTAGCGTAAGCGCAGTAAG
>ONAR01000070.1 GCA_900315835.1 uncultured Prevotella sp.
CAACCTCGGTGAGGACGTTCACTTGATTGCCATGACCGGAAAGCCAGGTGTGAAGATGAGCGCTGTGTCGCAGCATATCCGAGAGGTCATCGCACGCGCCCACGACGTCGATCCCACCGACGAGCGTGGCGTGATGGTGTTCAACACGGAGGTGCTCTTCGGCATGATGGACAGTCTGTTCAGCGGCGTCAACTTCCTCGTATGGCTCGTGGGCATCGGCACGCTGCTGGCCGGCGCCATCGGCGTGAGCAACATCATGATGGTGACGGTGCGCGAGCGGACAACGGAAATTGGCATACGCCGCGCCATCGGCGCTACGCCCCACAACATCCTCGGGCAGATTATCTCTGAGAGCATTCTGCTCACCAGTGTGGCGGGAATGAGCGGCATTCTCTTTGCCGTTCTCATCCTGCAGATGCTTCAGCTCGCCAACACGAGCAACGGCATCGTCACCGCCCACTATCAGATAGGATTCTGGACAGCCATCGCTGCCGTAGCCTTGCTCAGCGTGCTGGGCGTATTGGCCGGCCTTGCCCCCGCCTTCCGCGCCATGAGCATCAAGCCCGTCGACGCCATGAGAGACGAATAGCGTAGTCTCTTTCAGCCCCCATTCACCCCATCTCCCCCATAATCCCCCATCCACCCCATTCACCCCATAACCCACCCCCCAAGACAAGAAAATCTCAACCCATTATGAAGAAATACATCAAGTTCATCATTGCCGGAATCGTTGCCTTGATATTCATCGGCACGTTCGTCTTTCTTTGGATTCAGTCGCAGCCGAAGGAAACGGCCTACAACGAGTTTACGCCCAAGTACATGGACCTCCGCAAGACCACCATCGTCACGGGAAAGATAGAGCCACGCAACGAGGTGAACATCAAACCGCAGATCAGCGGCATCATTACCAGCATCGAGAAGGAAGCCGGACAAATGATACAGGCCGGTGAGGTGATTGCCCGCGTGAAGGTGATTCCCGACATGGGACAGCTCTCCTCGGCACAGGCGCGCGTCCGTTCGGCGGAGATTGCCGTCAAACAGGCCACCATCGACTACCAGCGCATGAAGACGCTCTACGACAAGGGACTCGTCTCAGGCGACGAATTCGACCAGAAGCGCAAGGCCTGGCTCGACGCCAAGGAGGAGATACGCGCGGCTCAGGACAACCTCGAAGTGGTGCGCGACGGCGTCAACAAGGGCAATGCCAACCTCTCGTCAACGCTCATCCGCTCCACCATCAGCGGACTGATACTCGACATACCTGTGAAGGTGGGCAATACCGTCATCAATTCCAATACCTTCAACGACGGTACGACCATCGCCACCGTGGCCAACATGAACGACCTCATCTTCCGGGGCAACATCGATGAGACCGACGTCGGCCAGCTTGTTACGGGAATGCCGATGAAGATTACAATTGGTGCCCTGCAGAACCTGCACTTCAATGCCTCGCTGGAGTACATCTCGCCGAAAGCCACAGAGAGCAATGGCGCCAATCAGTTTGAGATAAAGGCTGCCGTGAAGGTGCCGGCTGGAGGAAGCAACATCCGTAGCGGATACAGCGCCAATGCCGAAATCGTGTTGGCCCAGGCCAAACACGTGATTGCCATTCCCGAAAGCGCTGTTGAGTTTGAAGGCAACAAGACTTATGTATACCTCGTCAAGGGTACGGACAAGAAGAAGACTTATGAGCGCCGACAGGTGGTAACGGGCCTGAGCGACGGTATCAATATCGAAATAAAGAAGGGCCTCTCGCTCAACGACAAGGTGCGTGGTCCGAAGATTGTCGCCGACAGCGACCAATCAGAGGAATAACAATCATCCAGCAACTATAGCATATAAGCACATAAGCACGCGGCAAAAGCTGTGTGCTTAATTTTTTATCGGGTTGAAGCCCACGAATACATCGTATTCACGATTACCGCCTTCTCCACTAGCATTCTTCAATGGTTGAATGTCTTACTTGCTTTCCATAGATTTATAGGATTTTATAGCTTAAAACCAGGCGTTTAATGTTTGCTGCCACGTGATAACCTCATTGCTACCACGTGCCGCCCTTGTGATTGCCACGTGCCGCCCATCATTATCATAGCAATATTGTCTCGATTTTATGGTATGAAAAATGCGGCAATTGTTTAGAACGGGAGTAAGTTGAACCAAGTTTCGGAAGTGAACTGGTAGTGCCTTCCAGGCACAGCATCAGAGCGTTCGTAGGAGGGTCGTCATTCCAGACGACCAAGAAAGTACCCCGATTGCAAATCTATGGCAAATCCTTCGGCGGCAGGAATGCCGCCGCTCCTACAGCAAATCCTCGCCGTCAGGAATGACGACGCTCTTACTATTCCAAAGGGAGTAAGACAGGACTAGATAACCAGCCCAGAATGGGCTGACTCTCAGTAACCCCAGTCAAGCGACGTCAGGAGCGCAGACTGGGGATAGAGATACGCTTCTCTATCTAGACTCCGTGCCCCGAAGGTGGCACACCAGCACGTAGTGCGCAAATAGGTCTTAGTTGTAGGAGGGTCGTCATTCTTGACGGCCAAGAAAGAAAGACCGTATGCGTATCAAAAGTAAACCCTTCGGCGGCAGGAATGCCGCCGCTCCTACAGCAAATCCTCGCCGTCAGGAATGACGACGCTCTTACTATTCCAAAGGGAGTAAGACAGGGCTAGCTAACCAGCCCAGACTGGGGTTACTGAGAGTACGCACCGCTTGGTTCTTCCCTCCCTTTGTAGGGAGGGGTTGGGGGTGGGTCTAGCTGTTGGGTGGAACTACCTCTTCTTTCTTGGCCGTCAGGAATGACGGCCCTCCTACCGACGTTCCATGAACATCAACTGTAATTTAAGATTTCTTTACACGAATGCCATGAATGAGTCACTAATGGGTTCATAAATTTCTTTTGAGTTTCAATCCGCTATAATGAAAAGCCCCGCGCCAGCCAAAATTATGAATTGTGAATTATGAATTAAAAAAGGGCCGCTCTCTCCAAAACGGAGAAAGCAGCCCAAGCGATTATTTTGACTTACTGAAATAAATGCTGTGAATGGATTACTCAGCGGCCAGAGTATAGCGGCGATAAGCCAGAACCTTCAGGTCCTTGCTCTGCTGCTTCAGCCAGTCCTGGACAGACACCTTGCCTTCGTCAGCGAACTGGAATTCCTGGTCTACGAGGCAGTTCTCCTTGTAGAACTTGCCCATACGGCCACGGGCGATGCCCTGAACCATCTGCTCCTTGATGTGAGCGGCCTCCTCGTTGCTGTTCTCAGCAATAATCTTCTTAGCCTTCTCAGCGTCCTCAGCGGTGAGCCAGCCCTTAGCCTGGTTGCTCTCGATGTGCTCGGGAGAGTCTACGAGGTTGGGGTTGATGCCAGCCTTCTTGAGCAGGTTGTTGAGGTTCTTCTCGATGAGCTCTTCCTTGGTCTTCTGGATAGCCACCTTCAGCTCCTCGTCCTTCACGCTCTGGGGAACAGAAGCCTCGTCGAGTGCGATAGGTTTCATGGCTGCCACCTGCATAGCCACCTTGTGACCAGCGTCCTCATTGTTCTCGCTCAGCTCTACGATGGTTGCCAGAGTGTGGCGGCCCATGTGGTCGTAGACGTAGAGGTTCTCACCCTCAAGATAGTTGTAGCCGTCGAGCTCCATCTTCTCACCGGTGATACCCGAACGGTGCTGAACAGCCGTAGCGGCATCGTCGCCATTGGCGAGCTTCAGTGCCTTCACCTCGTCGAGGCTCTTGCAGCGAGCAGCAACAGCAGCGTCGAGGATTTCCTGTACCATAGCGATGAAATCCTTACCTGCAGCAACGAAGTCGGTCTCGCACTTCACGGCTACCATAGCGGCGAAGTTGCCATCCTTCTTCACGAGTACGCAGCCGTTGGAAGTCTCACGGTCAGAACGCTTGGCAGCGATAGCCAGTCCACGCTCGCGGAGCAATTCCTTAGCCTTGTCAAAGTCGCCCTCAGCCTCAGTGAGTGCCTTCTTAACGTCAGCCAAACCAGCGCCAGTCATGGCGCGGAGTTTCTTGATGTCTTCAATAGAAACAGCCATAATATTTTTTCCTTGTTTGATTAGTTGTTCTTAATGTGATACAGTTAAAATTGAAAAAGGTCTTATGGGACCACGCACAGCAAGCACAGCCCCGAGAGGGGGATGGAGGCTTCCACGGCAATCCTATAAGACCTTCTGTATTGATTATTCAGCGGCAGGAGCCTGCTCCTCAGCCTTCTCAGCCTTGGGAGCCTCAGCCTCAGCGGCCTTAGGTGCGTCGTTCTCACGTGCACGGCGAGTGCCACGGCGCTTCTCGGGAGCCTGTTCGTTCTGCTCAGCAGCAGCCTTCTCATCAGCCTTCTCTACCTTGCGCTCTTCCAGACCTTCGGCGATGGCACCGCAGATGGCGTCGAGGATCACCTCCACACTGTCCTTAGCGTCGTCGTTGGCAGGAATCACGTAGTCGATGTCGCGGGGATCGCTGTTGGTATCAACGATAGCGAACACGGGGATGCCCAGGCGCTTAGCCTCTTTCACGGCGATGTGCTCTTTCATCACGTCGACCACGAAGAGTGCAGAAGGCAGACGAGTCAAGTCGGCGATAGAACCGAGGTTCTTCTCCAGCTTTGCACGCTGACGGGTTATCTGCAGGAGCTCACGCTTCGAGAGGTTAGAGAAAGTACCGTCGTTCATCAGACGGTCGATGTTCGTCATTTTCTTCACGGCCTTGCGGATGGTGGTGAAGTTGGTGAGCATACCGCCCGGCCAACGC
>ONAR01000069.1 GCA_900315835.1 uncultured Prevotella sp.
ACGGCACGCTGGTGAGCTTCAAGACGCACCGCATCCCCCAGTCGGCCGTTGACGCCCTGCGCGAGGCCAAGCAGCGCGGCGTAAAGGTTTACATCTCAACTGGCCGCCCCATTCCCTTTATCACTAACCTCGGGCAGATTACCGACCTCATCGACGGCTACATCACCACCAACGGCGCGCTGTGCGTGGTGGGCGACACGCAGTTTGGCTGCCACGCCATGCTCCCGGCCGACGTGGAGACCATCCTCGACGCCTGCCGGCAATACGGAAAGGCATGCGTCGTGGTCGGCACCCAACATATCGCGACCTTCCAGTCGTCGGAGGCGCTGGAACAGCAGTTCGGCGTGATGCTCGGCCTCACCAATTTCCCCTTCCACCCCTTAGCCGAGGTGCTGCAGGAGCCCATCCTACAGGTCAGTCCTTTCTTCTCACCCGAGGAGGAGGCGACGGTCATGCCGCAGCTCCAACAATGTGTGAGCGGCAGATGGACCGACTACTTCACCGACATCACTCAAACCGACGCCGACAAGGGCAAAGGACTGGAAGCCATGGTCGCACACGAACACCTTGACATCGCACAGACGATGGCGTTCGGCGACGGCGGCAACGACATCGCCATCATCCGCCGCGCGGGCATCGGCGTGGCCATGGGCAACGCCAACGACAACGTGAAGGCCATCGCCGACCATATAACGGCCACCGTCGACGACGACGGCGTGGCGAAGGCGCTGCACGCGTTTGGCGTGTGTTAGAAGTGGACCATCAGTTCGGCCACAATCTTATCTTTCTCTGATGTCTTGGGGATGCCGTCGTGGCGGTAGAAATATTTCTCGTAGTTGAGCCGCAGGTCGGCGGTGAAGGGCGCGGCGATGCTCAGCGTGGCGCCTGCGGTGATGCGGTGGCGCTGGTAGTCGGTGGTGTAGAGCAGGCCGGCACTGTTGCGGATGCCGTCGCTGTGGTCGGACATGAAATCGTAGCGCACCAGCGGTGACACCTTATTTAATAAGCGTTTGCGAATGGGAATATCGTAATTGGCAAACACATCGACCGAATGCACATCCTTATATTTATTGTGGGCATAGACCTTATACAGATACTCGGCCTCGGCGAGGAATCGGCCGCTCTTCCACGTGAAGCCGCCGTCGTACATCATGATGCCGACGCTGTCGGGTTTGATCTTCTGCGCGCTGAGCTGCATGGTGAGGTTCTTCGAGAGGAAGAACTGCGCCTTAGCTGAGAAGTTGATGCCCTTGGTCCAGTAGTCTTTCTGACCGGTCAATCCGGAGCCGTTGAACAGTCCGGCCTCGATGCGCGCCGGTACACCCATATTGAAATCATAGCCAATCATCGCACCAACGTCGCGGATGTTGCCCACTTGTTTGGCAATGAAGCTACGGTTGGCGAAATACTGCTCATGGGGCGAGCGGTGGGCGTCGATGGTGAAGGGCACGCGCATCTGACCGATGGTGAAACGGAGGTTGCGTACCGGCTTGACGCGGGCGTAGGCGTCGAGCATCTTGATGGTGCCCTCATCGCAGAGGTCTATCTCGGCTTTATAGTCGATGTCGCGGGTGATCTGCCCGGTGACGCTGACGCGCGCCGTACGCACCTCGAAGCGTCCGGCCTCGTCTTGCGTCTGGTATTCGTACTTGCCACGCAGCGTTCCATGGATCTGCGGGCGATAGTCAATGCTGTCCTGCGCGCTGGAGGCGACCGTCAGGAAAAGGCCTAAACCGATGAACAGTAGGCGATAAGGAAAGCGATTGGTTGATTCCATACGGCAAAGATAGGCAATAAACGACACACCCGCAAAAGATTCGTGTTACAATTCTGTGGCAATTTCGGGTGGCGTAAGCTCACGCTGATTTGGCTCAATCCCAAGGCGGATTAATATTCCCACGCAGATTCTTCTCTATACCGAGGTGGCTTTTATTCCACGCAGATCGATGAAGGTTCACTGTCGGTGGCTGGTGGCCGGCACAAGACCGGCCACTACACTGGATGAATGCGATAAACACTATTCCCCGAATGCGATAAACACTATACCCGCTCGACCGGGTATCTGTGGTTTTAGTGTAGTGGCCGGTCTTGTGCCGGCCACCATCCGCAGGTATTGGCGAGATCAATGGTGGGCAGGAAATCTGCGGAATCTGCGTGAGAAAAATGGTGGGCAGGAAATCTGCGAAACCTGCGAAATCTGCGTGGGAAGGCAAAAACAGCGAGGCCTCAGCGCCAGGGCAGTGAGAAAAAAGTTGGGGGGGAGTGAACATTTTATCATCAGATTCATTAACTTTGCAAGCAAAAGAGAACCACGGTCATAAACCTATTACACTTATGAAGATAAATAAGAAAGTAGCCGACGAGGTGCGGGACTACATCATGATCACCATTGCAATGGTTTGCTATTGCATCGGCTGGAACATTTTCCTGTTGCCTAACAATATTACGACGGGTGGCGTACCGGGTATATCCTCTGTCGTTTATTGGGGTACGGGCATCCCCGTGCAGACGACTTACTTCATCATCAATGCCGCGCTGTTGTTGGCGGCGTTGAAGATTCTCGGCCTCAGGTTCTGTTTGAAGACCATCTACGCCGTGCTGTTGCTCACGACCCTCACGACCTTTGCGCGCTCCAATACGGGCAGCATGCACCTGCTGGCCGACCAACCGTTCATGGCGAGCATCATCGGTGCCATCTTCTGCGGCAGCGGCGTCGGCATCGGTCTGTCCTTCAACGGTTCGACGGGTGGCACCGATATCGTGGCGGCCATCGTCCACAAATACCGCGACATCTCGCTGGGCCGTGTGGTGATGATGTGCGATATCGTCATCATCACATCGTCTTACCTCGTATTCCACAACTGGGAGCAGGTGATCTACGGCTATGTAGTGCTCCTCGTCACCGCTTTCTGCATCGACCAGGTGGTCAATGCCATGCACCGTTCGGTACAGTTCTTCATCATCTCCGACAAGTATAAGGAGATTGCCTCGCGCATTGCCGTCTTCCCCCACCGCGGCGCCACGGTCATCGAGGCCCACGGCTTCTATACCGGCCACGAGGTGAAGATGCTGTTCATCATGGCCAAGCGCCGTGAGAGCAACGTCATCTTCCGCATTATCAACGAGATAGACCCGAAGGCCTTCGTCACTGAGACCAATGTCATCGGCGTGTATGGTGAGGGCTTCGACAAGTTCAAGGTGAAGCCGCAGCACAAGCATACGCATACCATCACCGCCGAACAGAACGCCATCCTGAGCAAGTAAGGAAGGGCTAAGACGCTGGCTGATTGGTTAAATAATTGTAACATCGCATTGTTTCATGCAACATTCGGCATGCGATTACGTCTTAGTATTAAATTGGAAATATAAACACCTATAAGAATGAAAAAGAACACTTTATTACTCACACTGCTTGTCGGCGCACTGACCCTGACGGGCTGCGCAAGCAAGAAAGATCTGCAGAATTGCCAGAATGAGAACCGTGAGCTCACGTCAAATTACCAGGATGCCAAAGAGAAACTGGCAGCCGCTCAGGCCCGCGTGACCTCGCTCGAGGACCAGCTCGCCCAGCAGAAGAAGGACTACGCTGCACTGCAGAGCAGTCTGGACAAGAGTCTGAACAACGCCAACTCGAACAATATCAACATCTCGAAGCTCGTTGACCAGATTAATGAGTCGAACCAGTACATCCGTCACCTCGTCGAGGTGAAGAGCAAGAGCGACTCGCTCAACATGGTGCTGACCAACAACCTCACCCGTTCGCTGTCGAAGGAGGAGATGAAGGAGGTCGACGTGCAGGTGCTGAAGGGCGTCGTATATATCTCGCTGGCCGACAACATGCTCTACAAGAGCGGCAGCTACGAGATCAATGACCGCGCCGAGGAGACGCTGTCGAAGATTGCGAAGATCATCACCGACTATAAGGATTACGACGTGCTTGTGGAGGGTAACACCGACAACGTGCCAGTGAACGCCTCGGCCGCCTCGATGAAGAACATCCGCAACAACTGGGATCTCTCCTGCCTGCGTGCCTCATCGGTGGTGCAGTACCTCATCGACCACTTCAATGTTGCACCGAAGCGCCTGACCGCCGGTGGCCGTGGCGAGTTCAATCCGCTCGTGAGCAACGACACCGAACTGGGCAAGCAGCGTAACCGCCGTACGCAGATCATCATCACGCCGAAGCTCGACCAGTTCATGGATCTTATCGACAAGGCACCGGAAGAGAAGTAAATCTCCGGCTCAAACGATAGCAATCCCCCGCATTTACGACAGTAGATGCGGGGGATTTTGTGTTGAAATAAACGTACAAAACGGCCTCGTTTTGAGGGCTTGATTTTGGGCCTAAAAAATCGGGAAAGTGACATGTCGGAAGGAGGAAAATGCCCGGGAAGCAACGCATCGGCCCTTTCCGACGGCGAAAAAGGCTATCTGGCATCGCGAAACCATATCTTTCACAGTGCGATAACTATCCTCTCGCGGTGCGATAGCTATGCTTTCGTAACGCGAGAGCTATGGTATCGCGGTGCGATCAATGCCTTATCGCGATGCGTTTGCGGGTCGGTGGGGGCGGCGGATGGCGCCTATTAATCATAAATCGATGATTAATAGCGAATTATGAAAACACGCTCAGATTCGCGTATTTCGGAGCAAGGGAGGGCGTCGTGGGTTTCAACGCCCTTCTCAGCGGGGTAAAACGATGAAAAATAACAACAAAAAAGGATAACTCCAATACCCTGTAGGGGGTTGCGGCAAGACGCCAGCACCACAATAAATTTATAAATCAATGGTATTCAAGTGACGCGAGCAATACCCGGCAATGGTTTCGCCGCAACCGCTACGCGGTAAAATCAATAAGCCCACCGGTAAACTACGCTTCCCGGGGGTTCGCTAACGCTCAACCCCGGGCTGAAACCCGCAACCGCTCCGCGGTTGATTGGGCACTGCCGATAAAGTCCGTGGAGATGTACGCCACCGGTGACAGTGTAGTGGCCGGCCTGGTGCCGGCCACCAGCCGCCGGTGTTGCGGGCGTGTCTCCATCTG
>ONAR01000066.1 GCA_900315835.1 uncultured Prevotella sp.
ATACTTTTTCAGCTTAGCATAGTCCGATGGCCAATACTCCTTCATCCAACGGTACTTGATGGCTCCCTCAAAATTGAAATTAAAATAAGGATACTTATCCAGCAGCGGGAAATTCTGGGTCATCGTATTATGGACATATTCGCCGATTGTAGTACGGACATCCCAATTCCACTGCGTGTCAAGATGCGAGTCGGAAATGAAAAACAAGGTCTTGTGGTCTGCCTGGGCCCTTGCGCCATTGGCAGTCAGACACAGCATGGCAGCAACAGCCAAAAGCCGACCTGTCGTGGCCTGCCCAAACTTCGTCCTCTTGTGTTTCATATTACGAATGCTCATCATATATTATATTATTATGTTTTTTAGGTTTGCCTTTACCTTCCGCAAAATTAATGTAATTATCCGTTCAGATTTCACAGTATAAACAAATAGTAGATATCAAAAGACTCTAAAAGATGTTTAACTGCTTATTTATCAGCTGATTGTCTAATTCACGGTTCACGCACAATAGTAGTTGCCATGACGCAAAGTTCAAGGCAAAACAAGGGCATATAGGGAGGGTCTGCCGCCGTCAGACAAGTCCAACGGCAGACCCTCATCTCAGATTATGTCAGAAAACACTCAGCTCATAGATGCGCGCGGCATCGTGATCTGTGCCCTGGGTCGGACTGACCACAAACAGACGGATATACCTATAGCTGACAGGCTTTACCTGGCGCACAACCACATTCTGGCTGTTGCCGTCGAGCAGGTCTATGGTCTTCCAGTCCTCAGTGAGGCTGTTGCGTCCCTGGAGGATGCAGCTGCGGGTTATCATCGAGGCGTCCTCTATCCCTGCATTCACCATCTTCCATCCGCTGATGGTCTTGGGGGAGCCGAGGTCAAAGGCAACGTAGTTAGGTGCGTCTGACGTGTCGCACCACTTGGTCTTCTCATCGCCGTCAACAAGGTTCTCGGCCCTTTCGTCGGCATTGGTCTGTCCTGAGCGCTCAATCACCTTGGCCTTGGCCAGCAGGTTTGCCTTAATGGCCTCATCAGTCAGTTCGTCCGTCTTGTTGTTTGTGCGGAAGAGCGGTGCCGCCGCGACCACATCGGGCAGTCCTGTCTCGTCGCATGCCGTAGCGGCAAACACCACTACGCTCTCATCCTGGGGGAATGTGACCGAGGTGGCTCCCTTCGGCACATTGAGGGCATACTTAAACATGTAGGTAAACTCGTAGGGGTCGTCGCCCTTGCCCGAGTGGCGGTGGGTGCCGACAAAGCCTACCTCGGCATTCTTCAGATAGCCACGGGTCTGACCGTCGTGTCCCCACTGCCCGACAAACTGGTGATAGTCACAAACCGTGACGGTCTGCGCCGACTTGCCCACGCTGAACGTGGCCTTGCGGTCACCCATCTTTGAGGCGGCGAGAATATACAGCTTTGTATATCCGGCCTTGGGATTGAGCTTGATGGTCTGTCCCTTGCAGCTCATGCCGTTATCGCCATCCTTGTCACCAAAGCTGAAATGAACACCATCGATGGTCAGGCCATCATCGGGCAGCAGTTCAGCCGCATAGGAATAGCCCCCGGAGAAATTGGCCGAGGACGGGAAGTCCTTGGATGAGAAGCAACGAGTATCGAACGGCAGAGCGATTTGCTCAGACGGCACAGAAGCCAATTGTCTGTTGTCGAGTTCCACCTTGTAGGTCTTGACACTGTAAGGTCTGATAGTGACGTTCAGCGTGTTGCCGTCAAACGAGGCCTCGCCTGTCGTTTTCTCCGTACCGTCGGCCTCGACCGCCTTCACTATGTTTCCACCAAATTTGATGTGGGCAGTCTGCGGTGAGCTGCCCGTGTTCTCATAGACACGTACCACATATTCGTCGCTTACCTCAGCCTTCTTCAGTGCATGCACGGTCACGTTGGGATTGTCTGACGACAGGAAAGAATATTCCTTGCCCAACTGTCCCTTGTGCGATGTTGTCGAGAACGCGCGCAGCGGGCTGTTGAGTATGGTAGCCTGCTCTACGGCCTTCGACTTGTCAAGCGCGCCCTCATGGCCGATGATGCTATATGTAAAGGTGTGGTGACCGAAATCCTGGTTGGCCTGAAACACATAATTGTTCTTCACCTTCGGCGAGAAGAGCAGTGAGAGGCGAATGGTGTTGTCGTTTGGCTTGTCCCAGCCGTACTTGCTGTCATTGAGTACGGTCACGCCATATTGTCCAGAGGTATCGGTAAGGTCAGTCCACTCATGCGAGTAGACCTCATAGGCCTGTGGGGTATTGTTGCCGCGCTGCACGCTGCCAAGGCCAATGTCGTAGGTGGCCTTCGGGTTGCTCACCGTCAAGGGGAAGTTGGCCTTGAGCATGGCATCAGGCTCCTGCCAGTTCACGTCGTTGCTAATGTCAATACGCTCTGCCTGCGAGCCTTCGTAGAGACTGACGTACTGGGTGATGGCAGACTTTCCGAAAGTCCTGTCAATGCGCAAGGTCTTGCAGAGCGGGCCGTCCTCCACGACCTTCACGCTTACGTTCCCTTTTATGGCCTCAGGCTCCTTGTCGAGTGTCTTCTTCAGGATTTCCCATGCTGGCCATGCGTATGACTCACAATCCTTGAACACCACAAGGCCTAAAGTCTTGCCCTGGGCCACGAGCTGCCGGTTGGAACGCTTGTCTATGAGCGAGCTGATGTCGCCATTTCCGTCAACCGTTAACTTATAGACGCTGTTCTCTATCACGTTGCCGTCCTTGGCCTGCCGGGCGTATTTCGCCTTGCCCGCCTTGACATGATAGACGGCAAAGCCCGTGCCCTGAACCTTGGCATCGAACAGCAGACGGTGCTCCCCGTTGGCCCCATTCACGACCTGGGAGACCACTTTCCGGCCCGAGGCGTCGGTCACCGTATATTCACCCGCATTAGAGCCAATACGCAGGTCGGCGACAGCGCTGACGGGGAAGCTCTCATTGTTATATAATATAATAGGTGTGCCGTTGCCCATAGTGTTGAGCTGGCTTGCCACTCCCCCCACGGCTGAGGTCAGCACATTGGAGAAACGGTTAAGGGTAAGCAGCTCGTCGTTCCAGGCAAACTCATAGGCCTTAGGGATACAGGTTCCGGGCAGGGCATCGTGGAACTGGTTCCAAATCATGCGGCGCCAGTTGTCAGTCATCTCACTGATAGGGTAAGGCTTCAGACCAAGATACTCCGCAATGACCGAGGCGCGCTCGGCGGCGTCGCCCAAATGCTCGTTCTGCCTGTTGTACAGCTTCATGGCAGCCTGTGACGTATAGCAGCCCGTGCCGTGGACATCCATCGTCATCTCACCGTCAGCGACCGGCAGCTCGGGATGCTTGTCAAAAGGAAGATAGTCCTTGTACATCTGGTCACTGGTAGCGCTGATGATTTTAATGGGTCCGTTGCCGTGAATACCCTTCTCTACCGCACGTACCGACTCTACGGTAGGCGAGCCGCCCGTGTCACCAGTACCATAGTAACGGTATATCGTACCAAGTGTGCTTTCGCCCAGCTCGTTTTTCAGCAGGCTACTGTTCGAGAGGTCCTCGTCCTTGAAGCGCTGGCCATAGGCAAATCCATGAGCCATCATGATACGGCTGCCGTCAATGCCCTGCCAAAGACCTACAGGGAAAGGATACTTCTTATCGCCGGGATAGAAGGCATTGTACCGCCATCCGAGTTTCTGCGAGGAGAAACCGATAAGCCCGCAATGGCGGGCCAGGGTAGGAAGGTCATAGCCGAAGCCGAAGCAGTCGGGCAGAAAAACATCGGTGCCCTCCTTGCCGAACTCCTGCCGGTAGAATGTCTGGCCAAGCAATATATTGCGTATCCACGACTCCGCAGAGCAAATCACGGTCTCGTTGGCATCCCACGAACTGCCGGCAAGATGCCAGCGCCCTGCGGCCACATATTTTTTTACCTGCTCATATTCCAACGGATAGTATTCTTTCATCCACCAATACTTCACGCCTCCCTCAAAGTTGAAAATATAATCGGGATAGGTCTTCAGCAGATGGAAGTTCTGCGTCATCGTCTTCCAAATGTAATCCTTGATGGTGGCCTGCACGTCCCAGTTCCACTGCGTGTCGAGGTGGGCGTCGGCTACCATGTAGGCCTTTAATTGTCTCTGGCCGCCCGGCTGACCCATTACAGTCAACGCCATTGAGGCCGACAACATACAAAGTGACAATTTCTTCATAGACTCAAAAGATTTTCAGTTTTCGATTATTCTACCGCAAATTTATAGGAATAATCAATGCACGCTGGGACAATGTAACAAAATAGTAGTCGAAATGAGAGGGTAAGCGTCTATTAATACGCTTAATATCAATTGATTAAGCGAAAACAAAAAACTTGGAAATAGTAGATTGCAAATATTGAAATGCCACTTGAGTTATGGCATTTCCGGCGACTGTAGCGTCTGAGGGATGGGAGGACGTGGCGCTCACGGGCGCCACGATATGGCCTCAGCAACGGTAGGAGCTGGCGGCAGAGACTACATGCCCATCACTTTATCCTGTCGTATCTGATCATCAGGTCGGAGACATAGAAGGCTTCTTTCAGGCGGTTGACCTCCCGGGCTGGAGCCTTACCCTCCACGTTCATATTGGAGCCCACGGCCACCGGGTACTTGTCGGGGTCGAGGATGCTCTGCCCCAATCCTTTCCAGGCATAGCTGTCGAGATGCATGAGATTGAGCACGGTGGGATACATGTCTATCTGTCCCATCACCTTATTATAATGCAGTCCGACGGGAGCGTTGACGACAATAAACGGCGTGAACTGTTTGGGTGAGACGATGCCTTGCGCCACTTTCGACTGGAGAATGTCGGCGCGGTCGGCAGCCAGTCCCTCATGGTCGCCGGTGATGACAATCATCATGTTCTTATAGTCGGGACGTGATTTCAGATAGCTGAGCAGCTCGCCGAGCGCATAGTCGGTGTAGTTGGCCATATAGATGTAATCGGCCATCTTCGTGGGATAGCTGCCCTTGAGGCGGATGCGCTTCAGGCGGTCGGGCAGCACAAAGGGATTATGGCCGGAATAGGTGACAAACTGCATGTATGCGTTTTGCCCGACGGGCCACAGTTGCCCCTGCCGCATCTTTCTCACGGCCTGCCGCATGAACGAGGCGTCGCCGAGCTTCTTGCGCGAGCCCACTTTCTCGTCGTTGACCCAACAGTCGCGCATGACGAGGGTGTCGATGCCAAAGGCACGCGCCACCATCTGCTGGTTCCACGTCACCAGCTTGTCCACAGAGAGCAGGTAGCTGCGTGAGTGGTTCTGCTGGTGCATGGCTTTGGTGAGCGAGAAATAGGAGGTGCCGAGGTTGGTCATGGCGTAGCAGCCGCTCTGTATGGGCAGCATGCCGGCGTTGAGCATCAGCTGGCAGTCGATGCTGCGGCCGCCCCTGACCTGAGTCAGCACGTATGGAGCGTATAAGGTTGACTTCTCTGCAATGACGGCGTTGAGGCACGGCGTAATCTCCTTTCCCTCTATCTTTCGGTTGATGACCCAGCTCTCAAGCGACTCGCAGAGGATGACCACGAGACTGGTGCGACGGCCAATGGTGTCGGGCAGGGCCTTGTAGGCCGGCTTGGCGGCCTTCCAACGGTCTATCCGCGCCTGCATGGCCTTGGTGAAAGGGGCCTGCTCCTCCATGGCATCGTAGAGCAGGTTGCCGAAGACGGTGAACACCGGGGCCGTGCAGGTGTAGTAGTTGGCATTCTGCATCTGCTGGAACGCTCCTCTCAGGCCACCCTTCGGCAGAATGAGAGCCAGCGCCAACACGAATGCCACGGCTGTAGTGATGGCATATTGTTTCCATCGTCTGGCCCAGGCCACAGTCGCCGCCCTCGTTCTGGCCACCCTGACGATGGAAAGGATGCTCGAGAGAGGAAACAAAAGGTCAATCCAACGCATGGAATCGACTACGGAGGCCGTGAAGTCGCTGAGGTTGCCGGCGGCGGCATAGCTGGCCAGCGGTATGAGGGAGTTGTAGGTGCGGCTGTACATCAGGTTGCTGATGAGCAGCAGGTCGATGGCAATCAGCACAATGCTCTCCACGATGCGGCTGCGGCAGGCCAGATAAGGCAGCAACAGCAGCATCACAATGAAGAAGGTGTTGACGTAAAGGCCTATCATCGACAGCGACGAGAACGTCGTCTGGGAACACCAGATGAGGTCGAAGAAAATGAATTTGGCTACGAGGCACCAGAAGAAAGCCTTGGTGCGGGCATCCCAAAGGTCCTTGGGAAAGAGTGTCTTGATGATATTCTTGAAAGCAATCATCGCATCATGCAGTTTATTGTTGGGCGCTTGTGTCCCCTTAATTCCGCAACTAATTGCGTAATTCGTTATTAATATCTTTTATAAGTCTCTGAGGAACAATAAGTTCCTCAGAGTTTTGTCATGTGCAGAATTTTCACTAATTTTATGGTGTCAAAACAAAAAAAGTTCAATTCTAAATGACATGGCAAAAGTAGCAATAAAATATGATAACATAGTCCCCTACGGCGGAATTTTTTATGCTATGAACGAATTTAAACGCGCAGGACTGGACAAACTGGTAGACGGGCGGCTTAATCTCCGCTGTGCGAACTATGGCTATCAGTACAGCGATATCATGCT
>ONAR01000061.1 GCA_900315835.1 uncultured Prevotella sp.
AGACACGCCCGCAACACCGGCGGCTGGTGGCCGGCACCAGGCCGGCCACTACACTGTCACCGGTGGCGTACATCTCCACGGACTTTATCGGCTGTGCCCAAATATAGGCTTTTTTGTTGAGCAATCCAACTTTATCCGTTGTTTTTTGCTTTTACCACCACGATTTGTTCTTGGTGAGCAGTCAACCGTAGAGCCACACGAGGGTGGAACAAAAAAGGCGGCAATATCAGAAATAGTAAAGAGGGTGTATCAGAAGTAGAGAAGTCCGGAAGTTAGGAAGTCCCGTCATTACTATAATGATACCTTTTTATCAGATACCTATTCATTTGACTGGACTTCCGAACTTCTGGACTTCCGAACTTCTGGACTCCTGGACTTCCGAACTTCTGGACTTCCGAACTTCTAATTATCTTCTGTTATTCAGCCCTGCCTTCACGCCTGTGAATACGGGCTTCGTGGTGTCAGCACCGAAGGTGAGGTTCTTACCGGCCGTAGCGCGGGTGAAAGCCTTAGCGTTGGTGTTCTGCACAATCTTCAGGTCGATGTAAATCTCATCGCTGGTGTTGCTGCCAATCATATAGCCGCTGAAGGTGCCACTGCCGTCTGAGTTTCTGGAAAGAGAGAAACCTTTCACCGAAGCACTGGCATCCATCACAAAGGTCGTACCTTTATCGGTGAGATACTTGATGTTGATGTTACCCGTCTTCTCGTCAATCGACCAGTCAAACTTCAACGTCTGCGAGTCAGTTACCTTACCATTCGCATCTGTCGCATAGTCAATCTCGGTTCCCGTACCCTTGATGGCCGTAGAACTGTTGCGCACGAAGGTCATGTTGGCAGAGAAGGAGTCTTTCTGACCGGTATTGCCGTAGGTATAGACCATTGAACCATCCCATTCGCCAGTAAGGGCCCCAGCTTCTTCGACAAGATAATCGTTCCAATTCTCCTCATCGTTGTTATTATCGTCCGAATTGTAGTTTTCATCATGCCAGTTGTAGCCGTCATACCAGCCATCATGCCAGCCGTCATCCCAAGGATCGTCGTCACAACTTGTAAACAGTGCCGGCATTGCAACAAGCGTTGCCGTAGCTAAGAGTAAATGAATTGCTTTCATAGTCGTATGTTTTATAATTCTGCTGCAAAAATAATGCTTTCTTTGCAAACGTGCATGGACAAACACCTATTCATTGAGGGGGAAATCCCTATTCGTCAATAGAGTTATCCCGACTTTAAACCTTTTTATTCTTTATGCGTATGGATTTATCCCAGCTTTTTCGTATTTTTGCAGCATCAAATCAATTCACAATAGAAGCAATACAAAAAAGGAAATGAAAACGATTTATGAATACTCGGTGAAGGACCGCAAAGGTCACGAGGTATCACTCAGAGAGTACGCCAACGAGGTTTGTCTCATTGTCAACACCGCCACCAAGTGCGGCTTCACGCCTCAATATGAGGAGCTGGAGAACCTCTACAAGACTTTCCACTCTCAGGGCTTCGAAATCCTCGACTTCCCCTGCAACCAGTTCGGACAGCAGGCGCCCGGCACCGACGAAAGCATCCATGAGTTCTGCAAGCTCAACTATGGCACCGATTTCCCTCAGTTCAAGAAGATTAAGGTCAACGGCGACGACGCCGAGCCCCTCTATAAATTCCTCAAGGAGCAGAAAGGCTTCGCCGGTTGGGATGAGACCCACCCCATCTACCCCATCCTCGACAAGATGCTGTCGGAGGCCGACCCCAACTATAAGGAGAACCCCGATATCAAGTGGAACTTCACCAAGTTCCTCGTCAACAAGAAAGGTCAGGTAGTGAAGCGCTATGAGCCTACGACGAAGATTGCCATCATCGCCAAGGACATCGAGCAGCTGCTGGCCGAATAATAATCCACTCTACCCTATGCAACAGACGAAATGCCTCATCATCGGCAGCGGCCCCGCCGGCTACACGGCAGCCCTCTATGCGGGTCGCGCCAACCTGCAGCCCGTGCTTTACTGCGGACTGCAACCTGGTGGACAGCTCACTACGACAACCATCGTCGAGAACTTCCCCGGCTACCCCGACGGCGTCGACGCCAACCAACTCATGATGGACCTCCGCACGCAGGCCGAGCGCTTCGGCGCAGACATTCGCGACGGCATCGTGACCGACGTCGACCTCACGAAGCAGCCCTATGTGGTGACCATCGATGACGGCTCACAGCTGGCCGCCGACACCATCATCGTGGCGACGGGCGCCTCAGCCAAGTACCTGGGCCTGCCCGACGAAGAGAAATATAAAGGTCAGGGCGTCTCAGCCTGCGCCACCTGCGACGGCTTCTTCTACCGCAAGAAGGTGGTGGCCGTGGTGGGCGGTGGCGACACGGCCTGCGAGGAGGCCTCCTATCTGGCCGGACTCGCCGCCAAGGTCTACATGATTGTGCGAAAGCCCTACCTGCGCGCCACCGACATCATGAAGCAGCGCGTGGAGAACAATCCGAAGATTGAGATTCTCTACGAAACCAATACCCTCGGACTCTACGGCGACAACGGCGTAGAGGGCGCCCATCTCGTATGGCGTAAGGGCGAGGCCGACGAGCGTCGCTACGACCTGCCCATCGACGGTTTCTTCCTTGCCATCGGTCACAAGCCCAACACCGACCTCTTCCGCGGTAAGCTCAAGATGGACGAGACGGGCTACATCATCACCGAGGGCCACTCGCCACGCACCAGCGTCGAAGGCGTGTTTGCCGCCGGCGACTGTGCCGATCCCGACTACCGCCAGGCCATCGTGGCCGCCGGCAGCGGTTGCACCGCAGCCATGGAAGCCGAGCGCTACATCGCCAGCAAGGCGTAGTATCGGAAGTTCAGAAGTACGGGAATTAAGAAGTCCGGAAGTATAACAGAAGTCCGGAAGTATAACAGAAGTCCGGAAGTCCAGTAGTCCGGAAGTCCAGTCAAATGTATAAGGAACCGGGACTGGGTATTGCTATGGTAATGACTGGACTTCTGAACTTCTGGACTTCTGGACTTCTTTTTCCCCTACCTTTCTCCTATACGAACCTAAAAATTAACTTATGAGGAATTTACTGGCACTACTTCCTATCTTCCTTTGCACACTGTCGCCTGCCATTGCACAGGAGACGCGGCACATCACGCCCGACAGCCTCGGCGCCATCACCCCCGGCATTGCCTCGGGTTCGGTCAACGTCGTGAGTCAGGACCGCATGAACAAAGGCATTCTCACCACGGCGCTCGACGCCCTCAACGGTCAGGCCGCCGGTGTCAACATCAGCAACGCCGACAACCGCATGGCGCAGCTCAGTTCGGTGCGTGTGCGCGGCACCACGTCGCTCACGGGCGGCAACGACCCGCTCATCATCATCGACGGCATGTACAGCGACCTCGCCACGCTGTCGACCATCTATCCGTCCGACATCGAGAGCTTCGCCATCCTGCGTAATGCCGCTGAGACAGCGCAATACGGTTCGCGTGGCGCATCGGGCGTCATCGAGGTGACAACAAAGAAGGGCAAGGGCACCACCTTCCACATCTCCTACGACGGCAGCCTCGGCATCGAGGGTGTGTATAAGAACATTGAGATGCTCAATGCATCACAATACATCGCCACTGCCAAGGAACTCGGCCTGAGCTACAAGGACTTCGGGTCAGACACCGACTTCCCCGACGCCATCACGCGCACGGGACTCGTGCAGAACCACCACGTCGCCTTCAGCGGCGGCGGACAATCCTCCAGCTACCGCGCTTCCCTGGCCTTCATGGACCACCGCTCGGTCATCGACATGAAGGGCATGAACAACTTCGTGGCCAAGCTCGACATCACGCAGCAGGCCTTCGACGGCCATCTCAACATCGACTTCGGCGTGTTCGGCTCTTCGCAGAAGACCAAGGGTATCTTCGACGAGCAGGCCCTGTTCTACTCCGCCGCGACGCAGAACCCGACCGTCGGCCGCGACGAGCGCACGAAAAACGGCACAGCCTCGGAAATCAATCCGCCGCGCACCTTGCTCACCGAGAAGAACGACACGAAGAACATGAACTTCGACACCCACCTCAACCTCCAAATCAAACTGCCCTGCGACCTGCAGCTCACGCTGCGCGGCTCCTACGCATTCAACAACACCGAGAACGGACAGTTCTGCCCCACATGGGTATGGGCGCAGGGACAGGCCTACCGCGGACAGCATAAGTCGGAGGACTGGCTGGCCAACGCCACGCTCGACTGGAAGCATCAGTGGGGCATCCACGCATTGAGCATGGAGATGCTCGGCGAGTATCAGAAGAGCCGCCGCACGGGCTTCTGGACGCTCGTCAAGGGCTTCACGTCGAACGAATTCGGCTACAACAACCTCGCCGCCGGCTCCATCCGCCCCTACGGTGGTACGGGCAGCGACTATGCCGACCCGTCGCTCTCTTCGGCCATGGCCAGCGCCACCTACACCTTATTAGATAGGTACAGCTTGTCGGCATCGGTCCGCGCCGACGGTTCATCAATGATGGCCAAAGGCAACCGCTGGGGTACCTTTCCCTCGGTGTCGGCCAACTGGGATGTGATGAAGGAGCCGTTCATGCAAGGCGCCCGCCCCATCGTCAGCCTGCTCAAGTTGCGTACGGGCTACGGTATCACAGGTAACCTCGGCGCCATCACCTCCTATACTACGCTCAACACCGTGCAGCCCGTGGGTGTCGTGCCCATCAACGGTTCGTCGACCATCACGCTCGGATCGCTGCGCAACGCCAACCCCGACCTGAAATGGGAAAAGCGAGCGTCGTGGAATATCGGCGCCGACCTCGGACTGTTCAACAACCGGCTGCTGCTGACGCTGGAATACTATTACTCCAAGACCACCGACATGATCTACGACTACGATGTGCCAGTGCCACCATTCACCTACAACAAACTGCTGGCCAACATCGGTTCGATGCAAAACAGCGGTGTGGAGCTGGGCTTAGGCATCACGGCGATACAGAAGAAAGACATGGAGCTCAACATCAATGTCAACGTCTCGTGGCAGAAAAACAAACTGCTGTCGCTGAGCGGCTATTATCAGGACTATTACCTCTCGGCCGCCGACGTGACGCCCATTGGCAGCCTCAACGGCGCGGGCCAGCACGGCGGCAATGCCAATGTGATTTATCAGATTGTGGGTCAGCCGCTTGGCGTGTTCTACCTGCCTCACTGCAAAGGCATCGTCGACCGCGGCAACGGGTATAAGATGTACGACATCGAGGACCTCAACAACGACGGTACCATCGACCTGAGCGACAACGGCGGCGACCGCTACATCGCCGGGCAGGCTACACCGAAGATGACACTCGGTTCCAACATCAGCTTCCGCTACAAGGACTTCGACGTATCGCTGCAGATGAACGGTGCCTTCGGCCACAAGATTTTCAACGGCACCTCACTGGCTTACTACAACCTCTCGAGCTTCCCCGACTACAACGTGATGAAGGATGCGCCCGCCCGCCGCATCGTCGACCAGAACGTCTCCGACTATTGGCTCGAGAGCGGTGACTACCTCAACTTCGACTACCTCACCGTGGGCTGGAACGTACCGGTGAAGAGCCGCTACATCAGTGCGCTGCGCCTCTCGGTGTCGGTCAACAACCTCGCCACCATCACGTCGTACAGCGGTCTGACGCCGATGATCAACAACTACATCGTCTCCAGCACCCTCGGCATCGACGACAAGCGGTCGTATCCCTGCTTCCGCACGTGGTCGATGGGCGTCAGCATTCAGTTCTAACTCTTCAAGCATCAAGGCATGAAAACAATCATATCTTTCCTCCGTCCATTGGCACCGCTGACGGCCGTTGTGCCGCTGCTGATGCTGTCGGCCTGTCTCTCTGAGAATCCGCGCGACCGCATCGACGAGAAGGAGGCCTACACCTCTGCCTCCAACCTCTACACCAACGCCGTCGGCACGCTCTACAACTATATCGGCGGCAACCAGCAAAGCCAAGGGTTGCAAGGCACCTACCGCGGCGTCTACGACTACAACACATTCACCACCGACGAGGCCATCATCCCCATCCGTGGCGGCGACTGGTACGACGGCGGCTTCTGGCAGGACCTCTACCTCCACACGTGGAAGGCATCGGACGGCGCACTCGAGGACACGTGGAACTACCTCTACAAGGTCATCACGCTCTGCAACAAAGCTCTGGCCTCGCTCGACACCTACCGACAGCTCACCACCGACGCCCAATACAACGCCTGGACGGCGGAGACCCGCGCCCTGAGAGCGATGTTCTATTGGTATGCCATGGATATGTGGGGCAACATTCCACTGGTCACCAGCGCTTCGCAGACCTTAGACGAAACCAAGCAGGTAAAGCGGTCGGAGATGTTCAACTTCATCGTCAGCGAACTGCAGGATGCCGAACCTTATTTAGCCAACGAGCGCAGCAACCAGTTCGGCAACTACTACGGCCGTATGACGCGACCCGTGGCCGACTTCATCCTGGCCAAGCTCATGCTCAACGCCGAGGTCTACTGCGATGACGACTGGACCGACTGGCAGCGCCCCGACGGCAGCAGCATGACGTTCACCGTCGACGGCCAGCGGCTCAACGCCTGGCAGGCCTGCATCGCTTACTGCGACAAACTCGAGGCCGACGGCTATCAGCTCGAGGACAGTCGGCTGTTCAACTTCTCGGTCAACAACGAGACATCGCGCGAGAATATCTTCACCATTCCGCTCGACAAGACGCTCTATGCCGCACAGTTCCAGTACCTCTTCCGCTCACGCCACTACGCCCACGGCGGCGCCTACGGTACGGCATCAGAGAACGGATCATGTGCCACCATCGCTACGGTCAAGGCTTACGGCTACAAGACCGACAGCGTCGATGCACGGTGGACGCAGGACTTCTACAGCGACACGGTGTATGTGGACGGCAGCACCATCACCCTCGACGACGGATCGCCGCTCGTCTATTACCCACTCGAGGTGGAGGTCAACCTCACCTATAGTCCCTACATCCGCACGGCCGGCGCACGTATGGCGAAATATGAGGTCGACCGCACGGCCTACAACGACGGTAAGAATCCCGACAACGACATCGTACTCTTCCGCTATGCCGACGTGCTGCTGATGCGCGCCGAAGCGAAGGTGCGCAACGGCGAGAGCGGTCAGGCTGACCTCGACGCCATCCGTCAGCGCGTGGGAATGCCCTCGCGTCCGGCCACGCTCAGCAACATCCTCGCTGAGCGCCGCATGGAACTCATGTGGGAGGGCTGGCGCCGCAACGACCTCATCCGCTACGGCCTCTTCACCGGTGCCTACGACCTGCGCCCGCAGCTCGACGGTGAGGCCAAGGCTCCCTACACCATCGTCTTCCCCATTCCCTACCGCGCGCGGCAGACCAATACCAGCCTGCGGCAGAACACGGGTTACTGATACTGCCCCATAATTTCTTCAATTTTCTCAATATCACACATTGTGGATGGGAGACTAAACAAGGTGCGCAGTTACAAGAACACAATAGCATATTGGGAATATAAAGGGTGAACAGCTATGCTGGCATTTCTTTATATTGATAAACCAACGTTATAATACATTAAATATCAGGGGCATCATTTGGCTATCTGAAAAATAAATATTATCTTTGCACCCACGTTACGAGTTGGGCCTGTTACCTAAAGATGGACTTACTAAGAAGCCTGACCTGTTTGACAAAATTAGAATGACTCGTTGATGAAAACCTATAGAATAATCATCTTGTTTTTCATTCTGTCCTTTACCGGAGCGTTACGGGCACAAGAGAACTCGGTGTTTCCGGTACACTTCCGAGTGAACAGCACCGTCATCGATTCTGCCTATATGGGAAATAGCAAGTGCCTGAAGTCGATAGCCGAGTACATCAAGAAGGTGACATCCACCCCCAATGTCTCTATTGCCCATATCACTTTTGGCGGTGCCGCTTCTCCCGAAGGCAGCTATGAGCTCAACCGTCGTCTCGCCAAGGAGCGGGCCGACGCCGTCCGGCGTTTCGTGTGCTCTCTTTATTCCTTTCCTGACAGCATCATCACCGTCAATGACCATTATATCCAGTGGGACAGCCTGAAGCGGATGGTAGAGCGTGATAATCTTGTCAAGCAGAATGAAACCATTGACATTCTCGATGGCGAAGCCAAGCTGGTGAGTTACCATCATGATAAGCTCATTGACCGGCGTGTGCTTCAGTTGCAGCAAGCCGACAACGGCAGGACCTGGAAGACTCTTTACCATAAGTTTTTTCCTTCCATGCGTAATGCCTGCGCCACCTTTGTCGCAGTAACCCTCTCTACCCCCCCCAGATCGGTTGACCTGACCCATCAACCTGTCGCGGATGTTCCTGCGACAACTCCCACCGCACCGAACGTTGTCGCCCCATTTGATGCCGACACACTGGCCACTGAGGTGCGGCCGTGGACACGGCATCTCTATCTGAAAACCAACTTTGTGGAATGGACGCTGGCTATTTCCAACATTGCCGGCGAGATTGACCTTGCCCGGCACTGGTCGTTTGTCCTGCCCTTCTCCTACTCGGCCTGGGACTATTTCAAGTCGACCATCAAGTTCCGCACCATCAAGCTGCAACCCGAGCTGCGTTACTGGCCCGCCGGGGCCAATGACGGGTGGTTCGGGGGTGTCCACTTTGGCCTGGCCTGGTACAACCTGGCCATAGACGGGCCTTACCGCAAGCAGGACAAGGACGGCCACACCCCGGCCGTTGGCGGAGGCGTGAGCCTGGGCTACCGCATGCCCGTCTCCAAAAACCGTCGCTGGAAGATGGAATTCTCATTGGGTGGCGGCATCTATAGCCTGAACTACGACACCTTCCATAATCCCTCCAATTACCATCATGGGCAGTTGGTCTATACCAAGAGTAAGACTTACTACGGCATCGACAATGTCGCTGTGAGCCTGGCCTATACCTTTAACCTCCCCAAGAAGGGCCAACATCAGAAAGGAGGAGAGTGACCATGAGAAAGAACGTCCTATTTTCCAAAATCAGTCTCGGCCTCCTGACACTCATGGGCCTCATCATGCTGGCCTCGTGCGACCCCCATCAGTTTCCGGACAAGGGCCTGACCCTCCATCTGCGCTTCGACACGGCTTGGACTCATTCCGAGTATTCCACCGGTATCTCGCCGGCAACCATGCCGACTCGGAGTGCCGGCGAGGCCACCAGGATGCGCTACATCATCCGCTTTTACGACTATGCGGGCGACGCAGCCGGCCAGGTGAGCGCCCCCTACCGGGAGTTCGTATTCTACCGCAATGTCACCGACAACTACGATGCCGACTTTGAGATTACCGTCGACCCGGGCCATTACCGGGTCATGGCATGGGCCGACTTCCCCGCCTCTCCGCACAACGGGGGCCTTTACCACGATGCCTCCGACTTTGCCGAAGTCAGGCTGCTCACGCCGCATACCGGCAACACCGACCGCCGCGACGCTTTCCGCGGTTTCACGGAAGTCAAGGCCAGCGAGGTGACCTACGACATGGGCTCTATAGTCATCAATATGGAGCGGCCAATGGCCAAGTACGAGTTCGTCTCGACCGACCTCAAGGAGTTCATGGCGCAGGAGACCCGGAAGCTGACCACCGCAGGCACCAGCACGTCAAGGGCCAATGTGGACCTTAGTAAATACAAGGTCGTATTCCTCTACTCGGGCTACATGCCCAATGCCTACAGCCTGTTCACCGACCGGCCAGTCGATAGCACCACGGGCATCTCCTACGAAGGGCGGATCAAGCAACTATCTGAAAGCGAGGTCTCCCTGGGCTTCGACTACGTGCTGGTCAACCACGAGCATACCTCCATTACCGTAAGGGTTGGCCTCTATAACGGGCAGGGTGCCCTGCTCTCACTCTCCAAGCCCATCAACGTGCCCATCTGGCGCAGCAACCACACCATCGTCCGTGGCCGGTTCCTCATGGAGAACGCCAGCGGCAACATCGGCATCGACCCTACCTACGACGGGGAATATAACCTGATTATCAACAGATAAAAATTTATTTAAACCATTTTCACTAATATTTAATCATTATGGACAATCACTTTTTATTTACAATGCTGGCGGCATCTACAATGATGCTTGCCACGGGATGTTCAAGCAGTGACGACACTGTCGCAACGCAAGAGAGTAACCTCGCTACAGTC
>ONAR01000060.1 GCA_900315835.1 uncultured Prevotella sp.
GCTTGCGCCGATGGTACTGCAATGCAATGCGGGAGAGTAGGAGGCCGCCTTTTTTCACTATAAACAAAGAGTCCCGGTTCGCGTAAAAACGTTCCGGGACTCTTGCTTTATTATAATAGCTTATCGTAATGACTGGACTTCCGGACTTCTGTCTTCTGGACTTCCGGACTTCTGGACTTCAGGACTTCTTTAAAACATATACCTATGCTCCGCTTCTTCTCCCATCTCCTCCGTTGGCCGCGCTCACATGGGTTCGGTGTTCAATCACCGTCGGCTTATCGGTTTGTGAAGGATATTATCTGTGAGCAATATCCTTATTACGCTTATGCGTCGTTGGCGAAGAAATATCCGGAGGATAAGGTCGCTCAAGCTTTCCATCAGTTCTTGCTTCGTCTTTCCAACGCACTCCAGGCGCAGCATTGGGTAAGTAATAATCTGAAGACGGTTGAGCTGGATTATCTTAAGGCGGGTTGTAAGTCAGCAGAACTCTCCACCTCCCATCCTCATCCCGACGGTGTCATCATCGATTTGGAAGGCTTAGCATCCGACAGTGACCCTATCAAATCCTTTTACTGCCGGGCCGTTGATCAGATGAAGCCGTCAGGCGTCATGATCATTGAGGGCATCCACCGCAATCGTTCCTGTACGCTTTTTTGGCAGCAGGTTTTGGCCGACAGTCATGCTGTTGTTACCTTTGACATCTACGACTGTGGCGTGGTCTTTTTTGATGCGACTAAGGCAAAAAAGAACTATAAGGTAATGTTTAGCTTATGATTTAAGCTTTATTACACTATTTAGCTATAAAATATTAGGGCTATTGCTTGCGGAATAAAATAATTTCGCTATTTTTGCGCCACGTTTATAAGGACATTCCTGTAAAGACTACGCAAAACATAAAATACTAAGACTATGTATTGGACGCTTGAATTGGCCTCGAAGCTTGAAGACGCTCCCTGGCCCGCTACAAAAGAAGAACTGATAGATTATGCTGTACGTTCCGGTGCCCCCGATGAGGTCATTGAGAACTTGCAGGAGATAGAGGACGAAGGCGATGTATACGAAAGCATTGAAGATCTTTGGCCGGACTACCCTTCAAAGGAGGATTTCCTTTGGAACGAGGATGAATATTAGTTTCTATAAGGTATGCGGAAACGTTGCTTGGGTAGCGTTTCCGCATATTTCTTCTATACAATAAACCAGCATCTTGTACGTTATCTTATTGTGATAAAAGCCAGATTCATCCTTTTTCTGCTGCTGATGTGCCTTTGTCTTACGGTCAGGGCACAGTACGACCCCTCCTTCAGTCATTATTTTGACATGGAGACCTCGTTTAATCCGGCAGCCGCGGGTAAGCAGTCGAAGATTAACGTTACGGCTGCCTACGCGCTCGACATGGCTGGCTTTGAGCACAATCCGCAGACGGCTTATGCGGCTGCCGACATGCCCTTCTATGCCATGAAGTCGTATCATGGCGTCGGTCTGCAGTTCATGAACGACAAGCTCGGCCTTTTCACCCACAACAAGCTCGCCCTGCAATACGCGTATAAGTTCAAGTTGTTCGGCGGTCAGATGAGTGCCGGCGTGCAGGCCGGCTTCATCAGTGAGGACTTTGACGGAACGAAGCTCGACCTGGAGGACAGCAGCGACCCGGCCTTCTCGACGTCACAGCTTACGGGCAACGCCGTTGACCTTGGCTTCGGACTCTACTACACCCATAAGGTCTGGTATGCCGGACTGTCTGCCCAGCACCTCACTGCACCGCTCGTTACGCTGGGCGACAAAAACGAATTGCAGATTGACCGCACATATTATTTGACCGGCGGCTGCAATATTAAGCTAAGAAATCCGTTTCTTACTATAAAGCCCTCCTGTCTTGTACGCACTGACGGCGTGGCTTACCGGGCCGACATCACCGGCCGCTTGGTGTATAACAACGAGTCGAAGATGATGTACGCCGGTGTCGGCTACAGTCCCACCAACTCCGTGACAATGCTGCTTGGCGGCAGCTTCCACGGCATTGTGCTGGGTTACAGCTACGAGTTCTACACCTCCGGCATCAATCCGGGCAATGGCAGCCATGAGTTGTTTATCGGCTATCAGCACGACATCAACCTGGTGAAGAAGGGCCGCAATCTGCACAAGAGCGTCAGGATACTCTGACGCAGGACCATTAAAGAAACATCGTCTTATAAAGGGAATATACATTGACGCATATATGAAGAAAGGAATATCATTATTGTTTGCCGCCTTGCTGACGCTGTCGTTGACCGGTTGCTTCAGCGCCAAATCGGCTTCATCGTCAGGTCGTGGCGGTGAGGTTGTCGGTGTTGGCGGACGTGCCTTCAGCGAGCCCACGCCTTATGGAATGGTGCGGGTCAACCGTGGCTTCCTGAAGATGGGCATTGACGGTCAGGACAGCCTCTGGGGCAAGAAGACGCCACGCCGCGACATCTCCGTCGACGGCTTCTGGATGGATCAGACCGAGATTACCAATTCGCAATACAAGCAGTTCGTGATGTGGGTGCGCGACTCCATTCTGCGCACGCGCCTCGCAGACCCGTCATACGGCGGCGACGAGACCTACATGATTACCGAGGATAAGAACGGCGACCCCGTGAAGCCCCATCTCAACTGGAACAAGCGCCTGCCGCGTAAGCCCAACGAGGATGAGCAGCGTGCCATAGAGAGCCTCTACGTCACCAATCCCGTGACTGGCGAGAAGTTGCTCGATTACAAGCAATTGAACTACCGCTACGAGATTTACGACTACGTGACTGCCGCTCAGCGCCGCAACCGCCTCACCCCCAGCGAGCGCGACCTCAATACCGACCACACCGTCGATCCCAACGAGCAGGTGATGATCAGTAAGGATACGGCCTACATCGATGACGAGGGCCGCATCGTCCGTCAGACCATCAACCGGCCACTGTCGGGACCATGGGACTTCCTCAACACCTACATCGTCAACATCTATCCCGACACCACGTGTTGGGTCAACGACTTCCCCAATGCGGACAACGAAGTCTATCTGCGCAACTATTTCTCCAACCCCGCCTACAACGATTACCCCGTCGTCGGCGTTACTTGGGAGCAGGCCAATGCCTTCTGCGCCTGGCGCACCGACTACCTGCTGAAGGGACTCGGTGCCGAGGCCCGCTACGTGCAGCGCTACCGTCTGCCGACCGAAGCCGAATGGGAGTATGCCGCACGTGGCAAGGACCAGAACGAGTTCCCCTGGAACAATAAGGATGTGGCCAACGGCAATGGCTGCTATTACGCCAACTTCAAGCCCGACCGCGGCAACTATACCAAGGACGGTAACCTCATCACCAGTCGCGTGAGCAGTTACTCGCCCAACAGCAATGGCCTTTACGACATGGCGGGTAATGTGGCCGAATGGACCAGCACGGTCTATACCGAGGCCGGTGTCGATGCCATGAACGACATCAACCCGCAGCTGCGCTACAATGCCGCCAACGAGGATCCCTACCGCCTGAAGAAAAAGAGTGTGAGGGGCGGTTCATGGAAAGACCCCGAGAGCTTCATCCGTTCGGCTTGGCGCACATGGGAGTATCAGAACCAGCCGCGCTCCTACATCGGCTTCCGTTGCGTGCGCTCGTTGGCCAACTCCACAACCACAAAGCAGAAACGTAAGAAATAAACCTATTAGTCGTCAACGCGTATGTCAGTTTACAGTAAATATAATCTTGTGTATCGCCTGCAGAAGTGGATGGATACTGTCGCAGGCCAGACCTTCCTCAACTACGCCTATAGCTGGGGTGCCTCAGTGGTTATCCTTGGCGCATTGTTCAAGCTGACCCACCTGCCGGGAGCCAACATCATGCTGTTCATCGGTATGGGTACTGAGGTGTTTGTGTTCTTCATCTCCGCCTTCGACCGTCCGTTCGACAAGACTGCCGACGGTCGTGAGATGCCCACTCATCTGACCGAGGAGTTCCTTGAGAGCGGAACCGTCACCTATGCTTCAGATAAGGAAGATGCCGCCCAGCCCGCCGCCACCGCCCAGCCCGCCGCATCCGCTTCGTCCGCTGAGTTCGTTCCGTCCGCTTCGCAACCCATGCAACCCATTAACCCCATTCAACCCATAGACTCCCCCGCGCAGCCCGCCCCCCAGCCCACCTTCGTCCCGCAGATGAGCGCCGAGGAGGCCGAGGCCATGAACGAGGCGCAGGGCAATTACGTCGAAGAGCTCAAGAGCCTGGTCGAGACCCTGAAGAAGGTGAACGAGCAAAGCACACGCCTCACCCGCGACAGCGAGGAGATGGAAAACCTAAACCGCACGCTCACCGGCATCAGCAAGATTTACGAGATGCAGCTTAAGGGCGCAAGTCAACAGGTGGGCACCATCGACCAGATTAACGAACAGACCCGCAAGATGGCCGCGCAGATAGAACAGCTCAACAAGATCTATGCCCGCATGATTGAGGCCATGACGGTGAACATGCGCGCCACGGCCCCTGGCACATCCCTTAAAGACAACGAATAAATGGCAATAAAGAAAAGACCGGTCTCTCCTCGCCAGAAGATGATCAACCTGATGTACATCGTTCTTCTGGCCATGTTGGCGCTCAACGTGTCAACCGAGGTGTTGCAGGGCTTTGCCGTTGTTCAGGAGAGCCTCGACCGCACCACGCGCAACGCCTCTTCGGAGAATGAGGCTATCTACGGTACGTTCAGGGACCAGATGGCCTCCAATCCCGAGAAGGTGCGCCAGTGGTTTGAGAAGGCCACACAGGTGCGCGAGATGAGCGACTCGCTCTACAACTTTGCCGAAGCCTTGAAGGTGGCCATCGTCAAGGAAGCCGACGGGCCGAAGGGAGACCTTAACAATATTGACAATACCGACAACGTCGACGCTGCCGGCACCGTGATGCTCGCGCCGCTGACAGGCAAGGGCCGCAAGCTCTACAATGCCATCAACGCCTACCGCGAGCGCATCCTCACCTTTGTCACCGACCCGCACCAGCGCGACATCATCTCCAGCAACCTCTCGACCAAGGTGCCCCACCATAAGAACAACCTTGGCAAGAACTGGCAGGAGTATATGTTTGAGAACATGCCCGTGGCCGCAGCCGTGACGCTGCTGTCGAAGTTGCAGAACGATGTGCGCTATGCCGAGGGCGAGGTGCTCCATACGCTGGTGTCTAACATCGATATGAAGGATATCCGCGTCAACAAGCTCGAGGCCTTCGTCGTACCCGAGAAGACGACGCTCTATCCCGGCGAGCGCTTCATGGCCAACATCGTCATGGCGGCTGTCGATACCACGCAGCAGCCTGAGATCTACGTCAATGGTGCACGCGTCAACACCCGCAACGGCCAGTACAGTTTCACCGCCGGTGGGGTAGGCGAGCATCAGTTCTCCGGCTACATCCTCATGCGCAATGCGCGCGGCGACGTGCTGCGCCGCAACTTCCTCCAGAAATACAGCGTCATCCCCGTGCCTGGTGGTGCCACCATCGCCGCCGACCTGATGAACGTGTTGTATGCGGGCTATGACAACCCGATGAGCGTCAGCGTACCGGGTGTGCCGCAGAATGGCGTGTCGGTGAGCATGTCCGGCGGTCGCCTCATTGCCAAGGGTGCTGGCCGTTATGTCGCCGTACCGTCGGCTGTCGGCCACGACGTTACCTTCCGGGTGACGGCCCGCGATGGCGACAAGACGCGCTCGTTCCCGCCGTTCACGTTCAAGGTGCGTAAGTTGCCCGACCCAACGGCTTACATCGCCTTGGGCAGCGACCGCTATAAGGGTGGCAACCTCACCAAGGCCGGTTTGATGGGTGCCTCCACATTGAGCGCCGCCATCGACGACGGCATCCTCGACATCCAGTTCCGTGTCACCGGCTTCTCTACCGTGTTCTACGACAACATGGGCAATGCCGTGCAGATGGCCTCGCAGGGCAACCAGTTCACCGACCGTATGCGTGAGCAGTTCCGCCGTCTCTCGCGTGGCCGCCGCTTCTACATCACCGAGGTGCATGCCGTAGGTCCCGATGGCATCGCGCGCACGCTGCCCGGTGCCATGGAGGTGAAAGTTAGATAATTTGTAATGCAAGATCAATAAAGACATGAGAAAAATATTGTTCCTGATTATGTGCGCCTGTCTGTCGGCTGGCCTTGCCGAGGCTCAGCCGAAGGCCCGACAGCAACAGCAGACCAAGACCACCAGCAACCGCAACAACATGACGATGCGGGCGCAGCTCTCGTTCCCCACCGAGCAGAAGATGGACGAGGATGTGGTCTGGCGGCGCGACGTCTACCGCGAGCTCGACCTCAATGATGACGCCAATGCCCCGCTTTACTACCCCACGGAACCCGTCGGCACGCAGATGAACCTGTTCACCTATATCTTCAAACTCGTCATGGCGGGCCCCAACCACGGCGGCATCGCGGCTTACAGCTACGACGTCAACTCGGGTAGCGAGCGCTTCGACGAGTCGTTGCGCGTCAAGCCGCTGAAGTTCCTCGACGACTACCACATCTTCTACGAACGCACCGACCGTGGCGTACATATCGACGATAGCGACATCCCCTCGGCTGAGGTTAAGGCTTATTACATCAAGGAGAGCTCCTACTACGACCAGAACACGTCATCGTTCCACACTCGTGTGCAGGCACTCTGCCCGGTGATGTTCCGTGAGGATGACTTTGGCGACGGCGTCACAAAGTATCCGCTCTTCTGGATACGCTATGACGACCTGGCCCCCTTCCTGTCCAAGCAGACCATCATGACGAGCAACCTCAACAATGCCGCCACGATGAGCATCGACGACTACTTCACGCTCAATGCCTATAAGGGCAAGATCTATAAGACGACGAACATGCTCGGCAAGACGCTCGCCCAGACCGTCGGCAGCGACTCGGTGAAGCTCTCGAAGGAGCAGCGGCGCATCGAGAAGGAGATCACCGACTTCGAGAAGAATATCTGGGGCGACCAGGCCCGCAAGGACTCGCTCGACTCCATCGCCAAGCTCGACCCCAAGCAGCAGCGTGCGTTGCAGAAGAAGAACCGCCGCAGTGGGGTGGGGACGACCAAGACGGTCAGGACCAGGACCAGCCGCGGCTCCTCGACTGCTACCACGGGTGCGGCCCGCATAACGGTGAGACGCCAAAGGCACTAAGCAATAATTTTTAAGAGAAGAAACATGAAGAGAGTTTATGTATTGATGTTTGTGCTGGCAGTGGTCAGTTGCCTGCCCGCCTCTGCCCAGCTCCGTTTCGGTATCAAGGGAGGTCTCGACGTGACCAGTATGAGTCTCAGCAGCGATGTGGTCAGTTCAGACAACCGTCAGGGCTTTTATATCGGTCCTACGGTCAAGCTGTCGTTGCTCGACACCGGCTTCGGCCTTGATGCCTCCGCGCTCTACGACCAGCGATCGGGAAAGATTGAGATGGCTTATGGTAATGAGCAGATAGTCAATGACCATGAGGAGAGCCTCACACAGAAGCAGATCGCCATTCCCGTCAACCTGCGCTACGCCTTCGGCATCGGCAGCACGGCCAACGTGTTCCTCTTTGCCGGTCCGCAGTTCGGCTTCAACGTGGGCGGTGACAAGGACAATATCAACTGGAAGTGGAAAGACTCCAACTTCAGTGTCAATGTCGGTGCCGGCCTCACCGTGCTGAGCCACCTGCAGCTCAATGTCAACTACAACATCGCCTGCGGCAAGACGGGTGAGATCAAGGTCTCCGATGTGCTGCCCGAGGTGACGAAGAACGTGCATGCCCGGTACAACGCGTGGCAGATTGGGCTGGCGTATTATTTTTAGCCCCACCCCCGCTGATGCGCCGCTTAGGCGCATCAGCGTACCCTCCCCCACTTAGGGGAGGGTCTTATTACAATAATGATACCATAGGGAAGCCCGGCGCTGCATGATTACCGTGTATCGTGATACGGTGTCATCAAATCGGTAACTTTGTAGGATATGAAATACGTGGATGTGATTTTGCCGGTACCCTTGGACGGTACGTTTACCTATCGGTTGCCTGACGCATTGGTGGCGGGTTGCCGGATAGGCATGCGCGTGTTGGTGCCCTTTGGCAAGACCAAGACTTACGCGGGACTTGCCGTACGCATCCACGACGACGCGCCACAACTCGACGACGAACAGGTGAAAGATGCGCTGTCGCTGCTCGACGATGCTCCCGTTGTCCTCAATCCACAGCTGCGGCTGTGGCAGTGGATTGCCGACTATTACATGTCGCCCATTGGCGATGTGATGAAGGCAGCGCTGCCTGCCGGTCTTAAGGCTGAGTCCGGCTACCGCCCCAAGACAGAGGTCTTTATCACTGTCGGAGAGAAATTCCGCTCGCCGGCAGCCCTCGACGTGGCTTTCGGACTGCTGCGCCGTACGCCGCGCCAGTTGGAGGTGTTTCGCACGTTCCTTTCTATGGATGGCCGTGAGGTCAGCCGTGAGGCCCTGCTCAATGAGGCCCACTGCACTGCCGCCATCCTCAAGCGCCTTGTTGACCAGGGCTTTCTCAAGACCTTTGAGCGTGAGGTCGGTCGGCTCAACACCCAGCTGCCGCCCCATTCCGCCCGCATCCAGCCGCTCAGCGAGGCCCAGGCCCAGGCGATGGCGGCTATTAAGCGTCAGTGGACCGACAAACGCGTCGTGCTGCTGCATGGCGTCACGTCGAGCGGCAAGACCGAAATCTATATCCACCTCATTCAGGAGGCCATCGACCGCGGCGAGCAGGTGCTCTACCTCTTGCCCGAGATTGCGCTCACCGTGCAGATGACCCAGCGCCTGCAGCGCGTCTTCGGCAGTAGGCTCGGCATCTATCATTCCAAATACAGCGACAGCGAGCGCGTCGAGATCTGGCGCAAGCAGCTGTCGGCCCAGCCCTACGACATCATCCTCGGCGCCCGCAGCGCCCTCTTCGTTCCTTTCCAGCGCCTCGGTCTGGTCATCATCGACGAGGAGCATGAGACCAGCTTCAAGCAGCAGGACCCCGCCCCGCGCTACCATGCGCGCAGTGCGGCCATCGTCCTCGCGGGCTACTATGGCGCCCACACGCTGCTCGGCACCGCCACGCCGTCGATGGAGAGTTATTACAACGCGCGGACGGGGAAATACGGACTGGTCACGCTCACCCACCGCTTCAAGGACATCGCACTGCCTGACATCGAGGTGGTCGACATCAAGGACCTGCGCCACCGCCGGATGATGAACGGTCCCTTCTCGCCGCGGCTGATGGCGGCCATGCGTGAGGCACTCGGCCAGGGCAAACAGGTCATCCTCTTCCAGAACCGCCGCGGCTTTGCCCCCGTGCTGTCGTGTGGTGTCTGCGGTTGGACGCCGAAATGCCCCAACTGCGACGTGTCGCTGACCTATCATAAACGGCTCAACCAGCTCACCTGCCACTATTGCGGGTGGTCGATGCCCGTGCCTGATGTCTGTCCCTGCTGCGGCAACCAGCACCTCTCCGACCGCGGCTACGGCACCGAGAAGATTGAGGACCTCGTACGTAATGAGTTTCCCGAGGCCAAGGTGGCGCGCATGGACCTCGACACCACGCGGACGCGCAACGCCTATGAGCGCATCATCGACGCTTTCGGCGCCGGACGCACCAATGTGCTCATCGGAACGCAGATGATCAGCAAGGGCCTCGACTTCGACAATGTCGCAGTCGTGGGCATCCTCGATGCCGACACCATGCTCAACTACCCCGACTTCCGCGCCTACGAGCATGCGTTCATGATGATGAGTCAGGTGGCGGGGCGCGCCGGGCGCAAGGGTCGGCAGGGCCTCGTCATTCTGCAGACGCGGGAGGCCAATCTGCCCGTCATCGGTCAGGTGGTGCGCAACGACTATGGCGCTTTCTTCGACGACTTGCTCGAGGAACGCAGGCTGTTCCATTATCCACCGTTCTTCCACCTTATTTATATATACCTGCGCCACAAGCAGGAGAACGTCGTCGAGATGGGGGCGCAGGAGATGGGTGCGATGCTCCGGCGGTCGTTGGGCGATCATGTGCTGGGCCCTGACAAACCGGCGGTGGCGCGCATCAAGAACCTGTTTATCCGGAAGATTGTATTGAAGTTGCCCCTTGGCAGCAATCTCCGCCAGACGCATGCCCTGCTCTATCAGGTGCGCGACCAGTTGACGCGCCAGCCCGTCTACAGGCAGCTGCAGGTGTTTTTTGATGTCGATCCCGACTGATCTCATTGTCAACGGCATTGAACGCATGCAGCCGTCACGTGCCTTCTTTGCCCCACGCAGATTGCGCAGATAACGCAGATTTCCTGTCCACCCTTGATCTCGCAGATTTTTCCTATAACCGGTGCATACCTCGGAGCCCAATGATGGTAGGAAAATCTGCGAGATCCATGGTGGGCAGGAAATCTGCGTGATCTGCGCCATCTGCGTGGGTCCGAAAAGACATAAATCCGTAATGTTGTAGCAAACGAAGGAAGACCAACCGCGGAGCGGTTGCGGGACATAGCCCGGGGTTGAGCGTCAGCGAAACCCCGGGAAGAGTAGTTTGCCGGTGGGCTT
>ONAR01000059.1 GCA_900315835.1 uncultured Prevotella sp.
TCGTAGGGCGGGGCCTCGGTGGTGCCGGAGGCGGCCTTCTCATAGTACGACTTCCAGTCGAAGCGGGTGCCGTCGGCCTTCTCGTATTCCTCCACCATCTCCTGCGTGGGCGTGCCGTAGCCGCCGTCGGCCTGGTTGCCGTCGAGCTGGGTGTCGCCGCCGGGAGCGTAGTAGTTGTCGAAGTCGTGGGAGATGTCGTTGGCGGCATCGTAGCTGTACTGGAAGATGTCCTCAGAGTTGCCGTCCTTGAACGCGTCGGCATAGTTGGCGGTGAGCTTGTAGCCCATGCTGTCCACCTTCTCGCAGGCCTCCTTCACGGCCTGCCAGTTGTCGCAGTAGAGCATGGCGCGCGACATGAAGGCATAGGCGGCTCCGCTGGTGAGGCGGCCCTTGGCGCTGGTGTTCACGGGCAGGTTCTCGCCGGCGTACTTCAGGTCCTGATAGATGTAGTCCCAGCCCTCCTGCTCGGTGCCGAGGGCCTTGTCGACCTTGATCTGCGTGAGGTCCTCGCCGTAGATGATGGCCTGGTGGTAGCGCTTCATCAGGTCGAAGTAGTGGAGCGCGCGGAAGAAGCGCAGCTCGCCCTCATACTGGCAGGCCGTGGCCTTGTCGAAGCCGGCCTTGTGGAGGTAGCCGAGGGCCTCGTTGACGCGGCGTATCTCCTCGTAGGGCGTACCCCACGCGCCGAGATACACATGGACGTAGTTGGGCGTGAGGGCGAGGCCTCCGTAGGAGAACTCGTTGGGGATATACTGCAGGGCGTTGTAGGTCATGCCACCGTACTTCATCTCGTCGGTCAGTCCCTCGGTCATGCCCGCGGTGCACTGGTAGGTGGTGAAGTTGCTCATGAAGGTGATGTCGCTGTAGAAGTTGTCAATGGCCATGCGGGCATTGGCCGGCGTGCTCCAGATGATGGTGTTGGAGGCGCGGTCCGTAGGGTCGAGTTCCAGGAAATCATTGCACGACACCATTCCCAATGAAGCAGCGATGAGACAGAAACCAATATATTTCGTTTTCATAGTTGTTGCTTTTAGGAGTTAGAACGTAATGTTGACACCGCCGAGGAACGTGCGCTGCTGCGGATAGTAGCCGTTGTTGACGCGCGGCGACTCGGGGTCGATGCCCTCGGGCAGGCTGTCGATGGTGAAGAGGTTGCTGCCCTCGACGAAGAAGCGTATGCGCTCGATGTGGAGAGCCGAAAGCACCGACTTGGGCAGGGTGTAGCCGATCTGGAAGTCTTTCAGGCGCAGATAGTTGCCGTTCTTCATCCAGAAGGTTGACGAGAGTCCGTTGTCGCCGCCGTGCGACATGTTGCCGAGCGTCAGGCGCGGGTACTCGCCGTTGGGGTTGTCGATGCTGTAGGAGTTCTGCACGAGCCAGAGCGGGGAGTTGGCGCCCTCCTTGAAGGTCTGTGTCCAGACGGTGTTGTCGTCGTAGCCGTTGTAGTAGGTGCCGATGAGTGCGACGTCAAACTTGAGTCCGGCGGTGAACTGCGCGCTGAAGTCGAAGCCGTTCCACTGTGCGCCGAGGTTGAGTCCGAGCATCCACTTCGGGCGGTTGCTGCGTCCGATACGTGCCTTGTCCTGCTCGTCGATGACACCGTCGCCGTTGAGATCCTTATATTTGATGTCGCCGAGGTTGGGGCGTGTGCCGAACCATGCGGAGTTGGTAATTTCGTCCTCACTGCGGTAGAGACCCTCGGCCACCCACACGTAGTAGGCGTCAACGGGGGTGCCCACCACCTTGCGCCACTCCTGGGCGTTGGGATCGTCCTGGTAGCGGAGCCACTTCGACGTGGCGTAGGTGTAGTTGAAATCGACGCTGTAGCTGAACGGCTTGCCGCCGAGCGTGAACTTGTTGCGGTGGGTCACGGCGCCGTCGATGCCGTAGTTGGCGTAGCGGTTGTTGTTGACGTAGGTGAAATAGTAGCCGCCCATCGACGGCGACTTGCCGCCTGAGTTGCCCGACAGCAGGTCGTAGTTGTAGTTGTAGAACCAGTTGAACTCCAGTCCGAGCAGTCCGCCCCAGAATGTGGCGTCGAAGCCGATGTTGGTCGAGCGCGTCTTGGCCCAGGTGAGGTAAGGATTGGCGATGCCGGAGGTATAGACCGTGCTGACGGTGGAGCCGTCGAACACGCGCTTGCCGCCGAAGGAGTAGGTGGAGAGGTAGGAGTAGGCCGACACGTTGTCGGAGCCGAGCAGGCCGATGGAGGCGCGCACCTTGAGGTCGTCGAGCCAGGAGCGCTCAGCCTTCATAAACGGTTCCTCGGAGATGCGCCATGCCACAGAGCCGGAGGGGAAGAAGCCCCAGCGCTTGCCCGAGCCGCTGAAGTGGTAGGAGCCGTCGTAGCGGCCGCTGAACTCGGCGAGGTAGCGGTTGGCATAGTCGTATTTCAGACGGAACACGTAACCGGCCGTGCGCGTGTGGTCGTTGTAGCCGGAGATGGGCGAGCCGTTGGTGATGGCCTGGCCGTAGCTCAGGTCGGCAATCTCGGCAAACGGCACCTTGTTGGCGTAGCCGGCGAAGTTGGTGGTCTTGTAGTCGTTGATCTCGAGCAGGGCCATCGCGTCAACGTTGTGCTTGCCGAAGCGGTTGGCGTATTCGAGGCTGAACTGCCCGGTCATGAGCTGCGTGGTGTAGGAGCCGTCGGCCACGTTGACCTGGTTGGCCATGCCGTAGTTGGGGTCGTCAACAAGCGAGTAGGTGCCGAAGCTGTCGCTGTTCATCGACATCACGTAGGTCTGGTATGGGGTATAGACGTTCTTGCTCTGCGAGCTGAGGTAGTCGTAGGCCCCGGTCACCTTTGCGGTGAGTCCCTTGAGCCATGGCGCGTCGTACTGCAGCGTGGCGTTGGAGTTGATCTCGAAGGCGTGGGTGCGGCGGTAGCCCGACTCGTTGATGGCGGCCAGCGGACTGTAGCTCACGCTGCCGTTGTTGGGGATGGTGCCGGTGTAGAGGCCGTTGTATTTCTCAGGCAGGAAGGGGTGCATCATGATGGCCTGGTGGCCGATGGAAAGGTAGCCCACCTCGCCAGAGCTCTCGCTGCCGTCGTCGGAGCCGCCGGAGTCGAACGAAGGCTTGTTGTTGCGCGTCACGGTGCCCACGGCGCCGATGGTGAACTTCCAGCCCTTGCCGAGCTTGGTGTCGATGTTGGTGCGTACGTTGTAGCGCTTGTAGGTGAAATGGTCGATGTTACCGCTCTGGCCCATGTAGCCGGCGCTGACGAAGAAGCGGGTGCGGTCGTTGCCGCCCTCGACTTTGACGTTGTGCTTGGTGTTGTGACCTGTGCCGAAGACCTTACCGATGTAGTCGACGTTGTCCCATCCGTCGGTGGGGTCGCCGTTGAGCATCAGCTCCACCATCTTGCGGGTGAAGACGGGCTTGTACTCGGAGCGGTCGGCGATGGTGGTGCCGGTGAGCTTGTCCATGAGGTCGGCCATGTTGTAGTAGTCGGCATACTCGGGACCATTCATGTAAGTGGGAAAGTTGGCGTTGACGGAGATACCGTACTGTCCTTCGTAGGAGACCTTGGTCTTTCCGCTCTGGCCTTTCTTGGTGGTGATGATGATCACGCCGCCGACGGCATTGAGGCCGTATACGGCCGATGCGGCACCGTCCTTCAGTACGGAAACCGACTCGATGTCGTTGGGGTCGATGTCGTTCATCGAGCGCTGTATGCCGTCGATGATGACGAGCGGAGCATACTGCGAACCACGCACGCGGAGCGAGGCGAAGTCGGCGCCCGGCTCACCGGTGGTCTGCACCGAAGTGAGGCCGGCGATACGTCCGCCGAGCATAGAGGAGACGTTGGTCGATGGCGCTTTCACCAGTTCGTCACCCTTGAGGGTGGCCACCGAGCCAGTGAGGCTTTGTTTCTTCACTTGTCCGTAACCCACGACAACCACGTCGTTGAGCGTGGATGAGTCGTCGTTGAGGCTGACGTCCAAATTGCGCTTGCTGCCTACGCTGACGGTCTGCTGTTGCATACCGATGTAGGTGAACACGAGCTGCGCGTTGCGCGGGGCACTGATGGTATAATTACCGTTGGCATCGGTAATGGTAGCGGCGTTTTTCTGCCCCTTCACCTGGATGGTGACTCCCGGCAGTGCGGCGCCGCTTGCGTCGGTGACAGTACCCTTGACCACGTGCTGGGCGAGGGCCGGACTTGCCGCCATGCAGAACAGGGCAACAAGGGCCGTCACGATGCTGCGGTGCAACCGCGAGCCAGATCGTTGATTGGAGATTGTCATGTTCATAATGTATTTGTTTAGGGATATGATATATGTTTATCTTTATTAGGTAGGTGCGAAATTAAGTAAATTAAATGATATAACAAAATGTTTTGGCTTAAATTTGCATGGTATAATAAAAATAATTTGGAAATAGCGAGGTTTAGATTAGATTTTAGGAGAAATAAGGTAGGAGAAGGAAGGGAATAGGGTGGAATAGAGGCAATGCGCTATTGTAATCAGGCCCTCCCCATTTGGGGGAGGGCCCTCGCCTTTAGGCGAGGGGGTGGGGCCGTTGGTTGGGGTTGGAGCTTTAGTCCTTTTTTATTCAAACCTCACCTCACCAAAGAACTCGGGGCGGTGGAAGTCGGGATGGGGAATGGGGATGGGACTCCAGGAGAGGAAGTGAGGCGTCGTGAGTTTGTCGCCGCACTTGTAGAAGTTGGCGTGAACGGTGAGGCCGGTGAGATCGGTGATGTGGTGGCGGAAGAAGGTGACGACGGGGATGACGAGGGCCATGGTCCACTCGGCGGGCGCCTCACGTTCGTTGATGATGCCGCGGCCGAGTGATGACCAGCGGTCGACGGCGGCGACGATGGCGGGGTCGGCTTGGATGCGGTCGTCGCGGCCCGTGCCCACGGCGACGAGCAGCGTGCCGGCGCAGTTGCACTCCATATTATAATATAGTGGACCGGCGTCGGGCTGGCAGAAGAACTCGCAGCAGGAGTCCTCCCAGACATTGCCGCCGTCGTGGGGCGCCACGGCGCGTACGGTCTCCTCGCTGACGCGGTATTGCAGGAGGATACGGTCGCCGCAGTGGGCGATGCGGAAGGCAACGTGCGGACGGTAGGGGTAGTCGGTCCAGTTAACAGTGCTGATGAGCTGCCATTCCACGTGGTTGGCATCGAGTAATGCGGGGACGTCGGCGGCCGACAGCTGGCCGGCGACGGTGAGGTGTTTTACATTGAGGGTTTTCATATCGTTAATGTTTTAGTTTCGACAAAAGTACGAAATGTCGCGCAAAAAAGGCTTAAATCGTTTCACTTTTTAAGCGGAAAGCGCTATTTTTGCACGAAAATAGAGAAAGCATGAACGTTTATTTGGCAGATCATCAGGATATCACCCGCGCCGGACTGCAGTATGTCTTGGCCGGGATGGGCGTTAGGGAGACGAAGACCATCGCCGACAAGACGGAGCTCATCCTCGCGCTGCGTAATGAGGAGAAGGCTGTCGTGGTGTTGGATTATACGCTGTTCGACATCAACGACGCCAATGAACTGTCGATCCTCTGCGAGCGTTTCCTGCAGACGCAATGGGTGCTGTTCAGCGAGGATCTGAGTCAGGACTTCATCCGGAGTGTGTCGCTGACCTGCCCCCACTGCAGTTTTGTGCTGAAGGAGTGCCACATGGCTGAGATCAAGGAGGCGCTATCGTTTGCTTTCTCTGGTAAGCGGTTTATTTGTCAGCAGGTGATGGAGCTGTTGCTCCAACCCGAGCCGAAGCCGGAGACCGAACGGCCTAACCTCACGAAGACGGAGGTGGAAATACTGAAGGATATCGCGCTTGGCCTGACGACGCGTGAGATTGCGGCCAAGCGCTTCTCGAGCTTCCATACCATCAACACCCACCGCAAGAACATCTTCCGTAAGCTTGGTGTGAACAATCTGAAGGAAGCCACGAAGTACGCGCTGAGGGCGGGACTGGTGGATGAGGCGGAGTACTATATTTAGCCCCACCCCCTCTGATGCGCCTATACGGCGCATCAGCGTACCCTCCCCCACCCATGGGAGGGCTTTATTACAATAAGTGTCTCCCCGTGGTTTGTTTTTAGATGTCGCCGATTTTGTGGCTGATGCCTTGGTGATGGTTACGGCTGCCCTTGTATTAGTTTAACTGGTGTCCTTGGTATTGGTTTAACTGGTGTCCTTGGTATTGGTTTAACTGGTGTCCTTGGTATTGGTGTAGTGGCCGGCCTGGTGCCGGCCACCAGCCGCAGGTTTTGCATCAACAATGATAAATGACTTGTATTACAGCCAAAGCACTGCCATGTCGCCCCTACGGTGTCACCGATACAGTAAGGCATATCTCTCCCTCCCCTGGGTGGGGGAGGGCCCTGTGAGGCGCATGCGCCTCACAGGGGGTGGGGCCGGTGGCTGTTTATGGGGCTGGGTGCCGTCACCCTGTTATCACCTCATCCATCGCGACATCGTTGACCGTGGTGGGGAGGTCGTCGAGCAACTGGAACGGGAAACAGAGGCCGAGCCTGTAGGCACGGGTGAGCTGGGGCAGGAGGCGGTCGTAGTAGCCGCGGCCATGACCTAAACGACGGCCGTCGGGCGTGAAGGCTACACCCGGCACCACGGCGACGTCGATGACGTCGTAGTCGGTGAAGGCGGGGCCGACGGGCTCAAGGATATGGAAGGGTCCGGCCTCGCTGAGGCTGTCGGCGCCGGTGTAGACCACCAAGTCCATGGTGGTGGTGCCGGTGACGCGCGGCAGGAGGACGGTGCGGCCGTCGCGCCACAGCGTGTCGACGAGGGCGTGGGTATCGACTTCGTCGGGCATGGAGTAGTAAAGGAGGATGGTGCGGGCGGCGCGGATGCGCGGATGTTGTAACACCTTATTATATATAGCAAGCGACAGGGCGCTGAGTTGTTGCTCAGTGTACTGTCGCTTGCGCTGTTTGATGAGGTGGCGGAGGGAGGATTTGTCCATGGGGTGGATGGGGTGGATGGGTGGAATGGGGTTTATGGGGTGGATGGGTGGAATGGGGTTTATGGGGTGGATGGGTAGAATGGGCGAGCCCTACCGAACCACCCACCCCTGCGGGCAGGGGGCTTAGCGCGTGGCCTTGCGGGCAGGGGGCTTAGCGCGTGGCCTTGTGGACAGGGGGCTTAGCGTGTGGCCTTGTGGGCAGGGGGGCTTAGTGTGTGGCCCTGCGGGCAGGCTTCTTAGCGGCGGGCTTCTTGGTGACGGGCTTCTTAGCGGTGGGCTTTGCGGGCAGGGGCTTCGTGGGGAAGGCGGCATTGCGGGCAAAGACGCGGAGGGCCGTGGTGACGCAGGGGTCGTCCTGGTTGAGGTACTCGTTGAGCGCCTGTTCGTCGAGCATGTTGTAGATGATGCGGGCATCGATGTACTTCTCCAGGAGCTGGTGGCTGCGGCGGATGAGGAGGTTGCGGCGCTTCAGTCCACGTTGGTCGGCGTAGGTGGCGAACTGCTCCACGGTGTTCTGCTTCTTGAGGTAGTTGGCCAACTGGAGCATCTCCTTGAAGTCCTTCATCTTCTGCCGGTTGTTGTCGGTGTAGGTGAAGGCGAATTGCAGGATGAGTCCGCTCATGGCAGCTTCCTTGTAGTACGACGTCATGTCGGTGGTGTCCTCAGGCACGAAGATGTCGGGCGTGATGCCGCCACCGCCATAGACCACGCGGCCGATGGAGGTGTGGTAAGCCGGACCGGTGTGCTTGATGCTGTCGCGCGAGAAGTATTCGCCGTGCTGGTAGCGTTCGATGAGGTCCTGCGCGTATTCGGGATCCTCGCCGTCGACGTAAGGCTTCTGGATGCAACGGCCGGAGGGCGTGTAGTAGCGGGCGATGGTGAGGCGTATCATACTGCCGTCGGGGAAGGGTATCTGCTGCTGCACGAGCCCCTTGCCGAAGGAGCGCCGGCCGATGATGGTGGCGCGGTCGTTGTCCTGCATGGCTCCGGCGAATATTTCAGCGGCCGAGGCCGTGCCCTCGTTGATGAGCACCGTGAGCGGCATCGTCTGGTAGGCGCCGTGACCGTCGGAGGTGTAGTTCTGGCGGGGCGAGTGGAGGCCCTGGGTATAGACGATGAGCCGTTTGTTGGGGAGGAACTCGTTGGCTATCTGCACGGCGCTCTGGAGCAGGCCGCCGGTGTTGTCGCGCAGGTCGATGACGAGGTTCTCAAAGCCCTGCTGCTGCAGGTTGGCCAGGGCGATGAGCATTTCGGGGTAGGTCTTCTCGCCGAAGTTCTTGATCTTGATGTAGCCGGTGTTGTCGTCGAGCATGTAGCAGGCAGTGACGGTCTTGGTGGGAATCTCGGCGCGTGTGATGGTGAAGGAGAGCGGCTTGGCGTGGCCGAAGCGCAGTACGCCGATGGTCACTTTGGAGCCTTTGGGTCCCTTGAGGCGGTGCATGGCCTCGTCGGTGGTGACCTGTTTGCCGACAAAGTGCTTGCCGTCGACCATGACAATCTTGTCGCCTGCCAGCACGCCGGCCTTGTCAGCGGGTCCGTTCTTGATGACGTTCTGCACGTGGATGGTGTCCTGTCGAATGGTGAACTCGACGCCGATGCCAGAGAAGCTGCCTTTGAGGTCGTCGGTGGCAGCCTGCACGTCGTTGGCGGAGATGTAGACCGAGTGGGGGTCGAGCTCGCTGAGGATGGTGGGTATGGCCTTGTCGACGAGGGAGTCGATGTTGACCTTGTCGACGTACTGGTCGTCGATGATGCGCAGGAGGTTGTTGAGGCGGTTGCTGCCGTTGTTGATGACGGTGAGTCGGTTGCCGCCGAAGTGGTTGGCGTAGAAGGAACCGATGACGATGCCGATGACGACGCAGAGGGCCATCAGCAGGGGCATAAAGCGGTATTTGTTTTCTTTCTTCATAGAGCGTGGTGATTATAGAAGCTATAGATGCTATAGAAGCTATAGATACTATAGATGCTATAGATGCTATAGAAGCTATAGATGCTATAGAAGCTATAGATGCTATAGAAACTAAAGGGGAGAGGGGGCTACCCTTGCTTTTGCTTATCTTTATCTTCATCGATGGGCATGTGGCTGCCTTCGATGGGCATGTGGCTGCCTTCGATGGGCATGTGGCTGCCTTCGATGGGCATGTGGACGACCTCGATGCCGGCGCGGCGGAGGAGCTGGATGCCGTCGTCGAGGCGGTACTGCTCGTCGTAGACGACGCGCTTGATGCCGGCCTGGATGATGAGCTTGGAGCACTCGATGCAGGGCGAGGAGGTGACATAGAGCGTGGCACCGTCGCTGTTGTTGCTGCTGCGGGCGAGCTTGGTGATGGCGTTGGCCTCGGCGTGGAGAACGTAGGGCTTGGTGACGTTGTTGTCGTCCTCGCAGACGTTCTCGAAGCCGCTGGGGGTACCGTTGTAGCCGTCGCTGATGATCATCTTCTCTTTGACGACGAGGGCGCCGACCTTACGACGCCGGCAGTAGGAGTTCTCGGCCCAGATGCGCGCCATACGGAGGTAGCGCTGGTCGAGGGTGGCTTGTTTTGGGGTTTCTTCTTGCATGAGCGATGGGGTTTATGGGGTGTATGGGTGGTATGGGTTTCCGCGCCTTGGAAAGGCGCGGCACCGAACGGACAGGGCGGCTACTGTTGGCTGTGCGTCGGCTTGATGCCATTGCGCTCGAGGAGGGCGTCGATGGTGGGCTCTTGACCGCGGAAGCGCTTATAGAGGGTCATGGGGTGCTCGGTGCCGCCCTTGGAGAGGATGCAGTCGCGGAAGCGGCGGGCCGTGGCGCGGTCGAAGATGCCGTTGTGCTTGAATACGCTGAAGGCGTCGGCCTCGAGCACTTCGGCCCACTTATAGCTGTAGTAGCCGGCCGCATAGCCGCCCGCCATGATGTGGGAGAACTGTACGGTCATACAGGTGTCGGGGAGCTGCGGCATGATGATGGCATCTTTCCAGGCCTGCTTCTCAAACTTCACCAGGTCGCCGGTGAACGGCTGGCGCTGGGTGTAGTAAGCCATGTCGAGCAGTCCGAAGCTCACCTGCCGCAGGCAGGCGTAGGCAACGTTGAAGTTGCGGCTGCGCGTGATGCGGTCGATGAGCTCATCGGGAATGGGCTCGCCCGTCTTATAGTGGAAGGCGAAAGTGCGGAGGAAGTCGCGCTCGACGGCGTAGTTCTCCATGAACTGCGAGGGCATCTCGACGAAGTCCCACCAGACATTGGTGCCTGAGAGGCTGGCGAAGCGCGTGTTGGCGAAGATGCCGTGGAGGGCGTGGCCGAACTCGTGGAGGAATGTCTCGACCTCACCGAGGGTGAGCAGCGCGGGCTTGGTGGCCGTGGGCTTGGTGAAGTTGGTCACGACGCTGACGTGCGGCCGGATGTTCTCGCCGTGGGGGTTGATGTACTGCTCCTGGAATGAGGTCATCCACGCGCCGCCCTGCTTGCCCTGGCGCGGGTAGAAGTCGGCATAAAGCACGGCGAGGTAGGAGCCGTCCTCGTCGAAGACCTCGTAGGCCTTGACGTCGGGGTGGTAGACGGGGATGTCTTTGTTCTCCTTGAACGTGATGCCGTAGAGGCGCGTGGCGAGGCCGAAGACGCCGCGTATGACGTTGTCGAGCTGGAAATAGGGGCGGAGCATCTCGGAGTCGAGGTCGTAGCGCTCCATCTGCAGCTTATGGGAATAGAACGAGAAGTCCCACGGCTCGAGGGTGAAGTCCGGGCCCTCGGCTTTGCGGGCCTCGTCGCGCACGGCGTCGAGTTCCTTGACGGCGGTGGGCTTGTAGGCCTTGATGAGGTCGTTGAGGAGCTTATAGACGTTGGTCACGTTGGAGGCCATGCGGTGCTTGAGCACATAGTCGGCGAAGGTGTCGTAGCCGAGGAGCTGGGCCATCTCGCGGCGAACGTTGATGATGCGGCGGCAGATGTCGATGTTGTTGGCATCGTTGTCGTGGGTGCACTCGGTGTTGCGGGCCATATAAAGCTGGCGCCGCAGGTCGCGGTGGTCGGAGTAGATGAGGAAGGGGGAGTAGCTGGGGTAG
>ONAR01000057.1 GCA_900315835.1 uncultured Prevotella sp.
AAAAATAAAAATCTGTAGAACACAGTAGGACTTTTTAAAAACACTAAATTGCTGATACAGAACAACTAAGCAAAATACGATGTCAAAGTTGGGTTAAGTTGTCAGGCGATTTGGCCTACTATATGGGCAGCCATACGCTCAATGAACTTGCGTTGTCACACAACCGTCAGGACAGGCAAATTTATCAGAAATTCTGCCGATTTGTAGCCGACAGACAAGAAAAGGCCAAATGAATTAAGGGTAAATACTAATAGTTTTTTTGTCTTTATCTTACAGTTTTCTTTGCTTGCTTTCTACATTGGGAAGTAAGCAAAGAGATGGTATTGAATCTTCCGAAGTATTACATTTAAGTTTAATTTTTCCCTTTACTACTTATCGTTTTTACAAAATCTGCCTTTTTAAAAAAAATAATTTAGGAAATATTTGGAAGTTATTACAAAATAAATTAATTTTGCTCGTAGTATTAAATCAACGGATGTCTAACTTAATTTATTAATCTATGCGAAACGTTAAGAAGTTAGGAACAGCATCAGCCATATTCCTCCTTGGGGGAGGCATGATACTTGCTATGCCTCAAGTCGCACAAGCCGCTATGACGGTGCCTAATGCTGAGATGACGCAGCAGCAGCGTACAGTCACCGGTATGGTTGTCGATCAGGACGGTGAGCCCATCATCGGAGCCAGCGTGTTTGAGGATGGTACAAAGAATGGAACCGTGACAGACGTGGAAGGAAAGTTTACGCTTTCCGTAAAACCTGGTGCAACCTTGACTATCAGTTATATTGGTTACACTTCTAAAACGGTTAAAGCCGACAGCCGTGCCGCACAGCGCGTGGTGCTGAGCTCATCGGAGAACGACCTTAACGAAGTGGTAGTCACTGCCCTTGGTATCAAGCGCGAGAAGAAAGCCTTGGGTTATGCCATGCAGGAAGTGAACACTTCTACACTCACAGAAAACCAATCCACTTCAGTGGCTAATATGTTACAGGGTAAGATTGCCGGTGTACAGATTACACAGTCTGGTACGGGCATGGGCGGCTCTACGCGTATTGTGATGCGTGGTCTTAACTCGCTCAGCGGCAACAACCAGCCGCTCTGGGTGGTCGATGGTATTCCAATCAACGATAACGACAATAACAGTGTTGACGAGTATGGAGGCTCTGACTACAGCGGTGCCGCCTCTCAGATCAACCCGGATGATATTGAAAGCATCTCTGTGCTGAAAGGTGCCAACGCAGCAGCCCTCTACGGTTCGCGTGCCCAGAACGGTGCCATTATTGTCACCACAAAGAGCGGCTCGTTCAACCAACCACTGCAATTCGAGTATAACGGCAACCTTGAGTTCTCGTCTCCTTATAGCTCTTACGAGTATCAGGACGTTTACGCCCAGGGCTCAGGCGGTGTGTATAATGCCACCTCGCGCGGTTCGTGGGGGCCGAAGATGGACGGTACACAGACGGTGACCAACTGGCGTAAGAGTTTCTTCGGCGACACGAATGCTCAGGATTATGTGCTTGAGCCGGGTCACATGAACTTCATCGACGATTACTATGAGACCGGTTCAATGCTCAACAACTCCGTTACGGCCTCTGCCGGTTCAAAGGATGTGCGCGGCCGTTTCTCCTTCACCGACTCGCGCAACAAGGGCATCACGCCCTCGCATCGACTCAACCGACAGTACTATACCATGAATGTGGAGATGCAAAAGAAATGGATAAGCGTGGCCGCCAAAGGCACTTATATGCACGAGGTGCTGCGCAACGCACCAGGACAAGGAGAATATGGTATTATGTCGCAGTTCGTTAAGTCCCCGCGTTCTATCCGCCTTGAAGATCTCGACCATGACTTTATCTATAACAATCAGGTAATCAACTGGATGGGATCCGATCCGGAAGCCTCCAACCCTTACGGCATGATCTATCCGGGCAATGGCAATCGCAATGTGCGCGACCGTATTATGGGACAGGTCAGTGCAACGCTGAGGTTCACCGATTGGCTGAAGCTCACCGGGCGTACGTCTATCGACTGGTACCAGGACACCTACAAGAGTTATGCCACCTACCTTTCCTACGGCTCCAATACGCAGAACCAATATTCTCATAGCCGCTCAACGACTAAGGAGTTCAATGCTGATCTTCTGTTGGCGTTCAACAAACGTTTCGGCGATTTCGATGTCACCGCCAACCTTGGTACATCGGTATTCAATCGCAACCTCTCTGGGCTGTCGGCCAATGCCGGTTTGTTCTTGATTCCCGGATTCATTTACTTAGGCAACGGTGCTTCACGCCTCGCTGACGAGAGTTTCAGCAAGAAGGAAATCCAGAGTATTTACGGCAATGCCAGCGTGGGTTACAAGAGCATGCTCTACCTCGAAGTAACTGGTCGTAACGACTGGTCTTCAACGCTGCCAAAGAGCAACCGCTCTTATTTCTATCCCTCAGTGAGCCTTTCGGCCATTATCTCTGAAATGGTGAAGATGCCCGAGGTCATCGACTACCTGAAGGTGCGCGGTTCTTACGCTCAGGTGGGTAATGATACCGACCCCTACCAGACGCTTTATGCCTGGTCAACGTATAACAGCGATGTGAACGGATCGTTGCTTGAAATGCAGTTGCCTACCACTTATCCGCTCAACACCCTCAAGCCAGAGAAGACCAAGTCGTGGGAGCTCGGCTTCGAGTATAGAATGTTCAAGAACCGTTTAGGTATTGACTTCACCTATTACAATAGCAATACCACCAACCAGATTCTCGGCATACAGACTGCCTCGTCATCAGGCTACAGCGGTCGCATGGTCAACGCCGGTAAGATTTCAAGTCATGGTATTGAGCTCATGGTCAACGGTACGCCCATTCAGACAAAAGACTGGCAGTGGGACGTGACACTTAACTACGGTCTCAACCGCACGAAGTGTAACAAACTCACCGATACAATTAAGCGCTATACCCTCGGCTCAACGCGTGTGGCTTCTGTCGTAGTGAATGAGGGCAGTCAGTTTGGTGACATCGTTGCCGGCAATGCCCTTGCGCGCAACGACAAAGGCAACGTGCTCATCGACGACAATGGTCTGCCCATCAAGACCACCGATAAGGTTATCGGCAATATCATGCCTAAGTGGACCGGTTCTATCGGCAACACGCTGCGTTATAAGGACTTTACGCTTACTGCCCTTGTGGATGTGCTGTGGGGCGGCGACTTCATTTCGATGACTGATGCTTATGCTACCACTTACGGTAACTCAAAGCGCAGCTTGGCTGGTCGCGATGGAATGGTGGTCGATGGTATTGTGCAGAGCACGGGCCTGCCCAACACCAAGTCAGTCACTGCTGAGGAGTACTGGAACAGCGTGGGCGGTTCCAACGCTGTGGCAGAGCTGTTTATGTACAAGCGCACCAATGTGAAGATGCGTGAGCTCTCATTAGGCTGGAACCTGCCAAAGGTGTGGCTTGCAAAGACCCCGCTTACGTCGGTCAAGTTCTCTATTGTCGGCCGCGACTTGTTCTACTTCTATAAGGACGCTCCCGTTGCATCAGAGTCAGCTTACTCCCGTTCCGACTATGCACAGGGATTTGAGTATGCCTCAATGCCCCCGACACGTAACATCGGCTTCTCACTCAACGTGAAGTTCTAAGAGACGTAAGGATGAACGTTTAACCATAACACTGAAACAGTATGAAAACACTCAATAAAATCATAGGAAGTTGTGTCGTTGCGCTGCCGATCTTAGCATCATGTACCGGCAACTTCGACGATATGAACACCAACCCCTACGTCGTTACCGACGGCGATCCGGGCTATCTGCTCAATCATGTTACAGAGCTTTGTACTAACGTGAGCTGTGACCCGTATCAGCGGGCCGAAAATCTTTACGGTCATTTCTACGCCCACTATCTGAGCAATACCGTTCAAGGTTGGGTAACCGACCGCTATGGCTACAACGACGGTTGGATTTATACCGCCCTGTGGACACCGTATTATACTGCGCTCAAGGAAACCAAGTATGTGGCCAATGAAATAAGCGATGCCTCACACGCACAATACAGCAACGTGGCGCAGATGATGCGTATCATCACGGCCTGGCGTACGATTACGGTGACCGATGCCTATGGCGACATTCCTTACAGCAAGGCAGGATTGGGCGACGATCAGGTTGCTTTCGACACACAGGAACAAGTGTATGACGGCATCTTTAAGGAGCTCACCGAGGCTGTTGATGCCCTGAAGAACCCGCCGTCGGGTGTGGAACAGTCGAGCCTGAGTGCCGATCAGGACCTTATCTTTGCAGGTGACGTACAGAAATGGATACGCTTTGCCAACTCTGTACGCTTAAGAGCAGCCATGCGCCTGACCAATATCAACCCCGAAAAGGCAAAGAGCGAGGCTGAGGCTGCACTTGCAGCCGGCGTAATGGAGAGCGAGGATGACAATGCGATGGTTCGCATCACTGCTACCGGCGGCAATGCCTGGGGTCAACCGCTCTACATGATCTCGCAGTGGGACTGCTTCGTAATGAGTAGTGACATGGAGAAAATTCTCAAGCACGAAAGTACGGTCTTCGACCCCCGTATGCCCTTGTGGTTCGGCGTAACCATCAATTACCGCAACGCCCATTCAGGTAAAATTGGCACCACTTACACCGACGAGATGTTCTCAGGCTCACCAAATGGCATGAGCGACAGTCAGATTGGGCAGGAAGAAAACGGTGCTCATGCCAACTCGCAGGCATGGGGCTTGAAAGCCTACCCGGATTGGAACACAGGCAAGGCAACCGTTAGCGACGGCCCGGGCAACTCTGTGCTGACCATGCCGCTTAAGGCTATGGCTTACTCCGAAGTGTGCTTCCTCAAGGCCGAGGCTGCCATCCGCGGATGGTCGGGAGCAGGCGACGCCAAGACCAACTACGAGAATGGTATCCGCGCTTCCTTTGCTGAGGCACGTTCGAATATAGACGGTTCGGGCAACAATGTGGACCCATCGCTCTACACCACAGCCAACGATGAGACCTACATCACCACCGGTGACGTGGCTTGGAATGCAAGCGATTCGCAGGAGGCTAAGTTGAAGAAGATCATCACGCAGAAGTGGATTGCCCTCTATCCCGACGGCTTCGAGGCTTGGAGCGAGTTCCGCCGCACCGGCTATCCTGAGCTCACCCCGATTCAGCAGAGCGATGATGCCAGCATCAGTCCGGCTAAGGGACAGTTTGTCAAGAAGATTCGCTACCCGGATGCTGAGCGCCGCGACAACCCCAACTCTACGGCCTCTACGCTCAACAACAATCAGGGCGACGGCATGAACGTACGCGTTTGGTGGGATACCAAGAGCAAATAGTTGAAACCCAATGAACATACCCGAACCGGTGAGACCGTGACAGTCTCCCGGTTCATTAAAAACTTAAAACAAACTTATATCAATCAAATTCATAAATGACTTTTCAGCCATGACGAACATTCAGCAATCTATGATTGCGCTTGCTTTGATGCTTTGCATGGGCCTTGGGGCCGATGCAAGGCATCTTTTTGTTCAAGGCAAAGTGAGCGCAGCGGGCAAGGCCCTCAGTGGCGTCGTCGTCAGCGACGGCTATTCATGCAGCGTGACCGACGGCGAAGGCCGCTACCGTTTCGAGGCCAACGACGACGCACGCTTCGTCTTCATCTCCACGCCATCGGCCTACACGGTAGCCTGCGACCAAGCCACCATTCCGCAGTTCTATCATCGTATCGACCGCTCTGCCCCCGATGCCGACTACGACTTCACGCTGACGCCCATCAAAGGCAACGCCGACCGGTTCGCTTTCCTTGCTCTGGCCGACGTACAGGTATCAGCCGACAAGGAACTCACCAAAGGCTATACCGCCGACGTGACCGACATGCGCCGACTGGCCGACGACCTGCAGCGTGGAGGCCGCAACGTATTCTCCATCGACCTGGGCGACATCGTCGGCAACGCCCAATGGCTCTATTCCCAGTACATCAAGACCGCAGCGCCACTCAATATGCCCATCTTCCGCGCCATCGGCAACCACGACATGGAGATGCCGCCAAGCCGCACCTATGAAGGGTCGACAAAGACCTTCGAGCGCTACTTCGGACCGGTCAACTACTCGTTCAACCGTGGGCAGGCGCATTTCATCATTCTCGACGACTGCTTCTGTACTGGCCGCGACTATCAATACATCGGCTACATTCCCGAGCAGACCTTCCGCTGGCTGGAGCAAGATCTCGCTCATGTCAAGAAAGGCAGTCTGGTGTTTGTCGCCATGCATATTCCGTGCAGCCCCACCGACAAGCTCGTTTTCAACCAAAGCGACATGGAATATGTGAGCAATGCCGCCGCACTGTGGGATGTGCTTAAGGGCTACAATGTCCACTTCCTCTCGGGTCACACCCATTGGAACCAGAACCTGCAGTATGGCGATTCAATCATCGAGCACAACACCGCCGCCGTTTGCGGCATCTGGTGGAAGGCCGACATCTGCATGGATGGCACCCCGAGAGGCTGTGGCGTATATGAGGTCGACGGCGACCGGCTGACGTGGTATTACCATAGTTTCGGTCACGCGCGCGACTACCAGTTACGGACCTATAAGCCGGGAGCTTCCAAGGAATACCCCAACGACATCATAGCCAACGTGTGGAACTATGACCAGCAATGGAAAGTGGAGTGGTTGGAAAACGGTAAGGTAATGGGGCGGATGACGCAGTTCACTGGCTTTGACCCCGAGGCTACCGCCATCTGCGCCGACAAGGAAAAGGTGGAATACGACTGGATCTCCCCAGTAAAGACCGGCCACCTCTTTCGAGCCACGCCAAAGAACCCCAACGCCAAGATTACGGTGCGCGCTACCGACCGCTTCGGCCGAGTGTATGAAGAGGAGATAAAGTAAGGGCAACCCTATTTATTATAGGTCAACGGCAAGCCTCATACGTAAGCCCTATTCAGTAAAAAGCCTTCCCCACTCCATTCAAGGAGATGAGGAAGGCTTTTTCTTTGCAACTGCCATTACGTTTTTTCAATACGTTAGCCCTCCTTCACAAACTTCAACCGTTTGCCCACCTTACGCCATAAGGCTTCGGTGATGAGGATGCCGACGATGGCCGTGAGAATGCCGAGCAACACGTCGATGACGTAGTGGTGGCCGGTATAAACGGCTGTGAACCAAATGCCCACGCAGATAAAACCAAACAGACACGAGGTGTACCAGCGGCGGCCACTCATCACCGAATAGACGGTGGTCACGAGCAGATAAGCGGCATGCAGACTCGGTACTGCGGCAAACACGTTGGCATTCTTACCATAAATGCTATGGAAGATGTTAAGCCCCACAAGCGCATCGAAGCGGCCGAGTCCACCCACATTGCCCGGCGTATGAAGGATGGGGGTGAAGCCGTAGTTCATCGCATACCATGGCGGGGCAGCCGGATGGACGTAATAGCCGATGAAGCCCACGAGGTTGACAATGAGAAACGCCCACGTGAAGCGGAACACCCATTGATAGCGTTTCGTGAAATAGAGATAGATAGAGAAGATGATCGGCACCGGCACCCAGCAGAGATAGAATAAACCGGCCATAAAGTCGACCACCGACCAGTGATGAGCGGCAAACCATTCACCCGGTATCACCGTTCCCGCAGCCGTCGTGATGCCGAACAGCGATTTCTCAGCATCGTAGAGGCCTTTCACGTCAATCGGGTTCACCTCATAGTTGGGCAGGAACCGCATGCTGCTGTAGATGAAGCCGAAGAGGAACCACGGCAACATGTAGAGCGTGAAACGCCGCGTCGGCTTGATGGCGACCATCACGCCGAAGAGAATAGCAATCAATAAGCAGTCCATGCGTCTTACTCCTTGTTTTCGCGGTCACGCTCATTGAGCTTACGGTAGCAGTAGGCCACACGCCAGAATGCGGTGATATTGGCCAGCACGGCAATGAGTGTCATACCGCCGGCAAGCCACCACAGCGACCCCGTCAGTCCGGTAATAATGGCGGTGACAGCGGTGACGACTACGCGCTCGGGGCGCTGCATGAAACCCACCTTGCACTCGATACCGAGGCCCTCGGCGCGGGCCCTGACATAGCTCACCATCACGCTGCCCACCATGGCGGCAAAGGTGACAACGCCAAACCAGAACCACATCTGGCCGTCCTCGACAAAGATGAGCACGATGCCGAACAGCGATACGAGCTCACTGTAGCGGTCGAGCGTAGAATCCCACATGGCGCCGAACGACGACGACATGTTGCCCACGCGAGCCAGACGGCCGTCCATCATATCGAACAGGCCCGAAGCAAGGATGATAAAACCACCCCACCCTATGGTCACTGACTGCGCGTCAATGCTGTCTTGCTGCGCAGCATAGATAAAGAAGGCAGCGGCAAGGATATTGCCCAAGAAGCCAATGGTGGTGACCATGTTAGGTGTGATGCCCGCTTTAATCATTCCGTGAATGAGCGGATTGATGCATTTGTAGATAATCTTCTGAAAGAAATCTCTGTAGTTCATATCGTATATTTTCAGTTTTCTGATGATTAAACATTTCCTTCGACGCCGTTCACTTCTTCCTCAAGTCTGTCAGCCTCGTCGGCGACGCCGTCTGCGGTATCCGACTTCTTGCGGAAGACGAATGTGCGCTGCAGGGGATAGTTGAAGCAGAACGCCACGCATAGCGCTACGGCGCACTTCACGATGACGAAATATTTAGCGCCTACGAGGTAGGTGATGAAGTTAGTGCCGCCGCCATTAAGCGTCATGCTGCCGAGCCACACCATGAGATAGCGTATGGCCAAGCTGCGCGTACGCCGACCCGTCTTGGAGAAGACGAAGTGGCTGTTGAGCATGAAGTTGGTCACACCACCCGACACCACACCGATGATGTTGGCATAGCCGTAGGTGAGCAGCCCCGACAAGTTCAGTCCGACAGCCAGTCCGAAGTCGACGATGCTGGCCACCGAGGCACTCATCTCGGCCTTGCAGAAGGTCATTATCTCGTGCTGTATTCTTCCCATTCGTCAGGCGAGCCAAGTGTACAGCAACTTGCAGATAATCAGGACGATCAGCGCGTAGATACCGCCAAGGATGTCGTCACCCATCACCCAGAACGCGCCTTTGCGGCGGTCGAGGTTGCGTATGCCCAACGGTTTGACGATATCGAAGAAGCGGAACAGCACCAACGCCACCACAGCCCAGCCATACTCACCTTGCTGCAGCACGGCAAGCGGGATCAATACGCCCACCATCTCGTCGATGACCACACGCGAGGGATCGTCGCCCCAATAGGGCTGCAACTTCGCCGTGGCCCAGGTGCCGATAGGCGTGAACACGATGGCCAGCGCCCACGTGACGGCCTGCAGCCACATCGTGTCGGCTGGCAGCACCAAGCCCAATACTATCCAGATAACCGTGGCAGCCACGCTACCTGCCGTGCCAGGCCCCCAGGGCCAGAAGCCACTGCCAAAACCCGTGCCGATGAAGGTCGGCAGAAAGGGCGGACGGGCGTCGATGAGATTTCCTTTATCGTTCATTTTCAGTTGCTGTCAGCCAGTATGATGGCTATTATTAGTGCAAAAGTAATAATAAACTATAATTTAGCAAAGAGTTTTCACGGTTTTAATGAAATTCTGACTAACTTTGTTGTCCAACTCGCAAACGGTATGTTCAATATGTAGCCAACATTGGCTTCATTTGACCATATAACAGGATAATTATTCACAATTAATGATATCGAAATCACTATTGCTGGTTGTCGGACTGCTGCTGACGGTTACCGCCGCCATGGCGCAGCAGGTCACGGGCCAGGTAACAGATAAAGACGGCTACGCGATACCCTACGCGAGCATCACCTACCGAGGCCACCACATCGCTGTGTCAAGCGACATTGAGGGCTGTTTCAGCATTGCTGCTCACCCGGGCTGGTCGCTGACGGTGACCAGCGTCGGCTTCAAGAGCAAGACGGTAAAGGTGGAGGCCAACACCACCGACCTTGGCCGCATTGAGCTTGCCGAGGATACGCGGTCGCTCAATGAGGTGGTGGTCAAAAGCAAGAAAGGCAAATACAGCCGCAAGGACAACCCCGCGGTCGAACTGATGCGCCGCGTCATCGCCGCCAAAAAGCGCACCGACCTCTCCAACCACGACTTCTATCAATACAACCGCTATCAGAAGATTACGCTGTCGCTGAACAATGTCACCGACGAACAGCTCAAAAGCAAGTTCTTCGAGAAGCGTGCCTATCTGCGCGACCAAGTCGAGGTGTCGCCCTACAACAAGAAACGCATCCTGCCGGTGAGCGTCGACGAGACCGTGTCGCAGCACGTCTACCGCAAGGATCCGCTCAGTGAGAAAGACATCATCCGAGGCACGCAGTCATCGGGTATCGGACAGGTGCTGTCGACCGGTGAGATTCTCAACACCATGTTGAAGGAGGTCTTCACCGACGTCGACATCTACGACGACTACATCCGGCTGTTGCAATACCAGTTTGTCTCCCCCATCGGCTCAACGGCCATTTCCTTCTATCATTTCTACATCGAGGACACGACTTACGTCGACAAGGATAAATGCTACCATCTGCAGTTCATCCCCGCCAACCAGCAGGACTTCGGTTTCCGCGGCGAACTGTATGTATTGGCCGACTCGACGTTGCATGTGCGCAAGGTCAACCTCTATATGCCAAAGAAGAGCGACGTCAACTGGATTGACGACATGCGCATCAATCAGGAATACACCAAGCTCGACAATGGCGAGTGGGTGCTCACGCAAGACGATATGATTGCCGAGATCCACGCCACGAAGTTGTTGCAGGACCTGCTCGTCGTACGAACGACGCGACTGTCTGACTATCAGTTCGATCCCATGCCGAAGCAACTCTTCTGGGGTAAGGCCAAGGTGAAGCACGACGCCGACGCCTTCAACCGCGGCGACGACTTCTGGAATACTTACCGGCAGGTGAAGCTGTCGAAGAGCGAGTCATCGATGGACTCGTTTATCAAGCGCATGGAGAACAGCAAGGGCTGGAAATACATCATCAAGGCGGTGCAGCTCATGGTGGAGAACTATGTTGAGACCAACACCGACCCCAACAAGAAGAGTAAGTTCGACATCGGCCCCGTCAACACGTTCATCAGCCACAACTTCGTCGACGGCATCCGTCTGCGCTTGGCTGGCCGAACGCTGGCCGCCTTCAATCCCCACCTGTTCTGGTCGGGGTATGCAGCCTACGGTACGAAGAGTGGACAGTGGTATTATGGTTCCGAGATCACCTATTCGTTCAACAAGAAGAAGCTCAGTCCCTTCGAGTTCCCGCGCCGCAACATCGCCTTTGAGACGTCGTACGACGTGATGTCACCATCCGACCTCAACCTCATCCATAACAAGGATAACGTATTCATGACCCTGCGGTCGTCGTCGCAGAACGAGATGTACCGCTACAACCGTCAGCGGCTGTCGTTTGAATGGGAGACCGAGGCGGGCTGGCGCTATACGGCCAATGTCCAGACACAGAGCAACGAGACCAAGGGCGAACTGCATTTCATGCCGGTCGACGGCAGCGATGAGGTGAAGAAGATCCGCCTCACCGACGCCACCGTGGGCATCACTTGGAACCCGGGCGTGACTTACGTCAACACCAAGCGCACACGTCTGCCGGTCAACCTCGACTCACCCGAGATAGGCATCTCCCACACGATGGGTTTCAACAAGTTCCTCGGCGGCGACTATAAGAGCAACATCACCTCGCTGCGCTTGTATAAGCGGCAGTGGCTCGGCTCATGGGGCTTTATGAACATCAATGTCCGTGCAATGGCGCAGTGGAGCAAGGTGCCTTTCCCCCTGCTCATCCAACCGCCTGTCAACCTGACGTTTGTGGAAACCGACAACACGGTGTCGCTGGTCAAGGACTGGGAGTTTCTCAACGACCGTCAGGTGTTCTGGGGATGGAAGTGGGACCTCAACGGTAAGATTCTCAACCGCATCCCGCTGCTGAGGAAGTTGAAGTGGCGTGAGTTTGTCAATGTGAAGGGCTTCTGGGGCGACCTCACCGACAAGAACAATCCGGCGAAGCGCCCCGGCGACGCCATGCTCTTCCAGTTCCCCAAGAATTCCTACGCCATGGGCAGCAAGCCCTACTGGGAGGTGGAGGCCGGCATCCACAACATCTTCAAGCTCATCAGCATCGGCTACGTCCGTCGTCTGAGCTACCTCGACCATCCCGGCATCAGCAAGTGGGGCGTGCGCTTCGACTTCTACATGTCGTTCTAAGCGGTATTAAAAGGTAAAGGCGTATCAACATGGTAATAACCGTTCTGAGCTGTTGACTGTAGCGTCATCAATACATCGTTGATGATGGCGCAGCCGATAAAGTCCGTGGAGATGTACGCCACCGGTGACAGTGTAGTGGCCGGTCTGGTGCCGGCCACCAGCCGCCGGTGTTGCGGGCGTGTCTCCATCTGCGAGATCAGCGTAAGCGCATCCGCCTTTTTTAGCTCACGCAGATCTCGCTGA
>ONAR01000056.1:0-1138 GCA_900315835.1 uncultured Prevotella sp.
GCAAAGGTAAGCAAAAAAAATAGTTTTAGCACGCTATCATATCAAGTTCTTTGGTTAGGCAGCGGCATCCGCCTGCCACGGACAATCCCCCTTGGGCCCCCTTTTATAGCCAAAATATTCATGTCCATCAATAGTCACCGCACCGTTTCTATCAGCAGTTTGCTCTATAGTTTCAGTGTTCTCATGCAGAGCATGCTTACAAAGTACCGTTGCACCCCCATCGCACTCTAGTTTGCCAGTTCCATCTGTCGATGAACCTTGAGTGCCATTCCCATTCGTGCCAGAGGTGCTATTAGTACTTGATGTGCCATTACTGTTAGATGAACCATTAGAGTTGGAAGAGCCGTTGGAGTTAGATGTACTTTGGGCCTGCAGCGAGTTTGAAGTCTTAAACTCATAGTTGTTTTCTGCGATGTAGATGTTCATGCCGAATGCGACAGCAATGAGCGCAACGCACAGCGCGCTGATAAAATCTTTAACTTTCATTGAATTGGAATTTAGTTATTGTAACGTGAGTTCGATGAATTATAAGTGCTTATAAATTTGGTGATTAGCGAAATTTGTTGTAACTTTATAGTGTTGAAATACAAAGAAACAGACAAAAATCGCTATGATCACCGAGGACAAAATTACAGAAATTTTTTGTATGGCAGATGATTTCTGCAAAGTTTTTGATGCACAGATGAAAAAATACACGATACAGCCCCAGAATAAGCGCAAATATCACCGGGATTCGACGTTGTCGAAGGCTGAGGTAATGATTATCATGATTCTGTTCCATGGTTCGGGCTATCGCTGCCTGAAGCATTTTTACTTGCAGCATGTATGTAAGCACCTAAGGCATTTGTTCCCAAAGGTAGTCTCCTATAACCGCTTTGTCGAACTTGAGCATGAGGTGGCCATACCTCTGGCCATATTTATCAAGAAGGTTCTTTTGGGTAAGTGTACGGGAATCAGTTTTGTAGACAGCACACCGCTTCGGGTATGCCGTAACCAACGTATACACATACACAAGACTTTCAAGGGAATAGCCCAAAGGGGCAAATGCTCCATGGGATGGTTCTTCGGCTTCAAACTTCATCTGATTTGTAATGAGAAAGGTGAGTTGTTGAACTTCATGATTACACCAGGTGATGTT
>ONAR01000056.1:1170-18328 GCA_900315835.1 uncultured Prevotella sp.
ACTTGTCGGTGACAAAGGATATATCGGCAAGGATTTGTTTCAGCGTCTCTTTGTGGACGGGATACAACTGATAACCAAACTGAAGAACAACATGAAGGGAGCCTTGATGAGCGTTTCCGACAAGCTCCTGCTTAGAAAGAGAGCCATCATCGAAACCGTCAATGACGAGTTGAAGAACATTGCTCAGGTGGAGCATTCGAGGCACAGAAGCGTCGAGAACTTCGTGGTAAATACACTGGCAGCCTTGGCTGCATATTGCTTTTTCCCAAAGAAGCCCTCCATTGCCGTTGAACGTTCCATTGACCGTCAACTTACTCTGTGCTAAATTCATCGAACTCACGTTAAAATAATGTCCCAACTTCTTTTAAAAACATGTCGAACATTTTTTGAGGGCCGGCACAAGACCGGCCCCTGCTTGCGGCAGACTTGGCTATACGTAATTGTTAGCATGCGAAACTTGAATAAAATATCTTCTTCCACAGACATTATCGGGTATGCCGAGAAACTCTACTCATTCGCCCTTCGAGGCTTTTTCATTCGCTTAGAACACCCGCTTGCTGACTTGCCGCCCCTGCTTCACGATGTACAGCTGGCCATGGACGGGCGCGGAAACGCGGCGACCGAGGAGGTCGAAGTAACGGGCGCCGGATGAAGAGGAGGAAGCGCCGGAAGAGGAGGAGGAAGAGCTGGAAGAGGAAGAGGAAGCGCTGGAAGAGGAAGAGGAAGCGCTGGAAGAGGAAGCGCCAGCGGCGCCATCGATGGGCAAAACCTCGATGCCGGCGGTTGCCGACTCGTTGAACGTGTGGGTCCAGGTGAGGTTGACCATGTCGACCGTGATGTCGTAGACGCCGGTCTTGTCGCTGCTAATCCAGAGGTTCCAATGGTCGGAGGCTGACGAGAGCTTTGTCTTGTCGGAAGGGTCGGAGCCGTACCAGGTGTTGGTCTCGGGGTCGACGATGAAGAAGTTTTGCCAGGCCTCGGTCACGTTGAACTGACCCGCAAAGACACCCGTCTGGCCAGCGACCGGACGGAGCTTGAGCAAGACGTTCTTGCCATCCTTATCGTAGATGAGCAGCGAGTCGGGATAGGCGTTGTCGGCGACCGTCTTTCCGCCAAACGCGTCGAGGGCCTTCGTCGGCTTGCCGTCGGTGGTGAAGGCGCCCATGCCATAGGCGTTCCACCCTACCGTTTCGTAGTATTTCGGCTTCCACACGCCGTCGACCTCGGGCTCCCAATAGAAGATGCCGGCGCAGTTGCTGACGGCCTTCAACCGGTTGAAGAGGTCGATCATCACCTCCTGAGCGAGCGCCGGCTTAGTGACGTCGAAGCCCGTCTCGCAGACCATCACGGGCACGTTGAACGTAGAGATGGCCTCGCGGATGTATTTCTCCGCGTTGACGTTGCTGTGGGTGGCGTCAGAGGCCGTGCTGTTCCACTCGGCCTCGGTGGGATAGTGCGACACGCCAATCATGTCGAACTTACCGCCCGCGGCCTTGAAGTCGGGGAAGAACCAGCGCGGGTTCTCGGTGCCGCCGAGGTGGACGATGACCTGAGCGTAGGGGAACACCGACTTCACGGCGTCATAGCCCGCATTGCTCAGGGCGACGTAGTTGGTGAAGCGCGCGGCGCCCGTCTTATCCCAGTCAATCTTACCATAGTCCAAGACGAGACCGCTGTTGGTCTCGTTGCCCACCTGCACCCATTTCGGCGTGATACCCTCGTCCTTGAGGGCCTGCAACACGTCGGTGGTGTGGTTGGCGAGCGCCTGCTTCACCTCATCCATGGTCATGCCCTCCCAGGCCTTGGGCACATTCTGATGCTCGGGGTCGGCGAAGGTGTCGCTGTAGTGGAAGTCAATCATCAGGTCGAGACCCTGGGCGTGGGCGCGTTTGGCCTTGGCCACGACGTCGGCCTTGTCGCACCAGGCGCCGTAGCCGTAGGTCGTGGGGTCAACCCAGACACGCAGGCGTATGGCCGTCATGCCCAGTTCCTTCATCAGGGCGAAGATGTCGCGCTCCTCGCCGGCGGCGTTGTAGAACTTCCGGCCGTCGGCCTCCATCTCGGTGCACCAGCTGACGTCGGCGCCGGAGACGAGGCGCTGCGCGTGGAGGCTGGGGAGGGCGAGGCAAAGCAAACAAAATAACGAAAAAAAGAAACGCATGGGAATTATGGGTTTATGCGGTGGGGCTACACCTTCGGCACGTCCTCGAGGTACTTCTCTATCTCGGCATCGGAGACGGAGTAGTTGGCGAGGTCGCCGTTGATGTAGCTCATATACGACGGCATATCGATCAAGCCGTGGCCGGAGAGGTTGAAGAGAATGACCGGCGTGCGACCGTCGCGGTCGGCCTTCTGCGCCTCGCGTATGGTGGCGGCGATGGCGTGGCAGCTCTCGGGCGCGGGGATGATACCCTCGCTCTGGGCGAAGACCATGCCGGCGCTGAAGCTCTCCAACTGCGGGATGTCGACACCATGCATATAGCCGTCCTTGATGAGTTGCGAGATGATCATGCCCGCACCGTGGTAACGCAGACCACCGGCGTGGATGTTGGCAGGCTTGAAGTCGTGGCCGAGGGTGAACATCGGGAGCAGCGGCGTGTAGCCGGCCTCGTCGCCGAAGTCGTACTCGAACTTTCCGCGCGTGAGCTTAGGACAGCTCTCGGGCTCTGCGGCGATGAACTCGGTGTCTTTATGCGAGCCGTCGAAGACGTGGCGCATGAAGGGGAAGGCGATGCCGCCGAAGTTGCTGCCGCCACCGAAGCAGGCGATGACCTTGTCGGGGTATTCGCCGGCCATCTCCATCTGCTTCTCGGCCTCGAGGCCGATGATGGTCTGATGGAGGGCGACATGGTTGAGCACCGAACCGAGGGTGTACTTGCAACCGGGCGTCGTCATGGCGAGTTCGATGGCCTCACTGATGGCGGTGCCAAGCGAACCGGGGTGGTTGGGGTCGCGCGTGATGATGTCCTTACCGGCGCGCGTGCTCATCGACGGACTGCCCTCGACGGTGGCGCCGAACGTGCGCATGATGTAGGAGCGGTAGGGCTTCTGCTGCATCGTAATCTTCACCTGATAGACGGCGGCCTCGAGGCCGTAGAGCTTGGCGGCATAGGCCAGTGCGGCACCCCACTGTCCGGCGCCGGTCTCGGTGGTGACGTTGGTGTCGCCCTCCTGCTTGCAGTAGTAGCACTGCGGCAGCGCGGAGTTGATCTTATGCGACCCGAGCGGATTGGTGCTCTCGTTCTTGAAATAGATATGGCACTTGGTGCCGATGGCCTTCTCGAAGGCGTAGGCGCGCACGAGCGGCGTAGCACGGTAGTAGGCGTACTTGTCGAGCACCTCACCGGGGATGTCGATCCAGGGGTGGGTGGTGTCGAGCTCCTGCTTAGAGCACTCGCGGTTGAAGATGTGGGCGAGGTCGTCGACGCCGAGCGGCTCGTGGGTCTTGGGGTTGAGTGGCGGCAAGGGTTTGTGTGGCATCTCCGCCTGAATGTTGTACCACTGTGTGGGCAGGTCCTGCTCACGGAGGAGGAATTTCTTCATAAGTTATTGAGTTTATAAGTTTTTGAGCTGGGGAGGGATGGGGAAAATGGGTGGATGGGGTGGATGGGGTGGATGGGGTGGATGGGGAGAATGGGGTGGATGGGGAGAATGGGGTTTATGGGTTTAATGGGTCTAATGGGTATGGAACCCACGCGACCCATCAAACCCATAAGACCCACTTCCCATAATACCAATCAATTTATTGTACTTCTCTCAGCAGCTCGTTGACGGTGGGATGGATGTGGACGATGGCGCGGAGGTCGTCGAGGGTGGCGCCCTGCTGGATGAGGGCGGTGGCCTCCTGGACGATGTCGGCGGCATGGATGCCGAGGACGTGGCAGGCAAGGAGACGGCCGTCGGGGTCGGCGAGGACCTTCACCAAGCCGTCGGTGGCCTGCATGAGCACGGCGCGGCCGTTGCTGCGATAGAACGACTTATGCGCGGTGTAGACACGGCCCTCGGCCTTGAGCTGCTGTTCGGTGGGACCGACGCCAGCCAACTCGGGGATGGTGAAGACGGCCGACGGCACGAGGTCGGGGCGGTGATGGGTGGTGCGGCCGATGAGCTGGTCGACGACCTGACGGCCCTGCTGTTCTGCGGCATGGGCGAGCATCATACGGCCGTTGACGTCGCCGATGGCATAGACGCCGGGGATGTTGGTCTGCAGCTGGTCATCGGTCTTGATGCCGTGGCGGTCGTAGACAATGCCCGCGGCGTCGAGGCCGAGGCCTTCTACATTGGGCTGGCGCCCGGTGGCCACGAGGACGCAGTCGCCCTCAACGGTCTTGGTGACGCCCTTTTCCTCGAAGGTGACGGTGCCGCTGTCGATGGCCTTGGCAGCCGACTGCAGGTGGAACACCACACCGCGCTTCTCGAGGAGCTTACGAAGGCGCTTGGCCAGGTCGGCATCCATCGGCGGCAGACACTCCCTGAGGAACTCGATGACGGTGACCTTGGTGCCGAAGGCGTTGAACGCCGCGGCAATCTCCATACCGATGACGCCCGCGCCGATGATGACCATCGACGGGGGAACGGTCGGGAGGTTGAGCACGCCGGTAGAGTCCATGATTTTGTCGCCGGTCATCGGGATGGGCAGCCGGGCGGGATGAGAGCCGGTGGCGATGATGATGGCATCGGCGGTGTAGTCGTGGCCGTCGCAGCTGACGGTATGGGCATCCTTCAGCACGGCCTCGCCCTGGACGAGGGTGATGCCTGGGGTGGCCATGAGCGTGGCGATGCCGGAGCGCAGGGTCTGGATGGTCTGATCCTTGTAGCGCTGCAGGGCGGCCATGTCGGGTGCGTCGCTGGGCGGTGCGATGATGCCCGCGGCAGAGAGCGAACGGGCCTCGAGGAGGGCGCCTGCGGTGTGGCAGAACACCTTGGTCGGGATGCAGCCGCAGTTGAGACAGGTGCCGCCGAGTTCACCTTTCTCGAAGACGGTGACGGTGAAGCCATGGCGCGCGGCGTAGGCGGCGGTGGAATAGCCGCCGGGACCACAGCCGAGGAGGAGGAGAGAAGGCAATGGCATAATAATGGGGGTTATGGGGGTTAATGGGGGTTATGGGGGTTATGGGGGTTATGGGTTATATGGGGACGGGAGCCGCTGCACAGCAGCGGCCTACAGAACCGGAGGACGAGAGGTAGCCCCACCTCGCGGGCGCCTTCAGCGTTCTGAGGGGGTGGGGCCGGAGGTTTCGCGCCTTCAGCGTTCTGAGTGGGTGGGGCAGTATTTGAGCACCGGGTGGCGGGCGGCCAACACATCGTCGACGCGGGTGATGGGCGTGTTGTGGGGCGCCTGCTTGACCACGTCGGGGTTGGTGCGGGCCTCGTCGGCGATGCGGTGCATGACGTCGATGAAGCGGTCGAGGGTGTCGCGGCTCTCGTTCTCGGTGGGCTCAATCATCATGGCCTCGTGGAAGAGGAGCGGGAAGTAGATGGTGGGCGCGTGGAAGCCATAGTCAAGGAGACGCTTGGCCACGTCGAGCGTGGTGACGCCCGTCGACTTGTCGCGGAGGCCATTGAACACGAACTCATGCATGCAGGGGCCGCTGATGGGCAGCTCGTAGTCGTCCTTGAGGCGCTCCTTGACGTAGTTGGCGTTGAGCGTGGCGAGGGGACCGACATCCTTGATATGCTCGCGGCCGAGCGAGAGGATGAAGGCATAGGCGCGCAGTTGGATGCCGAAGTTACCGGTCCATGCGCCGACGTTGATCATCGGTCGGTTGACCTGTCCGCGTCCGACGGGGTCCTCGAGGCGGTAGCGGTCGCCTTCCTTGACGACGATGGGGCGCGGAAGGAACTGCTCGAGGCCCTTGCGCACACCGACGGGACCGGAGCCGGGACCACCGCCGCCGTGGGGCGTGGAGAACGTCTTGTGGAGGTTGACGTGCATCACGTCGAAGCCCATGTCGCCGGGGCGGCAGACGCCGAGCATCGGGTTGAGGTTGGCGCCGTCGTAGTACATCAGCGCGCCGCAGTCGTGGACGAGGCGGGCAATCTCGGGAATCTCATTCTCGAAGAGACCGAGGGTGTTGGGGTTGGTCATCATCATCGCGGCGACATCGGGTCCGAGGAGCGGCTTGAGGTCGTCGACATCGACGCGGCCCTGGGCATTGCTCTTCACCTCGACGACCTCGAGTCCGCAGACAGCGGCCGATGCGGGGTTGGTGCCGTGAGCTGAGTCGGGCACGATGACCTTGCGGCGGGCGGTGTCGCCACGTTGCTCGTGGTAGGCGCGGATAATCATCAAGCCGGTGAGCTCACCGTGGGCGCCGGCGCAGGGGTTGAGGGTGAAGTCGGCCATGCCCGTGAGGGCGGCGAGGGCTTGCCTGAGGTGGTACTCCACGGCCAAGGCGCCCTGCGTGGTGTCGTCGGGCTGCAGCGGGTGGAGGTTGGCGAAGGCGGGCATGTTGGCAATCTCCTCGTTGACGGGCGGGTTGTACTTCATCGTACACGAGCCAAGGGGGTAGAAGCCATTGAGCACGCCGAAGTTGTTGCCACTGTGGTTGGTGTAGTGGCGTACGACCGTCATCTCGTCGCATTCGGGGAGGACGGTATCGGTGGTGCGCTGTTCATCTTCAGGCAGCGCGTAGTGGGGGAACTGGTCGTGGGGCAGCGAATAAGCGCGGCGACCGGGCTGGGAAAGCTCAAAGATGAGAGAGCCGTATAACTTGTTGTTCATAGCTTTGGCGATAGGGGTTTTGGGGTGGATGGGGTGGATGGGGTGAGTGTAGACGAGGCCAACGCTGGCCGCGTCGGCCTGACTAACGGGACACCAGCCTCACCAGCTCCTCCACCTCCTCCTTGCTTCTCTGCTCGGTGACGGCCATCATGATGATGCCGTCGCCCATGTCGACACCGCCGAGGATGCCGTTGGCAGCGAGATGAGCGAGGAGGGTCTGGACGTTGCCCTTATAGCGCAGGCAGAACTCATTGAAGAACGGACGGGAGAAGCACTCGGTGAAGCGGCCGGTCTTGAGGAGCTCGTCGTGGAGGTAGTGGGCGCCGTCGACGGAGAGCTGGGCGGCCTCGCGGAGACCTTGTTTGCCCATGATACTCATGTAGATGGTGACCCAAAGGGCCATGAGCGACTCGTTGGAGCAGATATTCGACGTGGCTTTCTGGCGGCGGATATGCTGCTCGCGGGCCTGCAAGGTGAGGACGAAGGCGCGTCGGCCCTCGGTGTCGACGGTCTGTCCGACGATGCGGCCGGGCATCTTACGCACGAGTTTGTCGGTGGTGCACATGTAGCCAAGGTAGGGTCCGCCGAAGCTCATGGGCATGCCGAGGCTCTGGGCCTCGCCCACGGCGATGTCGGCGCCCCACTCGCCGGGTGTCTTGAGCAGGGCGAGGTCGGCTGCGACGCTGTTGATGACGAGCAGTGCTTTCTGGGCGTGGCACTCGTCGGCCATGCCGGTGAAGTCCTCGACGATGCCGTAGCGGTTGGGCTGCTGTACGATGACGCCGGCGACGCCACCTTCAGCGAGCATCTCGGTGAGGTCGGCGCGACTGGTGGCGCCCTGGTCCTCAGCAATCTGCTCAAGGCGGAAACCGTGGACGTGGGCGTAGGTGCGGACGACGGCTGCGGTGCGCGTGTCGACGGTGGAGGAGATGAGCACGCGGTCAGCCTTATGCGACGCGGCGACGGCCATCATCGCGGCTTCGGCGGTGGCGGTGGTGCCGTCGTACATCGAGGCGTTGCTGACGTCCATGCCAGCGAGCGAGGCCATCATCGTCTGATATTCGAAGATGTAGTGGAGGGTGCCCTGGGAGATCTCGGCCTGGTAGGGCGTGTAGCTCGTGAGGAACTCGGAGCGCTCGACGAGGGAGGGGATGACGGCGGGGATGTAGTGGTCGTAGACGCCTGCGCCCGCGAAGCAGACGAGGGGCTTGTTCTTTGCAGCGAGACGGCGCATCCACTGGCGCAGCTCTATCTCGCTCTTGGCCGACGGCAGGGCGTAGTCGCCCTGGAAGCGCAGCTCAGCGGGGACGTCGGTGTAGAGGTCGTCGATGGACTTCACACCGATGGCTTTGAGCATGGCGTCGACGTCGGAGGGGGTATGGGGGAAATATTTGAACATGGGGATGGGGTTTATGGGGAAAATGGGGTGGATGGGGTGGATGGGGCCGCGCATTATAATGCGCGGCACAGAACGGAAGGGGAACAGGGAGGAGCGCAGCGAGGCCAGCAAGGCGAGGCCAGGCGGCAGCAAGCAGGCGGGGCGGGGCGGGGCAAGCGAGGCCAAGCGGAGCGAGGCCTTTACTTCTCGCAGTACTTCTGGTAATCGGAGGCGCTCATGAGCTTATCGAGCTCGGAGGGGTCGGAGAGGGTGACCTTGATGATCCAGTTGGCGAAGGCATCCTGGTTGAGGAGCTCGGGGTGGTCCTCAAGGGCTTCGTTCACCTCAAGCACGGTGCCGCTGACAGGAGAGATGAGGTCGGAGGCGGCCTTCACGCTCTCTACTGCGCCAAACTCTTCGCCGGCTTCGAGCACATCATCCACTTCGGGCATATCAACATACACCACATTGCCCAACTGCTGCTGGGCGTAATCGGTAATACCAATGTAGCCGGTCGTGCCGTCTACTTTTACAAACTCGTGAGACTCTGAATAGTAGAGCCCGTCAATTACTTTTGCCATATTGCTAAATGTTTTGATTGCTAATAGCTATTTCTTATAGTGCTTATCGTAGAACTTCTTCTTGACCACGGTGCCGGGGAAGGTTTTCTTGCGTATCTGGATGGCGACGCGGTCGCCGAGCTTCAAGCTGCTGTCGACGAGGGCCACGGCGCAGCTCTTGTCGACGGAGATGAGACGGTAGCCGGTGGTGACGACGCCTACCTCACAGTCGTCCTGCAAGACGGGGTAGCCATGGCGGGGCACGGCGTGGGCGTCGAGCTCGATGCCGCGCAGACGACGGGCCACGCCCTCGGTCTTCTGACGGAGCAGGGCGTCGCGGCCGATGAACTCGGGTTTGTCGAACTTACAGAAGATGCTCAGACCGGCCATGACGGGGGAGATGTCGGCCGAGAGCTCGTCGCCGTAGAGGGGCAGACCGACCTCGAAGCGGAGGGTGTCGCGGCAGCCGAGACCGCAGGGGGTGACGTGGGCGGCCATGAGGCGGTCCCAGTAGTCGACGATGGTGGCGTGGCTGGCGTAGACCTCGAAGCCGTCCTCACCGGTGTAGCCGGTGCGTGAGATGAGGATGGTCTCGGCGGCTGGAGCGGTGATGTCGATGGTCTTAACCTCATAGAACGCGAGGTCGTGGCAGGTGAGGCCGAGGACGCGCTCGACGACTCCTTCGGCCTCAGGGCCCTGGATGGCGAGTTGACCGAAGTCGTCGCTGCGGTAGGCGATCTGTACGTCGAAGCCGTCGGCCTGTGCGCCAATCCAAGCGTTGTCTTTGTCGATGTTGGCGGCGTTGATGGTGAGGAAGAAACGGTCGTCGGCGAGTCGGCAGATGCAGGTGTCGTCGACGGTGCCGCCGTCGGGGTAGCACATCATGCCGTAGAGCACCTTACCGGCGGGCACGCCGCGGAAGTCGTTGGTGAACAGATGGTTGATGAAGCGCTCGGCGTCGGGTCCGGTGACGACGACCTCACCCATGTGGGAGACGTCGAAGACACCGCAGTGGTGACGGACAGCGTTGTGCTCGTCGATGATGGAGGTGTACTGGATGGGCATGTCGAAACCGGCGAAGGGCTGCATGAGGGCGCCTTGGGCGACATGGCGGGAATGGAGGCAGGTGAATTGAAGAGGCATAGGTGGGAGTTTTATGGGGTTTATGGGGTGGATGGGGTGAATGGGGACCAAAGACCCAACGGAGCGCGCCGAGGGGCGGAAGGAGCCGCTGCACAGCAGCGGCTTACAGAACCGGAGGCCGGAGCGCCCGGAGGGCTACTTACTGCCCAAATATGAACCTCGGGTCGAGGTACTTACGCTCGATGAGGCGGATGCTACGGATGTCGGAGGCATTGAGGGCGACCACATTGCTGCCACAGAGGTGGTCGCGGATGCGCTGTTTAATCTCGTCGAGCGGGAGGTCGGTGTAGTCCTTGAGCAGGCAGATGCGCTGGCGCACGCTCTCGACGCCGTGCTTGGAGAGCTTGGTGCGGGAGGGCGTGATGGCGTGGAGCATGTTCTCCATGTCGGTATCGTAGAGCAGCGTACCGTGGGCGATGACGCGACCGGGGAAGTGGTACATCGCATTGCCCGAGACCTTTCGGTCGCCGAGCATGATGTCGTTGCGGCCGGAGGGATGGGCGTCGATGCCGATGGACTTCAGCGTCTCGGAGGCCATGCGCAGATAGTAGGCGAACGTCTCCTTGACACGGTCCTCGGGGGTGATATAGGAGAGCATGACGTTGCTCATGTCGGCGTAGACGCACCCTCCCCCACTCTTCCGGCGGTATGTACGGATGCCGTGGGCCTCGCAGTAGGCGAGGTTGACCTCGTTGTCCACCACCTGGTTGCGACCGAAGATGACCGACGGCTCCACCTGCCACATGAAGAAGTAGTTGGCGGCCGGCAGGGCACGCGCCACATATTCCTCAGCAGCGAGGTAGAACGAGATGCCGCGATAGTCCTCCTTGGTGGAGGATGACCCTCCCTGCGACACGGCAGCCACAGGGGGGATATCTACATAGATTACTTCTGACATAGTTTACTTTTAGTGGATACAGGACTGCTGTTAGAGTTGTACCGGCTCATAAGGCAGCCCCCATACATCGGCGACGGCCTTGAAGGTGACCTTTCCGTCTACGATATTCAAGCCGCGGCGCAGCGCCTCGTCGTCCTTGCAGGCCTTCTTCCAACCTTTGTCGGCCAAGGCCACGGCGTAGCGCAGGGTGGCGTTGGTGAGGGCTGTGGTGGAGGTGTTGGGCACGGCACCGGGGATATTGGCCACACAGTAGTGCAGAATGCCGTCGACGGTATACACGGGGTCGGCGTGGGTCGTAGGATGTGAGGTCTCGAAGCAGCCGCCCTGGTCGATGGCCACATCGACGAGCACCGAACCGGGCTGCATCAGATGGAGCATGTCGCGGTTGATGAGGTGCGGCGTCTTGTCGCCGGGCACGAGCACCGAACCGATGACGATGTCGGTGGTGGGCAGTTCGGCGGCGATGTTGTGGGCCGAAGAGTAGAGCGTATGTACGTTGGACGGCGTCTGCAAATCGAGGTCGCGCAGACGGGGCAGCGAGATGTCGGCGATGGTGACCTCGGCACCCATGCCGGCGGCCATGCGTGCGGCAGCCTCACCGACGGTACCGCCACCGAGGACGAGCACCTTGGTCGGCTTCACACCGGGCACGCCGCTGATGAGCTTACCGTTGCCGCCTTTGGTTTTTTGCAGATAGAACGCACCGTTGAGAGCGGCCATGCGACCGGCGACCTCGCTCATCGGCACGAGCAGCGGCAGACGGTGGTCAGCGGTCTGCACGGTCTCATAAGCCAGGCAGACGGCGCCGCTCTTGAGCATGGCGTCGGTCAGCTCGCGGTCGGAGGCAAAATGGAAATAGGTGAAGAGCAACTGACCTTTCCGGATGAGCGGATACTCGGGCGCAATGGGTTCCTTCACCTTGACGATCATCTCAGCCCAGGCATACACGTCGTCGATGGTGGGAAGGATGGTGGCGCCGACCTTGGTGTAGTCGTCGTCGGCAAAGCCACTGCCCTCGCCGGCAGTATGCTGTACACACACTTCGTGACCGTGACGAATCAATTCGGCCACGCCTGCAGGGGTCATGCCTACGCGGTTCTCACCCTGCTTAATCTCTTTTGGAATGCCTATTTTCATAATATTCGCATTAAGGGTTAAAGGTTTTCGGCCGTAAAGATAAGCAAAGTTTATGTAAAGTGGTAAGAATAAGGGGCAAAAATTATGATTATTTTTGACGATTATCAAGAATTAAAACCTTTTTGCCGCTTTTCGGGGTCTGGCTGAAGCACCTTTGCCCCAAAGTGGCTACCTTTGCAGCGATGAAAGGAAAGAATGCGGCGCTACACATTATTATAATAGCGGCGCAGCAAGGATAAGGAAAGGAGGAAGGTAAGCGCCGTCGGCCATCAGATCAGGATAACATAAGGTCCGGCGCAATGTTTAACCCTTAATTTATGGAAAGGAACAAGACAATGAAAAGGATGATTATGAACATGAAACGCGCCCTTCGCCGTCTGGCCAAGGTGTATGTAGAGAGCATGAAGCTCTATGGCGAGGCACTGAACAACAGCCGCGGGCTGTCGGCGTGCTAAAAGCCCCAAGGCCCCACCAAGCCCCACCCCCTCGCCAGAGGCGAGGGCCCTCCCCCAAATGGGGAGGGTGAGATTAGAATAAGTAATAATTCAAGTTTCGCATGCTAACAATTACGTATAGCCAAGTCTGCCGCAAGCAGGGGCCGGTCTTGTGCCGGCCCTCAAAAAAAATGTTCGACATGTTTTTAAAAGAAGTTGGGACATTATTTTAGGGCCGGCACAAGACCGGCCCCTGCAAAGCGTCAGTAACTTGCGAAACTTGAACTTGAATAAGTAATAATTTTGGTCATCGCCAATAATAAAAAAGACCCGCACCGAATAGTGCGGGTTTTTCTTTTGCATATAGCATTTCTTGGTAGCAGTGTAGTGGCCGGTATAGCATCAGGGGGAAACCAGCTTGAGTTCCCACACGTCTCAGAAATTACGATAGCGGCACAAGGTCTTACCGGCGGCTGGTGCCGGCACCAGGCCGGCCACTACACTACTACCGGCGGTTGGTGGCCGGCACCAGGCTGGCCACTACACTACTACCAAAGGGGATACCAAGCTTCTGCTTACAGTAATCTCACCCTCTCCATTTTTTTGGGGGGAAAGGGCCCTCTGAGCGCAGCGAAGAGGGGGTGGGGCCACAAGGGTTAAAACCTTTTCCCGTTGAGAATGATGATGCCGTGGGCCTGGTCGCTGAACAGGAGACTGCTGGACTTATCGGTGCCGTCAACCCATACCGCGCCAAGACGCAGGCCAATTTGGAAGATGCCTGCGGTAGAGTCGTAGATGCCGTAGGAGACCGTCGTGCCGGTGGTGATGCCACTGTAGAAGCCGAAACGGATGGTATGCTCCTCACCGTCGTAGGTGGCCTTCACCTCAACATAATCGGCACCCACCAGACAGGTGGCAGGCGAGACGACATAATAGTAGGTGTAAAGGTTGACAGGCGTGGTGGTTACCGTACCGTTCATTACGGCCTCGGCCACCTTGCTGTCCTTGATCTGATTGGCCAGTGCGGCCAGGGGCAGGTTGTTGATGTGCGCCGTAGAGTCGGTCAGCAGGGAGAACGAGGCTTGCAGCGTGTCAATGTCTTTCTTGGTGGGCGTGGACATGCCGTCATACGTGTTCTTGTAGAAGATGACGTTGCCGGAATAGGAGCCGGCGACCATCTGGAAGGCTTGGAGCTGCTCTTCTTTGCTCAGACCATTGTCGTCGTTGTTGTCATTGAGGCACGATGTCATCAGGCCGGCTACAACGCAGCACAGCACCACGGGAAGGATAAATCTTAAGTGTTTCATTGTTTGTTTTATTGTTGTTTTATTGCTTGCTTTATGATGCAAATGTATTGAATAAATGGGAGAATAGGGCAAACCTTGCATGGAATTAACAAAATATTTTTCGGTCATGGAGTGTAATATTCGCCGCGATCATTCGTTATCTATTCAAAACGTAACATTAACCAACGACAAATGACTATGAAATCGAACATTATCTCAGCAGCCATCGTGGCCTTCGGCCTGCTGCTTTTAGGCCTCTGCATGAAGGGAGGCATGGACAATTTTACTGAGAAAGACCGTAAGGTGACGGTCAAAGGACTCGCCGAGCGCGAGGTGAAGGCGGACAAGGTGACGTGGCCCATCGTGTCGAAGGAGCTCGGCAACGACCTGCCCGAACTCTACCAGCGCATCGAGACGAAGCAGCGCACCATCAAACAGTTCCTGCTGCAGAACGGCGTGAAGGAGAGCGAGATCAGCGTCGACGCGCCGAAAGTCATCGATATGTCGGCCGACCAATACAGCGCCAACCAGTCGCCTTACCGTTACAACATCTCGGTGATCATCACGGTGACGTCGAAAAACGTGGACCGCATTCGTACCATCATCGCGCGACAGGGCGAACTGCTGAAGCAAGGCGTGGCCATCGTGGCGAGCGACTACAACACGAACATCAGCTACGAGCTGGCATCGTTTAAGCAGATGAAGCCGGCGATGATGACCGAAGCCATCAACAACGCGCAGCAGACCGCCGAGCAGTTTGCGAAGAACAGTAAGTCGAAATTGAACAAGATTGTCTCTGCCGACCAGGGCCAGTTCTCAATCGACAACCGCGACGATAACACGCCGTGGATCAAGCGGGTAAGGGTGGTGACGACGGTGACGTATTCGCTGAAGGATTAGCCCCACCCCCTCTCAGGCGCCTATGGGCGCCTGAGAGTACCCTCCCCCACCTGAGGAGAGGGTTTTAAATGAATAATCCCACCGGTGAACCCTATCCCCCGGGGAATCGCTTCGCTCATCCCCGGGCTATTCACCGCAACCGCTCCGCGGTTGGTATCCCGCCTCGCTAATGCAACCAACGCGGTTAGTTTTCCCCGTCTCGCCGACGCAACCAACATGGTTGGTATTCATCAAACAAACCAACGCGATTGATATCCGCCAATAAAACCAACACGATTGGCAATATTCAACCGCGGAGCGGTTGCGGGATATAGCCCGGGGTTGAGCGCCAGCGAAACCCCGGGCCGGGTGAGCTTATTGATATTACCGCGTAGCGGTTGCGGCAATTCATCCGCATCGATAAGAACCATCCGTATTGCGCCCCCGTTGGTCGTTTCGCCACAAACCCGTCGTTCGTTTCGCCGCAACCCCGTTAGTCGTTTCACCGCAACCGCTCCGCGGTTGGTAAAAATGAATAATCCCACCAGTGAACCTATCCCCCGGGGAATCGCTTCGCTCATCCCCGGGCTATTCACCGCAACCGCTCCGCGGTTGGTAAATTACTTGAGAAACTTGAAGTACTTTACAAAGCAACGTGCCATTGTTATTGCCCAATTTCTTCGTTAGCAATATTAAATGGTGGGCTTATTGTATTTGAAACCTCCCCTCTGGTGGGGGAGGGAGGGTCCTCTTCGCGCTGGTTAGCGCGAAGAGGGGGTGGGGCCGCAAATGGCCTTACACAGATTTCTCTGCAGCACATGGGCGTCGAGCACCGACATATCGCTGTCGAGCAAGGCGAAGGCGAGGTCGTGGCCGTCGTTGCCGCGGCAGTAGCCCGCGAGCGAGCTGATGCCGTAGGGATGCGAGAGCGTGCCCGTCTTGGCGTGGAAGCGGCCGCGGGTGCGCGGGTCGGCGAGCAAGCGGCGCAGCGTACCGTCCTCACCCGAGATGCTCAGGTTCTGCATCAGCTGGGCATAGATGGGTTTGTCGCGGTAGGCGTAGCGCAGTACGGCGACCAATGCCCGCGGTGAGAGGTGGTTGTGGGTGCACAGTCCGCAGCCGTCGTGGACGACGAGCGACGTATCGCGCAGCCCAAGGTCGTAGCGCATGAACTGCCGGATGTATTTGACGCCGGCGGCAGCCATGTCGGGGTTGCCGGGGTCGACCTCATGCCCGAGGGCGTAGAGCAGCGACGTGGCCTGGGTGTTGCTCGAGTTCTTCCACATCAGACGAGTGGTGCGGTCGATGCTCCTCAGGAAGCGGAACACGCCGTGGCTGCCGCGAGGGGTGCGGTCGTAGACCAGCTGACTATCGCTGACACGAATGCCGTCGGCGGTGAGGGCCTGGCGCCATGCCCGACGGATGTTGTCGGGACCTTTGAACAGGATGCCGTAGTGGCTGTAGGCCAGATCCCAGGGGTACCAGTGCTCCTCGGCCTTGACCTTCTCGCCGAGCGTGAGGTGGAGGATGACGCGGCCGTCGACAGCCTTGACGCCGAGGCGCCGGAGCTGACGCGAGAACATGCGCAGATCCTCGGGTTGGAGCAGCGGGTCGAGGCCGCAGCGAAGGGTGACATCGCCGCGGAGGGTGTCGGCGACGACCTTACCTTTTATATATAGCGTCGTGCGGAAGCAGTAGCGCGGACCCAATCGGTGGAGCGCCGCCACACCCGAGAGGAGCTTCAGACACGAGGCGACAGGTTGCGCGGTGTCGGCGGCCGCAGCATAGACGGGGCGGTCGGCGGTGAGGTCGTAGACGTAGAGTCCGAAGGCGCCCTTCGGCCGACGGGCGTTGGCGAAGGAGTCGAGGCGGTGGACGAGCTGCTGGTCGATGGCGACTGGTTTGGCCTTGGCAGCCGGCTGCTTCTTAGTGTTGTTCTTATGGCCGCAGCCGACGAGCGTCGCGCCGCCCAGGGCCATCACTCCGCCGAGAACGACGGCGTAGAGTGCGACAATTAATGATTTTCTTGCTTTCATGTGTACCCGCAAATTTACGCATTTTCCAACAATACGCAAAGACAAAGTAGAAAAAAGACGGAGTATTTGCTCGTTACAATACCAACCGCGGAGCGGTTGCGGAAATTAGCCCGGGGATGAGCGAAGCGATTCCCCGGGTGAGCTTTCTCCCTCCCCTTCGGGGAGGGACGGGGAGGGTCGCTATGTAAGCACTGCTATGTTATGTCAAATATTCTTCCAACCTTCCATATTTGTCGCCGTTTGTTGATTCAAAGAAATAACGGAGGCTCCCAATTTGTCGCAGTTATTAGGAGCAGGCAGGCTAAATGATTGATATTTAGAAAGAAATCGAAGAACAAAGAAATCGCGATTTTGACGCAATAAAAGAAGCCTCATTCGAGGGTAGAAGGCAAAACGTGTCGAAAAGCGCGAAAATAGTAAAGATAAAGTCAGAAAATAGGGATGAAGTTCCCCATTTGTCGTCGTCATCCTCCCTTTTTGTCGCGGAGGTCCAAAATAACTTCCCTATTTGTCGCGCGAACCTTACTAATTTGTCGCAACGAATTTCCCTATTTGTCGCGCCATGTTCCTAATTTGTCGCCGCCGAAGCGATGGGGCCGTTGTGTATCAATAGGTTACAGCGGCCTACTAATCTATGATACTAAATGATATTCTAATGAATATCAACCCTTCTGATAGTTTTT
>ONAR01000055.1 GCA_900315835.1 uncultured Prevotella sp.
GAGACACGCCCGCAACACCGGCGGCTGGTGGCCGGCACCAGGCCGGCCACTACACTGTCACCGGTGGCGTACATCTCCACGGACTTTATCGGCTGTGCCATTATTTCGCCAGTTCGGCAAAGCGCGAGATGATGGCCGTCGGGTTGGCTTTCAACAGTTCCTCGTGCGTTGCATTGCCGTAATCGACGGCGATGGTCCTGCACCCGGCCTCTTTTCCCATCACGACATCTACGGGCATGTCGCCGACGACAATCGCGTCGGCGGCGCTGTAGTTCAAACGGCGTAAGGTCAACAATACGGGGAAGGGGTCGGGCTTGGCGCGCTCTACGTCCTCGGCACCTAAGATGAGGCTGAACAGCGGGAGCACGCCACAGCTGTCCAGAATGCGGCAAAGCGAGTCGTGACCGCGCGAGGAAGCTACGGTAAGGACGATGCCCTGTTGATGAAGCTGTTCGAGTGTCATCGCCACCTCAGGATAGAGTTGTGGCTTGAAGCGCTTGCTGTTGACCTCGAAGAGACGATGGTGAATGTCGCAGCAACGGTCGAGCAGTTCCTCCGAGGCATTGCTGACCATGTGCCGGTAGCATTCACGCAGGGGCAAGCCGATGGTAGCCCGCGCTGCCTTTTCGGTAACCGCAGGCAGGTTGAGTTCAGCTAAAGTGTCGTGATAAGTAGCGAGGATGGTTGCCGCTGTGTCGCCCAGCGTTCCGTCGAAATCGAAGATAAGAAGTTTGCAGGGATAGAACATGATTCCTTTTTGCGTTGCAAAGTTACGATATTATTTTAATAATCCTTACATTTGACACCCTAAAAACCGTGTGACGATGGCGATTACATGGAATTTGCGTAATTTTGCAACGAAATAACGAAATGCATCACAGATGAGCCATAAGAACGACAGCACGGAAGACAACTACGATTTCCTGACCCATGCCCTGGTGTCGAGGACGGTTCTCACCATGGCTGTACCGACGATTGTTACGATGCTCGTGACGTCGTTGTACAACATGGCCGACACCTTCTTCGTCGGACAGCTCGATACGCAGTCGACGGCGGCAGTGGGTATTGTCTTCAGCGTGATGTTTGCCATTCAGGCTTTCGGCTTCTTCTTCGGTCATGGGTCGGGCAATTTCATCTCGCGTGAGCTTGGCGCCCATCGCCACGACACTGCGCGCCGGATGGCTGCCAACGGTTTTTTCCTATCGTTTTTCTTTGGCATCTTCCTTGCCCTTCTCGGTGAGGCACTGCTTGAGCCGCTGACCGTTTGGCTGGGCAGCACGCCGACCATACGGCCTTATACAGAGCGGTATATGGGCATCATCCTTCTCGGCGCACCCTTCCTGACATCGTCGCTCACCCTCAACAATCAGATGCGCCTGCAGGGCAATGCGCGGCTGGCGATGATTGGCATCACCACGGGGGCGGTGATCAATGTGGCGTTGGACCCGCTGCTCATCTTCGTCTTCGATATGGGCGTAGCCGGTGCCGCTATTGCCACGGTGACGGGGCAGTTTATCTCCTTTCTGCTGATGCTCCGGCTGAGCCACAGCAAGAAAAATATCGGGATCGCGTGGAAGAACTTTTCGCCCTCGTGGACTGCCATCAAAGAAATATTCTATGGTGGCAGTCCATCGCTGTCGCGTCAGGGCTTGGGCTGCATCGCCACCATTGCGTTAAACGTCTCAGCCGGCAACTATGGCGATGAGGCCATCGCGGCCATGAGCATCGTGACGCGCATCACCATGCTCATCATGGCGGCCGTCGTCGGACTGGGGCAGGGCTTCCAGCCCACCTGCGGCTTCTGCTACGGGGCCGGACTGTTCACCCGACTGAAGGCGGCATTCTGGTTCACCGTCAAGATTGGCACCATCTTTCTGGTCATCTGTTGCGTTGTCGGCATCATCTATGCCGAGCCCATCGTCAGGATCTTCCGCGATGACGATGTCGTTGTGGAGATTGGCGCACGGGCGTTGCGGTGGCAGTTGCTGGCTTATCCGCTCAATGCGTTCAGCACCGTCAGCAACATGCTCACGCAAACCTGCCGCTACCCTTGGCGGGCTAACCTGTTGGCTTCAGCGCGCCGCGGCCTCTTCTTTATCCCTGCCGTATTGCTGCTCCCGCTTTGGCTGGGGCTCACGGGTGTGGAGCTGGCGCAGTGCGTGAGTGATGTTTTGGGCTTCCTGCTGACCGTGCCCATCATGGTCTATACGCTGAGAGATTTAGGGAAACCGCATGCGATGGGCAAATGACCCACATTTCTCGGCCGTATTGACGCATCATCTCCGGATATTTGCTTATCTTTGCACGGACTGCCGTTGTGCAGTTCAACGAAACAATATGATACAATTAAAGTAAAGGAGACGAGACCATGAAGGACTTCAAAGGACGGGCATGGTTTATGCCACAGTCCGTCATCATCATCGGAACGTATGATGCTGACGGCACACCGAATGTAATGAATGCGGCTTGGTCAGGGCAATGGGACCAGGACGAGATTATGATCTCGATGGGAAACCACCAGACAACGGTCAATCTCAACGTCGATATTGTCAGCCCGCAATTGCGGCGCCTGCTGTGCCGCAGAGGGCAGTGTCGTGGAGAGCACGGCAGCGAACAATAGTGGTTTAATATGCATAGTTACTGGAATAAGGTCTATTTGAACAGTTTTTGAGCAAACTCAGTGAGGTAGATGCGCCAGTTGCGCCAGATGTGGCCGCCCTCAGTCTCCATATAGGTGAAGGGGTAGCCCTTGGCAGTGAGCTTGGCGCGGAAGTCGGCATTATCCTTGTAGAGGAAGTCCGACTTGCCAATACCAATCCAGTAGAGCTTCGGCTTGGCGGCAAAGAGTTTGGCGAGTTTGCTGTCGAGATTGTCATAGACATACTCGTTGCCGTTCTTCGTCTGCTGCTGGCGGTTGATGGCAGCCGAGAACAGACCGATGTAGCCGAAGGTGTCGGGGTTGTTGGCTGAGATATAGAGCGACTGGCAGCCGCCCATCGACAGTCCGGCAATGGCGCGGTCGTTCTTGTCGGCCTTCACGCGGTAGTTGCTTTCCACAAACTTGATGACGTCGGGGAATGCCACCTCGAAGCTGCCTTCCATCGTTTTGGGCAGCATCAGCGTGGGTACGGTGAAGCCGTTGGGTGTCTCGCCCGGAGCGGCTTCCTGCGAGATGTTGCCATTGGTCATCACGACAATCATTGGCTTCGCCTTACCGGCTGCGATGAGGTTGTCGAGAATCTGAGCAGCGCGGCCCAGTTCGCTCCATGCGTTCTCGTCGCCACCGATGCCGTGAAGCAGATAAAGCACGGGGTATTTCTCATTGCTCGTCTCATAGCCTGCGGGCGTATAGATGGTGACGCGGCGCTTCAAACCGGCCGTAGGACTGTCGTACCACCGCTTGGCGACGGTGCCGTGGGGCACTTCCTTCACGCGGTACCAGTCGCCCTGTCCGCCGCCGATGAGCAGCATGCTGAACAGATTGGTCACGTCGCGCACACTGTAGACATTGCACGGGTCGAGGGTCTTCACGCCGTCGACGATGACGTTGTAGGTGTAAAGCTCTGAAGGCAAAACACCGGTCTTATAACTCCAGATACCTTTGTCGTTCTTGACGAGGTCGACCACGCCCGGCACATCGAATTTACCCATCGGTGTGTCCATCTTCTGCGTGGGAAGCATGTCGCCCGTAATCTGCACTTTCTGCGCATTGGGCGCTACGACGTTGAAGGTTACGCTGTTGTCCGAATTGATGTCGGGCGATACGGTTGGCATCTGAGCCCACGAGAGGTTCTGCTGGGCTGATGCACCCAGGGCGATGATGGTTCCGAATAGCGTCAAAGCAATTGTCTTGAGATTCTTCATTGTGATAATGTATTATTGGTTGTCTTGGCCAAGCCCTAAGAGGGGATAGCTATTCCTTCATCATCCGACGCAGCACCGGTTCGAGCAGGTTGGCCCACCGCATCATGCCAAGGTCGGTGAGGTGGATGCCGTCGACAAACATCTCGCCGTCGTCGCACAGCCTGTCGGTGCCCTGCAGCATCTCAACGTGGCTGTCGCGCCGCCGAATGATGGTGAAGATGGAGTCGACCACCTCATTCTTCCGGGTCACCTCTTGCCGCATGGTCTGATTGTAGGGCGTGGTGCTGAAGATTGGGTCGTGGACGAAGAGAATGGGCGTCTTAGGATGGACGTTGCGGATAATCTGATAGAACGTTATCATGCTGTCGCGCATCTGCTGCACGTTGGCGTTGGGCACGAAGTCGAGCACGAAGACGCTCGCGTTGACCTTGGCTATGACGCGCGCCACGTCGAGGTCGAGCTTGCCGTTGCCGCTGAAGCCGAGGTTGATGCATTCGCGGTGGAGCCTGCGCTGCAGAATATTAGTGTAGGCCATGCCGGGTCGCGAGGCGCAACCGCCCTGCAGGATGCTGGTGCCGTAGAACACGATGGGGTTGCGCCTCACCGGGTCGTCGACCTGCGCCTTCTCGATGGACGCCGTTGAGTCGACGCCAATCTCAGCCTTCACAACACCGTCGTAGAGCGGCAGGTAGAGCATGTACTCGCGCCATTCGGGCGTCATGTTCTTTATGATGGTCGACTGCCCCTGTTTTCCGCTGCGCACCCGGGCTACACCGGCGAAGTGCCACGAGCCGTCGGCCTGACGGGCGTAGAGATCGAAGCCGCGCACGCCGATGTCGGTCATGTGGTCCATGTGAAAGCCGTTGAGGTTCTCCCATCTCAGGCTGATGGCGGTGCTGTTGCTGCGAAATCTCACCGACATTCCGGCGGTGTTGCGGCTCAGGTCCCACAGCGGCTTGCGGATGCGGTGCTGCAAGGTATCGGGCAGACGGTCATAAGGCGTGAGCGTATGTGTGGTGGCCTTGCCTAAGAGGTCGAAGTTGAGCAGGTCGACATAGCGCGTTTGGGCGTTGAGCGACAGTTGGCTGAGGCAGAGCAGAACGATTGCGAGTAAGTGTTTCATATCTTAGTTTAAAATTAGACGGAAGGTTTGTTGTCTGCAAAGTTACGTTTATTTGCAAAGAAACGTATGAAAAAATGATAAAATAGCACGCACTTTGAGATATTTTCCTTATATTTGTCACAAATAAGCAAAGAAAGGATTCTACCATGTCGAAAGTCAAAATCAGTTACTACGGTCACAGTTGTTTCAAAGCCGAGTCGACCTCCGGCTCCATCATCTTCGATCCCTACGCCGACGGCAGTGTGCCGGGCACTAAGCTGCCCCGCGGCTTGGAGGCCGACGTCGTATCGTGCTCCCACCAGCATGGCGACCACAATGCGGTCGACCTGGTGCGGCTGACCGGCAAGCAGCCGACATTCACCGTGCGCAAACTCACCGTGCCCCACGACCACCACGACGGAGCCCACCGCGGTCTGAGCGACATCACGCTGGTCGACTTCGACGGCCTCACCGTCTGCCATCTCGGCGACCTGGGCCGGTTGCCGACGCCTGAGGAGTATGCCTTCTTCGATCAGGCCGACGTCGTGCTCATGCCCTGCGCCGGTTATTTCACCATCTCGTCGGCCGAGGCACAGCAGGTCATCGACCATTTGAAGCATCCCTGCCTGAAGGTACTGATGCACTTCCGTGAGGGCGGGCGCGGCTACGACGTGCAGGAGACCATCGACGAGGTGGCTGCCGACGTGTCGTTTATCCACCGGTTGGCCGACACCTCGATAACGGTCGACGCCGCTGCCGTGCCCGACGAGATTATCACCCTCGAGCCCGAGCAATGAAGAAGGATTGGGCGAGAGTTGTTGGGGAGTTTATCAGATACTTAAGCATATGACTGGACTTCTGAACTTCCTTACTTCCGGACTTCTGATATTACTTATTGGAGGAACAGCTATGTCTCAAAACATTCGTCGCCCCGCCGTTGCGGGACAGTTTTATGAAGGCAGCGCCGACGACCTCAAGGCCGACCTTGCGCGCTGCATGGCTGAGGCCGAGCGGATGGCGCCGCTGAAGGCTGACGCCGCTGCCGGCGATTCGACCGCCGCTTTAGCCGATACTTCGGTGCAGGCCGTCATCGTTCCGCATGCCGGTTATGTGTTCTCGGGTGCTGTGGCGGCCTCGGCTTTCCTGCGTCTGCCTGCCGATGCCCACTACGACCACATTTTCCTGTTGGGTCCGTCGCATCACGCTTATGTCGATGGGGCGTCGGTCAACAACGCTTTTGCCGCCTACCATACGCCATTGGGTGATGTGCCGGTGGATACGGCTTTGTGCAGCCAACTCATCCGCGACAATGCCGTCTTCAGTTACCTGCCTGCGGCGCACAACCGCGAGCATTGTCTGGAGGTGGAGCTGCCGTTCCTGCAGACCTGTCTGAAGACTGTGCCACCCATCGTGCCGATTATCATTGGAACGGAAGACCTGTCGCAACTCAAGGAAATGGCCGACGCGTTGCGGCCTTATTTCAATGCGCGCAACCTCTTCGTCATCAGCAGCGACTTCTGCCACTATCCGCGTTATGACGATGCGCTCACCGTCGACGGCAATATGGCTGAGGGACTGCGGTCGGGGCGCCTGTCCGACTTCCTTGCGGCGCAGCGGAAGAACATGTCGCTCGGCATCAGCAATCTCGCCACGAGTGCATGTGGGGCGTGCGCCATCGACGTGTTGCTGCTCTTGGCCGGCGATACGGCCTCGGCTGACGGCCGGATGGCGCCTGACCTCAGCCTGCAGCATGTGGCTTACCGCAACTCGGGCGACTCGCCCTCTGGCGGCAAAGATGAGGTGGTGGGCTACCACGCGTTCGTGCTTTGGCGAAAGGGTGGTGCGGCTTCGGCTACGCAAGTGGCTTCGGATAGTCATGACGCTGCATCGGGCTTCGTGTTGACCGCTGACGACAAGCGACAGTTGCTCAATGTGGCGTGGAATGCCATCTCACCGGCCAACAAGCAGCGCGAGGTGAAGCCGACAAAGGTGTTTGGCGTGAAGTGCGGTGTATTTGTCACCCTGACCAAGCACGGCCGGTTGCGTGGCTGCATCGGTCATTTCGGCGAGGATGTGCCCTTAGGTGAGATTACGCATGAGATGGCGAAGGCTGCGGCCTACGAGGATCCGCGGTTCCCGTCGCTCAGCACCGACGAACTGCCCGACCTGACGCTGGAAATCAGTGTGCTGACGCCGCTCCACCGCATCCACGACATCAGTGAGTTCGACTATGGCCGACAGGGCATCTACATGCGTAAGGGCTACCGCAGCGGCACCTTCCTGCCGCAGGTGGCCGACGAGGTCGACTGGACCAAAGAGGAGTTTCTCGGTCACTGCGCCCAAGACAAGGCAGGCATCGGCTGGGATGGATGGCGGACAGCCGACCTCTACACCTATGAGGCCATCCGGTTTGAGGAACGATATGGCGAATAGCACCGTCGGAATGATTGCATGAGGCTTATGAAAGAATGCTTGTATTATGATCGTATGGCTGACGGCAGGGTGACGTGTCGGCTCTGCCCCCACAACTGTGTGATAGGGGAGGGGCGCACGGGGCGTTGCCGGTCGCGTAAGAACGTGGGTGGGCAACTCGTCTCGCTCACCTACGGTCGGCCCTGCGCCATTGCCGACGACCCGATTGAGAAGAAACCGCTGGCGATGTGGCATTCGGGTACGCGCTGTCTGTCGCTGGCCTGCACGGGGTGCAACCTGCGCTGCCCCAACTGTCAGAACTACACCATCTCGCAGGTCGCGCCCGACGATGTGCCATACGACGAATGCTCACCCGAGGAGATGGTGGCGCTCGCCCGACGCCACCACCTGCCCACCATTGCCTATACCTACACCGAACCGCTCACGTGGATTGAGTATATGACCGACATCGCCCGACTGGCGCACGAGTCGGGACTCTACAATGTGTTGGTCAGTGCGGGCTACGTCAACGAACAGCCGTTGCGCGACCTCGCACCATTGATTGATGCGGCCAATATTGACCTGAAGTCGTTCTCTAATGAGATTTACCGGCAATACAACGGTGCGTCGCTGTCGCCCGTGCTTCGTACACTGACCATTCTCCGCGAGGCCGGAGTCCACCTCGAGATTACGCTGTTGCTCATCCCCGGCATCAATACCGACGATGACATGCTCCATGCGATGTTTCATTGGCTCGCCAGTAATGACATGGCCGACTGCGCCCTCCACATCTCCCGTTTCTTTCCGATGTATAAGATGCAAACGGCCTCGGCCACGCCGCTTGCTGCGATGCGACGGGCCGAGGCCATTGCTCATGACGAGGGCATTGTCCACGTGTTCTTGGGGAATGTGTAATCTCTATTCTTTCATCATAACTTCCACGGCGCGCTTCAGCTGTTCATCGTTGCCGTTGATGCAGTCTTCCGGCGTGTTGTAGACCTCCACGTCGGGCGTCAGCTCCGTGTTCTCCATATACTTACCGTCCATGCTCATGTTACCCACTTGCGGAATGCCGAAGACGAGTGAGTTGTCCATGAGTCGTTCCCACCAGACGGCGGTCATGGTGCCGGCGACGGGTGCGCCGACGAGTTTGCCAATGCCCAGGGCCTTATAGATGGCGGGGAAGCCGTGGCCGTTGCTGTAGTCGTTCTCGCAGATCATCACGCACGACGGCTTCACCCATTTGTTCCACGGGTCGTAGCCGATGTATTTGCCGTGGGCGATGAACTTGGCGTATTGCTTGCCCGAGAGCAGGGTGCAGAGGTCGTCGTGGAGCCATCCGCCGCCGTTGTTGCGCTCATCCACGATGACGGCTTTCTTCTGCCGCATCGAGTCGCTGAGCAGTTGACTGAACACCGTGCGGAAACTCGGGCTGTTCATCGCCTCCACGTGGACGTAGCCCACAGTACCGTGCGACAGCGAGTCGACGACGGCGCGGTTGCGGTCGACCCAACGGCGATAGAGCAGGTCTTCCTGTTGACCGCGGCTGATGGCCTTCACCACGACGTCGAAACGTTTCTTCGTGGCGGGACTGTATACCGACACGCGTACGCGCTGGCCGGCTTTGCCGTCGAGCAGCGGGGTGTAGTCGGCATCCTTCGCGATGGACTGTCCGTCAATCTTTTCAATGATGTCGCCGGCCTTGACGCCCGTGTTGCGCTCGTCGAAGGGACCGCGCTTGATGACTTCCTCCACCTTCAGGCCGTCGCCGTCGTAGCTGTTGTCGTAGAACAGACCGAGGGCGGCCGTCTTCAGCGAGGCGCCGCTCGGATAATAACGGGCGCCGGTATGCGAGCCGTTGAGTTCACCGAGCATCTCGGAGAGCATGTCGCGGAAGTCGTAGTTGTTGTTGATATAGGGCAGGAAGCGCTCGTAGGTCTTGCGGTAGCCTTCCCAGTCGACGCCATGCAGCTTCGGGTCGTAGAACTTATCCTTCACCTGACGCCAGACGTGGTCGAAGAGGTAGGCGCGCTCGGCGTAGGGGCGGTAGTTGAAGCGGGCCTCAAACTCGATGTTCTTCGTCGTGTTGTTGCTGAGGTTCACCTGCTTGATGCCGCCATTGCAGAGGTAAAGGTTCTTGAAGTCCTTGTCGGCCTCCATGCCTCCGCCGCCCAGGTTTTTCACCACCAGTTCGGTCTTGTTGTCGGTCAGCGTGTGGCGCCAGAGGTCGTAGCCACCCTCGAAGCGGGCCTGATAGTAGAGCGTGTCGCCGCCATTGCTCAGTACGACGTCGCCCATATTCGACGAGTTCACGGTGAGGCGCATCACGCGGTCGCGGCAGTGGGCGAGGTCGAACTGCAACGGTTTGACGGTCTCTTCCTTGCTGTCTTTGTCGGCGGCCTTTGCTTTCTTCCCTTTGATGAGGTCGAACTTCACCTTCACCTTCTTGTCGGCCTTATCGTCATCGGCTTTCTTCTCCGCCTTCTTTGCCTCGTCGTAGAGGGCGCGCTCCTCCTTGCTCATGCGGAAGCGCTCGTAGGCGTCGAGGTCGAAGAACATGATGTAGGCGTCGTATTCGGATCCCCAGCTGCCGTGGCTGCGGTAGCCGGCGCGGTCGCTTTGGAAGAGCATGGCTTTGCCGCCCATCACCCATCGGCCGTTGCTGTCGTTGTAACCGCTGTTGGTGAGGTTGGTGATCTTTTGACTACCGTCGGCGGGCACCAGCGCGATGTCGCTGTTATTCCATCCGCCCTGACCGATGTAGTTGGACAGGAGCCAACGGCTGTCGGGGCTCCACTGGAACCAGAGGTCGCCGTCGGAGTAGCTGTACTGATAGCGGCCGTCCAGGAGTTTGCGCACGGCCTTCGTCTTCACGTCAATGGCCTTAAGCGAGCCGCGGTTCTCGATGTAGGCCACGCTCTTGCCGTCGGGACTATAGGCCGGCTGCATACAAACGGAGTCGGACTTCACGAGTTGCTCTTCCTTGAGGTCGGTGGCATAGGTGAACTGCTTCTCGTCTTTCTTGACGATGGAGGTCTGATAAATCTGCCAGAGCCCATTGCGCTCCGACGCATAGACCAGACTGCGGCCGTCGGGCGAGAAGTTGATGTTGCGCTCCTGCTCGGGGGTGTCGGTAATCTGTCGGGTTGTCTTGTAGTCGATGGAGGTTACATACACGTCGCCATGCAGTACGAAGGCAATCTCCTTATTCTTCGGCGAAAGGGCGATTTCGGTGGCGCCCCATGTCTGCACCTGCCGGTAGAGGCTGTCGTTGCCCTCGTCGGCGGTGATGGTGACTGCCAGCTGCTTCGGCTGACTGCCCTCGGTGAGGGTGTAGAGGCCGCCGTCGTAAGCGAAGCAGAGGGTGCCGTTGTTGGCGCGCGAGAGGTAGCGCACGGGGTTGCCCTTAAAGTGAGTGAGCTGCTGCTTGCCACTGCCGTCGAGTTGTCGGCGGTAGACGTTGAACGTGCCGTCTTCCTCGCTGAGGTAATAATAGTCGTTGGCGTTGCCCCACACGGGGTTGCGGTCCTCGCCCTTGAACGTGGTGAGCTTGGTGTAGTGGTTGTCTTTATAAAGCCAGATGTCGCGGCAGATGGGCGACTGGTGATGCTTGCGGAACTTATCCTCGTAGCCTTTCAGGTCGTGGTAGAGCACGGTGCCGTCCTTGCCCATGCTGGCGTCGCACATCGGAATGGTGGAGAACAGGTGCATGCGGCCGCCGTCGGTGCTCACCTCATACACCTGAGGGAACGTGCCGTCGGCAAAGATGATGCTCTTCGCCGTGGGCATGATGCTGGCCTGCAGCAGGATGTGGCTGTTGTCGCGCCACGTCATCGGATACTCGTCGCCGCTGTCGGTGGTCAGGCGCTTTGGTGTGCCGCCGTCCTTGGCGACGACATACACGTCCATGCTGCCCTGTCGGCTTGAGGCGAAGGCGATGCGCTGGCCGTCGGGACTCCAAACGGGGTAGGCGTCGTAGGCCGGGTTGGTGGTGAGCTGATGGGCTTGGCCGCCGTTGGCATTAACTGTCCAGAGGTCGCCTTTATAAGAGAAGGCAATGGTCTGACCGTCAGGCGAAATGGCGGGGTAGCGCATCCAAAGAGGAGTGGTCTGTGCGAGGGCTGCGGTCGACAGGAGAGTCGCTGCAACGCTCAATAATAGATGTCTCATGCAATGACTGTTATTTGTTTGTCCCCACAAAGTTACAAAAAAGCTGCGGTACGGCATGAGGTTTTAGGGAAGAATTAGTGGGGTTTATGGGGTTTATGGGGTGGATGGGGTGAATGGGGTGGATGGGGTGGATGGGGTGAATGGGGATTATGGGGTGGATGGGGTGGATGGGAATTATGGGGTGGATGGGGAGTGCTGAGAGGCTTCGAGACCTTGCATAAACTTCGTGAGGTCGGCCTTGATGCGCTGATAAGGCGCGCTGAGGAAGAAGCCGAGGTTCTTCTTGAGCATGGCGGTGGTGTCGGCCACCGAATTGGTGTAGCACGACAGTTCGTTGCGACGCTGGGTGCCATGCTGACTCTGTCGCTCAATCTCGGCCTGCCGCTGGCGGATGAGCTTTTCGCAGACCTTGTTGAGCATCGGCAACACCACCTTGTCGAAGAGGTGATGGCCCTGGATATAAAGATAGGTGGTGTCGGGTGTCACCCCGAGGCGCGTGAGGTCGGCCTTGAGCTGCTCATAGCTCTGACCGGCGTTGGGGTTGACGCGCTGCAGCTGCGCGCACTTCTTGCTTACCTTGCGGCGTACAATCTCGATGTTGCGGTAGGCGTCGTTGAGCGTGAACGAACCGGTCTCGATGATGCGCAGGAAGTCGGTCATCGTGAACTGGTTGTAGCGGTCGGTGCGGTAGTACCAGATGTTCCAGACGAAGAGCGGATAGATGGCCTCGGACAGTTGCTCGAGGTATTGCTGCATGTCGAAGATGACGTGGTCGTTGAGCGTCACCGCCACACACACGTCGTGGAGCGAGGGCGCGTAGCACTGCATGTTCTCGATGGCGTAGGCGTAGGTGTGGAAGATGAACGGACTCTCGAGGATGGTGCGCGAGGTGAACGTGGCGCCTTGGATGAGGTAGTCGTAGTCGGCGTCGACACAGGCGATGAGCCACTGTCCGGTCTTGCCGTGGAGGGCGCTCATCAGGGCAGCTTTCTTACCCCGCTCCAAGACGTTCTGCCGCGAGGGCAGCATCACCTCGAAGTAATAGTCGGGCGTCTCAAACTGACTGAGGATGGTGCGCCAGAAGAACACGTCGTCGTAGCTCTCCACATAAGCGATGATCTTCTTACGCTGCTGTTTGGAGTTGAGGCGGTTGGCGGCATCAAAATAGGCCGACGTCAGGTTGTCTCTTAATCGTTTAGGCATAGGCGCGGAGTGTTTATCAGGCCTGTGGCTTGCTGACGGTGATATCGCTCACCTCGGTCACCTTGTCCATCCATCCGTTCATGATGACGGCGGGGGAGTGGGTGGTGAGAATAATCTGAATGTTGGGATTGAGCTGCAGGATGAGGTCGATGAGTTGCTTCTGCCATTCGACATGGAGACTCACCTCGGGCTCGTCCATGAACAACACGTAGGGCTGGTTGTCCTCGACGAGCACCGTCAGCAGGATGGCCAGAATTTGCTTCTCACCCGAGGACAGCTGGTAGGGCACCAGCGTCTCGCCAATCTGAGAGAAGCGTATCTCATTCTCCGAGCGGATTATCTTCTTGCCGGTGTCGGCGAAGAGGCTGTCCATGATATCTTGGAACCTCCGCTTGGGCTCAGACAACTGCTGCGCCTTGGCGGCGGCATCGGGTCCGCCCTGCTGCAATACGGCGATGATGCGGTTGCCGATGTTGACCTGATAATCAAGGTATTTGCGCTGGAGCTTATAGAGCTGGAAGTCGAGTTCGGTAGCCAGTGAGGCGTTCATCTGCGAGATGACCTCCGCATTGAGCAGCGGGCGGTCGAAGGAGCGGATAAGGTCGAAGCGTATCCACTTGGCGTCCTCAGGGCTGACCTTGAGGTGGACGCCCTTGAGCAGGTGGGAGGGAAACTCACCGCCCTGCGCCAGACCTTTCACCACCTTATTCAATATGGTGCTCTTGCCAACGCCGTTGACGCCGCTGAGGATGTTAACCCTGCGGTCGAGGTTCCAAAGGATGTGCTTATGACCGCTCCATAGGGCGTCAATCTCTATTTGTGTGATATAGTCTGCGTACTTCTGCATGGTTTTATAGTTTTGACGCAAACTTACATAAAATTATTCTGATTTTACACCAGTTGGATAAAAAAGTCGAGGCCACTGCGCAAATAATAGCTTGAAGACGGTAGAATGCCGTAGTT
>ONAR01000054.1 GCA_900315835.1 uncultured Prevotella sp.
CGATGGTACTGCAATGCAATGCGGGAGAGTAGGAGGCCGCCTTTTTTCAATACAAGAATGAGTCCCGGAACGAGTAATATCGTTTCGGGACTCTTGCTTTATTATTATAGCTTATTGTAATGACTGGACTTCCGGACTTCTGTCTTCCGGACTTCTGGACTTCTGGACTTCCGGACTTCTGGACTTCCGGACTTCTGGACTTCCGGACTTCTGGACTTCCGGACTTCCCTTCTCCCCCTTCTCCCTCCCTCCTCCCCCTTCTTTTCTTCCAAGAAAGCGCTGATTCTCAATTATTTTTATTACCTTTGCATCATTATTTGATTCAGGTTAGCTATCAAGCTATGATGTTTAACGGGATGAGACATTGCGCAACATCAGTTTCTCGATTGCACTGTCGCAGTGGCCGTAGGCCGCCAAGTCCCATAAAGCAGTTATTATGGAGAAATTATTAAAAGGAGTATTGTTATTAGTTTTAAGTATGATGATGATGCCTCTGCAGGCGGCAGAGGGTAAAGACGCAGACTCATCGGTTTCAACTTTTGATTGGAACCCAGTGATCAAAGCGATTATCAAGGTTGAGAGTAATGGTAATCCGAATGCGACGAGTGGCGCATCGGTGGGTGTGTTGCAGATAACGCCCGTGCTTGTGACGGAGTGCAACAACATATTAAGATCCCGTAGGAGCAAGAAGCGTTTCAAGTTGAAGGACCGTTTTAATGTGGCCAAATCCATTGAAATGTTCAAGCTCATCCAGTCGTTTCATAATCCAAAGAATAATATCGAACGCGCCATCCGCTCGTGGAATGGCGGCATGCATTACAGCGTTCGACGAACGCAACGCTATTACGAAAAGGTGATGCGCGCGCTGCGGATGGGCTGATATTAGATAAAATACAAGGTCGAAGCAAAGTTTTAAGGCTATCTGTAAACTAATTGAAAAAAAAGTCGTAAGTTTGCAGATAGCTTTTAAACGTTATGTTGAGATGATTTCTTTTGCAGTTTCTCTCGTATTGCTCTTACTGGGCTACCTGTTTTATGGCAAGCTCGTTGAGCGCATCTTCCAGCCTGACGACCGTCCGACGCCGGCTGTTGCCAATGCCGATGGCGTCGACTACATCGCCATGCCGGCGTGGAAAGTGTATATGATCCAGTTCCTTAACATCGCCGGTACTGGCCCTATCTTTGGTGCCATCATGGGTGCCTGGTACGGTCCGTCGGCTTATCTGTGGATTGTCTTCGGCTGCATCTTCGCCGGTTCGGTGCACGATTATTTCTCCGGCATGCTGAGCGTGCGCCACAATGGCTGCAACCTGCCTGAGCTCGTCGGCGACTACCTCGGCTTGAACGCTAAGCGCGTCATGCTCGTGTTCTCCGTATTCCTGCTGATGATGGTCGGCGTGGTGTTCGTCTATAGTCCGGCTTTGGTGCTCAACTCCTTTGGCTGGAGCACCATGGGTTGGGTCATCGCCATCTTCGTTTATTACATCCTCGCCACCCTTCTTCCGATTGATAAGATTGTCGGCCGCATCTATCCGTTCTTTGCCTTCGCTATGCTGTTCATGGCTGTGGCATTGATGGTGATGCTGTTCATTAAGATGCCGGCGCTGCCTGAGGTATGGAACGACGTGAGTGCCACGCAGTCTCAGCCGCTGTTGGGCATTGCCCCCTATATGTCGAAGAACCCGCTGTTCCCCTGCCTGTTCCTGACCATTGCATGCGGTGCCATCAGCGGTTTCCATGGCACGCAGAGTCCACTTATGGCGCGCTGCATCAAGAGTGAGCGCATGGGCCGCCGCATCTTCTACGGCGCCATGATTACCGAGGGCGTCGTTGCCCTGATTTGGGCCACCGTCTCCATGTATTTCTTCTATTATGGCGGCTGGCGCGAGGTCGTCGATGCCAACACGATCAACGCCTTCTTGGCGCAGAGCCATGGCGGTAAGACGTTGATTCAATACTTCACCGCACCCACTGTCGTGCAGCAGGTCTGCACCGGTTGGCTCGGTCTCTTCGGTGGTGCCCTGGCCATCATCGGCGTGGTGGCAGCACCCATCACCAGTGGCGATACCGCATTCCGCAGTGCCCGCCTTATCATTGCCGACGCCCTGCACCTGTCGCAGCGCCCGTTGCGCAGCCGTCTGCTCATTGCCGTCCCGATGTTTGCCGCCGCTACAGCCCTGCTCGTCTGGCAGGAGACCAATCCCGACGGCTTCAACACCATCTGGCAGTGGTTCGGATGGAGCAACCAGACGCTGGCCATCTTCACCCTCTGGACCATCACGGTGTACCTCGTTCAACAGAAGAAGCCGTTTGTCATCACGCTCATTCCGGCCGTGTTCATGACCGTCGTCTGCTCAACGTTCCTGCTGGTCTCGCCTATGGCGTTTGACCTCGGCAGCACCGTGAGCTACATCGGTTCGTGCGTAGCCTGCGTGGTGGCCTGCGTCTGGTTCTTTGCGTGGTACCGCAAGCAAGGCGTTGCTAAACGATAACAATTATAAATAGATAGAATATGAAAAAACTTCTCATGCTCTTCGCCGCGCTGGTGCTTACACTGTCGGCCAGCGCCCAGTTTGAACAAGGTAAGAAATATGCAGGTGCCTCACTCTCGGGCTTGGACCTGAGCTATAACGGCAGCAAGGAACTGAGCTTCGGCGTTTCAGGTAAGGCCGGTTGTTTCCCAGCCGACAATCTCTTGCTCTACGGCATGGCCGGCTACGACCATGCAGGCAAGGATGCTGACGACTCCTTCAATGTGGGCTTAGGCGGCCGTTACTACATCACGCAGAACGGCATCTTCCTTGGTGCCAACGCGAAGTTCGTCCATGCCAACAGCAACTACAACGACCTGATGCCGGGCATCGAGGTGGGCTATGCCTTCTTCATCAGCCATTCGGTGACCATTGAGCCAAGCATCTACTATCAGCAGAGCTTCAAGCGCCACTCCGACTACAGCACTATCGGTCTGCAGATTGGCTTCGGCATTTATTTGGGCAAGGACTGATGGAGCAATATCCCTCGGCCTTACTCGAAAAGGCGGTGGGCGAGTTCAGTAAGTTGCCGGGCATAGGGCGTAAGACGGCCCTGCGCCTGGTACTTTACCTGTTGCGCCAGCCTGTCGCCTCGTCCGAGCAGTTTGCCTCGGCCATAGAGCATGTGCGCAAGGACATCAAGTATTGCCGCGTTTGCCACAACATCAGCGATACCGACGTCTGTCCCATCTGCTCCGACCCGCGTCGCGACCGCACCACGGTGTGCGTGGTGGAGAACGTGCAGGATGTGATGGCCGTTGAGAATACGCAGGCCTACCACGGTCTTTACCATGTCTTGGGCGGCATCATCTCGCCGATGGACGGCATCGGACCGGGCGACCTCCAGATTGACTCACTCGTCGACCGCGTAGCCAAGGGCGGCATCAATGAGGTAGTGCTCGCGCTGAGCAGTACGATGGAGGGCGACACCACCAACTTCTACATCTCGCGCCGGCTCAAGCCCTATGGCGTGAAGGTGAGCGTCATCTCGCGCGGCATCTCGGTGGGCAACGAACTGGAATACACCGACGAAGTGACGCTCGGCCGGTCGATTGTCAACCGTACGCCAATAGAATAAGCCCCGTCGTAGATCAATAGATTGCCCCTGCGTCAACCGTATTCCAGCCCCTGCGTCCAACCGTATTCCAATAGATTAATTCATGCAACTCATCCAACGAAAACTCCTTTTGCAGTTCTGGCTGCCCATCGTCATCTGCCTCGTGCTCATCGTGCTTTATGAGAACGAGGTGCTGGAGCCTGCCGTCTGGCAGGGCTTTAAGGTGAACGAATACTATGCAGCCATCGTGATGGAGCTGGTGACCATTTGCCTCATCCCCCTTTCGCTGCGCTTGTTTAAGTTCGGCTTCGTCAAGCGCAGCTTCACCGCCAATGGTCCTGACGCACTGCTGCGGTGGGGCACGGTGCGCATGGACATGCTCACGGTGCCGATGATGGTCAACACCTTTCTTTATTACCAGTTCATGAATGTCGCCTTTGGCTATATGGGCATCATCCTGCTGCTTTGCATGATGTTTGTCTATCCCTCGCGCCGTCGCTGCGAGGACGAGAGCGGATTGTCCGGCAGCAAGCCAACCAAAGACGGCAACAGCCCGACCAAAGGCAACGGCAACCCGACCGGCGGCAAGCCGACGGCGGGCCAAAAGTAAAGTAAGGCACCAATGAAACTGTCCATCATCATCGTCAGCTATAACGTGAGGTACTACCTCGAGCAGTGCCTGCTGTCAGTGGAGAAGGCCACGGCGGGCATCGACGCAGAGGTCATCGTGTTCGACAACCACTCCCACGACGACAGCGTGGCATACCTCTCGTCACGCTTCCCTAAGGTCAGTTTCATTGCCAGCAATCACAACATCGGCTTTGCCAAAGCCAACAACCGCGCCATCCGTCAGAGCTTGGGCGAATACGTACTGCTGCTCAATCCCGATACCGTTGTGGGGGAGCATACCCTGCGCGATGCCGTAGCCTTCATGGATGCGCACCCCGATGCCGGAGCCACTGGCGTGCGCATGCTGAAGTCAGACGGCGGCGATGCGATGGAGTCGCGCCGGGGCATCCCCACGCCGCTCACCGCATTCTATAAGATGAGCGGCCTGTGCACCCGCTTTCCGCGCAATCACCGGTTGGGTAAATACTACATGAGCTACCTGCCCTGGGACCAGCCCGAGCGCATCGAGATTGTCAGCGGCGCCTTCTGTCTGCTGCGGCGCAAGGCCCTCGACGAGATAGGACTGCTCGACGAGGACTTCTTCATGTACGGCGAGGATATCGACCTGAGCTACCGCCTGCTCAAGGGTGGTTGGCATAACTGGTACCTGCCCACGAAGATTCTCCACTACAAGGGCGAGAGCACCAAGAAGTCGAGCTTCCGCTACGTCCACGTGTTCTACGAGTCGATGCTCATCTTCTTCCGCAAGCACTACGGCCATCTGAGTTGGCTGCTGTCTGTCCCCATCAAGACCGCCATCTATTCTAAGGCGATGCTCGCGCTGGTCTCGATGCTGCTGCAACGCGTCCACCGCATGCTCGGCTTTGTCGGCAACCAGCGGCCCGACGACGCGCTGTTCATGTTCTTCGTATCCCCGTCTCATCTCAAAGCCAGTCAGGACTTCGTGCGCCACAAAGGCCTTTGGGCTGAGTTCCACGACGCCAACAAGGAGGTCGAGGCAGATGATACGGTGGCGGCATCAGGTCAGACGGCTTACGTGGTCTACGACGTCACCGCCTACACCTACGAGGAAATCCTGGCGCGCATGTCGGCCAGCCATCACCGCCTTCAGGTCGCCTTCTATTATCCCGACCGCAAGATGGTCATTGCGCCGCGTGAGGCCCTGCTGCTCGAGTAGCCGCACGCGCTGGTGCAATCCCAATCAAAAGCTTTTGCCATGTCTCAGTCATCCCTTCATCAATCGCTTCCTGAGGTCCGGCTCCGCGCCATGGAACCGGAGGACCTCGACCTGCTCTATGCCGTTGAGAACGACCGCGAACTGTGGGAAAACGGTACGACCAACATGCCCTATTCGCGCTTCTTCCTGCGCGAGTACATCTCATCGGTCACGGGCGACATCTATACCGATAAGCAGGTGCGGCTGATGGTCAACAACAGCGACGGCGATGTGGTGGGCATTGTCGATATGTTTGATTTCAATCCGCAGCACCTCCGGGCCGAGGTGGGCATCGTCATCTCACGCCGTTACCGCGACCAGGGCTATGGTCAGGCGGTGCTCCGCGACCTCACCGCCTATGCTACCGATGTGCTCCACCTGCATCAGCTCTATGCCATTGCGCGTCTCGATAATGTGGCCTGCATCCGCAGCTTTGAGGATGCCGGCTTTCAGCGTGGCGCCGTGCTGAAAGACTGGCTGTCGGATGGTGATAACTTCCATGATGCGGTCATGCTGTATTTTTTTTGCAAAAAGGTGAGGAAAAGTTTGCTTAAGTGAGAGATTTTGCCTACCTTTGCAACCGCAAATCGAAATAGAGGCATCTTTTGGTGCGTTAGTTCAGTTGGTTAGAATGCCTGCCTGTCACGCAGGAGGTCACGAGTCCGAGTCTCGTACGCACCGCCACTGAGCCTCATTTTGAACTTTGCATGGTGCGTTAGTTCAGTTGGTTAGAATGCCTGCCTGTCACGCAGGAGGTCACGAGTCCGAGTCTCGTACGCACCGCAAAAGAGCCGCAAGTCTTTATGGTTTGCGGCTCTTTTGCGCTATCTCCTTTGCTTACTATGCCTTCGATTATCCCAACAGCTCCTTGCGGTGGGCGATGATGGCCTCCATGCAATGCAGGTGGGCGTCAATCTGCTGCAGCCCCCAGCCGTTATTCCTGATGGTGATGGCGTAAATGATCTGGCGCGTTGGCGGCAGGTCTTGCCGCCTCGCATAGAGATTGGCCTTGTCTAAGGGGTTCTTGTCAGACAGCCGCGAGTTGGCCGATTTACTGATGAGCACCAGATTGCCCAGACAGTTCAGATGGAAGTCATCGACGTTCTCGTCTCTCCGCTCCTCCTGCCGTTTCTGCGGATAGTGGTGCTCAACGGAGTTCCGGTAAAGAAAACTGAAGCCAGTCGACTGGATGAGGGCTAATTCGTCGTTGATGGCCTGCCTCAGAGTGGGATCGGTATCGTTCCAGTCGGGTGCGCAGCCGCGGTCTTTCATCCACCAATAAAGGTAGTCGGTGAAGTTGAACAGATAGTGGGGCACCGATGTTCCCTGCCTATCCGCATCGTAAGCGGTTAAGTCCACGTAGTCGGTTGAGGTGCGGTCAAACTCCTCAAGCATCAGGTGATGCAGCCGCTGCCGGATGTAGCTGTCGCCGACACGCCAGTTGCCGGGGTAAGCGAGGCAATACTTGCGGTAGAACTGCTTGAAGTCGCGCATCTGATAGGAGTCCAACTCGAGGAACAGCCGCTTGTAAATCTCGGCATACGAATGGATGTATTCGAAGAAGTTGTTGCCATTGACGATGGGCTGGTTGATGGAGACGAAGGGGCTGATGTCGCTGCCGTCGCCGTCGTTGAACCTTGCGCACGTCGGCATGGTGTCTTTCAGGAGCATCTGATAGAACTTCTCGGTCATAAACAGAACCAGTTGTAGTGGCCTCGCATTGCGTCGGGTTAGTAACAAAAAAGGTTGCGGGCCTGATGCCTGCAACCTTTCTATGCATTGTCTTTTAAACTTCGCTATGTGAATAGTAGTAAGGTGCTTCTTTATTTGAAGAAGTCCTTCACGGCCTCGTTGGGCACCATCTGCTCATCGAAGACGTAAGCGCCGGTCTTGGGGCTCTTCACCATCTTGATGACCTTTGAATAGGCACGGCCGTCAGTGCTGCCTTCGTGCAGCGTAGCAACTGCTTTCTTTGCCATTGTATTGTAGTTTTAAAAGTGATTACTTAATCTCCTTGTGCAGCGTCATCTTCTTGAGGATGGGGTTGTACTTCATCAGCTCAAGACGTCCCGGCGTGTTCTTACGATTCTTCGTCGTGATATAACGGCTTGTTCCAGGCAGACCGGAGTTCTTCATCTCAGTGCACTCCAGAATGACCTGCACTCTGTTGCCTTTTGCTTTCTTTGCCATTGTGATTAGTCTCCTATAACTTTAATGTCTTTCCAATCGCAATATCCCTTTGCAACGGCTTGCTTAAGAGCTGCGTCAAGACCAATTTTATTAATAAGACGAAGGCCGGCAGCGCTGACCTTGAGCGAAATCCAGCAGTTCTCCTCAACATAGAAGAACTTCTTGCTGAACAGGTTGACGTCAAAGCTACGCTTGGTGCGGTGCTTTGAGTGAGACACATTGCAACCAATCTGTGCCTTCTTTCCGGTGATCTGACAAATCTTAGACATCGCTATTCTTTGCTTTTTGATTCGTTTTTAACTACTTATTCCAAACAGAGTGCAAAATTACTAAAAATTGCCGGACCGGCAAAGCAAAAGCCCAAAGAAGTTTGATTTTTAAGTATTTTTATTGGTTTGCCGCCCCTTCACCGTGCTTCTCGCGGTAGAAATCGAGGAAGAGATGGAGGGCTTTGTTGGTGGCAATCTCCAGGTTGATGTCGCGCCCGAAGTCCTCGGTGAGCTTAAAGGTGCGCACATCGTCGGCGGTGCCGCAGGCAATCCAGATGGTGCCGACGGGTATCTCGGGCGTACCGCCGGTAGGTCCGGCGACGCCGGTGGCCGAGATGGCGTAGGTGGTGTTGAGCGTCCGGCAGGCGCCGATGACCATCTCGCGGGCCACCTCCTCGCACACGGCGGTCTGCTCCTCAAGCACCTCGTGCGACACGCCGAGCAGCCGCTCCTTGATCTCGTTGGTATACGACACCACGGCGCCTTTGAAATACTGCGAGGCGCCCGGTGTGGCAATGATGGCCTCGGCGATGCGGCCGCCGGTGCAGCTCTCGGCGGTCGACAGCGTCTCGGCGTTGTTGTACATTATCTCTTGTATCTGGTGGCTCAGCACCTTAGTCTCCAATTCCATTGTTTTGAGGCATAATACGGCAGGCCGGAAAGTATGCGGCCTGCCTGATGGGTTTTATTTGAATGTTACTTTTGAGAATGCGGGGGCATCGATGGGGCAGAAGTCCTTGTCGAGGTATTTGAAGTAGCCCACGATGCCAATCATGGCCGCGTTGTCGGTGGTATAGCTGAACTTCGGGATGTAGATGGTCCAGCCGTATTTCCCGGCATGCTCGCGGAAAGCGTTGCGCAGTCCGTTGTTGGCCGACACGCCGCCGGCCACAGCCACGTGCTTGATGCCCGTCTCCTTGACGGCCATGCGCAGCTTCTTCATCAGGATGTCGACGATGGTATGCTCCAGACTGGCGGCGAGGTCCTCCTTGTGGTGCTCCACGAAGTCGGGATCGTCGGCCACCCATTTCCTCAGGTTGTAGAGGAACGAGGTCTTCAGTCCCGAGAACGAGTAGTTCATGCCGGGGATGTGGGGCTCGGCAAACTTGTAGGCCAGCGGGTTGCCCTTCCGGGCGAGGCGGTCGATGATCGGTCCGCCGGGGTAGCCCAGGCCCATCACCTTCGAGCATTTGTCGATGGCCTCACCGGCAGCATCGTCGATGGTCTGGCCCAGCACCTCCATGTCGTTGTAGGCGTTGACCTTGACAATCTGCGAGTTACCGCCTGAGACGAGCAGACAGATGAACGGCAGTGGGGGCATGTGATTGTCGTCGTCGCTCTCCTTAATGAAATGGGCCATGACGTGGCCCTGCAGGTGGTTGACGTCGATGAGGGGGATGTTCAGACTGCGGGCGAAACCTTTGGCGAAGCTCACGCCGACGAGCAGCGAGCCCATGAGGCCCGGGCCACGTGTGAAGGCGACGGCCGACAACTGCTCCTTGGTGATGCCGGCGCGCTTGATGGCCTGATCGACCACCGGCACCACGTTTTGCTGGTGGGCGCGGCTGGCCAGTTCGGGCACTACGCCACCGTAGGCGCGGTGCACCTCCTGTGAGGCAGTGACGTTGCTCAGCAGCACGCCATTGCGCAGCACGGCAGCCGACGTGTCGTCGCAGCTGCTCTCAATGCCTAATATATAAATGTCTTCCATAACGGTGCGCTATTTTATTCTGACAGAATCTCGACGCCGTGCTCGGTCATGAGGAACGTGTGCTCCCACTGTGCCGACGGCTGTTCGTCGCCAGAGATTACTTCCCAGCCGTAGGGGTCGTCGGCGTCGATAAACACCTTCCATGTGCCCATGTTGATCATCGGTTCGATGGTGAAGGTCATGCCCGGCACGAGCAGCATGCCGGTGCCGCGGTGGCCGTAGTGCAGCACCTCGGGCTCTTCGTGCATGGCGAGTCCGACGCCGTGGCCACAGAGGTCGCGCACGACGCCGTAGCCGTATTTCTCGGCGTGCTTCTGAATGGCGTGGCCGATGTCGCCGAGGAATCCCCAGGGCTGAGCGGCCTCAGCGCCGAGGTCGAGGCACTCCTTGGTCACGCGCACGAGCTGCTCCTTCTCGGGGGTGGTCTTGTCGCCGATGATGAACATGCGCGATGCGTCGCCGAAGTAACCGTTGTAGTCGAGCGTCATATCCACGTTGACGATGTCGCCCACCTGCAGCACGTCCTCTTTCTTGGGGATGCCGTGGCAGACCACCTCGTTGATGCTGGTGCAGACGGCCTTAGGGAAGCCCTCGTAGTTGAGGCATGACGGATGGCAGTGGTGGTCCTCGCAGAACTTCATCACGACGTCGTCGATGTCCTGCGTGCTGATGCCGGGCTTAATCATTTCGGCCACGGCGTCGAGGCATTGGGTGTTGAGTTTGCCCGCAATGCGGATGCCCTCAATCTGTTCGGGGGTACGAATCATGTCGCGTGTAGGCACCAGTTTACCCTTGCTTTCCCAGTACATCACCTGCTTGTCGAGTTCTGTGACGGGCTGGCCGGGCAGGCAGTGCCAGCGTCTCTTTTTGTTCATCATCATAATATAATGTGTCCTTTCTATGTTCCGATTCTTCGTTACGAAGTGCAAAGTTAATCAATAATTGAGAATGTTGGAGAATATCTTGGAAAAATCTTATGGGGAATCTTATTTCCAGACGTCGGATATGCTCAGATTTTCAGGATATTCCATGTATGGCGGACAGAGACACGAAGGCCTGCTGTCCGTTTTTCTCTGACCATTTCCATGAGGGCGGGAATGTGGTGTCTTAATTTGATTGGATCTTGATGGAAATGGTAATTTAATGTTATATATAAAGTCATAACTTAAAAAAAATAATTATCTTTGCCAGAAATTACAATAAACAATGATGACATCGACTTTAGAAATATCTATACGGCAAATTATTCGGGCAAGTGTACAGTCGTTTGCTGATGGGTTTGCTCTGAGGCATGTAGGAGAGAAAGATGACCCCGACGGTGTCATCAATATGAAAATTCACAATATTTTCATTGCCGCATTAGGCAGGGAAATCCAGTATTATTCTGCTTTAGCCCGCTCATTGGACAGTTCCTTGGGGAATATGCTTGAGAAGATGGCAATCAATATTGCAATGCTCCAGTATGAAGTAAGCCAACATGTTGAGGGAGTTTTGTATAAGGAACAGCTGACTATATAGCTGAGTTGCTTGAAGACTATAAGAATCATGCCGCAGTGCCGCAGATATCGGATTATAAAGGTATCTCAAATAAAAAAGGTACCGGCATTCACAAAAGGCATGAAAGCGACTATTATTTGATAGACCAAGAAACGGGAATGCATTACTTGATAGAGCTAAAGATAGGCGGTGACCTTGACAACAAGAAAGCCAGGTCGGAGAAAGAAGCTCTACTTGAACAATATTGTATCTTGACGAATGATCTTGGCAGTGAGAAACAGGTCAAGATACTGTTCGCGACTGCTTATAACCGGTATGGAGAGGGAGAACCATGGAGACAAGGACGGGTGCTGCAATTTTTCTCAGAGGATGAATTGTGCATTAGCAAGGACTTCTGGAATTTGGTTTGCAAGTCGCAGCAGGGCTTTGATATTGTAATGGACGAATATAGGAAAGATGCCCATTTTATCAATGAGGCACTTGAGCATATTAAGTCATCATACCTTCCTAATGAATAATCAATGAAAGATTTGGATTGGCGTAAATGCGTGATTTGTGGTGATAGTAAAGATGTTATTAAACGGATACCGGACAACAGTATTGATTTCATCCTGACTGATCCACCGTATAATATAGGGAAGCATTCTACTGGCAATATACCTTTGCCTGGAAGGTCAGCAATTAATAATGATTTGGCTGATTGGGATTTGGTTGAATTTAATCCTGAAGAATGGGCTGATGAGTTCATAAGGATATTAAAGCCAAAGGGAAATCTCTTTATTTTTACTACCTATAATCAGTTAGGCAGATGGTATAATTGCCTTGATAATAGATTTGACACGTCAAACTTTATGATATGGCATAAGACTAATCCGGCACCAAAGATTTTTAAGGCGGGGTTCTTAAATAGCTGCGAAATGGTGTTTACTTGCTGGAATAAGGGACATGTATGGAACTTTATCTCGCAAAGCGAAATGCATAATTTTATAGAAAGCCCAATATGTTCCAGGCCTGAAAGATTGTCAAATCCTAAACATCCAGCGCAAAAGCCTATAAGTATCTTGAAGAAAATGATACGTATTGCCTCCAATCCAGACGATATTGTATTTGATCCTTTCATGGGCGTTGGATCAACTGGTGTTGCTGCAATACAAGAGGGGAGAAAATTTATAGGTATAGAGATTAATAAATCGTATTTTTGTGCGGCCAAGGACCGTATTGAGAAAGAAATGGAAAAAACGGACAACATGAATGCTGTTGATATGGTAAATGAACCTTTAGAGAGTAAGTCATTGGACTTGTTTGGACTTGAAGATATCTTTCCGGCTCAAACAATAGCCTCACACACAATCAGCAGAGGGAAAAGATTATTTTGTCAATCAAGTCTTAAACCAATCATCAAATGGCCTGGTGGCAAAGAAAAGGAACTGAAATTCATTCTGCCGAATGCCCCGTCTCATATCGAAAATTATTACGAGCCATTTGTTGGAGGAGGATCCGTGTATGCGGCTTTTCAGGCAAATCATTATTTTATTAATGATTTGTCAAGTGAGCTGATTGCGTTATACCGGTTTATAGCAAAAAAGGATGAGACTTTTTTCCAATATGCCAAGGAAATAGATAATTCTTGGAATAAGGCCAACCGTTTTTTTTATCGTCACACAGAATTGGTGGATGAGTATGTAAAGTATAGAACTGCTATAGTTGATGCTAATTCTCTTGATGCATTCATCCAGGATTTCTGTAAACAGAACAGAGAAGAAATATCAGCCATTTTGCCATCCCCAATCAAAGAAAATCAAATCATCTTTACAAAGGAATTAGTAAAGAATCTTTCGAGAAAGATGTTGCGTATGAAGGTGTTGGAGGACAAGAAGCATTTGCTTTCGGAAGAAGATCTCTATCGCAATATAGAAACGGCAATTAAGAGTGCTCTATACATGTATTATCGTACTTTGTATAATGGTATTGGTGATGAGCAACCTCAATTAAGGACTGCATTGTTCTTGTTTATTAGAAACTATGCGTACAGTGGTATGTTTAGGTATAATGACAAAGGGCAATTTAATGTTCCTTATGGAGGTATCGCTTATAACGGCAAGTCGATGAACAGCAAACTCAGCTATTACAGGTCTTCCCAACTGCAGAGGCATTTTGGTAAGACAACAATTTATAATCTGGACTTTGAGGACTTCATAAAAAAAACAAAGCCAGGACAGGATGACTTTGTCTTTCTTGATTCTCCTTACGACACTGAGTTTTCTACTTATGCAAAGAATGAATTTACAAAGGAGAGCCAGGCTCGGCTCGCCGACTTAATGCTACATCATTGCAAGGCTAAGTGGATGTTGGTTATTAAGGACACGGACTATATAAGAAGTCTTTACAAAAATAAAGAAGGCATCAATATAAGAACTTTTGAAAAGGAATACCTTGTCAATTTTATGAATAGGAATGATAAGAAAGCCGAGCACTTGTTGATTACAAACTATTAATTTGTTCTGCGATTTAAGTATTGAATCGAGAAGATAAATTGAATATGACCTGAATGGTAGTGTCTTTCTCTGTTTGATTAGTTGCTAGTATTGTGCATAGCTCTTTGCCAAAAATGTCATCAAAGTGTAAATATTTTAAGCATTGCTGACATCATTGGCACGATTTGGCACAAATGGCGCTTGGGCATGCTTGTTGCAAGTAAGGATAGTGAAGTTCGGAAGTCGGACGAGGGCAACGAAAGGAACCCAAGGAAGACTGAAGGACCAACAAAATTAATTAATTGATAATTAGGAGGTTTTGACTTATGTTGTATCCGGTTTTAAAAGACATGAACAATTGGCTTGACAATGACTTTGACGACATGTTTAATACGAGTTGGATGCCGCGCATGAATGTCACAGCACCAGCTATCAATGTCAAGGAAAATGATAAAGCTTACGAAGTTGAGCTTGCAGCCCCTGGCACCAACAAGAATGACTTCAAGGTGAACGTCGACAAGGACGGTTGCCTGACCATCAAGTTGGAGCACAAGGACGAGCATAAAGATGAGAACAAGAAGGACCACTATCTGCGCCGCGAGTTCTCATACAGCAATTACGAGCAGGCTCTGACGCTGCCTGACGATGTAGAGAAAGATAAGATTGAGGCAAAGGTTATTGATGGTGTGCTTCATATCATGCTTCCTCGCACTGGCAAGGCAGAGAAGGAGACCAAGAAGATTGAAGTCGCTTAACCGGCTTTCGGTTATGCTCGAAAATTTGGGGATTGCCTTTCGGGGCAGTCCCCTTTTTTCAGTACGCTCAGCATGAGCATCAGCTAACGGGTGCGAGTCCCGAAGTTGCCCTAATAGCGGGAAAGCTATAGCCAAAGGCAAGGGTGTCCGTGGCGAC
>ONAR01000053.1 GCA_900315835.1 uncultured Prevotella sp.
ATCCACATGCCATAGACTAACAACATTTCCCGTGGTGCGGACGTCTTGCCGCAACCGCTACGCGGTAATATCAATAATGCCACCGGTGAACCCTACCCCCGGGGAATCGCTTCGCTCATCCCCGGGTTATTCACCGCAACCGCTCCGCGGTTGGTAAACTACAATAGTTTTATAGTACGGCTTGTACGGCGGCAGGAATGCCGCCGCTCCTACATTTTCACCAACTATAACACACGATATTTTCACGCAGATTCCGCAGATCTCGCAGATTAATGTTATACCTGCTTCACGCAGATTCCGCAGATATTGGTTGCATTGGCAAGCATTGTTGGCGGTTGGTGGCCGGCACAAGACCGGCCACTACACTAAAACCGGAGGGGGTGAGGCTAAAAATCCAGCTCCAGGCTTGCTCCAAACACGTTGTTGCTGCGGGAGTAGTTGGCGACGTAATGCGTTTGGATGTCCTGCGTCAGCTGCACCGTCTTCTCCGTGTTCTTCGTCTCATAGAATGTGTGGAAGTAAGCCACATTGACGCGCGTCTTCTTACTCAAGTGGAGCATGAAACCGGCACCGATGCTGTTTGAGCTCACCACGAACGATTTGTCGTCCATATACTCGTCGCTCAGACCGTAGCTCGTGCGCTGGTAGCCGGCGCTCACAGTGACGAGTTGGATGGGGTCGTATTCCACGCCTGCGCTGTACTCCATCGTCCCGCGCTTCAGCAGTTTGTTGCGGTTGTTGTAGGCGTGGGCCTGTTTGTCGAAGTAATAGTGGAAGCCGGCGGTCAGGCGCAGTTCATCGGTCGGCGTGAAGCCCACACCCACGGCGGCGATGGCGGGCAGGTCGGCTGGAATCGACTTACCGTCCTGGTATTCACCCGTGGCGTCGTTGATGCCCTTGTCGAAGCGGGCCTTGAGAGCCTTCATCGTTCCGGCTACGGTCTGCGCTGACAGCGTACCCTCGGTGATGGCCAAGGCCTGATCGGCCGTCAGGCCGCTCTTCAGCAGATTGGCGTTGAGCGCTTTGGCCAGGTTGTCGCTCAGGTTGCCGATGCTCGGGAACTGGTTGACCGACGAGTTCTTCAGCCGCATGCGGGTCTTGAACTCATACTTGGCCGAGAAGTTCCACCGGCCGAGGCGGTAGTCGACGCCGAGGATAGGGGTCACACCGAAACCGCTCTGGTCGCAGCTCAGCTCGATGTCGGCCGAGTTGGTCTTCGATGGGTCCAGCACCTGATAGAGCGGCATGTTGCCCACCTTTATGTTGCGCACGTAGCCGTAGTAGTTGCACGAGGCATACACGCCGCGCGCGCCTGCAAACACGCTGAGGTCGTCGGTCACCTTATAGCCCACGCCGAGTGACACACCATAATAATATTGGCGGCCGCGCATGAAGCTCTCGGCACTGTATTGGCCCTTACTGCCGAAGTACTGGTCGCTGGAGAAGCCGTTGGCTGCCACGGCTTGTGCCATAGAGGCAGGCATTCCGGCGCCTTTTAGCGTATTGGCCAATGATTGGTCAACAGTGCCTGCGAGACCGCTGGCGGCGAGGGCCGTCTCAGAGACTATCTTCTCGAATGAGCCCAGCCCGTTGTCGAAGGTGCACTTGCCGCCGCCGCCGCCCACGCCGGCGTTGGCCTGAAACGAGAAGCGGTGCCAGTTGTAAGCTGCCTGCACCGAGGGGAAGAACGGTGCGAGCGAATGGCCCTTGAAGTTGCGGTTGGTCGTGGGGTTCTGCGTATTTCTGGCGAACAACTCGTAGTTGTTGGCGATGTAGCGGTGCTGGGTGATGAGCTGCCAGTTGATGGCGAGATGGAGTCCGGGCTCGAGGAAGGTCGCACCTGCGGGGTTGAAGTAGACGCCATCGATGCTGATGGCACCCTCGCGTGAGAGGTTACGGCCAAAGGCCACGCTCATGTTGGTGTTTGTGTTAATGCCACCGGCCATCACGGCCTGTGTGCAACAGACTGCCATTGCGGCGATGGCGTACTTAAATGAAGTCATCTTGAATAAACCTTAAAATTTTGGCCGCAAAGTTATGAAGATTGTTCTATATTTCCATGAGAATGGGGAGAAATTTAATGTTAGTTAACAGCTTGCCCCTCGGTGATAGTGTAGTGGCCGGTGGGGCTCATGTTACAATTGCATAAAATTAACTTAGCATTGTGTGTGCATATCAATTAATTTATTATCTTTGCACACGTAAATAGGCTTCTTCGTGTGGCTTATTCCTTAGGAAGGGGCGCATCGTATCAGACTAAATTATTTTATTAATCAAATAAAACTTAAGTTTATGGTTAAACATTTACATTATTTATTCACGTTGTTGCTCGTGATGCTGTGCACCGCAGCCACGGCGCAGAAAACTGTCACGTTTACTGCGGGGACAGAGAAGGGTACTTATACGGGTGTTGATTCTTCAAGCGGCGAAGAGACTATTACCAAAGACGGTATCACTATCAAATGCAGTACCGGCGCTTTTGCTGCAAAACAGTACCGTTTCTACAAGAGCTCTACAGCAACGATCAGTTCTTCAGTTGGTAACATTACGAAGGTGGTCTTCACCTGCACGGCCAATGGCACGGCAAAATATGGCCCCGGTAATTTTACCGATGCAACTGCTGGAAGTTATACTTTTGAAGAAGCTGGCAAGACCGGTACCTGGACCGGTCTTGCTGCTGAGTTTACGCTGACGGCATCTAAGAACCAGGTTCGTGCCACCAAGATTGAGGTGACCTATACCCCTTCAGGTAAGACCTCTGCCGATCTTTCTTTCCCCGAGGCTACCTATACGGTGAAGTTAGGTGATAGCTTCACGGCTCCTACGCTGACCAATCCTCACAACTTGACGGTGAGCTATACTGTTGACAACACCGACGTGGCTGACGTAGACGCTACTACGGGTGAAGTGACCATCAACGCCGCCGGTACCGCTAAGATTACCGCTTCCACTGAGGGCAATGATACCTATGCCGCCGGTTCAGCTTCTTACACGCTGACCGTTACAGGTGATGTCACTACGACCGGCGACGGAACCGAGGCCAAGCCTTACACTGTGGCTGATATTCTGGCTTTGAACGCAGCCAACGCACTGCCTACGGATGAGGTTTATGTGAAGGGAATTGTCTCTCAGATAAAAGAGGTGAGCGCCTCTTTTGGCAACGCCACCTATTATATTTCTGACGACGGTACGACGACTAATCAGTTCCAGATCTACAGAGGCAAGTATCTCAATAACGTTAAGTTTACTTCTGAAGACCAACTTCAGACGGGCTGGACAGTAACCGTAAAAGGTAAGGTGACCCCCTTTAACACTTCGCTTGAGATGGCTCAGAGCAACTATCTCACCAGCATTGAAAAGCCTGCCGGTGCTGCTCCTGCCATCTCCGGTGACGAGACGTTCCTTGAGTCGACTACCGTGACCATCACTGCTAACCAGGAAGGCGCTACCGTCTATTACACCACCGACGGCACAACTCCTACCGACAAGAGCACGAAGTACACTGAGCCGATTACGCTCACTGAGACTACCACTGTTAAGGCCATAGCTTATCTGAACGGCACTGCCAGCGAGGTTGCTGAGAAGACCTTCACCAAGACCGAGCCGATCAGCGTGGCTAAAGCTTTGGAGATTCTCGCCAACGGTACGCAGACAACGAGCAACGTCTATGTTTCTGGTACCATCGTAGAGGTTTCTGAGTTGAGTACCCAATATGGTAACGCAAGCTACACCATCTCTGATGACGGTAAGTCAACCAGTGCACTGACGGTTTTCCGTGGTAAGTACCTCGGCAATGCTAAGTTCACCGCTGAAGATCACATCAATGCTGGTGACAAGGTGGTTGTTTGCGGTGTGCTGAAGAACTACGCCAAGGATGATACTACCACTCCTCAACTCACTAATTCTTACCTCGTCAGCATCAACGGCACAACGACCGCTATCAACAGCGTTAAGACGAAGACGGCGCTCGACGGCGCTATCTATAACCTTGCCGGTCAGCGTGTGAGCAAGTCCTATAAGGGCGTGGTCATCAAGAACGGGAGGAAATATATTGTGAAATAAAGCCTCACCCCCGGCCCCTCCCCAAAGGGGAGGGGAGTAGAATGCATAAATTACCCCCGATAGGAAGAAGATCCTGTCGGGGGTAATTGGTTGGTGGGGGAAAATGGGTTTTATGGGTCGGATGGGTTTCATGGGTTGAATGGGTTTTATGGGTCGGATGGGTTTTATGGGTTGAATGGGTTTTATGGGTCGGATGGGTTTTATGGGTTGAATGGGAGCGGAGGAACCGGACGCATTACAAGCAAGGACAGCTATGGCTGCACTTTTCGGGGTTGCGCTTTTCCAATGGCTGCGCTTTTCCCCAAGGGAGGCTTCCCAATGGCAGCGCTTCCTCCCGCAGAGCATATTACTCCCCTCCCCTTCGGGGAGGGGTAAGGGGGTGAGGCTGTAGAGGGGTAAGGGGGTGAGGCTGTAGAGGGGTAAGGGGGTGAGGCTGTAGAGGGGTAAGGGGGTGAGGCTGTTGGGGAGGGGCTTGATGGGCTATTGTTTTGCTTGTGTTGAGGCTGGATATTGTATTCTCGTATGGTATATCGCCTTCAGCCGCTCAATGAGCACCTGCTTGGCAACGGCGATGTCGTAGAAGGTGATCTTGCACTCTTTGAAGAAACCGTTTTCGATCTGCTGGTCGATGAGCGTGTTGACGAGCTTCGAGATATTCTCTTCAGTGTAGTCCTTGAGGGCGTGGGAGGCGGCCTCACAGGTGTCCGCCATCATCAGGATGGCCTGCTCACGCGTCGAGGGATTCGGACCGGGGTAGCTGAAGGCCTCCTTGTCGATGATCTCGTTGGGATGCTCGTTCTGGTATTTGATGTAGAAATACTTCGTCAGACCCTGTCCGTGGTGGGTGAGGATGAAGTCGATGATGACCTGCGGCAGGTTGTTCTCCTCCGCAATCTTCACACCATTGGCGACGTGGCTGATGATGATCTGTGCGCTCTCCTTCTCGGTGAGGTTATCGTGCGGGTTGACGCCGCCCTGTTGGTTCTCGGTGAAGAATGCGGGGTTCTTCATCTTACCGATGTCGTGGTAGAGCGCACCCGTACGCACGAGTGTAGCCCGGGCGCCGATGCGGTTGGCAATCTCCGAAGCGAGGTTACCCACGGTGATGGAATGCTGGAAGGTGCCGGGCGCCACCTCACTCAGCTGCCGCAGCAATCCTTTGTTGATGTCGGACAGTTCGATAAGCGTGATGACCGACGTGAAGCCGAACATCTTCTCCACGATGAACATCAGCGGGTAGGCCAGGAGCAGCAGTACGCCGTTGATGAGGAAGTGGTAATACATGTGGATGTCGAACTCAAACTCCTGTCCGCTCTCCATGAGCTTCAGGGCGAAGTAGGTGATGCAGGTCGCCAGGAAGACGAACAGCGCCGTCTGGAAGACCTGCGCACGCGAGGACATCTCCCGCAGCGAGTAGATGGCCACCAGACCCGCTACCGTCTGCACGACGATGAAGTCGAACTGGAAGCGCAGGGCGCACGCCGAGATGAGGATCATCGTCATGTGGGTGATGAAGGCCGTGCGCGAGTCGAGGAAGATACGCACGAAGATGGGCGCCAGGGCGAAGGGCAGCACGTAGACCGAGAAGTTGAAGTAGCTGTTCTCCATCATCAGCGACACCAGGATGGGGAAGAGGGCGATGAAGGAGTAGAGCATCGTCACGCAGCGCGGCTTGCTGAAGTAGTCGCGCCGGAAGAGGGAGAGGTAGACGGTGAAGAGGAAGACGAAGATGAGCACGTAAAGGCCGTAGCCCATCATGCGGTAGGTGATCTGCTTGCTGCTGTCCTGGCGTCGCTGCATTTCGCGTTCGAGCGAGTTGAGCACGCGGTAGGTGTATTCATCCACCATGTCGCCCTGTCCGATGATACGCTGTCCGGCCATCACCATACCCGAGGCGGGTGAGATGCCCGAGAGCAGGTCGTTGCGCGCGGTGTTGGTGCGGCCGCGGTCGAGCAGCAGGTTGGGTACGATATAATCGGTGAGGTTGAGCCGCTGCATGAGCGGTCGCTCGGGGGTGAGCAGTTCGTCGTTCATCAGTTGCTCATAAGCCGACATCGTGGAGTATACGGCTTTTACGGAGACGCTCTCGGCATCCTTACCGAAGATGACCCTTATCTGCCTCATGGTGTCGGTGGCTAAGGCATTGTAGTTGGGGGTGTCCATGATGCCCGCCTGATAGAAACGGTGTATGCGCTCGATGATGGCGCTCTCGAAGCCGGTAGGCAACAAGCCCCTGACCTTCTCCAATTCACGGCGAAGGTTGGCTATCTCGGTCTCTTCGATGGTCTGGTCGTAGTTATAATAAGGCTGGAACTGGTGGAGCAGCGAGTCCTTTTCCTTTGCCAGCGCATCCTCGGTCTTATAGACGGGGAAGTCGTATTTCGCGATGATGGTGCCATAATGCCACGGCTCGCCGATGTCATAGACAAACTGCTTGCTCTCATTCCGTGGAAGGAACCAGACGATGACCAATGTCGTCAGCAGCACCAGGCCAACGTGTGCGGCGAGGTTGCGCCAATAGTGTTCCGGGCGGTGGCCGGAGAGATGAAATTTACCCATTATATCGCTCTCTAATCCTATTTAGCTGCGAAAATACGAAAAATATCCGTCAAAGAAGAAAAAATATATTAATTTTGCAGCAAAATTCACTAATCATCATGTCTGAAAGAAAAGTGAGAGTGCGTTTTGCACCGAGTCCAACCGGACCTCTTCACATTGGCGGCGTACGTACGGCGCTGTATAATTATCTCTTTGCGCGCCAGCACGGTGGCGAATTGGTATTCCGTATTGAGGATACCGACAGCAATCGCTTTGTCCCCGGCGCCGAGGATTACATCCTTGAATCATTCAACTGGCTTGGCATCGAGTTTGACGAGGGCGTGAGCTTCGGGGGCAACTATGGCCCTTATCGTCAGAGCGAGCGCCGCAAGATTTACAAGAAATACGTGCAGCAGTTGCTCGACAACGGCAAGGCATACCTGGCGTTTGACACGCCCGAGGAGTTGGCCAAGAAGCGCGAGCAGGTGCCTAATTTCCAATACGACGCCCATTCGCGTATGGAGATGCGCAATTCGCTGTCGCTGCCGAAGGAGGAGGTCAACCGCATGCTCGAGGCCGACACGCAGTACACCGTGCGCTTCAAGGTGGAGCCGGGTGAGGAAGTCCACGTCAACGATATGATTCGCGGCGACGTGTGCATCAAGAGCGATATCCTCGACGACAAGGTGCTTTACAAGAGCGCCGACGAGTTGCCGACGTATCATTTAGCCAACATCGTCGATGACCACCTGATGGAGATCACCCACGTCATCCGCGGTGAGGAGTGGCTGCCGAGTGCGCCGCTGCATGTGTTGCTTTACCGCGCCTTTGGCTGGGAGGACACGATGCCGCGTTTTGCCCACCTTCCGCTGCTGCTCAAGCCCGAGGGCAAGGGCAAGCTGTCGAAGCGCGACGGCGACCGCCTCGGCTTCCCCGTGTTCCCCTTGGAGTGGCACGACCCCAAGACGGGTGAGGTGTCGAGCGGCTATCGCGAGAGCGGCTACTTCCCCGAGGCCGTCATCAACTTCCTCGCGCTGTTGGGCTGGAACCCCGGCACCGAGCAGGAGATCTTCTCGCTCGACGAACTGGTGAAGGTCTTCGACATCACCAAGTGCTCGAAGAGCGGCGCGAAGTTCGACTATCAGAAAGGTATCTGGTTCAACCATGAGTATATGCTCCGCAAGAGCGACGAGGAGATTGCCAATCTCTTCGCACCCATCGTAGCCAACAACGGCGTTGATGAATCGATGGAGCGCATCACGCAGGTGGTGCACCTGATGAAGGACCGCGTGAGCTTCGTCAAGGAGCTGTGGCCGCTTTGCTCCTTCTTCTTTATCGCACCGTCGGAGTACGACGCCAAGACCGTGAAGAAGCGGTGGAAGGAGTATTCCGCCCAGCAGATGACCGAGCTCATCGACGTGCTGGCGGGTATCGACGACTTCTCGGTGGAGAACCAGGAGCGTATTGTGGAGCAATGGGTGGCCGACAAGGGTTATAAGCTCGGCGACGTGATGAACGCCTGGCGTCTGGCCCTCGTGGGCATCGGTAAAGGCCCGGGTATGTTCGACATCTCCGCCTTCCTCGGTAAAGAGGAAACCATCCGCCGCATGAAAGCGGCTATTGCCGCACTTCGCTGAACAGAGGGCGCCTGCTGCAGTGCGGGCGCCGGTTCACTCAATAGTTATGTATTATATTTTTATCTTCCTTTATAATATCGGCGTGTGGATAGCCACATTCTTCAGCAAGAAGGTGCGGACGATGTGGCGTGGCGAGCACGAGACGTGGCGCATCCTCGAGGAGAAGGTTGAGCCCGAGGCTGAGTATATCTGGGTGCATGCCGCCTCACTCGGCGAGTTTGAGCAGGGACGCCCTATCATCGAGCGCTTCCGCCGCGACTATCCTCAATACAAGATTCTGCTGACGTTCTTCTCGCCCTCAGGCTATGAGGTGCGTAAGAACTATCCCGGCGCCGACATCATCTGCTACCTGCCTATCGACACCATCGGCAACGCCCGCCGCTTCCTGCGTACGGTGCGCCCTGTGATGGCCTTTTTCATCAAGTATGAGTTCTGGTCCAATTACCTCCACGTGTTGAAGCACCGTCAGGTACCCCTCTACAGCGTGTCGAGTATCTTCCGCCCCAATCAGATTTTCTTTAAGTGGTATGGCCGCGGCTATGGAAAGGTGCTGAACTGCTTCACCCATTTCTTTGTGCAGAACGAGGAGAGCAAACAGCTCCTTCACGGCATCGGCATCGACTGCGTGAGCGTGACGGGTGACACCCGTTTCGACCGCGTGTTGCAGATTAAGGAAGCCGCCAAACAACTGCCCATCGTTGAGGCTTTCGTAAAGGGTGCAGGGAGGCTGAAGGTCGGTGCGGCAGAAAGCGCTTCCGCTGACGGCTCAGATAGTGCTTCCGCAGATAATGCTGTTGCTTTGCGTGAGCTACCGATGGTGTTCGTGGCGGGGTCGTCGTGGCCACCCGATGAGGATATCTTCATTCCTTATTTCAACCAACATAAGGACTGGAAGGTCATCATCGCGCCGCACGTCATCGGTGAGGATCATCTGAAGCAGATAATCTCAAAGATAGAGGGGAAGGCCGTACGCTATACCCAAGCCACGCCAGAGACGGCGGCTGAGGCTAACGTACTGATTATCGACTGCTTCGGTCTGCTCAGCAGCATCTATCATTATGGTTCGGTGACTTATGTCGGCGGTGGTTTTGGTGTTGGCATTCACAACACCCTCGAGGCCGCCGTATGGGGTGTGCCGGTTATCTTCGGCCCCAACAACAAACATTTCGCTGAGGCCCAGGGTCTGCTGCGTTGCGGCGGCGGACTGGAGATCAACACTTCCGACGACTTTGAGCGCATCATGCAGGGCTTCACCGAGCGTCCGGTTGACATCGTCCGTGCCGGTGAGGCGGCCGGGAAATATGTCCAAAGCCTTTGCGGTGCGACGGAGCGGATAATGAGGGAGATAGAGAGCAGATAGAGGCGATAGATGCTATAGAAACAATAGACGCTATAGATGCTATAGAAGCTATAGATGCTTCTCACCCCTTATTGTAATGACTGGACTTCTGACTTCTGGACTTCTGACTTCTGGACTTCTGACTTCTGGACTTCCGGACTTCTAATAACTCCTCACTCCTCACTCCTCACTCCTAACTCCATCCTCTCCAGCCCCGCTTTCAGCGTGCTGCGGGGACAGGCGAGGTTGAGGCGGAGGTAGCCTTCGCCGGCCTTCTGACCGTAGAGCGTGCCACTGCTCACAAAGACGTGAGCGCGGTGGAGCAGGCGCTGGGTGAGTTCGTCGGAGGTCAGGTGGGTGGCGCGGATGTCAATCCACGCCAGATAGGTGCTTTCCAAGCGACAGACCTTGAACTGCGGCAGGTTGGCGTGGATGAAGTCCAGCAAGTACTGGTAGTTGCCCCACACATACTCGTTCATCTCGTCAATCCAGTCGCCGCATTCGTTGTAGGCGGCCTGCAGGGCGATGACGCCGAAGGGGTTGACGTCGCACACCTCATAGATATTGATGACGCGGTCGATGCGGCGGCGCCACTCGTCGTTCTTGCAGATGATGTTGGCAATCTGCAGACCGGCGATGTTGAAGTTCTTCGAAGGCGAGTTGAGCATCACGCTGTTGTCGGCGTCGATGAGGCCGAACGGCGTGAAGTGGTAGCCCGGCATGATGATCTCGCAGTGGATCTCGTCGCTGATAATCTTGACGTGATGCTTGCGGCAGATGTCGGCCATACGCTGCAGCTCTTCCTTCGTCCACACGCGTCCGCAGGGGTTGTGAGGGTTGCAGAGCAGGAAGACGGTCGTCTTCTCGTCGGCGCATTTGCGCTCGAAGTCGTCGAAGTCGATGCGGTAGGTGTCGCCCTCTGGTACCAGTTCATTCTCCAGTATCTCGCAGCCCTGGTTGCGGATGGAGGAGAAGAAGCAGTTGTAGGCCGGCGTCTGCAATAGCACCTTCTCACCCGGTAGGGTGAAGGCTTTGATGGCGCAGCTCACGGCCGGTACCACGCCCGAGGTGTAGATCATCCAGTCGCGCGATATCTGCCAGTTGTGGCGACGGCTGAACCAGTTGATGACGGCGTCGTAATAGCTGTCGGGCACGAGCGTGTAGCCAAATATCGGGTGCTCGATGCGCTTGCGCAGCGCCTCCTGAATGGGCGGCGCCACGGCGAAGTCCATGTCGGCCACCCACAGCGGAATGATGTCATCCTCCTTAAACAGGTCCCATTTATAGCTGTTGGTACCGCGCCGCGGCACGACCTTATCGAAATCGTATTTCATCGTGACGAATGGCTTATTTCCTGATGCTGATGCGGCAGTCGTGGCCCTTGGCGAACTCGTTGTAGGTGACGCTGCCAATCTCGTCGGCGACGATGCGGCCCGAGACAGGGTTCTTGATGTTGGTGATGCTGCCGCGGATGTCGGCGTCGATGTTGGTGCAGTCCTCGAAGGCGCGGTCGCAGGCCGGGTCGAAGGTGCAGTCGACCAGCGTCACGTGGTCCATGTAACACAGCGGCTGCTCACCGCTGATGTGGCAGCGCACGAACTTGATGTTCTTCGAATGCCAGGCCAGGTACTCGCCGTTGAGCTCGGAGTCGTAGACCGTGACGTTCTCGCACTCCCAGAAAGAGTCCTTCGTGGTAATCTGCGCATTGTGCACCTCAACGTTCTTGCAGTATTGGAACACGTATTTGGCGTCGCTCTTGAGGCCGTCGACATAGATGTTCTGCGCGTGCATGAAGGGGTAGGTGCCGTCGTGCAGCTCCACGTTTTTCACCTTCAGTCCGTCGATATGCCAGAATGTCTCATCGGCGTCGTTGATTTTGACATTCTCCAGTTCGAGGTTTTTCATCTCGCGGAAGAACTTCGGACCGTCGATGACGCAGTCCTTCATCACCATGTCGTTGCTGTACCAGATGGCCGAACGGCTGTTGGGTGCGAAGTAGCAGCTCGTGATGAGGCTGCGGTCTACATGCCACCAGGGGTATTTGCCAAAGAACTTGCTGTCGTGACACTCGAGGTCGTGACAACATTTGATGCCTGACTCACCATCGGTTATCGTGATGTTCTCCAAGCATACATCGTGGGCGCCGAACAGTGGGCGCTCGCCGCCAAAACTCAAATCGTGTATTTTGTCCATAATCTCAATCGTGTTATTAATGCATTTGATTGTGGTTGCAAAGGTACAAAGATTGTGCCAACTTCCATTTACCCGATTCGCGTTTATAATGATATATTTTATGGATAATCAAATGAAAAGCGCCACGACCGCTGTTGCAGTCATGGCGCTTATGTCTATCCGTCAATGCTTGGCGGAGTTATGCTTTTAGAGGTTGGCGTTGTCCTCTTTCCACTTGTCGATAGGAGGAACGATGCCCAGGTCGATCACTTCCTGGCGCATGTCGCAGAGGTGCTTGTAGCTCTTCTGCAGGTCAGCCATCTCTTCCTCAGTGCCAGTCGGCGTGGTGTAGTGCACACCCGTAGCGTCGATGGTCGTAGGCAGGGCCATCATCACGTCCTTGATGCCGAGCTCAGGCAGGTTGGCGTAGCAGCCAGCAGGCAGCGTGAAGGGCTCGCCACCCATAGCACCCTCAATCATCTTCACGGCGTTGTAGGCAGGGCTCTGGAACGAGCTGCGGCCACGCAGTTTGATGATGCGGCTACCACCCTGAGTGGTAATCTGCTTAATCTCTTCCCAACGGTCTTTGCTGAGACCCATCTCAGACAGCGGCTTGCCGTCGATCTTCACCTGAGAAGCGAAGACAGCCATCTGCTCGCCGTGACCACCATAGGTGTGGGCGCCGGTCACCTTGTCCATAGGCACATTGTACTCATGAGCCAGGGCCTGCTGCAGACGGGTAGAGTCGAGGGCTGCGAGAGAGGTGAGCTGGTTGGGCTTCAGACCGCTGTGGATGAGGGCCGTCAGAGCGGTCACGTCAGCGGGGTTGAAGATCACCACCACGTGCTTCACGTCGGGGCAGTACTTCTTGATGTTCTCACCGAAGTCGGCTGCAATCTTGCAGTTGCCCTGCAGCAGATCCTCACGGGTCATGCCGGCCTTACGGGGAGCACCGCCGGAAGAAATGATGTATTTAGCGCCGGTGAAAGCCTTCTTGGCAGCCTCGGCCACCTTCTCAGGATTGTTCATGTCCTCTACGGCAGGAGCGTAGTAGGTGACGTGAGCGCCGGGGAAAGCGCACTGCTCAATCTCGTCGTAGACACCATGAACGCCCGGCTCGTAGATATCATACAAGCATACGTTAGGAGTCAGACCGAGAGCAAGGGCTGTCTGAACCATGTTGGAACCAATCATACCGCCTGCACCGACGATAAGGAGTTTGTCATTTGTTAAGTACTTCATAACTGAAATGTTATATTTTAATAGTTCTGAGATATTCGTTGGTTTCTCTGCAAAAGTTGTGCCGAAGCGACTTCTCGGCCGCCTCTTTTTTCTTCTTGCAAAGTTATAGAAAAAAAGACATAATTGATGTTTTCCTATTGTTGTAATATGTTGTTTTATATTAAAACTTATTTCTTTGCAATGTCGGCTTGTCACTTTCGACGGGAAATGCGTATCTTTGTTTTTGTTTTGTAATAAGTCAATGCCTTATGGACAGTAGTGTAATTGCCCGCCGCCTCGCTGCGCTGCGCGAGGTGATGCGTAGAGAGCGACTTGATGCGTTTATCTTCCCCAGCACCGACCCGCATAACAGCGAGTACACCCCCGACCGCTGGAAGGGTAGGGAGTGGATCAGCGGTTTCAACGGTTCGGCCGGCACCGCAGTAGTCACCACCGACGCGGCCGCCCTGTGGACCGACAGCCGCTATTTCCTGGCCGCCGCCGAACAGCTCAGCGGCACCGAGTTCAAGTTGATGAAGTTGAAGGTGCCGGGCACGCCGACCATCTCGGAGTGGCTGGGCAGTCAACTGCGCAACCGCAACGCGCAGGTGGGCGTTGACGGCATGGTCAATGCCGAGGCTGACGTCGAGGCGCTGATTGCCGACATGCGTCGTCAGGGCGGCATCACCGTGCGCACCAACTTCGACCCCTTGCGCGATATATGGACCGACCGGCCGCCGGTGCCTAATAACAAGGTCGTCATCCAGCCGATGGAATATGCCGGTGAGACTGTGGCGTCGAAGATTACGCGCGTGCGTCAGGCACTGCGCGAACAGCATGCCGACGGTATGCTGGTGTCGGCGCTCGACGAGGTGGCATGGCTGCTCAACCTCCGCGGCAGCGACGTGCATTGCAACCCCGTATTCGTGGCTTACGTCATCATCAGTCCGCAGGATGTGACGCTATATATTAATAAGGAGAAACTGACGCCCGACGTGACGGCTTATCTGGCTGCCGAGGGCGTCGGCGTACGCGAATATAAAGAGGTGGAGCGTGGGCTGATGGACTATTTTGCCTACAACATCCTGCTCGACCCGCATCAGACCTGTTACACCTTATATAATAAGGTCGACGTACATGAGATTATCCGCCAGCCGTCGCCCATCGCAGCGATGAAGGCGGTGAAGAACGAGGCCGAGATCCGCGGCTTCCGCAATGCCATGTTGCGCGACGGTGTGGCACTGGTCAAGTTCCTGCGCTGGCTCAAGCCCGCCGTTGAGGCCGGCGGTCAGACCGAGATGAGCGTCGACCGTAAGCTAACCTCGCTGCGCGCCGCCCAACCGCTGTTCAAGGACATCAGCTTCGACACCATTGCCGGTTATGGACCTCACGGCGCCATCGTCCACTACGAGGCCACGCCCGAGACCGACGCCGAGCTGGAGCCGCGCGGCTTCCTGTTGCTCGACAGCGGTGCGCAGTATCAGGATGGTACCACCGACATCACCCGCACCATCCCCCTCGGTCCCTTGACCGACGAGGAGCGGAAGGTCTATACCCTTGTGTTGAAGGGCCATATCCAGTTGGAGCTGTGTAAGTTCCCCGACGGCGCCTGCGGTACTCAGATTGACGCGCTGGCGCGCGAGGCGATGTGGCGTGAGGGCATGAACTTCCTTCATGGCACCGGCCACGGCGTGGGGTCTTACCTCAACGTGCATGAGGGTCCTCACCAGATCCGCATGGAATATATGCCGGCGCCGCTGCATGCGGGCATGACCGTGACCGATGAACCGGGCCTCTATCTGGCCGACCGCTTCGGTGTGCGCATCGAGAACATGCTGATCATCGAACCCTACCTGTCGACGGAGTTCGGCCGCTTCCTGCAGATGGATGCGCTGACCCTTTGCCCCATCGATACGGCGCCCATCATTCCCTCGATGCTCCTGCCCGAGGAGGTGGAATGGCTCAACAGCTACCACCGTCGCGTGTGGGAAGCCCTCAGTCCGCTGCTGGAGGATGCAGGGGATAGGGAGTGGCTGAAGGAGGCGACGAGGAGGATTACCACCTGAGGGCTCACCCACTGGAGGGCTCACCCACTGGAGGGCTCACCCACTGGAGGCCTCACCCCCTGCCCCCTCCCCAAAGGGGAGGGGAAATACCGGAAGCCTCTCCTCGGTAGCCTCGTCCTGGAGGCCCCTCCCCGGCCCTCCCTCAAAGGGGAGGGAGGAATAAGCCTCTCGGTGATAGTGTAGTGGCCGGTCTTGTGCCGGCCACCAGCCGCATGGGTAATCTCTCGGTGATAGTTTCGCACAATGCGGCGCAGCGGATAAAGTCCGTGGAGGTATGCAACCTTGGTAGCAGTGTAGTGGCCGGCCTGGTGCCGGCCACCAACCCTTGGTATGGCATTATTCCCACACATCAGCGCGATTAGCGTAAGCGCAGTAAGTTTCTCACGCGGATAACGCGGATTTCATTGATGGCATCCTATGCGCTGTCAGCGAGATCTG
>ONAR01000052.1 GCA_900315835.1 uncultured Prevotella sp.
CGCCGTATGCCGAACGGCACGTACGGTGGTGTGAGAGGTCGGTAAACACGAAAATAGGAGATAAGCACCTACGATTAGTGTTTACCTCCTACTCGATTATTCACCGCCATTGCTGACGGTGTCATCTAATTCATTGTCAGACGTCTTATTATTTGTAGTCGTACGTCGTTTTATTCGTAGTCGTCGATGACGCTGTTGGCGAAGTCCATCATCGGCTTGCCCGTTTTGAAGATGCGCGCCATGGCTTCCTTCCAGTTGTCTTTGCTGAAGAAGTCATTGTTCACCGCTGTCCATGCGCAGTAGTCCTTCATCTTCAGGTAGTCGGGGAATTCGTAATCTTTGGGGAAGTCCTTAGGCATCTTCTTCAGATGGGCGATGCCGAAGCCCTTCTCCGTCGTCGGAATGTCGCCTTCCCATAACGACGACTGTGGACGACCGAAGTATTTGATAAAGTCCTTGCTTTCCACGCATCGTCTCCATTCATCGATGTTGCCCATTATCTCATTGCGCATCGCCGTGAGGATGTTAGTCGGCAGCCAGTAATTGCCGATGGCCAGCATACAGTGGTCGGGTTGTAGGTGGATGTAGTAGCCGCCATGCAGCGCCTTCTTGCCGTGGGCAGCAATATAGGCACCGAAGTGGCGCTTATACGGCGATTTGTCGGGACTGAAGCGGGTATCGCGATAGAAGCGGTAGCAACAGTCCTTCGGCGTCAGATGGGCTATGGTGCTGTCGAATTTAGCGATCGTGCTGATGGCTTCGGCCACACCCGATTCAAACTCGGCCTTGGCAGCCTCGTATTCGTCCTTGTGTTGGTGGAACCATTCGCGGTTGTTGTTGGCGGCAACCGCCTTGAGGAAATTGAGTATAAGTGTCGTATTCATTTTTGCAGTTTACTTCCTTCCATCAACTTAGGGCATATCTTCGTAAATGGACAGTCATCGCACTGTGGGCGTGAACTCTTACAGACGTAGCGGCCATGCAGCAACAGCCAGTGGTGGGCACGCGGAATGTCATCCTCACTGATGTGCTTCGTCAGATACTCCTCTACCTTGAACGGTGTGTTGGCCGTCTTCGGTACGAGGCCGAGACGGTGAGCCACACGGTAAACGTGAGTATCGACTGCCATCGCCGCTTTGCCGAACCATACGGCCTGCAACACGTTGGCTGTCTTCCGACCCACGCCGGGGAGCATGGTGAGTTCCTTCACGTTGTCGGGTACCACGCCGCCAAACTCATTGACGAGCATCCTCGCCATATTGACCAGGTGTCGGGCCTTGGCGTTGGGGTAGCTCACGCTGTGGATGAACTCGAGGATATCCTCGGTTTCAGCCTGCGCCATGAGCTGTGGGGTGGGGTAGCGCTCAAAGAGCGGAGGCGTCACCTCATTGATGCGCTTGTCGGTGCATTGCGCCGAGAGCAGGGTCGCAACAAGCAGTTGGAATGCAGAGCCAAACTGTAGCTCGGTGCCGACGTTTGGCGCTGTACGCCTGAAGTAGTCGATGACGAATTCGTAACGTTGTTCGCGCGTCATGGTTACTTTGAGTTTATCAGTTGATGAGTTTCTGAGTTGATGAGCTTTCAGCCGATGAGCTCGTAGCTCCGTTTGAGGAACTTATCGAGGGCCTCGCCCTTCAGCAAACCGTTCTGCAGCAGGGCCAAGTCGATGAGCTCGTGCACAATCTTGTTGCCTGCGGCATAGTCGCTCAGCAACTTGTTCTTCTTGTCGCGCTCGTCATTGATGACCTTTTCGGTATTCTGCAGGTCGTCTTTCTCCTCTTTGCTGATCTCCTCAGGCTTCTTGTTGGCCTGACTCTGATGGAGTGCGGCGAGACGAGCCTCCTGACCCTTCAAGTCGCTGACGATGGGTTTCAGACGCTCACCGACGCTCTTCTTCGTGTCGTCGAGTACCTGTTTGATCAACTTATGGTCGGTATTCAGCACCACCATGAACGAGTCGGGCATCTGGGTGTAGAAGCTCATGCCGGGCTGGAACTGACTGTTTTCCTTCATACGGCGCATATACTCGCTCTGCGTGATGACCAGCGGACTGTTGTCTACGCCCATAGCCTCGGCCTCGACGGCATAGTTGGCTTTCTGCCCAGTCGGCATTTGTGAGCGGAACACCTCGGTCAGACAGTCGCTGTCGTCCTTGTCCAGCGTCTCCTTCTTCTGGTCGTCTTTCACAATCAGACGGTCGATGATGTCGGCGTCGACGCGCGAGAAGCGGCTCTTCTCAAACTTCTCCTCGAGCATGTTCACCATGAGCGTGTCGAGTTGTCCGTCGAGCAGCAGCACGCTGTAGCCCTTGTCCTCAGCGGCTTTGATGAAGCTGTATTGCTCGTCCTTGTTCTGGGCATAGAGGTAAATCAGGTTGCCGCTCTTGTCGGTCTGGTTGTCTTTGATGAGCGTCTTATACTCCTCGAAGGTGAAGTATTTACCCTCGACATCCTTGAACAGGGCGAAGTCTTTGGCGCGGTCGTAGAAGTCGGGCTGCGAGAGCATACCGTAGTTGATGAACAACTTCAGGTTATCCCACTTTTGCTCATAGTCCTTGCGGTCGTCCTTGAAGGTCTGCTGCAGGCGGTCGGCCACCTTCTTCGTGATGTAGGTGGAGATTTTCTTCACGTTGGCATCACTCTGCAGATAAGACCGGCTCACGTTAAGCGGAATGTCGGGTGAGTCGATGACGCCGTGCAACAGCGTGAGGAAGTCGGGCACGATGCCCTCGACCTGATCGGTGACAAACACCTGATTGCAGTATAGCTGAATCTTGTTGCGCTGCAGGTCGATGTTGCTGTTGACGCGCGGGAAATACAGAATACCAGTCAGATGGAAGGGATAGTCGACGTTGAGGTGAATCCAGAACAGCGGCTCATCCTGCATTGGATAAAGCTCGCGGTAGAACTTTTTATAGTCCTCATCCTTCAAGGTCGAAGGTGTCTTGGTCCACAGCGGCTCAATATTGTTGATGATATTGTCTTCATTGGTCTCCACCTGCTTGCCGTCTTTCCATTCAGTCTTCTTGCCGAAGGCGATGGGCACGGGCATGAACTTGCAGTATTTGTTGAGCAGTCGCTCAATCTCGTTATGCTCCAGGTATTCCTTGCAGTCGTCGGCAATGTGGAGGATGATGTCCGATCCACGGTCATCCTTCTCAGCGTCGTCGATGGTGAATGCCGGTGAACCGTCGCATGTCCACTTCACAGCCTGAGCACCGTCCTTATAGCTCTTGGTGACAATCTCCACCTTGTCGGCCACCATGAAGGCCGAGTAGAATCCGAGTCCGAAGTGACCGATGATGGCATTGGCCTCGTCCTTGTATTTCGAGAGAAAGTCGGTGACGCCTGAGAAGGCTATCTGGTTGATGTATTTGTCAATCTCGTCGGCCGTCATGCCGATGCCGCGGTCGCTGATGGTAAGGGTCTTGGCGTCCTTGTCGAGCTTTACGCGCACTGTCAGGTCGCCCATTTCACCCTTGAAATCGCCTTTCTGGGCCAGCGTCTTCAACTTCTGTGTAGCGTCGATGGCATTGGAAACCATCTCGCGCAGGAAAATCTCATGATCTGAATAGAGAAACTTTTTGATGACGGGGAATATGTTCTCAGTTGTAACCCCGATATTACCTTGCTTCATTTGCTACGAAATATGATATTTTACTTTGTAGTTAAAAAATACAATAATTGTGCCAACCTCCCTTACATGCCGGCAGAAAAGAAAAAAATCTGGGTCAAATTAAAGATTTACTGAAATATTGACAGCATGGGACGGAATATTGATTAACTTTGTGATAGATTCATTTCAATAGGTTAAGGTTAGTTTTTACAAGGTTAAAAGAGAGCCTCGCTCTGAGTAGTGATACTGGGGAGCGAGGCTATTTTTTGTATGTAATCAGTTCTGTTTTACACCGACGATGCCGGTCACCTTGTCGTCAAGATAGAAGGTCGTTTGCTGTGTGTCCTTCTTATTGACCGCGTATTTCAGCGTGATGCGGAGCAGTTTGTTGGTGGCGTTGGTGTAAGCCGGCTGTTGTTTGACCAGCTTATCGGCCACAGCACGCTGACGCATGGCGCTGAGTGTGGAGTCATTGATGCGGAAGGTGGAGTCGAGTGCCGACCACGTCACAACGTCGTAGTCGGCCACCGCCATGTCATTCTTCATGAAGTCCTTCACCAAGCCCTTAGCACGCTGGTCGTTACCGCAAGCGGCCAGCAGCGTCAGGGCTATAATAAATAAGGTGGAAGGAATGAGTCGTTTCATCATTTTTTCCTTATTGCTTTGCAGGGATATGCTTCAGAATCTCGAGCAGATGATCCCACACCTTCTCAACTGAGGGGATATAGAGTCCCTCGTCCGGCGTATGGACGTGTTGCAGTGTCGGACCGAAGCTCACCATGTCGAGGTTAGGATATTTCTCAGAGAAGAGGCCGCATTCCAGTCCGGCGTGGATGCCGCGCACCACGGGATCCTTGCCAAAGAGCTTGCGGTAGGCCTCAATCGTGATTTGCTGCAGCTTCGAGTTGTGTTTCGGCTGCCATGCAGGGTAGCCGTCGGTCTGCTCCACGCTGGCGCCGGCCAGTACGAAGGCAGCCTTCACCGTGTTGCACATGTTGTCGAGGTTGCTCATCACGTTGGAGCGCTGGCTGCTGACGACAACCAGCTCATTGTCAGAACTCTGTACGCTGGCCACATTGCTTGAGGTCTCCACCATCCATGCGAGGATCTCATCCTGACACATTGTCAGCACGCCATTGTCCACGGCCTGCAGCGCGTAGATAATGTTGCGGGAGGCATTGGCGGGGATGACTGCTTGCTCATCGGCGCTGGCCAGCTTCCAAACCATGCTCGTATCGGTGACATGGAACTCCTCTTCTACAGCGGCGGCAAACTGATTCCAGTCGGCCTTCACCTCTTCCTTCTTGTCGTTGGGAATGGCGAAGATAGCCTTGCCGTCGCGGGGAATGGCGTTGTGCATCTTGCCGCTGTTCCATTGCGCCAGGTAGAGCGGCATCTTCTGCATCTCGTTGAACAGGAAGCGGGCCATAATCTTGATGGCGTTGGCGCGCTTCTTCTCGATGTCATCGCCAGAGTGACCGCCCTTAAGTCCTTTCAACGAGGCCTCGAGGAAGAAGAATCCCTTGGGCGCATCCTCGCGCACAAACTTAAAGGTGGCGATGGTGCTGCGGCCGCCGGCGCACGAGATGAAGATCTGACCTTCCTCCTCCGAGTCGAGGTTGATGAGGTAGTCGCCGGTCATAAATCCGGCTTTCATGCCGAGAGCACCCGTGAGCTGCGTCTCCTCGTCGCGGGTGAACACGCACTCCAGTGGTCCATGCTCAATGTCGTCGGAGTCGAGGATGGCGAGCTCAATGGCGTCGCCAATACCGTCGTCGGCGCCGAGTGTGGTGCCTTTGGCGTGCATCCAGTCGCCGTCGACATAGGTCTGGATGGCGTCTTTGCTGAAGTCAAAATCCACATCCACCAGTTTGTCGCACACCATATCCATGTGGCTTTGCAGTATGGTGGTAGCCCTGTTCTCGTAGCCTTTCGTGGCGGGCTTGCGTATGATGACGTTACCCGTTTCGTCGACAACGGTTTCCAATCCATGCTTCTCACCGAAGTCTTTCAGATAAGCGATCATCTTCTCCTCGTGCTTCGAGGGGCGGGGAATCTTGTTGATGTTAGCGAACTGCTCGAAAACGCGAGCTGGTTTCAATTCTGCCATAATATGTTTATTTTTTAAAATGTTTTTGATAATTCTTTTGCGCTTTGGCGTTTTTGCACTATCTTTGCAATCAGTATTCGCATAAAAGCAATGCAAATTTAGCAAAAATGGTAGAGACTTTACTCCTTAGCGTGTTAATAATTGCTATTGCGGTGGTTTTACTGTCGGTGAAGGTCCTTCTGAAGAAGGGTGGACGCTTCTCCTCGATGCATATCCACGACAGCAAGGCCATGCAGGAGCGTGGCATCCATTGCGTCATTGACCAGGACCGGGAGGCGCGCGAGGCTGACCGAGCCTGTTGATGGTAGATAATGTATAAAAACAAAATATTGAAATGAAGACAAAAATTATTCTCAGTGCGGCTCTTGTGGCTGCAACGATGGGTTTCAGTTCTTGCGACAAGAGCAGCCCGAAGATGGATGAAAAAACGACGGAGCAGGCTCCTGCTGCCGGCAACAAGATTGCCTACGTGGAGGTTGACTCTCTGATGACACAGTATAATTTCTGCAAGGATTATACAAAGATTCTCGAAACCAAGGGCAACAACATCCAGAAGACGCTCGCCAGCAAGCAGCAGGCACTGCAGGCCGCTGCCGCCAACTTCCAGCAGAAGGTGCAGCAGAATGCCTATACGCGTGAGCAGGCCGAGGCTATCCAGGCCGGACTGCAGAAGCAGAGCAACGACCTTCAGGCTCTCAACCAGCGTCTGAGCGCTGAGTTCCAGACGGAGACTGAGAAATACAACAAGGCGCTGCACGATTCGCTTCAGCATTATCTCGCTGTCTACAACAAGGACAAGAGGTACGGTTTGATCTTTGCCAAGCAGGGCGACAACTTGCTTTATGCTGACAAGGCTTACGACATCACCAACGATATCGTGGCTGGTCTGAACAAGGCTTACAAAGGCACGAAAGGCGCTGCGAAGAAGTAATTGAGTCGGCAAAAGCCTTCGCTTTTGACCAAAAGATGACAAAATAAAGGGCGCCAAGCTGAAAAAGTTAAGAAAAAGTTTGGCGTTTCCCTTTTTTCGCAGTAACTTTGCAACCGCTTACGAAAAAGGACGGCTCCGTAGCTCAACTGAATAGAGCATCTGACTACGGATCAGAAGGTTCCGGGTTTGAATCCCAGCGGAGTCACTTTTTTAACGGCGAGCATAATGAAAAATGGGGCTCCGTAGCTCAACTGAATAGAGCATCTGACTACGGATCAGAAGGTTCCGGGTTTGAATCCCAGCGGAGTCACTTTTAAAGAGGCACATAACTTCGATTGTGTGCCTCTTTTCTATTCCATCCGACATTACCGCAACATTACCGCAAACATTACCGCAAAAGCCAGAATACCGTCATCGGAAGACAGTAATGTTGAAAATAAGACATAGTAACGTAGTAAACAAGACAGAGCAGCGTTGTAAAATAAGACAGAGTAACATAGTAAACAAGACAGAGTAACGTTGTAAATACCGCGGAGCGGTTGCAGCGTTGTCAAACACCCTTATGTTATTGTCAAAACACCCTTATGTTATTATGTTACTATGTCTTTTATTCCATACTTTGTTATTCTGTCAAAGAACCAACAAACGCTTTCAGTGCGCTTCCGTCGTCGAGTGAGGGCGCGTAAGCCTCAAGAATATGAATCTTGTCGGCCCCGACGATGGCTTTAAGGTCGCTGGCCGTATTGAGCACACAAACGTTGCCGGCCAGTCCGCAGATGTCAATCTGCTCGATGCCGAGCGCCATGATGAGTCGGAGCAGAATGCTGGCCGACCGCTCATTTTGCAGGATGGAATATTCATCCTTGTCGATTTGGTCACCCTTATATAATAAGGTAAAGCCGCCCTTGGTCTCGTTGAGCGCATCCAACAGCGGTTGCCAGATGGCCGCGCCGGCGGAATGCTGAACGCAGTGGACCGGCCACTGGCCGCCTTCACGCGTGAATGAACAGTGGTGATAGGGGTGCCAGTCCGAAGTAACGATTTTTACCAGGTATTCATCGCCGTGTCGCAGCACATAGTCGGCTAACCGGTTCATGGCGCCGGAAGCATCTTTGACGGGCAGTGAACCCGTGATGAAATCAATCTGAGGGTCAACAACGAGCAGCATCTTCTTCATAGCAATGTGTCTTTGAGTTTATATTCTTGGGGCAAAAGTAGTGATTTAATTTCATATTAAACTCCTTTATAGATTTTTTCAACACAAAAATCATCTTCCCCTAAGACGTATGTCAGAAAAAGTTAGTAACTTTACGCAAAAATATAAACAAGCAAATGGAAGTAGAAGAATACCGCCAACAAATCCTCGATCTGCTGTTGCAGGCGAGGGATGACAAAGGAGAGCCAAGGCTCACGGAGAAAGCTGCCGTGGCGCTGTCGAAGGAATTGTCCGACCAGGAGCTTCTTGACGGCATGGACTTCAATACGCCGGAGGAAGTGGCAGAGCTCTTGCTCGAGGCTGGACTGGATTAAAGACTGATGGATTATGGAAAAAGAGAAGAAGGCACTCAATGCCTACATGAAAGAGATAGGCGACAATAAACTGCTGAGCGATAAGGAGGAAGCCGAACTGGCTCAACGCATACAGGAAGGCGACAGCAAGGCGATGGACAAGCTGCTGAAAGCCAACCTCACCTTCGTCGTGAGTCTGGCCAATCAATATAAGAAGCGCGGACTCGACATCGAGGACCTCATCAGCGAGGGCAATATCGGCATGCTGAAGGCAGCCGGAAAATTTCGTCCCGAGGGGCACAAACGTTTCGTGACCTTTGCTGCGCCCTATATCCGTGAGGCCATTGAGAAGGCCATCGAGCAGCAGGCCAATCTCTACCGCGTGCCTCGTGACGTTGCCGATGTGGCGCTGGAGAAAAAACGGTCGCACGTGCTGTCGATTGACGCCCCTGTCGGCGGCAGTCCTGAGCTGAGCCTCGGCCGCGTCATCCCCAACCGCGATGCCCTTGACCCTGACCAGGTGCTGCAAAAAGACAACGCCGAGAAAGAGCTCGAGCAGGCGGTGCGCAAGCTCGATGCGAGGTCGCAGCAGGTGGTGCAGTATTTCTACGGCGTCGGTGTGGAGACGCGCACGATGGCTGAGATAGGGCAGATGATGGGGCTGAAGCGTGAACGCGTGCGTCAGATCAGGGACAGGGCAGTGCGCCAGTTGCTGCGCATGCCGGGCAATGCCCACCTCAAAGACTATCTGAAAGGTTAACCCAAAAAGACGGAAGTACACCGGTATGAAATATTTTCTTTTATCCGATATTCATGGTTCAGTGACCCGCCTCGACCGCGCACTGGCCATCTTCGACCGCGAGCAGTGCGATATGTTGCTGTTGCTCGGTGACGCACTCAACTACGGTCCGCGCAATGGGTTGCCTGAGGGCTTGGACGCGCGCGGTGTGGCCGACCGTCTCAATGCGCTGGCCGACAAAATCGTAGCCGTGAGAGGCAACTGCGACTCAGAGGTCGACCAGATGCTCCTTCATTTCCCCATCCTTAGCACCTACGCGTTGCTCGTCGACGAGGGGCGGAAGATTTTGCTTACCCACGGCCACGTCTATCACAAGGACAACCTTCCGCCCGGACGGTTCGATGCTGTCGTCTATGGTCATACCCACCTGTGGGAGCTGTCGACATTCGACATCGACGGTCACCCCGCCATCTGCTGCAACACCGGTTCGATTACCTTCCCCAAGAACGGCAACGAGCCTACGTTCGGCATCCTGGACAACGGACGGTTCACCATCCGCAATCTCGACAATAAGATATTAGCAGACAAAACATTATAACCAACGATAAAACGCCTTAAAACCAACATTTATAATGAACAAGATTATCAGTAAAACACAGTTCTCCGAAAAGGTGTATTGCCTTGAGGTAGAGGCTCCGCTGATTGCCAGAAGCTGTAAACCGGGCAACTTTATCATCCTTCGCGTTGATGACCACAGTGAGCGTGTGCCTTACACCATCGCCAAGAGCGACAGCGAGAAGGGTACGTTGACCTTGGTGGTGCAGGAAGTCGGTCTGTCTTCCAAGAAACTCTGCCATTTGCCGGCAGGCAGTTTTGTTCAGGATATTGTTGGCCCCCTCGGCACCCCCTCGAAGATTGAGAAATACGGTACCGTGGTCTGTGCGGGCGGCGGCATCGGCATTGCGGCTATCCTGCCGATACTCACGGCCTTGAAGAAAGCGGGCAACCGCGTCATCTCTGTCCTGGCCGGACGCACGAAAAACCTTGTCATCATGGTCGACGACGTCAAGGCCTACAGCGATGAGGTCATCATCATGACCGATGACGGCTCGTATGGCCAGAAAGGTGTGGTGACGGTAGGCATCGAGGAAGTGATTAAGCGGGAGCATGTCGATAAGATCATCGCCATCGGACCTCCGGTGATGATGAAGTTCTCCTCGTTGCTTGCCCATAAATACAACATCCCTAATGATGTCTCACTAAATACCATCATGGTTGACGGAACGGGCATGTGTGGCGCCTGCCGTCTGACGATTGGCGGTAAGACCCGCTTCGTGTGCATCGACGGTCCTGAGTTCAATGGCGACGAGGTCGACTGGAATGAGATGATGAGCCGCATGAGCACATTCAAGAATGTGGAGAACGCTGAGCTTGAGCATTGGGAAGAAGAAGGTGAGCCCGATAAGGGTGCGACTGTCCCCGCTGAGACCGAGGTCGTTGGTGCAGCGTCGACTAACGGTGAACAACCTACGGCCGGTGAGCCGGAGGATGGCCACGATGCCACCTGGCGCGTTGCCCTGCGCAAGCAGATGAAACCAAAGGAGCGCATGGCCATCAAGCGCGTTGTCATGCCCGAGCTCGATCCCGAATACCGCTCTAAGACCCGGTTGGAAGAGGTCAACAAGGGTCTGACCAAAGAGATGGCCATGCAGGAGGCGCAACGCTGTCTTGACTGTGCCAAACCCTCATGCGTCGAGGGGTGTCCGGTTCATATTCAGATACCCGATTTCATCAAACATATTGAGAAGGGCGACATCCTTGGCGCTGCCGATGTGCTGCATAAGACCTCGGCGCTGCCTGCCGTCTGCGGTCGTGTGTGTCCCCAGGAGAAGCAGTGCGAGAGCAAGTGCATCCACCTGAAGATGAATGAACCGGCTGTGGCCATCGGCTATCTCGAACGGTTTGCTGCCGACTACGAGCGCGAGAGCGGACAGGGCAAACTACCAGAGATTGCGCCCGGCAATGGCATGAAGGTGGCCGTGGTAGGTAGCGGTCCGTCGGGACTTAGCTTTGCCGGCGACATGGTGAAGAAAGGGTTTGAGGTGTATGTCTTCGAGGCTTTACACGAGATTGGCGGCGTATTGAAATACGGTATACCCGAGTTTCGTCTGCCCAACCGCATTGTTGATGCTGAGATTGACAACCTCCGTCGTGAGGGTGTTCATTTCCTCACCGACACCATCGTGGGGAAGACCATCACCATCGATGAACTTGAGGCCAAGGGCTTCAACGGCATCTTCGTCGGATCGGGTGCCGGACTGCCCAACTTCATGGGCATACCGGGCGAAAATCTGATCAACGTGATGTCAAGCAATGAGTATCTCACGCGCGTCAACCTGATGGATGCAGCCAATCCTGAGAGCGACACGCCGATTATCCTCGGTAAGAAGGTGCTGGTTGTCGGCGGTGGCAACACGGCAATGGACTCTTGCCGTACAGCCAAGCGACTGGGCGCCGATGTGACGCTTGTCTATCGCCGTTCGGAGAAAGAGATGCCGGCCCGACTCGAGGAGGTGAAGCATGCCAAGGAGGAGGGCATCCATTTCCTGATGCTGCATAATCCTAAGGAGTATCTCGCCGATGAGAACGGTCGCGTGAAGGCCGCAGTGCTCGACGTGATGCAGCTTGGTGAGCCTGATGCCTCAGGACGCCGACGCCCGGAGCCTACCGGCGATACGGTGACCATCGACTGCGATCAGGTGATTGTGGCCGTCGGCGTATCGCCTAACCCGCTGGTACCGAAATCAATCGCTGGACTGGAATTGGGCCGCAAGAATACCATTGTCGTCAACGACGAGATGCAGTCGTCGAAGGGCGACATTTACGCTGGTGGCGACATCGTACGCGGTGGAGCCACGGTAATCCTTGCCATGGGTGACGGACGGAGGGCCGCCGCTAACATGGCCAATAAACTATTGAATCAGAACAAATGATGAAAATAACACCAGTCGTCTTTTTGTTGTTGGGTATTGCGCTGGCCTCACCGGCGCAGCGCAAGCCGCGTGTGGTGAAAGCCAAGCGTACACCCATAGTGCAACATGAGGAGACCAACACAAAACTTTATCAGCAAATGCTGCCTGCCACGGCGAAGGTGATGTTCTTCGACAGCGTGGTTGTCGACAAGCATAACTTCATGGCTTATCTCCCTGTAAGTAAGGAAATTGGAACGTTAGCGGTCAATGCCAATGCCGATATGGCCAACCAGATGGGCAGCTATCAGAATGAATTCGGTGACCGCAGGATATTGGCGCAGGGCGACTCGGCGGCCAGCCGCCTCTATACGCAGACGCTGGTGGGCGACCAGTGGGGTAAGAAGAGCGTCATTGCTGACTTCGACGCCAACACGTACCCACATCAGAACTATCCGTTTCTCGCTTCCGACGGTATCACGCTTTATTTCTCGGCCAGCGGCCCCGAGAGCCTTGGCAAGCGCGATATCTTCATGAGCAGTTTTGACTCGGATAAGGCGCAGTGGTATAAGCCACAGAACTGCGGACTGCCTTTCAACTCACCAGCCAATGACTACCTGCTGGTCATCGACGACCTCGACTCGCTGGGTTGGCTGGTGTCTGACCGCTATCAGCCAGAGGGTAAGGTCTGCATCTATAGCTTTGTTCCGACGGCTTCGAGGCAGAGCTTCGACAGCGACGGATTGAGTGATGCGCAGCTCAAGCACTATGCCGACCTCAGAAGTATCAAGGATACGTGGAAGTTTGGCAACCGCAAGAAGGCACTGGCGCGTCGCGACGCTTTGGTGCAACGCATCAAGGCCAAGCAGCAGTCGGCTGACGGTATGGCGTTTGTCGTAGACGACAATACGGTCATCACCTCGCCTTCGCAATTCCGCAACCCACAGAGTCGGCAATTGTACAAGCAGGTGGTTGAACTTAAAGCCATTATTGCCCAGACTGAGGCCCAGCTCGATGCTGCGCGCATTGCCTATCACAACGGCAATAGGGGAGTGGCCGATAACATTCGTCGGATGGAGCAGCAACTGCCGCAACAGCTGCGCGACCTTCATGCGACCGAACTGAAAATAAGACAATTGGAATTAAATCATTAAATATAATCTTAAACACTGACAATTATGCCAAAAGACTATATCTTTCCTGAGTCGGAGCTGATTATCAACTCTGATAGCAGCATCTTTCATCTCCATGTTAAACCGGAGCAGTTGGCCGACAAGGTGATTCTCGTCGGCGACCCCGGTCGTGTCAATCTCGTCGCCTCTCATTTCGATTCGAAGGAATGTGAGGTCAGCAACCGCGAGTTCCATACCATCACCGGTACCTATAAGGGCAAGCGTCTCACTGCACTGAGTACTGGCATTGGATGCGACAATATCGACATCGTGATGAATGAGCTCGATGCACTGGTTAATATCGATTTTGCGACGCGCAAGGAGAAGGCAGAGCATCGTACGCTGACCCTCGTGCGTGTGGGTACGTGTGGCGGTCTCCAACCCAATACACCGACAGGTACGTTTATTGCAAGCGTCAAGAGCATCGGCTTCGATGGTCTGCTCAACTTCTACGCCGGTCGCGATGAGGCGTCTGACTTGCAGTTGGAGAAGGCTTTCAAGCAGCATGTGGGGTGGGTCGACAAGATGGGCAATCCCTATGTCGCTACAGCTAACCCCGAGCTGATTCAGCGTATTGCCGGCGACGATATGGTGAAAGGCATCACCGTCGCCTGTGGTGGCTTCTTCGGTCCGCAAGGCCGTCGATTGCGGTTGCCGCTGATGGATCCGCAACTTAACGAGAAAATTGAGAGCTTCGAATATAACGGATTAAGAATCTGCAACTTCGAGATGGAGTCGTCGGCGCTTGCCGGTTTGTCTGCGCTCATGGGCCACAAAGCCATGACCTGCTGCATGGTGATTGCCAACCGCAGGGCGCTGAAGGCTGAAGTGAACTATAAGAGTGACATCAACGACTTGATTGAACTCGTATTGGATAGAATTTAAATGATTAACGAGGATACGATTTGCGCCATTGCCACTGCACTTGGCGGGGCATTGGGCGTCGTGAGGGTGAGTGGACCTGATGCCGTCACTATTGTTGACAAGGTCTTCTCACCTAAAGGCAAGGCGTCTCTGTCGCTGTCGAAGCCGAACACGCTACACTATGGCGTGTTGCATACGGTAGACGGCCATGAGATTGATGACGTGGTGGTGAGTCTTTGGCGTGCGCCTCACTCCTATACGGGGGAGGATGGGGTAGAGATTAGCTGCCACGGCAGTGCTTATATAGCCCGCAGCATCGTCAGTACGCTCATTGAGGCTGGATGTCGTCAGGCTGACCATGGCGAGTTCACCATGCGCGCCTTCCTCAACAATAAGATGGACCTGAGTCAAGCCGAAGCTGTGGCTGACCTGATTGCGGCCAACAATAAGGCGTCGCATGACTTGGCGCTGAGTCAGATGAGGGGCCATTTCAGCGACGAACTCAAACAGCTTCACGACCATCTGCTCAAGTTGACGAGTCTGTTGGAGCTTGAGCTTGACTTCTCCGACCACGAGGATCTCGAGTTTGCTGACCGCACCGAGTTGCACGACCTTGCCCTGCACATAGACAAGCGCATCACCCAACTGGCTGCCAGCTTCAAAGCGGGGCAGGCCATCAAGGAAGGCATCCCCGTGGCTATCGTCGGTAAGACTAATGTGGGTAAGTCGACATTGCTCAACCAGTTGCTCCACGAGGATAAGGCCATCGTGAGCGACGTCGACGGCACCACGCGTGACCTGGTTGAGGATGTGATGACCATCAATGGTGTGAAGTTCCGCATCATCGATACGGCTGGCATCCGTCAGACAGATGACAAGATTGAGCGTATCGGCATCGAGCGCGCTTATGAAGCCATAGCAAAAGCCGCTGTGGTGGTATGGGTGATTGATGAGCAGCCTACAGCCGATGAGGAGGCCGACATCAAGAAGCGGCTGCGGCATTTGAATTCAGACGATGCATCGATGGATGTGCTTTTGCCTGTGGATTCGTCGAACAATGAACCGTCGAATGATGAGCCGTCGGATGATGTATTAACGTCTCATGATGAACCGTCTCATGATGAATCGTCAAATGATGAACCGTATAATGAAGAGCCGTCGAATGATGTATTAACGTCGGATGAAGCTCCAGCGCAGCTCATCATAGTGCATAACAAATGCGACCTCCATCCTGGATCGTTTTGTGAAGATGAACTGCCAATCTCAGCCAAGAATGGCACGAACATACCACAATTGGAGCAACGCATCTATGAGGCTGCACGCTTGCCGGAGATTGACGACAATGCCATCATTGTCACGAATTTACGGCATTACGAGACTCTCACCCGTGCGCATGCCTCTCTCTCCCGTTTCCTTGATGGTTTGGCTGCCGGCCTTCCCTCCGACCTCTTGGCCGAGGATCTCCGCCTCTGCCTCTCCGACCTTGGTGAGATAACCGGCCAAATTACACCCGAAGCCACCCTCCAAAACATCTTCCGGCACTTCTGCGTCGGAAAGTGAAACCCTATTTTTACGACTTTACCAATTTCAACCAATTTGAAGCAACTTAGACTAAACCGCTGATTTTCAGCGGTTTTTTCATGCCTTTACTTTTTAACACTTTCCGAGTTGGTCCAAATTGGTCC
>ONAR01000051.1 GCA_900315835.1 uncultured Prevotella sp.
GCCCGTACTCGACAAGAGTAGCAACCTTACCATTACCACGGAAAGAGGCGGTAATTATCAATTGTCAGACAGAGGTCAGTCTCAATCTTAGGCACTGCGGCGGGCTGATGCAGGTTACGAGTGTGGGGACTGACCTCGTGCAGTCGCTGATTCACAATAGCGGTGGCTCGTACGGCATCGTTGCTGATTAATAACAATCTATGCCGTTGTCCGCCAATTGTCAGACAACTGTCAGTGACTTTTTTCTCTCTAATAACGTCCATTGCTTATCTTTGCACCTGAAAACAGAAACTTAGGAACAAAGATGAGAACAACGATGATGACAGGCTTGCTCTGCCTGATGATTGCCTCACCCCTTCAGGCACAGGAGGCAAAGACGCAGCAAACCAAGCAACAGCAAACTAAGACACAGCAGACCTTGCAGGAGGTGGAGGTGAAGGCGGCACGCATCGTCGACCGCTCCGACGGCAAACTTTTCCTGCCCTCAGCTGCCCAGCTCCAGCATTCGGCCAACGTCTATCAGTTGCTGACCATGATGCCCATGCAGGGACTCAAGGTGAATGCCATCACCCGTACTATCACTCCTGTGGCCATGGACGGCAGCGTGCAGATACGCATCGACGGCGCCAAGGCCACAGCCAACGACCTGGCAGCTCTCGACACGAAGCACATCCGCAGTATCGAGTATATCGACAACCCCGGTGTGCGCTACGGTGACGGCATCAAGTATGTCATCAACATCCACATGCGGCGAAGCACGCAGGGCTACGACCTCGGACTCGACGCCACCAACCTGCTAACCGACTGGCGCGGCAGCAACACCGTCTATGGCAAATACAACACGGGGAATAGTCAGTTCGCATTGTCCTATGACTTCGGCTACAAGGACTTCAAGGGCAACCGGCGTGACGAGACGGCCGACTACATGCTCACCGACGGCAGCGTGGAGCGCATCACCCGCAACGACCTCGAAAACCGCGATCGCAACTTCAGCCATAACGTCCAGTTGACCTACAACCTTGCCGACACCACCGACAACGTTTTCCAAGCCTCGTTCGCCACCACGCTCGACCACACCCCTACGCAGCAGGATGTCAAGCTCATCACCACGCGGTCGCTCCTGCCCACAGCCTCTGTACTCAGCAGCCAGACCGCCACACAGACCGACCGCAGCCGCGACTTCTCACCCGTGCTCGACCTTTATTTCTTTCGTCATCTCGGCAGCCATCAGACGCTTTTGGCCAATGCCACCACGACCTATATCTATTCCAACGCCTACAGTTCCTATGACGAGCTGTCGCCCTATGCTTACAAGGTCGATGGACATACGTGGTCGCTGTGGTCGGAGGCGGTCTATACCAACCGGCTCAAGCCCTTCACCCTCTCGGCAGGAGCCAACTATCAGCAGAAATATGTTGACAATACTTATACGGGTGACGTCGTGGCGCAGACTAAGACGGTCACCTCGCAGGTTTATCTCTTCTCCCAGCTCAGCGGCTCGCTGTGGCACTTCCGCTACACGGCGGGACTCGGCTACAATAATCTTCATTACCGTCAGGGAGATTACACCTACGACTTCCATTTCCTCCGCCCGAAGCTCCATCTCTCTTGGGTCATCGACCACCATTTCACCTTCAGCTATTCCTACGAGGTCTCGCAGTGGATCTCCCGTGTGGCCATGCTCAGCGACACGCGCATCCGGCAGAACGCCCGTGAGTGGACAGTAGGCAACCCCGATCTGCGGCAGCCCAAGCGCAGGGAGCATACCTGGCGGCTGGCTTACTCTGCGCCCTCGCTCTACAACAGTCTCACGGCCTACTACCGCCGCAATCCTCATTGCAACATGGCGCTCTACACCCGCACGGCCGACGACCAGTTTCTCTATACGCAAACCAATCAGCGTGGCATCAACATGTTTTACGTCCTCGATGAGGCGCAGTGGACTGTCGTGCCCGACCGCTTCATCGTCAACGCCAATGCCGGCATTTATCGCTGCATGAACTATGGCGACGCCTACAAGCACCATTACACCAGCTACACGGGCGGTGTCACGGCCCAGCTCTTCCTCGGCAACTGGTCGATAGTTGGCGACTTCGACGGCGGCTACCGCTGGCTCGAGGGCGAGACCAAGGGCAACAACAGCGCCACCCTGTCCTTCCAGGTGGGCTATCAGCTCCGGGCCTGGAACTTCTCCTTATCGTGCCTCAATCCCTTCAGCCACGACCCCCGCATCCGCAGGGCCGAGCTTATCAACGCAGACCTCCACAAGACCGACGTGCTCCACAGCCGCAACGACGGCCAGCTGCTCAGCCTCACCGTCTCCTGTCAGCTCTCTGGGGGAAAGCGCTACCACAACATCAGCCGCAAGAACCGGCAGAAGATAGACACCGACACGGGTATCATCCGATAATTGGTTAGAGTAGAATAAAGTGAAAGGGGGTGTATCAAAATCGAAGAAGTTCGGAAGTTAAGAAGTCCCGTCATTACCATAATAATAACTTATTATCAGGTGCTTATGCATTTGACTGAACTTCCGGACTTCTGGACTTCTGGACTTCTTCAATTTTGACACATCCTCATCAACAAGACTTAATAATCGTTCTTGCCTTTTTCTTGATGTACGAACCCTACGATGCCCATGAGAATGAGCAATAACGGGAGCAACAACAATAAATTATAGTTGGTGAGTCCGGTGAAATAGAAGATGCCCATCAGCAGGACACCCGCGTAGACAAACGGCAGGCCAATGCGTGCCGCGCCGCGTTTGGCAAGGCGCCATAGCCATGAGGCTGCCTTCTTCGGCTTATCGATTGATAAATGTTTTTTGCTCATTTCGTTATTCGGTTGATAAATGGGACTTGCCCATTCCTTACCATTCCGACGGCATGCTTCGGCAAGCGCCTGAGGCAAGCATCAGGGTTTTCTTGGTGCAAACTTACAATAATTTAATATCATATCAAAATTTAAGATGTGGTTTCTTCTTTAAGGTGTTGACTTTTCTTCTTAAAGGTGTTGACTTTTTTGCCTAAGCGCCGTGCCCGTGCAGGATGCATTTTACCAAAATATTACCACGGCTTGGTAATCAATTCCATTGGAAGTAGTGTAGTGGCCGGCCTGGTGCCGGCCACCAGCTGAAGGGGGGGAATGCCATACCAAGGGCTGGTGGCCGGCACCAGGCCGGCCACTACACTGCCACCTGTGGGGTGCATCTCCACAGGGTTTATCCGATGCCCCTTTGCCTTCCCCGGCATAATAAATGTTAAATATGGAAGATTGCGGAGAATGAGGCGGTTGTAACTAAGGGATTTTTAGTACCTTTGCACTCGCATTTTGCAAAAACAACATTTAATTCATTCAAAAAGTAGTATGAATCATTACGAAACCGTTTTCATTTTAACTCCCGTTTTGTCTGATGATCAGATGAAGGAAACGGTCGCTAAATTCAAGAAGCTGCTCACCGACAATGGTGCTGAGATTCTGAACGAAGAGGCCTGGGGACTGAAGAAGATGGCTTATGCAATTGAGAAGAAGTCCACTGGTTTCTATTGCCTGCTGGAGTTCACTGCAGAGCCGTCAGTGATCAACACGCTCGAGACCGGCTATCGCCGCGACGAGAAAGTTATTCGTTTCATGACCGTCAAGCTCGACAAGTATGCTGTGGCATACGCTGAGAAGCGTCGCGCTAAGCTCGGTAAAAAATTGGAGGCATAATCATGGCAGAGCAGAAAAATTCAGAAATCCGTTATTTGACCGCTCCTTCTATCGATACCCGTAAGAAGAAGTATTGCCGTTTCAAGAAGAGCGGTATCAAGTACATTGACTACAAGGACCCCGAGTTCCTGAAGAAGTTCCTCAACGAGCAGGGCAAGATTCTTCCCCGTCGCATCACCGGTACTTCACTGAAGTATCAGCGTCGTGTGGCTCAGGCTATCAAGCGTGCACGCCAGATAGCACTTCTTCCTTATGTAACTGATTTGATGAAATAATTAAAGGAGGAGGTTATATCATGGAGATTATACTGAAAGAAGATATTATCGGACTTGGCTACAAGAACGATATCGTTAACGTGAAGAGCGGTTATGGCCGCAACTATCTCATCCCCACCGGCAAGGGCGTCATCGCTTCCGACAGCGCCAAGAAGGTGCTGGCCGAGAACATGAAGCAGCAGGCAGCCAAGCTGGCCGCTCAGAAGGCTGATGCCGAGAAGCGCGCCGAGCAGCTGAAGGATGTTGTGCTGACTATCCCCGCTAAGGTTGCCGTTACCGGCCATCTGTATGGTTCTGTTGGTCCCGCTAAGGTGGCTGAGGAACTGGCTAAGTTAGGCATCGAGATTGACCGTAAGATCATCACGATGAAGGAAGCCCGCAAGGTGGGCGACTTCGAGGCTACTGTTCACTTCCATCGCGAGGTTGAGGTGAAGGTTCCTGTGAAGGTTGTCGCCGAGCATGAGGCTGCAGCTCCCGCCGAGGAGGCAGCTCCCGCTGAGGAGGCTCCCAAGGCTGAAGAGGCTGCTCCCGCTGAGCAGGCCGCTCCTGCTGAGGCTAAAGAGGAAGAGGCTCCCGCAGCTGAATAATTCCTCTGCTCAATAAGCAGCATATTTTGCACTGTAAAGCATTTCAATAGAAAATCCCTTTCATCGTATGGTGATTGGGATTTTTTTGTTTAACTTTGCATTATCGTTAAAACCATAGATTATTCATTAAATTTATAAGATACAAGATGAAAGCATTTGTTTTCCCTGGTCAAGGGTCACAGTTCGTAGGTATGGGCAAGGACCTCTACGAGAACCACGCATTAGCCAAAGAGCTTTTTGATAAGGCTGACAATATCCTCGGTTTCAAGATTACCGATATCATGTTCGCCGGTACCGACGAGCAGCTCAAGCAGACCAATGTCACCCAGCCCGCTGTCTTCCTTCACAGCGTCATCTCTGCCCTTTGCCTTGGCGATGCCTTCAAGCCCGACATGGTGGCCGGTCACTCACTCGGTGAGTTTTCGGCTTTGGTGGCCAGTGGCGCACTGAGCTTTGAGGATGGCCTGAAGCTGGTGGCCGCCCGTGCCAATGCCATGCAGAAAGCCTGTGAGAAGAATCCCGGTACGATGGCTGCCATCATCGCACTGCCCGACGAGACGATCGAGAATGTTTGCGCCGAGGTGAGCAAGGAAGGCAAGGTCGTCGTGGCTGCCAACTACAACTGCCCCGGTCAGCTCGTTATCTCTGGTGATAAGGAAGCCATTGCTGAAGCCTGCGAGAAGCTGAAGGCTGCCGGTGCCAAGCGCGCACTGCCCCTTATGGTCGGTGGCGCTTTCCATAGCCCGCTCATGCAGCCCGCCAAGGATGAGCTGCAGGAGGCTATTGAGAAAACCAGTTTCTCTACTCCTTCTTGCCCTGTTTATCAGAATGTTGATGCCAAGCCCCATACCGATCCCTCTGAGATCAAGGCCAACCTCATTGCCCAGCTCACCAGCCCCGTGCGTTGGACCAAGTCTGTTCAGAATATGATTGCCGACGGTGCCGATGAGTTCATCGAGTGCGGTCCCGGTAGAGCCCTGCGCGGCATGATCGGCCGCATCGACCGTTCGGTCAACGCCCACGGCATCGAATAATCCCTTAATTATCAGCACCCCTAACGATTTACGATGGAGAAGAAGATCACCATCTATCAGGTTTTGCCACGCCTTTTCGGTAATCGCAACACTACGCGCAAGCCCAATGGAACGCTTGCCGAAAATGGCGTGGGCAAGTTCAACAACTTCGATGCCGCGCGCCTGGCTAAGATCCACTCCATGGGTTTCAACCACGTATGGTTTACCGGCGTCATCCGCCATGCCACGACCACTGACTATAGCCGCTATGGCATCCCCCGACAGCATCCCTGCGTAGTCAAGGGTAAGGCGGGTTCACCTTATGCCATTGTCGATTACTATGATGTTGACCCCGACCTTGCCGAGGATGTGCCCAATCGCATGGACGAGTTTGAGGCGCTCATTGCGCGTACGCATGCGGCCGGCATGAAGGTAATCATCGATTTCGTTCCCAATCATGTGGCGCGTGAGTATCACTCCATCTGTCGTCCGGCAGGTGTAGCCGATCTTGGTGAGCATGATGACCGGGGCAAGCATTTCGACCCGCAAAACAACTTTTATTACTGCCCCGGCTACCCGTTCGTCGGTCCTGTGGCTCCGGCCAAAGGTGAGTCTCCCTACGAGGAGATGCCGGCGAAATGTACGGGTAACGACCGCTTCGACAGTCACCCCGGTGTCAACGACTGGTATGAAACAGTGAAGCTCAACTATGGCGTGGACTATTGCGATGCCGGTGGCCGCAGCAATCATTTCGACCCGACGCCCGACACATGGCTGAAGATGACCGATATCCTACGTTTTTGGGCATCGAAGGGCATCGACGGTTTCCGTTGCGATATGGCTGAGATGGTGCCGCATGAGTTTTGGGCCTATGCCACTTCGGCGGTTAAAGCCGATTATCCGCAGCTCATCTTCATCGGTGAGGTGTATGATCCCAACCAATACCGCACTTACATTGCTTCGGGCTTCGATTATCTCTACGATAAGGTCGGCATGTACGACTGTCTGCGCGATGTCGTCTGCGGACGTCGACCAGCCAGCGATATCACCGGTTGCTGGCAGCAGACCGATGACATCTGGCAGCACATGCTCTATTTCCTTGAGAACCATGATGAGCAGCGCATCGCGAGCGACTTCTTCTGTGGTGATGCACGCAAGGCCCTGCCTGCGGTGGCTGTGGCATTGCTCTTCCGCTCCAATCCCTTCATGCTTTACAGCGGTCAGGAAGTCGGCGAGCGTGGCATGGATGCTGAGGGTTTCTCGGGTAGGGACGGTCGCACGACCATCTTCGACTATTGGTCGGTCGACAGTGTCAATAAGGCGTATTTCCGACCATCCAAACTGCCTAAGGACCAGTGGCAGCTGATGCAGGACTACTGTACGCTGCTTCGATTGGCCAACCACGAGAAGGCTGTGCGCAAGGGTCAAACCTTTGACCTGATGTACGTCAACAACATGTCGTGGCAGTTCAATCCCAATGCGCAGTATGCCTTCCTCCGTAAACAGGACAAGGATTTGCTGCTCGTTGTGGCCAACTTCTCATCGTCACCCGTCGGTGTAGGGGTGATGATTCCCGACCATGCTTTCAAGTTCTTAGGTTTGCCTGAGAAGAAGACCTACGGTGTCAACCTGTTGACCGGCGTCCGTCAGCCGGTGGTTTTGAAGGCTAATGATGTCGTCGATGTCAGTCTTCCCGCCAATGGTGCAGTAGTTTTGAAAATCAAGTTATAATGGAAGAAGGAGCAGCGGTGTTCAACACCCACAACAAGGAAGAGTTTCCGCCCGCCCACACGGCCGAGCATCTGCTCAATCAGTTGATGGTGAGGATGTTTGGCTGTGAGCGTTCGCGCAATGCTCATATTGAGCGGCGCAAAAGCAAGATCAGTTATCAGATTGACCACAAGCCCTCGCGCAAAGAGGAAAAGGCCATCGAGGACGAGATGAACCGTCTGATTGCCGCCGACCTGCCCGTTACCTACGAGACAGTCGACCGCGACCATATCCCTGAGGGCGTGAAGCTTGACCGCCTGCCCGAAGATGCTTCGGAGCTTATTCGACTGGTGCGCATCGGCGACTACGACGTTTGTCCCTGTCTGGGCAAACACGTGCGCTCGACGTCGCAGATTGGCCGTTTTGAGATGCTCGGTACCAACTGGGATGAGGCCACCCACACCTTCCGCATCCGGTTTAAGGTCATTCCTTGAATTGAAGTTGCAAAGTTTTTTATAATCATCCATTCAACTTTCAATTCTTTTTATTACTTTTGCAACCATGGTATTGCAGTGTTCCGGCCCGTCGCCGACATCCCGATAGGGGTGGAGGAGGAAAGTCCGGGCAGCATAAGGTGCTCTCCTTCTGAAAATGGAAGCTGTTGGCGACAGCAGATGCAGACAGAAGAAAACAACCGCCTCTCTTGAAACGGCTTGGCCACGGGCCGGGCTTGTCGGAGATGGTAAGGGTGAGAAGGTGGTGTAAGAGACCACCAGCCGCCGGGTGATCGGCGGGCTGTGTCGAAGAGAGGCTGCAAGTTCATGTAAACCATCGTCAATCAGGGTTGCCTGCCCGATGACCTTCGAGGTCAACGATGGAGGGTAGAACGCTTAAGTTGCGGGGTGACTCGCAAATTAGATAAATGACAGGGCGCCTTGCCTTTCGGGGTGGGGTTACGGAACCCGGCTTATCAGAACACTGCATACCTTTTTTAATTTAGAAGACTATGAAAGAATTGCAGCCAAACTTATTGGATGATTATGAGCATCTGATCAGCCGCGGTATCGAGCTCCATAGCGGTGAGGCCGGTTTCCCGCAGATGGAGGAGGCTGGCATTACGCGTGAGGAGCTCGATGATTTCCTCTTCGAGGTACAGAGTGCTTTGGACAGTGAGGGTTCGCAGAAAGCACAGCTTACGAAGTATGGCATTGTCGCCGTGCTCCCGATCATCATTTTCAGTGCTTTTCCTGAGAACATGTTGCCCGGCCGTGGCTATGCCTTGTATCTCGGCATTGGCATTGGCCTGCTGTTGGCGCTGCTATGGAAAGGGCTGTCGATGCTTTCGGTGAGGCATCGCATCAGCAACCTCCGTCGTAACAATGAGGCTGCCGCCGGCTATGCCGACAAGGTGGAGGCTTACGTTAAGCGGAATGTGGCGCGTTAGCTCATCAACTCAAGAACTCATCAACTCAAGAACTTATCAACTCAAGAACTTATTAACTCACAAACTAATAAACTCATTAACTAATGGAAAACAAACCCCTTCCAGACTTCATGAAGTTTAAGGATAGCTATTCTGCGAATGGCTTTGTTGAAAAGATTGGGCATATCGCAAAGCGGGCCGGCGCCAAGCTCGTCTACGCCGCTTTGATGCTTTACTATACGCTACAGAGCGATAAGGTGTCGGTCAAGGATAAGGCCATCATCATCGGCGCCTTGGGCTATCTCATCAGTCCTGCCGACATCATCCCCGACGCCATTCCCATTGCCGGACTCGGCGACGACCTTGCCGTGTTGCTTTTCGTGCTTCGTAAGGTGTGGGGTGAGGTGCCTGAAGATGTGAAGGCTAAGGCTCATGCAAAGTTGTCGAAATGGTTTGACGACGATGAGATTACCGAGGCCAATGATCTCTATCAGGGTAACATCAAAGACGGAGAGGAGTAAGGCCCTCATCTGTTGCTGACGTCTACGTGTTGTCAAATTTGGTTTATTCTTTTGGTGAATAGCAAAATTAGTCTTATCTTTGTAGGCGTCATTTAAGAATAGATAGTTCATGTCAGGCAAAACAGCATCAACCATAGCACCGGCAAAGACCCGTGCAAAGACCACCCGAAGGAAAGACTCCGGCAAGGGAAAGAAGCGCGATGTGAAGCGCGATATCCCCACCGACCTCATTCCCATTGAGAAGGAGACATGGTTGCTGCAGCCTATTGCCGTGACCATGATGCGACACGACTATTCGCTCATACAGATTAGAATCTTAGTGAGCATCGTCGAGCGCATGCAGGAGAAGTTGCGCGAGATTCTTAATTCGAGCGTTCGCGAACCGACGATCTTCTCGCGTCAAGAGCTCGACGACGACGGCCGTCTTGAGGTGCATCTTTATTTCAAGACGCTCGGTGTCGATCCCAACCACTACCCGCAGTTGCGCGAAAGCTTGAAGTTGCTCGCCTCGGTGCCGGTGGAAATTCCTTACCGCACGAAAGACGGCAAGAGCTATCAGAAGATTACCAACCTCTGCGACGTCTATTTCCCCAATAAGGAAATGGTGGTCTATGAGAAGTATGCCATTCTGAAGATTGACCGACAGGTGGCGCAGCGGCTATTGTCGCTCGACTTGGGTTACCATCGTCTCGGCAAGCAGATTGTCTTTGCCTGCCGCAACCGCTACACCCAGCGCATCTATATGTTTATCGAGAGTTGGATCAAGAAGCGTGGCACCGTCATCAATACGTTGGAATTCCGCAAGATGCTGCGACTGGAGAATCGGTATAGTAAGTTCAGCGACTTCTGCCGTCGTGTGCTGGAACCGGCCAAGAAAGAGTTGCATATGTTGGCTGAGAATGGCTTCTGCGACTGCTATTTCAGTTATGACAAGCGCTACGACCACGGACAGCGTGGTGGTGAACCCGATGAGTTGGTTTTCCACATCTTTATTCCAGAAAACCGTCAGGGCATGTTGCTGCAGGTGACCGACATGCAGCGCGCCCAGTTTGCCGACATGCTCACGCGTTACTTCGGCTTCGACGTGACCACGGCTGCCAAGATGAGCGAGCGCATCACGCCAGACAATTATCAAGGTGCGGTGTCGAAGCTCATGGAGCTGCGTAACCGCTTGAAGGATAACCTCAATATCAACGACCGCGCGGCCTATACCTATGCGGCGCTTGACAATTTCTTCCGCGGCATTACGTTTGAGCGGAAGAGCTAAGGAAGGGCTAAGAGAGATATTTAATCATTACAACATACAACTATGAGATCAAGAACAGCAGATTGGTTTGAAACAAAGATAAGGTATGAGAAGACTCAGGATGACGGCACTCAGAAAAAGGTTACTGAGCAATATGTTGTCGACGCACTGAGTTTCACCGAGGCCGAGTCGGCCATCACCGAGGAGATGAAGGCCTACATTTCGGGCGACTATAAGATTACCGATATCAAGACGGCAGCCTACCACGAGATATTCTTCTCCGATTTGGATAAGGACGACAAGTGGTATAAGGCAAAGCTGCAGTTTATCACCATCGATGAGAAGACGGAGAAGGAAAAGCGCACGTCAATCTTCTATCTGGTGCAGGCCGGTTCGCTGACCAAGGCCGTCAACTATATCGACGAGTTTATGGGCAAGACCATGATTGACTACGCCATCGCCAGCGTGGCTGAGACGCAGATCATGGATGTGTTTGAACACGATGCCAGCGCTGACAGTCATAAGCAGCAAGACGACCAGTCTCAGGAGGCTTGATGATGGATATTGACGTTGCTAAGAATCTGAAAGATGTATTGGCCAACCTTCCCGAAGGTGTCAAGCTCGTTGCCGTGAGCAAGTTCCATCCGTCGGAATACATCATGGCCGCTTACAATGCCGGTCAGCGTGTCTTCGGGGAAAGTCATGAGCAGGAGCTGCAGCAAAAGGTCGAGGAATTGCCGAAAGACATCGAGTGGCATTTCATTGGTCATCTGCAGACGAATAAGGTGAAATATATCGCGCCTTATATCAGCATGATTGATGCCGTTGATACGGTGAAGCTGATGAAGGAAATCAACAAGCAGGCTGCGCGCCACAACCGTGTCATCGACATCCTGCTTGAGTTGCATATCGCCGAGGAGGAGAGCAAATATGGTTTTACGCTCGACGCCTGCCGCGAGATGCTGAAAGCCGGTGAATGGAAGATGCTGGGCAACGTACGCATCTGTGGTTTGATGATGATGGCCAGCAATGTACCCGACACCGCGCAAATCAGGAAAGAGATGACCACCGCATGGAACTTCTTCCAGGAGGTGAAACGCGACTACTTCGCCGATGCGCCTTACTTCAAGGAGTGTTCGTGGGGTATGAGTCATGACTACAAGATAGCCGTCGAGTGCCATTCGACGATGGTGCGCGTGGGCACGTCAATTTTTGGTCCAAGAGTATATTAATAAAAAGATTCACAATATGGAAACAGGTAAGGTGGATGTCCTGCTGGGTTTACAGTGGGGCGACGAAGGTAAAGGTAAGGTCGTTGACGTGCTGACGCCGCACTACGACGTGGTGGCACGCTTCCAGGGTGGTCCCAATGCCGGACACACGTTGGAGTTTGAAGGACAGAAATATGTGCTCCGCAGCATTCCTTCGGGCATTTTCCAGGGCGGCAAGGTCAACATCATTGGTAATGGTGTTGTGTTGGCTCCCGACCTTTTCATGGACGAGGCCAAGGATTTGGAGAAGAGCGGTCATGAGTTGCACTCACGGCTCCACATCTCGAAGAAGGCTCACCTCATCATGCCGACTCACCGTCTGCTTGACCGCGCCATCGAGGCTGCCAAGGGCAAGAACAAGGTTGGTACGACGGGTAAGGGCATTGGTCCGACCTACACCGATAAGGTGAGCCGTACTGGCTTGCGTGTTGGCGATATTCTCGAAAACTTCGAGGCTAAATACAATGCGCATAAGGCGTTGCACATGAAGCGTTTGGAGGAGTTAGGCTGGACCGACTTCGAGGGCTTCGATGAGGTCGAGAAGAAGTGGATGGAAGGCATTGAGTACCTGAAAAAGTTCCACATCGTCGACAGCGAGATTGAGGTCAACCATCTGCTGCGCGAGGGTAAGTCCATCCTCTGCGAGGGTGCACAGGGTACGATGCTCGACGTCGACTTCGGATCTTATCCTTTCGTCACCTCAAGCAATACCATTTGCGCCGGTGCATGCACCGGTCTCGGCATCGGTCCCAACAAGATTGGCAACGTCTTCGGTATCATGAAGGCTTATTGCACGAGGGTTGGTGCCGGTCCGTTCCCCACAGAGCTTTTCGATGAGACGGGTAAGACCATTCGCGACCTTGGTCATGAGTATGGTGCTGTCACCGGTCGTGAGCGCCGCTGTGGCTGGATTGACTTGGTACAGCTGCGCTACAGCATCATGGTCGACGGTGTGACCGAACTGATTATGATGAAGAGCGACGTGCTCGACAGCTTCGACACCATCAAAGCCTGCGTTGCTTATGAGCTGCCCGACGGAACCGTGACCCGCGACTTCCCTTACGAGATTGACAACGTGAAGCCCGTCTATAAGGAAATACCCGGATGGAAGACCGACATGACGAAGTTCACCTCTCCCGACCAGTTCCCGCAGCAGTTTAAGGATTATATCCAATTCCTTGAGGATGAGCTGGAAACGCGCATTGGTATCATCTCCATCGGTCCTGACCGCGAGCAGACGATTGTGCTGTAATCTAATTTATGTATAACGACAAACAAGATAATGGGAAATAACAAACCGTCAATCCCCAAGGGCACCCGCGACTTCGGTCCCGAGGAGATGGCAAAGCGAAACTATATTTTCAATACCATCCGCGACGTGTATGCCCTCTATGGTTTCCAGCAGATTGAGACGCCGGCCATGGAGACACTGCACACGCTGCTGGGTAAGTACGGCGACGAGGGCGACAAGCTCCTGTTCAAGGTGCTCAACTCCGGCGACTACCTCAAAGGCATCAGCGATGAGGAACTGCAGAGCCGCGATACACTCCGCCTGCAGACGAAGTTGTGCGAGAAGGGCCTCAGGTATGACCTTACGGTGCCTTTCGCCCGCTATGTGGTCATGCACCGCGATGAACTGCAGTTGCCGTTCAAGCGTTACCAGATTCAGCCCGTATGGCGTGCCGACCGCCCGCAGAAAGGCCGCTACCGTGAGTTCTATCAGTGCGACGCCGATGTGGTGGGGTCCGACTCACTGCTCAATGAGGTTGAACTGATGCAGATTGTCGATACCGTATTCACGCGGTTCGGCGTGCGCATCTGCATCAAGATTAACAACCGCAAGATTCTCACCGGTATCGCCGAGGTCATCGGTGAGGCCGACAAGATAGTCGACATCACTGTGGCCATTGACAAACTCGACAAGATTGGCTTGGAGAAGGTCAACGAGGAACTGCGTGAGGATGGGCTTCCAGAGGAGGCTATCGACAAGCTGCAGCCCATCATCTCGCTGCAAGGCACCAACGACGAGAAGCTCGACACCATTGCTGAGGTGCTGAAGACCTCAGAGATTGGTCTGAAAGGTGTGGAGGAATGCCGCTATATCCTCAACATGCTGAAGCAGACGGGGCTGAACAATGAGATTGAGCTCGACCTTACGCTGGCCCGCGGCTTGAACTATTACACCGGCGCCATCTTCGAGGTGAAGGCCTTGGATACGCCGATGGGGAGTATCACTGGTGGTGGCCGCTACGACAATCTCACGGGCATCTTCGGTATGCCGGGCTTGTCGGGTGTAGGCATCAGCTTCGGCGCCGACCGCATCTACGACGTGCTCAATGCACTCGACCTTTATCCCAAGGAGGCTGTCAACGGCACCCAACTGCTGTTCATTAACTTCGGCGACAAGGAAACGGCTTATTGCATGCCGGTTGTGGCTAAAGCCCGCAAGGCAGGCATCCGCACCGAGATGTACCCTGATAAGGTGAAGATGAAGAAGCAGATGAACTATGCCAATGCCAAGCACATCGCGTTTGTGGCACTTGCCGGAGACGACGAGATTGCGCAGGGCAAGCTCACACTGAAGAACATGGTCACCGGCGAGCAACATCTGGTTTCGCCCGATGAACTTGTTGGTGAGGTGTTAAGGTAATGTTTACACTCTTTTATGCGAATATTTCATTAATATTACATTGATATTAAATCGATACGGGGGCTCGAATGCCCCCGTTTTTATTGAAGTATGGATAAAATGCAATTAACCATTGTATTTTTTCCAAATAAAGTTTGTGTATTCAACGGAAAGTGTTACCTTTGCACCGTATAAACAGGTTAACTAATGAAAGAATACGAACTCACAAAGACAAGATTGGCCAAGTGTGGCATCCGTCCTTCGACGCAGCGTTTAGCAATTATGCATTTTCTGCTTACCCATCGTACCCATCCTACGGTTGAGGATGTGTATCAGGGGGTGGTGCCGGATATTCCGACATTGAGCCGTACTACGGTTTACAACACGCTGAGAATGTTCTCAGAGCACCATGCAGCCCAGATGCTGACGATTGACGATCACCGCATTTGCTATGACGGCGACATCCGTCCTCATGTTCATTTCTATTGCCGCGAGTGTGGCCATGTTTATGATTTGTTTGACAAGCGTGCACCGCGTGTTAAGCAGCCTTCGCTCATGGGTGGTAATCTCGTCGACGAGGCCCAGCTCTATTACAAGGGCATCTGCAAGAACTGCTTGGAGAAGAAGCAGTCAGCCAAGACTGGTGACGATGAGGAAGCCGTCTAAGGTAAGATCATTCTATACTTAAACATTATAACATCATTTAAACACAAAAACATTATGAAGAAGAAGTTTATTTGTACCGTCTGCGGTTACATCTATGAAGGTGAGGAAGCACCAGCTAAGTGCCCCATCTGTGGCGCAGGCGCCAATAAGTTCCAGGAACTCACTGAGGATACTACACCCGAGTTTGCCGCTGAGCATAAGCTGGGCATCGCCTTCGAAGAGGGCGTACCTGCCGAACTGCTGAAGCACTGCCGCGACACCTTCAAGGGCGAGTGCGGTGAGGTCGGTATGTACCTGGCCATGGCTCGTCAGGCTGACCGCGAGGGCTATCCCGAGGTTGCACGTGCCTTCGAGCATTATGCCATGGAAGAGGCCGGTCATGCTGCCCGCTATGCTGAGTTCCTTGGCCAGTCCATCCTGCACGACACCAAGACCAATGTGGAGGTGCGTATGGCTGCTGAGAAGGCTGCTGCCGCTGAGAAGTTTGAGGCTGCCAAGATTGCCAAGGCTAACAACCTTGATGCACTTCACGACAGCATTCATGAGATGGCACGCGACGAGGCTCGCCACGCCGCCGGCTTCATGGGCATCTTCAAGCGCTATTTCCAGGATAAGTAATCCAATATAATCAAATGGGTCAGCCATCATGACTGACCATAAACATAAAAGCTGTGTTAAGCAATCAGAGCATTAACACAGCTTTTATTAGTACGCTCAGCATGAGCATCAGCTAACGGGTGCGAGTCCCGAAGTTGCCCTAATAGCGGGAAAGCTATAGCCAAAGGCAAGGGTGTCCGTGGCGAC
>ONAR01000068.1 GCA_900315835.1 uncultured Prevotella sp.
ATGAAATGACAAAACATAATAAGTTAAATATAAACTGATTTATAGATAATTGGCTTTGCAGCTTGCGTTATCGCTACAAATTAATCGAAAATTCAGATTTGTAAGGAGCAATTTTAACCGTGAAAGTCTTGGCTCATCAGATAATTTGATGTATTTTTGCAATAGATGTCGTTCAACCATAGACACATGCTATGAAATACCCTATAGGAATACAGGACTTCGAGAGCCTGCGCGTCAATGACTACACCTACGTTGACAAGACGGAAATGATTTACTGGCTCGCCAACGAGGGGAAATATTATTTCCTTAGCCGTCCGCGCCGGTTCGGCAAGTCATTGCTCATGTCAACGATGGCGGCCTACTTCAGCGGCCAGCGCGACTTGTTCAAGGGACTGGCCATGGAGAAGCTGGAAAAGGAGTGGAAGAAATACCCTGTATTCCATCTTGACCTCAACACAGACAAGTATGATAACAAGGACGTGCTGGAGCAGCGCCTTAAATTTGCCATCAAATGGCAGACTAACCAACATAAAACAACGCATACAGATGAAGGAAAACAGAATTCTGACCGTACTGGCGCTTATGGCATTAGCGCTCTTACCCGCCATGGCGCAGCGCCACCTCAGCGTCAACACGCGCCCCGGCTTCCCTATTCAGTCAACAATGTATGGCATCTTCTTCGAGGATATCAACTTCGGCGCCGACGGAGGCCTCTACACCGAGATGGTGGAAAACCGCTCGTTTGAGTTCCCCAACCGACTGATGGGCTGGAATGCCTTCGGCAACGTGAGCATCGGCGAGAAGACTCCCGCCTTCGAACGCAACCCTCACTACGCCATCATTGAACCGTCGGGGCATTCCGAAAAAGTGTCGGGGCTGGAAAACCGCGGCTTCTTCGGCATGGGACTCAAGCAGGGCATGACCTACGACTTCAGCGTCTATGCCCGACTGCACCTGCTCAACGGCAAGCAGGCTAAGATACGCGTGGAACTCGTTGACGACCAGAACGATATTATTACCCGTCAGACCATCACGGTAGGTTGTAACCAATGGAAGAAGTTCAGTTGCACGTTGCAATCAGACCGCACGGTGGAGAAAGGCCTCATGCGAATCTTCCTTGAGGGCCACGAGGCCATCGACCTCGACCACGTGAGTCTGATGCCCAGCGACAACTGGCATGGACTGCGCGCCGACCTGGTGAAAGACCTCGAGGACCTGCATCCCGGCATCTTCCGCTTCCCCGGCGGATGCATCGTGGAGGGTACCGACCTGGCGACGCGCTATCAATGGAAGAACAGCGTGGGCGACGTGGAAAACCGGCCGCTCAACGAGAACCGTTGGGACAACGCCTTTCCCTATCGCCTCTACCCCAACTACTTCCAAACCTATGGCTTGGGTTTTTATGAGTTTTTCCTACTCTCTGAAAAGATAGGCGCCGAGCCCCTGCCCGTATTGTCGTGTGGCCTCGCCTGCCAGTATCAGAACAAAGACAACGACAAAAACCCCATGTGGCCGTCGACGACCTCCAGCCGTATATCGACGACGCCCTTGACCTGATCGAGTTTGCCAATGGTCCGGTAACCTCCAAATGGGGAGCGCTGCGCGCCAAGATGGGGCATCCCAATCCGTTCAACCTGAAGGAGATAGCCATCGGTAACGAGCAGTGGGGACCGCTATATCCGGAACGGCTGGCGAAGTTTGTGGAGCAAATCCGCACCAAGTATCCCAACATCAAAATCTGCGGTTCGGCAGGTCCTTCGCCAAATTGAGATAAATTTGACTATGGTTGGGAACAGATGCGTAAACTCAGCGTTGACCTCGTCGATGAACACTATTACAAAGATCCCAACTGGTTCCTTACCAACGCCGGGCGCTACGACAAATACCCGCGTAAGGGTCCAAAGGTGTTTGCCGGTGAGTATGCCTGCCACGTGAAGGATGTCAACAAAGCGCCGACAATGGCAAAGAACGACTTCGAGGCTGCGCTCTGTGAGGCCGCCTTCATGGCGGGATTGGAACGCAACGCCGACGTGGTGTATCAGGCTACCTACGCCCCACTCTTTGCCCATGTGGAAGGCTGGCAGTGGCGCCCCGACCTCATCTGGTTTGACAATCTGAAAAGCGTGCGGTCGGTCAACTGGTATGTGCAGATGCTCTACGCCACAAACCGCGGCACCAATCATCTGAATCTGACAGAGAATGGCGAACCGGTGGAAGGCGCCAACGGCCTCTACGCCAGCGCCGTATGGGATAAAGTCAGCAAAAGTTTCATCGTGAAGGTAGCCAATACCAGCGACAACGACCAGCAGGTTGTCATCACATTCAACGGTGCCAAAGACTTGAGGGCTTTCACCCTGACAACGCTCCATTGCGACGACCCTCACGCCACCAACACATTGGAGCGACCCGACCATGTGGTGCCTCAGATGCAGACTGTCAACGCCGACGGCAACAATCTGACCTTCACGATTCCCGCCAAGACCTTTGCAGTTTGCAAAAGCAAGTAATCACAGTTTGCAGAAGTAAGTGATTGTCGTTTGTAAGAGTGGGTAATCATAAAACAAAGCGCCACAGACAACTCATAGGGTTTCTTCCCTTTTGGTTATCTGTGGCGCTATGAATAAACAACTCTTACCGAGACGCTTATGCCGTCTGTTCTTCGCTGTTATAATCCTTGAAGCTCTTGATATGCTTCACGCGGTCCTTCACCTCAGCCTGCTTACCAAGATTGAAGTTGTGGTAGTCGGTGGTGAGGTAACCTGTGACGCGACGCAGACGGCGGATATTGTGTGAACCGCAAACGGGGCATACGTCATTGATTTCATCGGTATAGCCACAGTCCATGCAGGTATCGTTGGGCACGTTGATGGCGAAGTAAGGGATATCCTTCTCCATGGCGTAGTCGATGATCTGCTCCAAGGCCGAGATGTTATGCTTCGTCGTCGATGGCAGCTCAACATACGTGATGCAGCCGGCTGAGGAATAGCCAGTGAGCTGGCTCTCGATGTCAATCTTCTGGAACGGTGTCATCTCATGCCAAACCGGAACATGAATGGAGTTGGTGAAATACTCGCGGTCGGAAACGTTCTTGATTTTACCGTACTTGGCGCGGAACTTCTGCATGGCAGTATAGCAGAGATTCTCTGCTGGCGTGTAATAAACGCCGAAGTTGAGCTTGTATTTCTCCTTGAACTCTTTGCAGCGCTTCTGGAACAACGACTCAATGCGCTTGGCCAGTGCCATGCCACGCGGTGTGGTCTGGTCGGTGCCGATGAGCAGCTGAAGTGTCTCAGCCAGACCGAGTTGACCGATGGCCAGCGTGCCGTGTTTCATGGCTGAACGGATGCCTTCCTCGGGAATGTAACCGGCCATTGTGTTGTTGTCCCACATAAACGGCGCGGTCTTGGGATCTTGCGAGCAAATCCAGTCGAAGCGCTCGATGAGCGTGTCCTTGGCCTCATGGATTTTCTTGTCGAGCAGTTTCATGAACTTCTCCACATCTCGATCGGCTTCCATGGCGAGCGTCGGCATGATGATGGTCGTCGGACAGATGTTGCCGCGACCGTCCTTGAGTTGGCCAAAGCCGTTGATATCGTATCCGTTGGCCGTACGGCAGCCCATCGTCGAGAAATAGGTGCGCGGATCGTTGCGGTCGTAGCCGGCATTGCCACTCCAGTCCACATTGGCGTAATTGGGATAGAGCCGCTGCGAGGTTGAGCGCATAGCAAGCAGCTTGAGGTCGTAGTTGGGTGTACCGGGCTTGTCGTTGACACCTTTCATATATTGGAAGATGCCGCAGGGGAAGATTGGCGTGTTGTGATGGAAGCCGATGCCTTCAAGCGAACCAAGAAGTAAGGTACGGGTGACGAGGCGCCCTTCCTCAAGCGTACACGTGCCATAGTTGATTGACGTGAACGGCAACTGGTCACCCGAACGACTCTGCAAAGTGTTGAGGTTGTGATACATAGCCTCAACAGCTTGGCGCAGCTCATTGAGCGTATCGCAAAGTGCTGAGTTATAATAACGGGCATCGAGTTTTTTCCTGTTGGCCAGCGTGAAGTCGTCCTTGGTTAATCCGGTCTTCGCAAAGAAATGCTCCTTCATACCATCTACCCACTGATCATAGGTAGAGCGCACCACACCCACCTGATCGGTGAAGGTCTGGTCATAGAGCGAGAGAAAGTCGGTATCGGCAAACTCATCCTGATCGCGCACCCAAGCCGAGATGTAATGCTTGAGGAATGACTTGCGGAAATAAGGCACCATGGTCCAGTCAAGATGGGTGGCTGAGACGCCGCCAAACTGGTCGAGACTCTGCAACTGGAAGATGACAGCCACGAGTTGCATCGCAGTATTGAGCGAACCAGCCGGACGCACGTCTCCTTGACGAGTGTGGAAGCCCTTCGACAGTAAGTCGTCGAAAGGAATGGAGAGGCAGTTGTGGAATCCGATGGCGTATTTATTGAGGTCGTGGATATACACCTCGTTGTTCTCATGATTACGACGGGCAAGGTCACTCATGCAGTGGTCGAGGGCGTACTGCTTCTCGTACACGTTGGCAGCCTCACCAGAACGGCCTCCGCCAGAGTATTCGTCAATATTGGCATTCTGATTGACCACATGCTTGGCCATCAGCTTTTCCTCATAAGTTTTCTTCACGCGCTGCTCGCGTTCGAGCTTGTGCTGATAACGATATTCACAATAAGCAATGACTGCGCGCGTCTCACCTTCTTTGGCAAGCACCTCAACAACAGTATCCTGAATATTCTCTATCTCGAAGATATCGGTTTTCGGCAGGTATTTGTCTTGGCAACGGCGAAACACCTCGGTGGCGTAACGCTTTGCCGTAGCCTCATTGTTGCCTTTATGGCCAATGGCGATGAGGTCCTTGAGGATGGCGTTCTCGATTTTGCTTAAGTCAAACGGCACGAGATGGCCGTCGCGTTTCCTTACTTGGATCATGATGTATTAAATTGACGATACTGCGATAATGATTATACTTTTCAGACAACTTTCGAGCGCGAGAGAAAGAAAAAGTTTCCCGTTTTGGTAAACTTTCCCTTGGGCCTGCATCACGAAGTTAATCCTTTTGTTTCGATTTCTCTGTTGCAAAAGTAAGAAAAAGTATCCAACATCGACGCTCTCCCCACATACTATTTTCCGAATATTTTCCTTCTTCTTGCTTATCAGCCAATTAAATCAAACTGTCTAAATTGAGCATGAAGGCAACCGCCGGAAACAGCTGATGTTGACATTCCGTCTAAATCGTCACCACATCAGCAGATTATTGCAAGCATTCGTCAAACATTCAACAAGCATTCGTCAAACATTCAACAAGCATTCGTCAACATTCAACAAACATTCGTCAAACATTCATCAAACTGTTCAACAATATTCACTGATCTTCATTTTTTGCAACTAAGGTCAGCGGTCTATTTAGCGGAGACTAAACCAACGCCAAAAGTATAATAACCACTCAGATTCCCCTCAACTCACAAATAGGGGCGCGATGCCCAACTCACTATTTTATTGTTAATAATTCATAAATAATCCATCATAGCTTCAAACAGACTCTCTTTTTATATACTTTCTTTGTACCTTTGCACTCGCTTTTGACCAAAGCCTGATAGGACTGGGCAGATGAAAATAGCAGAATAGAAGAATTAAGATTACTCCTAAGAATAGAAGAATTAAGATTACTCCTAATTTATGCTTTCTGCCTTACATCCCCTAAGCCTCCAGTTTGGAGAGATGGTAGAGTGGTCGATTACAACGGTCTTGAAAACCGTCGTACCGAGAGGTACCGGGGGTTCGAATCCCTCTCTCTCCGCTGAAAAGACTT
>ONAR01000048.1 GCA_900315835.1 uncultured Prevotella sp.
CTTACTGCGCTTACGCTAATCGCGCTGATGTGTGGGAAAAAATGCCATACCAAGGGTTGGTGGCCGGCACCAGGCCGGCCACTACACTGCTACCAAGGTCGCATACCTCCACGGACTTTATCCGCTGCGCCTCTATGTGCGCACGCAGGTGAAGGTAGCGGGTGGCCGCATCGATATGGTCATCTTCATGCCCGACGCCATCTATATGATGGAGCTGAAGGTGAGCGACACGGCGCACCACGCGCTCGAACAGATTAATGACCGTGGTTATGCGAAGCCTTTTCTCTCAGACGGTCGCCGCGTGGTGAAAGTTGGCGTAAGTTTTGATGCCGACAAGTTCACCGTGGGCGAGTGGGAAGTGGAAGAAGACTAATCTTCCAGGATGTAGCCCTCCTGGTCGTAGCCTTTGTGCTCGCGGTGGATGGCATCGACCAAAGGCAGGAGGCGGGGATCGGTGACCGGCATGGCGCCGAACTTGCTGTATTGCACCTCGTAGCGCCCACGACTGCCCGAGGGTAAACGCCGGAAGATGTCGTCGGGAACGAAGAACTCTGCGCGCGAGGGCCCGAGATGCTGAAAGAATTCGCTAAGATAGATGTGAATGCCCGCTAAGTCGAAGTCGCCGAAGTGGACGTAGTGGTTAGGCACCGACTGCAGCCATCGCAGCAGGTCGCCGTTCTGCGGATAGCGGCTGACGAAGAGCGGGCGGTGGTAAGCGCTGAAGAGGTAACGCTGGCGGGCTATCTGCCGGAAGTTCTCGGCATTCTCCACGCCGATAATGGTGACGTCTTCGGGGACGGTGAAAGCCGTATAGTCGTAGATATAGGTGAATGCGCCCTCTGTGGGATGGATGACTATGGGATTGCCGTCGAGCGTAGCCGGGATGTCGGTGTAGCTGTTGACAAGGAAGCCCGTCATGGTGCGGTGGTGGACGAACTTGCTGTCGCCTGTGGCCTGCGTCAATACGGCGCGCGACGCCGCTTCCTTATCTTGAAGCAGTCGGAGCGACGTGTGCAGGTCGTTGATGTCCCATCGGTTGCGCAGGTAAGTCGTGAGTGCGGCGGCATCGGGCGCCGTATAACAGAGGTGGCGGCCATGCGCTTGCTTCTGCAGTATGCCGTCGACAAGCATCTCCTCCACCCATTCGCCCCGCAGCTGGCTTGAGGGCAGCGCCTCGCCTTCGGTCAGGCGGATGAGTTTCTGAAAGAGGGAAACCGTTTTCTTCATCATTCTCTTTGGATGGTTTGCGGATGATTGGCGGATGGTCCGCAGATGATTTACGGATGGTCCGCGGCTGGTGGCCGGCACAAGACCGGCCACTACACTAAGCGCTTTGATTGTCGTGTATGGCCAGGAGCGTCTTGACCACGGTGTTGCTCTTGCTGTCTTTGCTCAGCGCATAGGTGTAGCGGTAGGCCTCGGCCGAATAGGTGGTCGGCGATGAGTTGATGAGATCGATGTTGCGTTTGTTGGCAAAGTCGAGGATGCCGCGTACGTTGTTGGGGTGGAGTTTGCCAATCTCGTCCATGAGACAGTGCAGGCGGAAGTCGCCGAACCGACGGCTCACCTTCTGCTTGAAGACATTGAGCAGCATGATATTGACCATGGCCTTGACGAGAATATCGGTACCGTCGGAGCCCACGTTGGACAGTTTCTCGACGAAGCCCGTGTCGTTATCGTTCTCCACGACGCGGAACTCCAGCTTGAAGGTGTCGGCCAACGTGAGCTGACTCCGCTTGCTCTCAATCTCCAGGTGGTCCATCAGGTTCATCAGCAAGCCGATGGCCTTGCGGTTGGCGGCCGCCACGGCATTGGCGTCGCTGAAGAGATTGAGCTCACCGAGGTCGTTGCCGGCGTCGTCGACGAAGCGGGTGATGGACTCCAGCAGTTGCATGAGGGGGTCGTTGCTGGCTACGCTGCGCAGCTCGATGCTCTTCACCACCCCCACGAAGTTGTTGTTGACGAAGTCGCGGTTGATGTCATGAATGGTGCCTTCGATGGTGCCTTTGTGCGACAGCATCTCGTTGACCTCCCGCGAAATGCGCTGTAGGATGCTGACGTAGACGCGGCTCGTGCGCTGGCGGTACTCCTCTATCTTCAGCGAACTGGTGAACTCATAGAGGTTGATGGCGAAGTCGGTGTAGTCGGCTTCGGTATTGAAGTCGGTGCGGAAATGGAAGGTGTTCTGTGGCGAGAAGTTCTTCCGGAAGATGGAAACGGCTTCTTTGAAGCTCTCTAAGTATCGCATCTTACTGGTGATCTGGTCGCGCAACTCCTTGTCGATGGCGGCGAGCGGCTTGGCCGTCTCCGTTGGTTCGGCCTGCAGCACTTGCGGCGGACAGCTGTCGCCTTCGAGGAAGCTCTTGACTTCGGCGATGGCTTGCTGCATGCCGTCGATGAGGGTATCGAGCTGGCGCACCTGAGTGGTCAGCTCCTGAATGGCGTTGTTGAGGCGCAGGGCACGGGTCTGGTATTTGTCAGTGAGGTCGGCGATGCGCTTGGCCGTGAGCTGACGCTGCCCAATCCATTCGGCCTCATGGTCAAACAATTCCTCCTTGTCTTTCTGATAATCGTAGTAGTCGCGGCGGTGGGCCTCGATAAACTGCCACTGCCGGAGGACCTCGGCCAACTGCTGCCGCAACAGCTCCAACTGTGAGGTATCGACGCCGGCGCCCTTGAGTTCGGCATCCATCTGCCGGTCGAGCAACTTCATCTGCCGGTCGTGGTCAGCCTTCAGCTCACGCTTCCGCTGCTCCTGCGCTGCGACTTGCTCCTGCGCCGCTTGTTGAATCTTCTTGCGATTGGCCTTCAACTGCGCCGTCAGCTTGTCGTGGTCTTTCTGCTCCTCCGCATCGATGCGCTTCAGTTCGGCCTCCCATTTGACGATGTCGCTTTGCGCACGCTCCAGCTTCGCGCCAATAGCTTGTAGCTCCTTAGCCCGCCAGTCGTCGCGCTGCGCATCGAGGGCTGCAATCTGCTGTTTGGCCTTCTCGCGCTTGTTGGGGATGACGAGCAGCTGCGTGTCGCGGTCAACCTTCTCTTTCCGGAGTTGCTGCAACTGCTTGTTGATGCGGCCCTCAATCTGTTGGATGTCGGCCTCCATCTGCTCCCGCTCTTTGTTAATCTTCGCTTTGATGTCGGCTGCCTGCCGGTCGGTCGCCTCCTTCTCCTTTTGGATGTCCTCGGGCTTACGCAGCTCGTGGTCGATGTTGTCGAGGTTGAGGTCTACGCCGAATACCGACGCGTCGTTATGGCTGAGTCGGGGCTCGAGGTCGGTGTTATAGAGCACGTCTTTCTCATCCATCACCCGGCCGAAGGTATGCTCCCATCCCTCGACGTTATTCGTCAGCCACTCCATAAACGACCCCTTCTGACGGTCGAGGAGCTGCTGCAGTTCGACGCTGGCCGCTTGCTGCGTCTGCAGCTCATGCTGCAGCTCCTTGCATTGCAGTTGATATTGGCTTTCCCGTTCGCTTCGCTCCTGCCGGGCCTTCGCCTGCAACTGCGCCATCTGGCCGGAGATGCGTTGCACGTCAAGCTTCAGCTTCGCCTCCAACTGGCTTAGTTCGGTGAGCTTGCGCTCCTGCTCCTCGCGCTCCTTTTGGTAAGGATTCATCTGGCGCACCTTCAGCTCCTGCAGTCTCGCCTCATTCCGGTCGTTGTTGGCTACGTCGAGTTTCTCCTGCACCTGCCGGCGCTGCTGGCTGTAGAGTGCTGCCCGCTCATCGCGCAACTGCTTATCGCACTGCAGCTCATCGGCTATCTGCCGGTTTTCCTCCTCTTTAATATGGTTCTTCGCCGCGTCGGCCTGGTTGAGGCCCTCGGCGAGGCGCTGGTTCTCCTGCCGCCGCAGTTCGTCGTATTTCTCCTTGACTGAGTGGTTCTTGTCGGTGATGATATTGATTTGCTTTTCCAAGCTTTGTCGCTGCGAGACGACGCGCGGCTCGTCGGCTATGCTGCTGACGATGCGGTCGATGTGGATGTCGGCGTAATGCTGCCGCTTGGCCTTGATGGCGTCGAGCTTGCTCTTGACCACCGCCAGCTTCCCATTTAGGGCGTCGCGCTCAGTGTTGAACTTCCCCTCTTCCTCTTTCTTGAGCCGTAGTTGCCGCTCGAGATTGGCCTGCAGCGTCGTGCGCTCGTCTTTCTTCAGGGGCAACAGCTGCTCGTCGCGGTTGAGGGCGTAGCGTAAAGCCCCCGACAGCTCGTCGACCATGCTGCTCGCACCGCGGTAGCGCTTGAACGACTGGTTGACGCGGTCGGCGTCGTCCCGCACCTTCACCCTTCCGTTCTTATCCTTGCTGTACCACTTCCAGATGTCATCGTACTGCTGTTTGAAGTCTTTTACCTTGTCGCGGTAGAAGTCGAGGTCGATGCTGTAGTCGCTGAAGTCGAGCGAATTGATGATGATGTCCTTGATGACGCGGCTTTCGAGGCTCTGGTTGAGGAAGATGTTCTGGATGGTGCGCGGCACGTTCTGGTATTTGTTGCTTTCCATGATGGAGAAGCGGTGCAACTCATTGTCGGTCTCCTGCCGGTTGCCGTAGATGATGTCGCGATAGGCGTCGTAGTAGCGTATGATGTTGCTGATGAAATGCTTGCCTACCTGCTGCCGTATCTTGCTCCATTCATAGTAGACGTGGTTAGTGTCGTCGATGAAGAACCGGCGGTCGTAGGCGCAGTCGATGAAGCGAAAAACGGCGCGGCCCTGATTGCGGAATACCACGACGCAGAACTTGCCGTTCTCGCGCACTACCTCGTAGACGATGTAGCTGTCGATAGAAGGCAGATAGAAATCGTCGAAGCCTTTCTGCTCCTTCTGTATGCCGAGCTTCATCTTGTCGGCGTTGTAGAAGAAGAGGATGGCGCGGAGCAGGGTGCTCTTGCCCACGCCCTGGGTGCCGATGAAGTGGACGTTGCCGTCGAGCATCACCTCGGCATAGCGGATATGTGCGCTATTGATTAGCACTATCTTATGCAGGTATCTCATCTTTCACCTCCTCGTCAATGTTGATGCAGTCAATAATATGCGTGATGTAGCGGAACGCGTTGGTCACCTGGTACATGCCCTCCTCCTCACTGACGAGCTCGGCAAAGCCCTGATTGGTCATCGTCGTGGCCAGGGCGTAGAGCTTGTCGTGGGTGGACGTCTTCTCTTCAAAGATATTCGCGAGCTTGTCTTTCAACTCTACGTCGCTGCCCACACGCACCTCCATCTGAGCCAGGGTGAACTGCGTGCCGGCGCCGAAGGTGGAGTCGCAGCTGGTGAGGAAGTCGAGGTAGTCGATCCATACGAGGAACGTGCGCAGCTTGTTCTCGATGACGACCTTCTGCTCGTTGCGGGCGAAATAATAGTAGCCGTCGCCGCTCTCGAGCTGGAAGTCGATTTGCGAGAAATAGTCGGCGTATTCCTTCTCGTTGTCCTCGATGTCGTTGTAGATGGCTCTCGTCTCAGACATGATGCTGTTGGCTGAGATAAACTGTCCGTGTGAGAGCCGCTGAAACACTTCGCTGGTATATTTCATAGCGGTAGGATGATGGGATATTCAAACTGATGGAAGGTGCGGCGCTCATCGGTGAAGCGCAGTTGGTCGGGATACTGCGAGGCCAGTTGCAGGTAAAGCACGAGGCGATCCTCGAGGTCGGTGTCGGTGTGGAAGTTGTAGTGCAGTACAAAGGAGAAGAGGTCGTCGCCCTGCGCCTTGAACGCATCGAAGAGCTCCTGATGGTTGAAGACGCGCATCGTCTCCTGCTGCGGCGTGAGGTATTTGCTGTCGATCTGGCCGCTGAGACGCTGCCGTACGATGGCCTTGTGGGTGAGTTGCTGGCGGACCTTGGCTAAGATATCCAGGGCCTCATTGCTGTTTTGCAGATAGCTGACCGACACCTTCGTGGAGTAGCGTGGTGCCGGCTCCATCCAGACGGGATTGGACGCTTCGAGCACGCCCTTGATGTTGGTGCTGCCCTCAATCATAAACTGGTCCTTGAGATATTTCAGCGCCCGCACCTTCCTGACGATGCGATTCTGGTATTCGATGCGGTTGAGGTAGTCGATAATCTGCTTTTGGATGTCGATGAGGGCGTGGGCCGACTCGCCTAATCCCAGCTTCACCTCGTTGACGGTCTGCTGCAACGTGGCATCCATGGCTGTGCGGAAGAATACCGTCTGCTGGTCGAGCAGTTGCTCGGTCTGCTTGATGAGCTCGCCGATGTCGCGGCTTTTGCGGTCGAAGTCGGCGAGGCGTATCTTCTTCAGCTTGTAGTTGGGCTCCTGCTTATAGGTGTTCTCCACATTGCGCTTCAGGTCGATGATGTTGCGGCGTGTGGTCTGGTCAATGCTGCGCAGCGTATGGCGGATGTCGTGGAGAAACTGGCGACGGCGCTGGTCGGAGTCGGCGGCGAGATAGGAGTCGATGCTCAACCGCAGTCGGCCGATATACTGCCTCACCGACTCGACGTTGATGTCTTCGTTGACCTCGAGCACGTTCTCGAAGAAGTGGAGGTAGTTGTCGTCCAGCTCCAGGGTGTTGCCCACCTGCTCGATGACGCCGTGGCTGATGAGGAAGCGCAGCTTGTTCTCGTCGCCGTCGAGGGTGTCGACAGCGTCGTCGTAACGGATGGCGACGGTCTTGCGCTTGTTGAACATATCCACAAGCAACTTGTCGCCCGTCTGCAATCCTCTGATCAGTTCCCTGAGTGTCTTGAATGCGGCCATAGCTTTAGGTTGATGGATGATGATTGCAAATATCGGCAAAATATATGGAACGGCAAAGCGATGGCGGAAGTTTTTGGCTTTCCGCGCCTTAAAAAGGCGCGGCACACAACGCAGCAACGCAAAACTGGCGACGCAAAACCATAAAACTGGTGACGCGGCAACGCAAAACTGGCGACGCAAAACTATAAAACTGGCACCGCAGCACCGCAAATGGTACTTATAAAAAAAGGCGGGCGCAACATCGCGTTGCGTCCGCCGGAGTCGTGTCTTAGTTTATGGATGATTGTTTAGTGGTTTACTATGGCTTACTATGTCTTATTTTCTCTCGCAGTTGGCGCTGAAGGCGGTGAGCATCCAAGCGGTCTTCTCTTGCTCCTTGAGGTAGTCGCTCATCAGTGCTACGGTGACCTCGTCGCCTATTTCAGCGGCCTGCTTCAGGACCAGACGCTCGTCGGCAATCAGGGTGCGGAGCGTATCGAGTACGTAGCCGATGGCCTCGCAACCGTTGCTTACGCCGGTGAGCTCAGCGACCTGAGCGGTCTTCAGATAGACTGAGAAGCGGCTCTCGGGGGCGCCGTCGAGCTGGAGGATGCGCTCTGCCACCTCGTCAACCTTCTCGGCTGCATCGTTGTAAAGCTCCTCGTACTTCTCGTGCATGATGAAGAAGCTGTGGCCCTTGACGAACCAGTGGAGGTGGCGGAGGTTGGTATAGTGAACTTGGAAGTCAGCGAGCAACAGCTGCAGTGTGTTAACAACTCCTACGGTGTTCTGTGCGTTCAGTCCGGTGATTTCTGTAGTCTTCATAATCTTTTTGTTTTAATCGTTAATACTCTGTTTTCTTTTTTCTGATGCAAAGGTAGTTGATTCTCTGCATAGCCGCAACAGATGGTTTCTATAGGGCGATAGAGATTATCAATAACTGGGGTTAAGAAGCTAAGGTACAAAGGATTACGAAGAGGTACTTTTATTATAGAAACTATAGATACTATAGAAATGATAGAAGCTATAGAAACGATAGATGCTATAGAAGCAATAGATATTATAGAAGCTAAAGCTATGCTAAGCCAGGAGGTGGTACGTGCCTCCGGCGTAGGCCTTCACCACGCCCTTCATCTCGAGCTGAAAGAGCAGAGCGATGACGTTGCCCATGGGCAGCCCGGTGCGCGTGGCGATGATGTCCTGCCGCAAGTCATTGTTTTGTCGCAGCAGGTCGACGATGCGCTGCTCGTCGGGCGACAAATTGGGGAAGAGGTCGCGGGCGATGCCCTCCTGCCGCGCCTTCTCCAACAGCGTCTCATCCTGCCAGCCCAAGGCGTTGACCAAGTCCTCGGCCGACGTGATGAGGCCGGCACCGCAGTCGCGGATGAGGTTGTTGCAGCCCTCGCTGTAAGGCGCATTGACCGGACCGGGGAAGGCGAAGACGTCGCGATGGTATTCGCGCGCGATGCGGCAGGTGATGAGGCCGCCGCCGCGCTTCGCGCTTTCCACCAGCACCGTAGCGTCGCAGAGGCCCGCCGTGATGCGGTTGCGCCTGACGAAGTTGAGCTTATCGGGTTTGGTATGCGTCATGTATTCCGTTACCAGACCGCCCTGCTTGAGCATGGTATTGGCCGTATCGCGATGGGCAGGTGGATAGAGGTTGTCGAGGCCGTGGGCCAGCACCGCCACGGTCTGCATGCCCTGCGCCAAGGCGTTGCGGTGAGCCTGCACATCGACGCCATAGGCCAGTCCGCTGATAATCAATACGTCGGGGCACAGCCGGTGAAGGTCGCTGACGAAATGGCGGATGACATCCTCGCCATAACGCGTGCAGTGGCGCGTGCCCACGATGTTGATGATGTGGCGCGCGTTGAGGTCGGCCGTACCCTTGTAGAACAGCGTAAGCGGTGCGTCGGGGCAATCCTTGAGCCGCTGCGGATAGTCGTCGTCGCCAAGGCAGAACACCTTCACGTCGTGCACCTCGTCGTAAGCCAGCTCCTCCTCGGCGCGCTGTCGCATCGGATCGAGGTTGCTCAAGTCGTCGATGAGGCGGTGGGGCAGGTTGGGAAACTGTCGGCTGAGGTCATCGCGCTGCTCCACGATGGCTGTGGCCGACCCCATGCGACGGTACAGGTCCACCATCGTATTGAGATGGTAGTAGCTCAGCCGCGTCAGGGCGAGTATATTGATGAGTTCCTGATTATTTTGCATAGAAGCCCAAAGCTTTGTCGTAGTCCTCACTCACGCCGAGCTTGCCGTTAATGAGTGTCACCAGGTCGACGTCGGCATGAAACGACAGCTTCATGTCGCTGGCGCGGTAGATGTCGTGCTCGAAGACGTAGCGCAGTCCTTCCTTATGCAGGTTGAGGCACGACACCATCTCGTCGTCGCAGCGCAGAGGCACCTTGAACTTGAGCGTCATGCGGGCCACGACGGCATCGACACCCTTCTCGTGGAGCGCGGAGAAACTCACGCCGATGCTGCGCAGAAAGCGGTGGCGCGTATGCTCGGTGTAGTGCAGGTAGTTGGCATTGTTGACAATGCCCTCGATGTCGCACTCGTAGTCGCGCACTTCCATGCGCGTCTGAAACCTGTATTCTTTCATTTTCTTGACTTGAGATATTCGTAACCGATGCGGCAGCGCAGGCAGTCGCGCCGGTCGCAATAGACTTTCTTGAGCTGGATGAGCGCCTGGCTGTCGCCCGCGTTGTCGACGGTGAGGCCCACCTCGCGCCATGTGCGCACGATGGCGTTGTCCTCGGCGCGCAGGCTTTCGAGGAAGTCGAACGAGCGGTCGCAGAGCCTCTCGTCCTGCCGGTGGCGGCCGTAGGCGAAGAGCATCGGCACCACGGTGTTGATGAGCAGCAGGTTGATGGACGCTGTCGAGAGATGCTTCCCGTTTCTCGCGCTCTCGCAGCCGAAGGCGTAGTGGGTCTGCCAGTAGGGCGTCACCTGCGTGGCGAGCATCTCCTTGGCTGCGTCCAGCGTCTCGGCCTCAGCCAGTCGGCTCAGGTCGGTCTTGTTTTGGAAATAGAGGTTGGCCAACTGCGAGATGCGGATATGCGGAAAGTTCTGTGGCCGGAGTCGCAGGAAGCGCCACAGCCGGTGGTCGATGGGCGAGAGGCTGTATTTATGGGCGAGGAACTGGTATTCGCGGCGCATCTTCTGGAAATAGTCGTCGGCGATTGCCGCATCGCGATGTCGTTCGGGGATGGACTCGGGATTGAGCAGTCCGGCCTGCCCCATGAACAGGGCCTCAATCTGGAAGAGGTCGTCGCGGTGATGGGCCACCACCGTGAGCGGCATGGCGAATGCCCACTGCTCCATGGGTTCGCTGTTGATGCCGAAGCCATAGTTACGCGCCATGGTGACGAAGTAAGCGCTCTCCCACGACCCGTCGCAGTGCTCAGCGCGCCAGCGTATGTCCTTGGTCTTGCGCTCCAGCCGCTCGGCTTCGAGAGCGCTCATCCATGAGTGGACGGTGAGGCGCGACAGCGAGGGAATAATCTTGTAGCAAGGCGGGTAGGTGTCGGTCTTAATGAGGTCATCGTAGTTGCGGCGCACCTGATCGGGCACGCTCAGTTGCACCTGCGGCGGCGTGATGCCGCTCTGCGTGCGCACGTTGCAGTCGATGAGGCCTGCGACGTGGAGGATGGTGTTGTTGTAGTGCGGGTCTTTCTCATGGCCATGGGCAAACCAGTCGCTCGACTTGTCGTGGATCTCGACGTTGCCTACCCACAGCGTACCGTCAATCTTCACCTTGGCGTTGAAGAAGTCGGGCCCGGCGTTGAGGTTGTGCAAACCGGGGTCAATCACCTCAACGGGCTGGCCGTCGGTGGTCTGCAGTCCTTCCAAAGGAAAGAGCTTGTGCTTCCAGCAATAGTGCAATAGTTGTTCCATATCTGCCCCGCTTGTGGTTTTATTACGGGCAAAGATATAAAAAATAACGATAGGATAGGGCAGAAAGACGAATAAAGTTGGCAGAAAATTATCTGATTGCGTTATTTTCCCCTTCCCTGCAGAAACACGGTGAGGGCCTGACGGATGGAACGCATGCCGAACTGCTCGGTATGGATCTCGCTCAATGGCAGCCAGTGGTAGGCCTGGGCGTCGTCGTGGGGCTCGACATGGCTGCAGTCCTTGACCTTGCAGAGGTAGAACAAATCGAGCGTGCGCACGTTGAAGCCCGAATAAAGATAGGTGTTGGGACAGCTGAAGAGATAGCGCGTCTCGACGACATCGAGGCCCGTCTCCTCTTTCACCTCCCGGCGCACACCTTCCTCGCCCGACTCCCCGATGACGCAGAAACCGCCGGGCAGGTCGAGCGTGCCTTTGGCCGGCTCGCGCTTGCGGGTGAGCACCAGCAACTCATTGTTCTCGTTCAGAATAAGGGCGGCCGTGGCAGCGCTGGGGTTCAGGTAATACACGAAGCCACAATTGGTGCAACGCTTGCTGCTCTCGTCGTTGACTTCGAAATGCTTACTGCCGCATACGGGGCAAAAGTTGAATTTCTCTAAAGGATGCATGGTAATGGATTTATAAAAAGATAAGGCCTTGTTGAGTGTTCAGCAAGGCCTTGATGGGGTTTACAGCAGGGCCTTGATTTCGGCGTCGAGGTCCTTGATCTGCGCATCGCGCTTCTGCAGCGTGTTGTTGCGGTCGATGAGGAAGAAGGTGGGTACGCTCTGCACGTTGTACATGGCGGCGTATTGCGAGTCGGTGCCATCCTCGTCGTGTACGCAGACCCAAGGCAGTGCAGCCACGCTTTCTTTCCAGAAATGCTCGTCGGGGTCGAGGCTCACTTGATAGATTTCCAGACCCTGCGCATGGTATTTGTTGTAAAGCTCACGCAGTTTCATGATGCGGGCAGTGCTGCCCTCGGAGGCGAAGATGTGGAAGTCGAGCAGCACCACCTTGCCCTTGAGGCTCGTCAGCTTGCGGGTGACACCCTTGTTGTCGGGCAGCGCAATCTCAAGCACGCCGGCCGTATTGACCTTATCGGCTGGAATGGTCTGCGCCTGCTGGGCCTCGACGATGCGCAGGTCTTTCATGCCTGCGATAGCGATGTTGTGGAGGTTCTTTCCGCGCTCAGAACCAGGATAATAAGTATCCCAACTCGTGGCCACAGCGGCATAAGCCTGAACATCCTCCTTGCTGGCATGAGGGTTGAAGATGAGGCCTACCTGATTGCCAACCACGATGGTCTGGAAAAGGGCAAAGTAGGCATAGGCCTTCATCGGCGCCTTGAAGATATAGTTGAGCTTTACCTTATCCTTGTATGATTTCAGTGCCGTCTGGATGGCGGTGTCGACCTGGTCGTAGTTGAGCCTTGGGTCTTGCTGGATGGCATTGACGGTAGCCTGCAGGTTGAGCTGCATCTGCGCCAGTTCCTTAATCTTCAGACATTCCTCGGAACCCTCGATGTCGTACTGTGCCGACATCTGCGGATAGGTGGCCTTGACGGTGATGTTCTCAGTCGAGTCGATGGCCACGTTGATAATCTGCCGGTCGATGCGGAGGCGGTAGAACTCCGGATTCTTGGGTGCGTCGCCGTCGAAGCTGAATGAGCCGTCCTTGCCAAGCTTCACCGAATCGACGGTGACGGGGCCGTTAAGGCTCATGTTCTCAAAATAAAGCAGTGAGTCCTGCGCGTTGCTGATGGTGCCCGACACATGGAACTTCTCGTCGGAACAAGAGGTGATACACAATGCGGCCAACGCGATGGCCAGCATTGAGAATAAGTGATTTATCTTCATACTGTGTTCTTATAATCGTCTTGACGATTGCAAATGTACGCAGAATTTTCGGATAAACGCCAAAAAATCAAAAAATAATGGACTTTCTTGCTTTTATCTACTTTATATTAGGTACCTTTGCAACGTTATATTATCAGATGTTAGTCAAAACAATAAGTATTTTTAATTTTCGATGAACGTTATTACAAAGACCGTTCAATTGCCAGATGGCCGTACCATCTCAATTGAAACAGGAAAGGTTGCCAAGCAGGCCGACGGCGCTGTTGTTCTCCGAATGAACAATACCGTACTGCTTGCCACAGTAACGGCAGCCAAAGAGGCCGTTCCGGGCACCGACTTCATGCCGGTGACTGTTGATTACAGGGAAAAGTATTATGCTACCGGCCGTTTCCCAGGCGGCTTTACCAAACGTGAAGGTAAGGCCACGGACGAAGAGATTCTGATTTCGCGCCTTGTTGACCGCGCTCTTCGCCCACTGTTCCCCTCCGATTACCACTGTGAGGTATTCGTGCAAATCTGGTTGCTTTCAAGTGATGGAAAGGACCAGCCCGACGCACTGGCAGGCTTTGCAGCCTCTGCCGCCATGGCTTGCTCTACCATTCCTTTTGAGCACACCATCTCTGAGTGCCGTGTGGCACGCATCAATGGCGAGTACGTCATTGACCCGACATTTGAGCAGATGAAAGACGCCGACCTCGACATCATGGTGGGTTGCACCAAAGACAACCTGATGATGGTGGAAGGCGAGATGAGCGAGGTGTCGGAACAAGACCTTATCGGCGCCCTCAAGGCTGCCCAGGAGGCTATCAAGCCCATGTGCGACCTGCAGGATGAGCTCGCCAAGGAGCTCGGTACCGACAAGAAGCGTGAATACAACGACGAAATCAACGACGAGGATCTGCGCAAGCAAATCCACGACGAGCTCTATCAGCCCGCTTACGATATCATCCACAAGACCCTGCCGAAGCAGGAGCGCAACGACGCCTTCGACCAGACGCTGGCCGACTTCCTCGAGAAGTACGACGCTGCTCACACCGACCTCTCCGAGGAGGACCTCGAGGAGAAGCACGCTGAGGCTACCCGCTACTGGGGCGACGTGCTGCGCGATGCCATGCGCCGCTGCGTCCTCGACGAGGGCCTGCGTATGGATGGCCGTAAGACCGATGAGATCCGTCCTATCTGGTGCGAGGTCAGCCCGCTGCCCATGCCCCACGGATCGGCTATCTTCCAGCGCGGTGAGACCATGTCGCTGGCTACTGTTACCCTCGGCACCAAGCTCGATGAGAAGCTCAACGACGGTGTGGTGACCCGCGGCTATCAGAAGTTCCTGCTCCACTACAACTTCCCGCCGTTCTCTACGGGTGAGGCTAAGTCGCAGCGCGGCCCCGGCCGTCGTGAGATTGGCCACGGCCATCTGGCATGGCGCGCCCTGAAGGGTCAGATTCCTGCCGACTATCCCTACACCGTGCGTGTGGTGAGCGATATCCTCGAGAGCAACGGTTCGTCGTCAATGGCTTCGGTCTGCGGCGGTACGCTCGCTCTGATGGATGCCGGTGTACCTATCAAGAAGCCGGTGGCTGGTATCGCTATGGGTCTGATCAAGAACCCCGGCGAGGACAAGTATGCTATTCTTTCTGATATCCTCGGCGACGAGGACCACCTGGGCGATATGGACTTCAAGACCACCGGTACGAAGGATGGTCTGACAGCCACTCAGATGGATATCAAGTGCGACGGTCTGTCGTTCGACATCATTGAGAAGGCCCTCATGCAGGCCAAGGCTGGCCGTGAGCATATCATGGGCGAGATGATGAAGACCATCAGCGAGCCGCGCAAGGAGCTGAAGCCGCAGGTGCCCCGCATCGAGGCTTTCGACATCCCCAAGGAATTCATCGGTGCCGTCATTGGCCCGGGCGGAAAGATTATCCAGCAGATGCAGGAAGACACTGGTGCTACCATCACCATCGACGAGGCCGACGGTGTGGGTCATGTGCAGGTGTCGGCTCCTAACAAGGAGAGCATCGACGCTGCCATCGCCAAGATCAAGGGCATCGTCGCCCTGCCCGAGGTGGGTGAGGTGTACGACGGTGTGGTGAAGAGCATCATGCCTTACGGCTGCTTCGTCGAGATTCTGCCGGGTAAGGAAGGTCTGCTCCACATCTCTGAGATTGAGTGGAAGCGCCTCGAGACTGTCGAGGAGGCTGGTATCAAGGAAGGCGACCACATCAAGGTGAAGTTGCTTGAGATTGATCCTAAGACGGGTAAGTACAAGCTTTCTCACCGTGTGCTGCTCGAGAAGCCAGAGGGCTATCAGGAGCGTCCGCGTCGTCCCCGTCGTGAGGGTGACCGCAACGGTCAGCCCCGTGGCGACCGCCGTCCCCGTCGTGAGGGCGACCACAACGGTCAGCCGCGCAACGACCACCGTCCCCGCCGCTACGAGAACCACGACAGCGAGCAGCAGCCCGCTGACTTCTCCAACGAGCTCGACAACAACAATGACATCGATTAATTCGAACAATAATTGATAACCTGTCTCCGGTTCGATTGACATCCTTTCCGTGCAGGTTACCTCTCTCTACAATAGGGGGCTGCGACAATCCAATGATTTGTCGCAGCCCCCTATGCCGTTTGAATGAAACATCACGCTGCAGCTCATTTATAACGGCTTCAAGCACTGTGTATGATAAACGACAACGCGGCCGCTTCAGAGAAGCAAGCCGCGTTGACCAGTGTAGAGATATTCTATTTTACTTTGTGGGCTGTAGAATTTGCTTGTAGCGCTCCTGGTCGCCGAGGAGTTTGAATGCCTCCTGCACCTGATTGTCGTCGGCAAGCGAGTTTTCAATTGCACCGCGCTGGTAATAGTAGTTGGTCACGATGTCTTGCTGCAGCATACGGATGATGCTCTTCTTGTTGAAGTCAAGGTCCTTGGCCAGATTGGGCTGCAACTTCTTGCGCAGTGCCTCAAACTCGGGCTTGGCATCGTCGTAATAACCTTCAAACTTCGCCATCTTCTCCAAGTCGTCGAGTGACTTGTCGCTCAGTGCGTCGTATTTGAAGCGGCTCTTCAGCACCATCTGCTTGAACTGCTCGTAGTCGGCGTCGGTGAGCTTAAACTCCGATGCTGGAGCGATGGTGGGGTGAGCAGCGATATACTGCTCTTCGAACGTGTTGACGAGCTCGTCGCTGTCGCGAACGCCAACAAGATAGTAGGTGATGTTGGGCAGTGAGTCGGGCTGTATGGTGATGTCGGGCTCAATGCCGCCGCCGTCCTTTACCTTACGGCCGTGGGCCGTGTAGAACGTGTGGGTGAGTGAGTCGGCCACCAGCTCCGTGCTGCCGCCGTTGTTGTGCTTATAATTGATTTTCTGAATGCAACGCCCCGACGGGATGTAGTATTTGTTGGTCGTGAGCTTCATCTGCCCGTTGTAAGGCAGGTCGATGACCGTTTGCACGAGGCCCTTTCCGTAGGTCTTCGTACCCATGATGACGGCGCGGTCGAAGTCCTGCAGCGATCCGCTCGTAATCTCGGAAGCCGAGGCTGAGTTATTGTTGACCAGCACCACGATAGGCATCACGGTATCGACGGGCTCCACCTGCGTGAGATAGTCGTGGTTGACGCGCTTCAGCTTACCGCGGTTGCTCACGACGAGCTTGCCCTTAGGCACGAAGCAGTTGACGATGTTGACGGCCTCCGGTTCCGATCCACCGCCATTGCCGCGCAGGTCGAATACAAGGCCTTTCATGCCTTTCTGCTTCATTTCAATGATGGCGTTGCGCACCGTCTTGCCGCAGCCCTCGGTAAACGAGTTGAGGTTGAGGTAGCCAAAGCCGTTCTTCTGCACGCCATAATAGGGCACTGCGGGCAGTTGAATAGCCCTGCGTGTAATCTTGAAACGCATGTCCTTGTTGGTAGATGGCCGGTGGATGCGCAACTCGAAGGTGCTGCCGGCGTCGCCGCGCAGGTGCTCGCTGACGTAGGCGTTGTCTTTCCTCGTCATGTCCTCGCCGTCGATGCTCAGTATGATGTCGCCCTTCCTCAGGCCCGCCTCCGCGGCAGGCTGGTGCTCATACGGCTCGTCAATGCAGACACGGCCCAGCTTGTAGTTGTAGCGTATCAGCGAGCCTATGCCGGCATATTTGCCCGTGAGCATCATCTTCACGTCGCCGCTCTTGTTCTCGGGGTAGTACTCCGTATAGGGGTCGAGGCTCTTCAGCATGGCGCTGATGCCGTAGCCCACCGTCTCGTCGGCGTCGAGCGTATCGACGTAGAGCATGTCGAGGTTCTTGTAAATGGTGTTGAACACCTCGAGGTTCTTCGCTACCTTAAAGTAATGGTCGTCCTGCGTCGAGGCCTGCTGGGCAGGGGCGGTGAGGCCCGTGAGCAGAGAGAGCGCAGCCATCAAAATCTTCTTCATTGCTTATTGTTATAATATAACGTGCAAACTTACACAAAATAATCGAGAAACCTGCTTTGGGAACGGAAAAAGTAGTCTTCAGCCTCCATTCGGTGGCAAGGTTAAAGAAAATATTGAAAAAAAACGGAAAATGTTTGGTAGGTTCCAGAAATATTCCTACCTTTGCAACCGCAATTCAGCAAAGACGCACTGCTTCAGTAGCTCAGTTGGTTAGAGCACCTGACTGTTAATCAGGGGGTCGTTGGTTCAAGCCCATCCTGAAGCGCGTTAAGAAATGAGAGCTACGTTTTTCGCAGCTCTTTTTTTGTCCCCTCCCGAAAGAAGTGTTTTACATTCAGACAATGCGCGCCGCATGCCGGACGGGGAAACGCCACCGTCCGCAGGTATGCGAATACCGTCCGCCATCACGGGTATTAGTGTAGTGGCCGGCCTGGTGCCGGCCACCGTCCACAGGTATGCAAATACCGTCCACCATCAAAGTGACGTGCGATGCGCGTTGAATGGGGAAAATCACCACCGGCAGCTGGTGGCCGGCACTAGGCCGGCCACTACACTGTGTACGGCATTCAGACAATACGCGCCGCATGCCGGATGGGTATAACGCCACCGTCCGCAATAATGCGAATACCGTCCGCCACCACGGGTATTAGTGTAGTGGCCACTTTGCCCTGTCTTTATTTTTTTCTCCTTTTCAGGTTAGGTTTCTCACAGCCAAAGTGTATATATAGTGTATGAAGAACAACGAGACCATCGTACCTGCTACTCCACGACGACGCGGAGAGCGAGGATGCCGTATCGGAAGTCTTTGCCAACCTTATGAGCAAGGACATCCTTCCGACGGGCTCCACAGCACGCACCTATCTGCTGACAGCCTTGCGCAACCACTGCCTCAACCTGCTGCGCAACCGCACCATCCAAGAACGTCTCCAAGGCCTCTACCTCCTCGACAGCCAGATTTCCGACAGTGCCGACGACATAGAGGATCGCACGCTCAACGTGAGACGCATTCTTGACACAGAGCTCGACGACACCAGCCGCCACGTCCTCACTCAGCGCTATGCCCAACAACTCTCCTACGCCGAGATTGCCAAGAAGGAGGGTATCAGCGAGACTGCCGTCTACAAGCGCATCCGCAAAGCCCTGGACTCACTCAAAGAGAAACTAACAAAAAAGGAATATGGACAAGATTGAACGACTCATCCAGATGATGGACCGGCCCGACCGCTATTCTCAAGAGGAATGGCAGGACGTGCTGGCCGACAAAGACTGCCGGGAATACTACCGGCTGATGTGTGACACCGCTGCTGCGCTCCACGACGCTCATACGGCGAGCCAGCGCCCTGACAATACTGAGACGGAAGCAGCGCTACAGCATTTCCAGCAACGCTATATGCCCGCAAACCGTCACCTCACGCTGTGGCAGCAGGTAGCCGCCGTGTTTATCGGACTCGTTTTCGTATCGGGACTGGCCTTTGCCACCGTCGTCCTTGTCAGGCACCACCGCCACACAGCACGGAAAGAAATGGTAGCAAAGTCGGCAAAATCTGCTGCTCAGACTAAGCCCATTACGGCCACCCACGACACCATCAAAAGCCAGCCCCAAACGGCACACGGCGTGAAGCAGTTTGTCAATGCTCCCGTAGGGAATATCCTCAACGAGATGGCAGCCTACTATGGGCTGAAGGCAGAAGTGCGCAGCGACGAGGCTGCACGCATACGCCTCTATTTCAATTGGAACAAGCAGTATGATGCACAGCAGGTGGTGGAGCAACTGAATCAGTTCGCCCACATCCATGTCACGCTCGACGGAGATGTCATCGTCTTAGAAGCAGCAGGAGGGACCGACTAATGAAAAACAAGTTCTTATTTCTTGCTGTACTCATCCTGATGGCTGCAAGGCTCAGCGCACAGACCATCTCCCACTCTTTCCACAGTACCTCTATGTCCGACGCCTTGCGCTATCTGAGCACGACGACCCACCGCTACGTCATCAACTTCGCCTACGACGATCTTGAGGACTTCAAGGTCACCACTGACGTGCGCGGCCAGAGCGTGCCCGACGCTATCCGCCAGCTCATCGGCTTCTACCCCATCGGCATGAAGGTGGTCAGCGGCGGGAAAGACGACAAAGGCCGTCAGCTGCCCGACATGATTTTCGTGGAGTGCACACAGAAGGAAGACCGCAAGCTCACAGGGCGCGTCGTCGACGAGAAAGGCCGGCCCATGGAGTTTGTCAATGTCGCCGTGCTCAGTCCGCGTGACTCGGCATTCATCAACGGCGGCGTGACGACGGCGTCGGGCGACTTCGTCATCCCCTGCCGACCCACCGACGTGCTCGTCAGCCTCACCTGCATCGGATACCGCCGCGTGGTACGCCATGTCAGCACGGCGCAACTCGGCGTGCTGACGATGCGCCCCGATGCCTACCAACTGAAGACGGTGACCGTGAAGGGCCGCCACAAGGTGGAGCGCGAAGACCGCAATGTCTACACCTTCTCCGAAGCGCAGATGAAAGCCGCACGCCAAGGACAGCAACTTGTCGCCACGCTCCCAGGCCTGCGTTTCGATCTCCTCAGCGGTAAAATAGCCACGCTCTCGGGCAAGTCGCTGAAGATTCTCATCAACGGCATTGAAGCCAACGACAACGACCTGAAAGCCTTACGACCCAAAGACATCCGCAATGTAGATTATTATGTAGTGCCGCCAGCCCGTTATACCGATGCCGGCACCGTGCTCGACATCCACACCCGCGCCACCGAGAACGGCTACGCTGCGGGATTCGATGGCTGGCAGGGCACAAAGGAGGGATTCAACAACACCAATGCCTACATCAAATACAACCACGGCCACCATCAGTTATTCACTCGAGCTGCGCAACGCACCGGACTGCGACGAACAAGAAGTCTACACCTTCAAAAATGGTGACAAGCAAGCTACCTATGACTACAGCGGCACCTACCACTTCGGCTATGCCAACCACGACTTCAACCTGAAGTACCTCTTCACCTGCGGTGACAGCCTCAACTTCCAGGCAAAGTTCACACCCACCATCTTCACATGGTTTTGGAACAGTGGCATGACGGTCAATGCCCAGGGCAATCCATTGTGGCAGAATGGCACGCAGGACAAGCGGCAGCGGCAGAACAGCTTCTCGCCGTCTCTCGACCTCTACTTCGACCGCAAACTGCCCGGAGGCCACGAAATCACGCTCAACGCTTATACCAAGGACTGGGGCAGCACGCAGCTCGCTCTCGGATACAAAGCCACGCTGGCGAAGTCGGACTACCGCATCAGCAACCTGCTCTCCAACTACGAAGAATACAAGTACCACGCCACCGACGACAAGCACTACGCCTACGCACAGCTCAACGGCAACATCGACAAGATAGGCTATCGCCTGAGCCTCGGGGCCACCTATATCAACACGAGCAACGACGACACCCACTACCACAAGCTCTACTTCACGCCCGAGGCCCTGCTCACCTACAACGTGAAGAACGGTGCCCTGCGACTGTTTGGCAAGATGTCGACCATCACGCCCAACATCTCCAGTCTGAGCAACAACAGAACGATGACCATTCCCGGACTCATCTACTCGGGCAATCCCTGGCTGAAGAGCGCACTCGACAAGAACCTCAGCCTCACCTACTCGCTCAACCTGCCCTGGCTCAACATGGACCTGACCGCTGATATCAGAAAGATTGACGACGACTTCAGCACCTACTACCAATGGCAGACCCTGGGCAACGAACGCGTCATCGTGGGACGGGACGAGAACTGCGACTACCTGCTCAACTATGGCTTCACGGGTTCGTTAACCCTCCGACCCTTCAGCAACGACCTGCTGTCGATACAGTTAGAGAGTGGCTACAGGTGGCAGAAGGAGAATAGCGACATCATCGGTATCCACCGCCACCACTATCTCCCGCTGGCCTGGACCGTGGACGTACGTAAGGGCTGCTGGGGAGCAGAGTACTACCAGCGCATCCCGCACAAGATGCTCAGCGGCAGCTTCATCAACTCGGCCGAGAACACGCAGAACATCATGGTCTTCTATCAGAAGAAGCAACTCATGGTCGGACTGCTCTGCATCTTCCCCTT
>ONAR01000021.1 GCA_900315835.1 uncultured Prevotella sp.
CAAGAGGATGTATCAGAATTAGAGAAGTCCAGAAGTCCGGAAGTCCAGAAGTCCCGTCATTACTATAATGATACCTTATTATCAGGTACTTATGCATTTAACTGAACTTCCGGACTTCTGAACTTCTGAACTTCTTCAGTTTTGACACACCCTCTCCGCAATCTTCGCAACGGGGTATGGTAGCATTTTAGCTGAATCTACTTACTCCGCTTTATTATATTCCTTCTTAATCATCTCCACGTCGTGCAGGAGTTGGGCATAGTGCAGGGCGTTGAGGCTCTCCTTGGGTTCAGCAGCCTGCTGTTGTTTGCAGAAGTTCTCTACGGTGGAGAGGTTTTGGAGAAGGTAGAGACGTGCGTCGGAGTCGATGGCGTTGTAGTTCGTCACGGGCTTGGTTTTATCCTGAATGGGATTGATGCCCTGCCCCAGAGTCCTGACGTAAGCGCGCTCCAACTGGCGGCGTAAATAGTCCTGACGGTCGCCGCCCTTGCCTAAAGGTTGCCAGACGGCATGGAAGACATCGTCGATATACTCCTTTACAGGATAGGGCTTCGTGGCTATTTGGTTCCTCTTGTCTTGGTTGGCCACCATGTCGGCAGAGAGCAGATATCCAATGAGGTTGCGTGAACGGTTCACCATCTCGCCGTCAGCGTCAAGCTTCAGTTTCGTGCAGACGTCAGCGGGGTAGAGCCACAGCGGAGCCTCGAATACGTTGCGGGCTATCCAGTCAATGGCCTCTTTCTGGATGTCGCGGGAAACCACCTCTGTCACAGGCATTCCAGGGATGTTGTTGGTATAGATGCCTCCGATGTTGCGTTGCACGTGCTGACAATAACGGCCAAACTGAGAGGCTACGGAGCGATAGAGTTCGTTGAGATCGTCGTATTGTCCGTCAGGCTGAGCCGTCCACTTCTCGATGTTTGCGATGACCCGCTTAAGGTTCTTGATGCCATAGTCGCTGGCTTTCATGTTGTCGTCGCCGAGACTTTCGGTCTGACTGCGCGGGTCCTGTCCACGGCCCTCATCGCCGCAGTAAGCCAGCCTGTGGTCACGGCTCAAGGTCTCGCTCACCTCATGGCGCAACTGCTTGGCTTCCTTCCACGGGTCCTTGAACTCCGGGCGGTACTGGTAGCCCCATTTGATGGCCCACTTGTCGTAGACATTGATGCGGGGGAAGAGTCCGCGCTCGGTGACGCCATCCTCGGGCTGAGCCACGTAGTTGAAGCGGGCATAGTCCATGATGCTCACAGTGTGGCCATTGGCCTCCACCCATTTCTTGTCGCGCAGTTTCTCCACGGGTGTGGCGCTGCTGGCTATCATGTTGTGGCGCAGACCCAGGGTATGACCTACCTCGTGAGAAGAGACGAAGCGGATGAGCTCACCCATGAGCTTGTCGGGAAGGTTCATCGTCTGTGCACGCTTGTCGAGCGGTCCGCACTGGGTGATATACCAGTCCTTGACGAGTTGCATCACATTGTGGTACCAACAGATATGAGCCTCGATAATCTCACCGCTTCGGGGGTCGACGATGTGAGGGCCGTAGGCATTCTGCGTCTCCGATGGTAGATACCTGAGGAAACAGTAACGGGCGTCGTCGGGACTGATATTGCTGCCAGCGGGGACTTCCTTGGCGACGATGGCGTTTTTGAAACCGGCAGCCTCAAAGGCTTTATTCCAGTCGTTGATGCCGGCTATGAGATAAGGCACCCATTTCTTTGGCGTTTCTGGGTCGATGTAATAAACAATCTGCTTCTTCGGTTCAACGAGCTTGCCCTGAGCGTAAGCCTTCGGGTCCTTGGGCTCCAGACGGTAGCGGTCGGCTAAAGCGTAGCCTTTGGAGGGCTTGCTGTCGGAGAATTGTGTCCGCCGGGTTTCGAAATATCCGACGCGCTCGTCGGCGATGCGTGGCTTCATAGGATGCTCGGGCAGCATCACAATGCTGGTGTTCATGCCCAAGGTGACGAAGCCCGTCTGAGCGGCAGGGATTCTGGAATCCATTGTGCCATAAGTGCGCAGTGTGCGAATCTCAACATTGATGGGGTAAACCGTCATGGTATCGATGAAGCTGCGGTCGGATTGCAGGCCGGAGACATTGACAGCCTTGCGGTCATTGGAAGAGAGTCCGAAGACGTTATTGTCCTGCAAAAAGAACTTTCCCACCTCGATGAGCATATTGCCATTGTCAGGGTTCTTGCCGATGATGTCGAACTTTGCCACAATGGGGTCAACCGTTGACTCCTTCACCAGCTGGGCGATGGTATTGGTGCTGTCGGCCACTTGTGTCTTGGCATAGGCGCGCATAAGCAGTGTCTTGTCATCGTGGCGCTCTAAATAGACGGCGCTGTGGCCTGCTTCCTCACCGGGCAAGAGTCTGAAGCCTTGAGGCACTGACGTGAAGCGAGTCACCGCCAACATCAAACGGCCGATGACCTTCTGCGGTACCTCAAAATACCATTTGCCGTCGATGTGTCGCACGGTGAAGAGACCGTTGTTCACCGAGCCTCCTTTTGCAATGAGCTTGTCGTAGTCGTTCTGCTTCTTAGCGGGTAGTGAGTCTTTCTTTGCCTTGGCCGTATCTTTCTTCTCTTTGACGGCGAGGGAATCCTTCTTCTCGCTTTGAGGCACCGAGTCTTTTTTCGTTGTCGCCGTGGTGTTGTTACTGATTGAGAATCCGGCCACCATGTGCTGCGTTGGCTGACTGGCGGCAGCGGTAGCCGGCAGCATTGCAACGCCGACGAAGAGCGTAGCCATCATTGTTAGTTTCCAACTGTTATTCATTTGCTTATGGTTTTATTCTTAGTTTTAGTTTTAGTTGATTCTATTTGTAGTGAAGTTCCTCATACGCATTATGCCCTTTGTCAATATCTGTCTGAAAAGAGATAATGGCAAAGGGCATAATGAAAACCACCTGTCGGGACTCCTGATAAAGCGTATTACCGGGGGAGGCGGTCATTAAGGCGTGAAGGCTAAGAATTAGAACGCGCTCTTGAACTCCTCGAGGAAGCGGGTGTCGTTCTCTGAGAACAGGCGGAGGTCGTCAACACGATACTTCAGGTTGGTGATGCGCTCCACACCCATGCCGAAGGCGTAGCCCGTATAGACGTCGGGGTCGATGCCGCAGGCAGCGAGGTCGTGCGGGTCAACCATACCGCAGCCGAGGATTTCCACCCAGCCGGTATGCTTACAGAAGTTACAGCCCTTACCGCCGCAGATATTGCACGAGATATCCATCTCGGCGCTGGGCTCGGTGAAGGGGAAGTAGCTCGGACGAAGACGAATCTTGGTGTCGGGACCGAACATCTCGCGGGCGAAGGTGAGCAGCACCTGCTTCAGATCGGTGAAGCTCACGCCCTTATCCACGTACAGCCCCTCAACCTGATGGAAGAAGCAGTGGGCGCGGGCCGAGATAGCCTCATTACGATAAACGCGGCCCGGGCAGATGATGCGGATGGGCGGCTCGTGCGTCTCCATGTAGTGGGCCTCATCGCCGGAGGTGTGGGAGCGGAGCAGCACATTCTTGGTGACGTCGTTGGGGTTCTGCGAGATGAAGAAGGTGTCCTGCATATCGCGGGCAGGGTGGTCGGCGGCGAAGTTGAGCATCGTGAACACGTGCTTGTCGTCGTCAATCTCTGGACCATGGAAAAGAGTGAAGCCCATGCGCTGGAAGATTTCGATAATCTCGTTCTTCACGATGGTCAGCGGATGGCGCGTGCCTAACTCAATGGGGTAGGCCGTACGCGTGAGGTCGATGTTCTCTTCCTGATTGTCGGCTGTGGCAACGTTCTCGCGCAGTTCGTTGATCTTGTCGGTTGCGGCCTTCTTCAGTTCATTCAGCTTAATGCCGATGGTCTTCTTCTGATCTTTGGCCACGTTGCGGAACTCGGCCATGAGGCCATTGATTTCACCTTTCTTACTCAGATACTTCAGTCTGAGCTGCTCCACATCCTCGGCATTCTTGGCCGACAGCGTGGAAACTTCCTTGAGAAGTTCGTCTATTTTGTCTGATATCATGCTTGTTGCATCAACGTTTATTCTGTCTGCAAAGTTACAACATTTATCGGATAAAATGAGAACTATGTGAAAAATAATGCTTAATTTTGCGGCCAATAAGTTGTGTGTTATGAGAAAGTCAATCTTTTTTGCTGCGGCAGCCTTCCTAATATGTATCCTAATGATGCCGACAGGCTGCACCGATAAGAAGCCCAAGCCGGTGGATACGCTGGCCGCGGACTCGCTGATAGCAGACACTACCGGCTCCGACTCTACGCAGGACATCATAGAAGCCACCCCCATGCCCAAGGCGGCAGACGAGTTGTTCGACGACTTCGTGTTCAACTTCGCGGCCAACCGTAAGTTGCAGCGGAAACGTATCGTCTTCCCGCTGAAGGTCTACCGCAACGGCAAACTGGAGAAGGAAATACCTGAGACCAAATGGAAGATGGAGCATTTCTTCATGCGCCAGCAATACTATACCCTCATCTTCGACAACATGCGGCAGATGGAGGTGGTCAAGGACACCACTATCGACCACGTGGTCATCGAGAAGATCTTCTTCCGCAAGAAACTCGTGCAGCAATTCCTCTTCAACCGCATCGACGGACAGTGGAAGATGACGAGCATGAACTATAAGCCGCTCTATCAGAATAAAAATGCCGACTTCCTGCGGTTCTACGACCACTTCTCACGCGACTCCGCCTTCCAGGTGGCGAGCATGGCCAGCGAGGTGCAATTCACCGCACCCGACCCCAACGACGACTTCTCGAATATCAACGGTGTGATGATGCCGCAGCAGTGGCCCGACTTCAAGCCCGGACTCATTCCGAAGAATGTTATCTACAACATTATCTACGGACAGAAATATGCCGAGTCGAACCGGAAGATCTTCGTTATCCGTGGCATTGCCAACGGTCTTGAGATTGAATTGTCTTTCCGCCGCTACGGCAAGCAGTGGAAGCTGGTGAAGTTTAACAGTTAGGATTTGATAGCGATGAAAACAGCAGAACACTATTCTTTGTTGCACCACAACACGTTTGGCATCGACCAGCAATGCGATGTCTTTGTGGAGTGGGAGAGTGAGGCCGATGCAGTGGCGGTAGCCCGGCAGTTGCGCGACAGCCATAAGCCCTATCTCCTGTTGGGTGGTGGCAGCAACCTGCTGCTGACCGACGACTTCCACGGTACGGTGGTCACGCCTGCCCGCCGGTTCGATCTGTCGGTCATCATGAGCTACGACGACAATGTGCCGAGCCTGCGGTGCTGGGCGGGTACGACGTTTGACGATGTCGTCGACTACGCTGTCCGCCACGGCTATTATGGTTTGGAGAACCTCAGCCTTATTCCCGGCGAGTGCGGGGCTTCGGCCGTGCAGAATATCGGAGCCTACGGCGCCGAGGTCAAGGATGTCATCTCTGAGGTGGAGGCCATTGAGATCAGCACCGGGCGGCGCGTGGTGTTCAAGGGCAGCGACTGCGGCTACAGCTATCGGCAGAGCCGTTTCAAACATGAGTGGAAGGACCAGTATCTCATCACCTACGTCACCTATCGGCTGTCGCGGCAGTTCAAGCCCGAGCTCGACTACGGCAATATCCGCAGCCGACTGGAGCAGTTGGGCATTGACGAGACGAAGCTCACGGCTGCCCAGCTGCGCGATATCATCATTGATATCCGCCGTCAGAAACTGCCTGACCCTGAGGTGACGGGCAATGCCGGCAGCTTCTTCATGAATCCGATTGTTGACGCGGCGACTTTCCAACAGTTGAAAGCCGCGCACCCCGACCTGCACTATTTCGAGGTCAATGATGCCAAAGGCCAGCCAGCTTACAAGATTCCGGCCGGATGGATGATTGACCAGTGCGGTTGGAAAGGCCGCTCGCTCGGTCGGGCGGGGGTCTACGATAAACAGGCGCTTATCTTGGTCAACCGTGGCGGCGCTACGGGACAAGAGGTGGTCGACCTCATGCATGCCATTCAGCATGATGTGAAAGAGACGTTCGGCCTCGACCTCAAACCGGAGGTGAATATACTATAAGCCTCTCCCCAGCCCCCTCCTCGAGAGGGGGCTGGGGAGAGGCCTCCCCTCTTTTCATTTATGGAACTTCCTGTATAGTTTCCACACGAGTAGGGCGGCGTCTACCGTACCTGCTCCGGCATTGAAGAGGCTCGACAGGCGCCGCGATGTCGGGGCGTCTTTCTTCAGCATGTCGGGCTTGTGGAACAATGAGTTCCACAGTTTTTCTATCTTTTGGTCGTCCTTATGAATATCGGTCAGGAGGACAGCCTTGCGCTGTCGGATGCTTTCAAGCGACTGGTAAACGGTTGAGGTGGATGATTCTTGATCTGTCATGATGAACGAAGGCTGGTTTAACTAAGCAAAATCTCTGCAAAGAAGCGGACGAGGGGCCGCTCTATCCATTGCTTTCTGAAGGCGACTACCAATAGCAGAATGACGAGGTAGATGCCCGCCACGATGCAATAGGCGACAGCCTGCCCCACAAGGGGAGCCAGTGCCTCAGCCGCTGCGAAACTCAGAAAGATGAGAATAAAGACGAGCAGGAGGCTCAGAATGGCCGTCATGGCGATGACCGTGAGCAGCCTCACCGTTTTCTCCACGGCCGTGAGCTTCACGTATTCGCCTTGCGTCTGGGCATAGTGCTTCAGCGTCTCAATCAGCTGGCCGATGGTTTCAATGTTCTGGTCGTTTGAAAACATTCCTTTTTCAGTTACGAAATCTAATGGTTCTTAATCCGCCCCGTCAGACTCGAAAGTCTCACGGGGTGGATGGCATGGTTTTACGCCATGTCAGTGTCGACAGCATCCTTGATGCCGTCAACGAGATCGTCGGCGTCCTTGCGGTTGAGTTTGATGTCGTGTTTCTTGCAGAAATCGTCAACAGCGTCAGAGATCTTCGAACGGGTGTCGGTTCCCTTCTCGGGGGCCAGAAGCAGACCCACGGCTGCGCCAGCGATGGCACCGCCTAAGAATGTAGCAATATAACCAAATGTTTTCATTTGTGTAAGTATTAAAAGTTGATTGTCTTATGTAATTGCAAATATAGCGATAAAGCGCCATCTTGGCTCACTTTTTCTGTTAAATAATGTGTATATCTCTGATTTAACAAACTTTATGCGAGCATTAAAAGGCTGTTTGTGGATAATTTCGTAATTTCGCACAAAATAGGCAGTCGTGCCTTAAAGCGACAAACATTACACACTATAAAAACAATTTGAATAGCAGCATGAAGAAATCTATGGTATTAGGCGCAGCCATGATCGTGGCCTTCGCCTTTACAAGTTGCAAATCCCAGGAAAGTGCTTACAAGAAGTTCTACGAGAAGGCCAAGGCTCAGGAAGAGGCTCAGACGGCTACCGCCCAGCCCGAACAGCAGGCTACTGTCACCCCGCTGGTGACCAAGCAGGCTGACCAGGCCACCGTGACTAATGTCGATAATACGCCTGTACGTCAGGAAGATGTAACATTAATCGATGGCGCTGGCCTGAAGCAATACAGCGTTGTGGCTGGCTCATTCGGCGTCAGGGCCAATGCAGAAGGTTTCCAGAAGATGTTGAAGGACGCCGGATACGATGCACAGATTGTGTATAACGCCAAGGTCAACTTCTACCGTGTGGTCTCCGGCACCTACGACAGCAAGGAGCAGGCCGTGCAGAGCCGCAATGCCATCCGTGGTAGCAAGTTCGACAAGCAGGGCCAGGCTTGGCTGCTCTTTAAGAACTAATGCCGCACACTGACTGTGGCAAGGATTTTATCCATTGATTATGGCAAGGTGCGCACGGGGTTGGCAGTGACCGACCCCCTGCAGCTCATTGCCACCGGCTTGACGACGGTAGAGACAAAGACATTGTTCGACTATGTCAGCGACTATGTGGCGCGGGAGCATGTCGAGCGTATCGTCATCGGCAAGCCGACACAACCCAACGGACAGCCGTCGGAGAATTTCGCACGCGTTGAGAACTTCGTCAACCGTTGGCACAACGCCCATCCTGACGTACCCATCGAATACTATGATGAGCGCTTCACGTCGGTGCTGGCCCATCGCGCCATGATTGTGGGCGGTGTGAAAAAGAAAACACGACGGGAAAACAAAGGCCTCGTGGATGAGGTGAGCGCCACCATCATCCTGCAGGATTATATGAACTCAAGGAAATGATATTACCTATTTATACTTATGGGCAGCCGGTATTGAGAAAAGTTGCCCAAGACATCCCCACCGATTATCCAGGATTGCACCTGCTCATCAGCGATATGTTTGAGACGCTCGACGCCTCGTCGGGTGTGGGTCTTGCCGCTCCGCAGATTGGTAAGTCCATCCGCGTGGTCGTCATCGACTTGGACGTCCTCAAGGATGAATACCCCGAATATGCGGGATTCCGACACGCTTACATCAACGCCCATGTGGTGGAGGCCGACGAGAAGGCCGGTAAGGTGAGCATGGAGGAGGGTTGCCTCTCCATTCCCGGACTGAGCGAGGACGTGGTGCGCCCCAAGCGGGTGCATGTCACCTATCTCGACGAGAATCTCCAGCCCCACGACGAATGGGTCGAAGGCTATGAGGCACGCGTCATGCAGCATGAGTTTGACCACCTCGAGGGTACGATGTATGTCGACCGCCTGTCTCCCTTCCGCAAGCAGATGATACGCAATAAGTTGCGCGCCATGATGCAGGGAAAGTTCTCGGCCGCTTACCGCACGAAACCCATTAGACGTTGAGTTTATGAGTTTATGAGTTTTTAAGTTCATGAGTTCATGAGTTTATGAGCTCTTGATATGGCATGGCCACGAACTTAGGGACTGACGAGGAAAGGATAACAACACAACAATAAGAAGATGAAGAGAGAGATTAGAGAGAACCGTCAGGTGAGCATCAGTTGCTCATCATTTTTGTTATCGACCATCAGAGAGAACGGACGTTTCCTTCTCTTGTCTTGTCTCTTCTTCCTTTGTTCACTTGCGGCAAAGGCACAATACAATGTCAACCGACTGATTACCAATGGAGAGGTAGCCCTGCACTATGAGGACTACGTACTTTCCATTCAGTATTTCAACAAGGCACTGGCGCAGAAGCCTTACCTCTGGCTGCCGTGGTATGACCGCGCCGTGGCCAAGTTCTATCTCGATGACTATGTCGGCGCCGAGGACGACGCGTCGAAAGCCATCAACCTCAACCCTTATATCGAGCAGATCTTCGACCTGCGCGCCATCTCGCGCATCCGGCAGGAGAAATACGCTGACGCCGTGACCGACTACGACCGCGCCATCAAACTCAACCCGTCGGTGTCGAGCTTCTGGCTCAACCGCGCCATCTGCCGCGTCAACCTGCAGGATTACGACCAGGCACTCCTCGATGCCGATACCATCATCAAGCGGTGGTCGCAGATTGCTACGGCTTACTCGCTCAAGGCCGAGATCTATTTGGAAAAGAAAGACACCACACAGGCCGACAATTGGCTCAGTCAGAGCCTCAATATCGACCCCTATAACGCCGACGCCTGGACCACACGATCCTACATCGCACTGAACCGCCGTCAGTGGAAGTCGGCTGACAGCTGTCTGACCCGCGTCATCCACCTCCGGCCGAAGGTGGTCAACAACTACGTCAACCGTGCATTGGCCCGACTCAACGTGAACAACCTGCGTGGCGCCATGGCCGACTATGATATGGCCATCGACCTTGAGCCTAACAATTTCCTTGCCCATTACAACCGTGGTCTGCTGCGTGTGCAGCTCGGCGACGACAACCGCGCCGTGGAGGACTTCGACTTCGTGGTGAAGATGGAGCCGCGCAACTTCATGGCCATCTACAACCGCGCCTTGCTTAACGAGCGCATCGGTCACCTGCGGGCGGCCATCCGCGACTACAGCGAGGTCATCAAGCAGTTCCCCAATTTCTGGACGGGTCTGGCCAGCCGCGCCCGCTGTTACCGCCGACTCGGCATGACGAGTCAGGCTGAGATGGATGAGTTCCGCATCTTCAAGGCCCAGATGGACAAGCACATCGGCATACAGCAGCGGTGGAGTAAGAGTAAGTTGCGTGAGGTGCGCAAGCGCTCGGAGATTGATATGAACAAATACAACGACATCGTCGTCGAGGACAAGCCGAAGATCGACCACGAATACGGCAGCAGCAGTATCCGCGGCACCATCCAGAACCGCGAGGTGGAGATGGCCTTCCTGCCGATGTATCAGTTGTCTTATTTCAACTACGGCAATGCCGTCGAAGGCTATCAGGTGTTCGACACCGAACTGGAGCAGTTCAATACGAAGTACGAGCCGCTGCGCAAACTCAACCTTACCTGCAATGCCAAGCGTGAGGCGCTCTCCGACACCCAGTCGAAGCAGGTCTTCCAGCTCATCGATGCCTTTACGGCCGGCATTAATGAGGAGAAGGATAAGAAGATACGCGCCTCGTTGTTGCTGCAGCGCGCCGTGGCTTACGCCGAAGCCCAGAACTACACCGATGCCATCGCCGACCTCGACGATTACATCGCCGCCGACAGCACCTCGGCGATGGGCCACTGGGAGCGTGCTGTCTGCCAGCAGTTGCTCAACGACTACGAGGCTTCGCAGGGTACGAAGCCCGGCATGAAGAACTCGCAGGTGGAGAGCGACTTCGCCTTGGCCATCCAGCTGGCACCGAAGAATGCGCTCATCTATTTCAATCGCGGCAATATGTTTGCAGCAGAGAAGAACTATAACCGCGCCATCGATGACTTCACCAAGGCCATCTCTCTCGATGCCCGCTTTGCCGAGGCTTACTACAACCGTGGCATCGCCCGCTATTATGCCGGCGACATCAAGCAAGCTCAGCAGGATCTCAGTCGCGCCGGTGAGCTCGGTCTATACGACGCCTATGCGCTGAGCAAACGCATCGGTGAGGAGAAACCCTCTGCCAAGGCTCCCGCGAAGAAAAGAAAATAAATGAAAACTTCATGGCACATCGTTGTAGCCAATTGAAAAATAAGTATTACTTTTGCAGTGATTTAAAACAAACTAATTTGTATCATGGTTAAAATCACTTTTCCGGATGGCTCCGTTCGTGAGTACGAGCAGGGCGTAACCGGCTTTCAAATCGCAGAGAGCATCTCACCGGCTCTCGCCCGCGACGTTGTATCTTGCGGGGTTAATGGTGAGACAACAGAACTCAACCGCCCCATCAATGCCGACGCTACCATCGAACTGTATAAGTTCGACGACGACGAAGGCAAGCACACCTTCTGGCACACGTCGGCCCACTTGCTTGCCGAGGCGCTGCAGGAGTTGTATCCCGGCATCCAGTTCGGCTTCGGCCCGGCCATCGAGAATGGTTTCTTCTACGATGTGATGCCGCCCAAGGGTCAGACCATCTCTGAAAACGACTTCCCCAAGATAGAGGCTAAGATGAAGGAGCTCGCCAAGAAGAATGAGCCCGTCGTCCGCCGCGAAGTGTCTAAGGCCGATGCCATCAAGGAGTTTGAGGCCGCTGGACAGCAATACAAGGTGGAGCACATCTCTCAGGATCTGGAGGATGGCACCATCACCACTTATACCCAAGGCAACTTCACCGACCTCTGCCGTGGTCCGCACCTCGTATCGACGGGCGCCATCAAGGCCATCAAGATTACGAGTGTAGCCGGTGCTTTCTGGCGTGGCGATGCCAACCGCGAGCAGATGACGCGTATCTACGGCATCACCTTCCCGAAGAAGAAGATGCTCGACGAATATCTCGTCATGCTTGAGGAAGCCAAGAAGCGCGACCACCGTAAGATTGGCAAGGAGATGGAGCTGTTCATGTTCTCCGAGCGTGTGGGTAAGGGTCTGCCCATCTGGCTGCCGAAGGGTACTCAGCTGCGTCTGCGCCTGCAGGAGTTGCTGCGCCACGTGTTGAAGCCCTACCACTATCAGGAGGTCATCACGCCGGGTATCGGATCTAAGAACCTCTATGTCACCTCCGGCCACTATGCCCACTACGGCAAGGACGCCTTCCAGCCCATCCATACGCCGGAACCTGATGAGGAGTATATGCTCAAACCAATGAACTGCCCTCACCACTGCGAGGTGTATGCCCGCAAGCCGCGTTCGTACAAAGACCTGCCGCTCCGCATCGCTGAGTTTGGTACCGTCTTCCGTTATGAGAAGAGCGGTGAGCTCCACGGACTGACCCGCGTGCGTACGTTCACGCAGGACGATGCCCATATCTTCGTCCGTCCTGACCAGGTGAAGGCTGAGTTCGAGACCATTATCGATATCATCCTGAAGGTGTTCCGCATCTTCGGCTTCGACAACTACGATGCGCAGATCTCACTGCGTGACCCGAAGGATACCGAGAAGTATATCGGCTCCGACGAGATTTGGCAGGAGAGCGAGGACGCCATCCGTCAGGCTTGTAAGGAGAAGGGCCTGCACACCCACGAGGAAGTGGGCGAGGCTGCCTTCTATGGTCCTAAGCTCGACTTCATGGTGAAGGATGCCATCGGCCGTAAGTGGCAGCTGGGTACCATCCAGGTGGACTACAACCTGCCTGAGCGCTTCAAGCTCGAATACACCGCCGAGGACAACTCCAAGCAGACGCCGGTGATGATTCACCGCGCACCGTTCGGTTCACTCGAGCGCTTCACCGCTGTGCTCATTGAGCACACGGCCGGTCACTTCCCCTTGTGGCTCACACCCGACCAGGTGGCTATCCTGCCTATCTCGGAGAAGTTCAACGACTACGCCAAGAAGGTGCAGCAGTATTTCGACAGCAAGGATGTACGCGCTTACATCGACGACCGCAACGAGAAGATTGGCCGTAAGATCCGCGACAACGAGCTGAAGCGTGTGCCTTACATGGTAATCGTTGGTGAGAAAGAGGCTGCCGACGGTCTGGTGTCCATGCGTAAGCAGGGCGGCGGCGAGCAGGCTTCCATGAAGATGGAGGACTTCGCTCAGCGCATCAACGACGAGGTGGCCGCTCAGCTGAAGGCTGTTGACGAATAATCACCGTTTAAGCATAGATAATAAAGGGCTATTGTATAGCCCTTATTAAAATAATTTGCCGCGTAGCAATCTTGGTTGCTACGCGGCAATTGTTTTTTTTCTTGGTATTGGTGTAGTGGCCGGTCTTGTGCCAGCCACCATCCATTGCGGCACTACGGATTGAACACCTTGTCGTTGACAGGGGCACCGAACTTGAAGCCGGAGAACTTGTACTGCGTGTAGCCGCGCTTGCTGTTCAGCGTCAGGCTCTCGAGGGCACCGTTAGCTTTGTTGATTTCCAGGACGAAGGAAGTGAACATCAGACGCTTGGCCTGCGTCGGGGTCATGGTGACAACAACATTGCCCGACTGCTGCGAGATCTTCACACCCTGCACGTTGGAGATGTTGGTCTTGCCACCGGAGAGTACGCTCAGCAGCACAGCCTTGAAGGCGGCAAACTGACCGGCGGTCTTGGCTGAAGCCACATGCTTGCGGCCGCCCATGACCATGGTGAACGTGTTGCCGTTCATCACCAGCTGCTCCTTGCCGTTGTCGGCGGTGATGGCCACCTTGTCGGGGTCCTTCATATAGAGCGCGCCGTTGTAGGTCTTGTTCTTCGTCATGGCCTTGTTGTGCTTCACCATCACAGCCGTGGCTGATGCCGACTTAGCCGTCTTGTAGCGGCTGACGGCCTGGGTGAACAATGATTCCTGCGCAAAGCCGGCAATGGTCAGCATTGACAGCAATACAATAAATAATGTCTTTTTCATCTTATTTATGAATGAGTTATATGATTATGCATTGAATAGTTTCTCCCAAATACGCTCGCGGCCGATGATCTCGGCACAGGTCATCAGCGCCGTCATCGTGACGCCCTCGACGCCATGCACCATCAGACTCTGCCCGGTCAACAGAAGGTTGGGCTCATGGCTGCGTGGCGAGAGGAAGGTGAGCAGCGGATTGCCGCAGTCCTTCCGAAGACCGAATGCCGAGCCGTTGGGCGTGAGCGTATAGTCGCGGTAGGTGAGGGGCGTCGAGACATATTGCCGCTCGATGGCTGCCCTCAGTCCGGGGATGACGGTCTCGGCCAGACTAATGCATTCGTCGGCTTTCTGCAGCTTCCATTGCGCATAGTCGTCGCCGCGGCGGCCGACTTTCGTGTCAGTCCACTGGCTGCACGCCGACCAGTCGACGGGCGTGAGCAGGTCAATCTGGCGAACGTGCCCGCTGCCGTCCTCAGGTACGCGGTAGCTGATCATCACCCCCGATACCGGATGGTCGTTCTCGAAACCCTCCCAGAGGTTAGGCCGCGAATAGACGTATTCATTACGGTTGACGTAAGGCAACGTCTGAGGTTTAATGGCCAGTGAGACGGTCAGCATGCCGTAGGTGTTTTCCATCAGCCGCATCCGCATGCGCATGCTCTTCTTCACCAAGGCACTCTCGCCGATGAGCTGATAGGTGAGGGCAGGGTGGATGTCGCTGATGAATGTGTCGGCCTCGTAGCTGTTGCCGTCGATGCATTGCGCCTCGACGATATGTCCGTCGCGCTCAATGAGTTGCGTCACTTCGCTGTTGCATTTTATCTCACCGCCGTTGGCGCGGATGCCGTCAATCAGTTTGTTGACCAATAGGTTGCCGTTACCGCGCAACCGCCAACTGCTGGCGATGTAACTGCTGTTGATGTGGGCCATCGTGTAGAGCGGCAGCGTGTCCTTGCGCAGTTCGCAGCGCGTGGTGTTGCCCGACAATACGTTGATGAGCAGGTCGTTGTGGAAATGCTCGTGCAGCCATTGGTAGGCCGGCGTTGAGAGATCCATGGATCTCGGCATACCCTGCTGTTGGTCACAACCCAACGCCGGATTGAGCATGTCGAACTGACTGCGGTTATAGCTTGCGAACAAGTCAACGAGCTCGCGCAGTCCCTCGCGCTCGTCGGGAAAATAGTCGGCCAACCGTTCGGCAAAACGGTCGTAGCCCTCGACGAAGTCAAAGCTTTGGCCGCCGATATGGATGCGGTCGAAGCAGTCGGCATCGAGCTTTACCCAAGGCAGCTCCATCAGTCCTAGCATACGGAACGGATGATAGAGCACCTCGCCCTCGCCCAAGCCACCGATGTAGTGGAGGCCGGTGTCGAAGTCGAGTCCCTGCCGGCGGTAGCTTTGCATGCAGCCGCCCGGTTGCGCCTCGCGCTCAAGCACCAGCACGCGGTAGCCTTCCGATGAGAGGATGTGGCCGCAGGCCAAACCACCCAGTCCACTGCCGATGATGACGATGTCGTATTTGTTGTGGTTCACTTCTTTAACTTTCTGAAGATGGCAGGCTGCAGCACATAGGAGAGGATGACCGCCGAAAGCAGTCCGACCAGCGTGGAGAAGCCCACGCTCTGGATGGCCGGGTGCCGGGCGATGAGCATCGATGAGACGGTGACCACGAGAATGAAGGCCGAGAAGAAGATGGCGCTCTTATGCAACTGGAGCAGCCGTCCGTTGGCCTTGTCGTCGATGAGACCGTTCATCACGAAAATGCTGTAGTCCACGCCGATGCCGAAGATGAATGTGGAGATGATGATGTTGAGCAGGTTGAACTTCAAGCCGAAGATGTCCATGGCGCCCAATACGATGAGCCAGCTGAGGATGATGGGCATGAAGCCAAGCAGCGTGTATTTGATGTTCCAGCGGAAGCTCACCAACAACACGATGAATACAAACGCCATCGACACCCATTGCAGGATGTTGAAGTCGCTGTTGAGCTTAGCCAATGTATCCTGCGTGTAGTAAGAGGTATCGAGCACCATCATGTTGGGCTCGTCGCCAATGGCGCGGGTGATGCGGTCGTAGGCGCCGCCCTTGACGCGCTCGGTGGCTTTGTCGTATTTCACCGACGTGAAGCAGAGGTACTTGCCGTCGTAGGTCTTCTCCATCAGCGTGGAGAGGTAACCCGGCGGAATGATGCCGGCCGCATAGAGCTTGTCGGGCTTGTAGTTAGCCTCGACGGCTTCGAAGAAGGGGTCGAAGGCATCAGCCGTGAAGCCGGCCGACGGCGCTGTAGCCGCGATGAGGCTCCGCACCTTGGCCAGCCGCGCGGGTGTCCAGTAGCGTTTCCATGCGGCGATGCGCACCTTCTGCGTAGCCTCAGGCACGAGGATGAGGTTGGTCGGCGTATAGCCTTTCACCAAGCCGAGGCGCTGCAGGCTGTCGAGTTTGGTCTCGAGCTGACTGAAGTGGCCCAGCGCCTCCTCCATGGTGGTGCCCGTTGAAGCGAAGTATTTCGAACCGATGCCACTGGCCGTCTTGCTGGCCAACAGGTTCTCTGAGTGGACCACCTCAGGCGAACGGTAGCCGAGGTTGTTGAGGTCGGTGTCGAAGTTGGTGCCTTTGACAGCCCAGAAGCCGATGCAGACGACGGTGATGGCGCAGATGACGGCGATGAGCGGCTTCTTGCGGTCGAAGGGATAGTTGTTGATGCGGTCAATGAGGGCGAACGCCTTCTTGTTGATGCGGTTCTTCTTCGTGTCGAGCAACTGCGGCAGGAAGATGAGCGAGAAGAAGGTGGTGCCGACGATGGCGAAGGCAGCGAACAAGCCGAAGTCCTTCAGCAGGTCGGTATTGACGAAGATGAGGCCCATGAACGAGCCGATGGTCGTCAGACAGCCGAGGAAGACGGGCTTGGTCTCGTCGCGCAGCACCTGCTCGGGGTCGGTGATGTATTTGTAATGCGTCAATACGTGGAGCACGTAGCTCATGGCCACACCTAATACCACGGCGCCAATGCCGAGGGCAAGGAGCGAGAACTGTCCTTCGATGAAGTACATCATGGCCAGTCCGAACAGTGTACCGAAGACGACGGGCAGGATGAGCAGCGGCAGCGTATCCCAGTTGCGGAAACAGATGAAGATAAACGCCAGCACGATGATGAAGGCGCCGAGCAGCGTCGTCGTCAGGTCGCGCTTGATGGTGGTCGAGTTGTAATAGCCGCTGGCGGGCGTACCGTGGTAGCAGACGCTGACGTTGGGATGGGTCTTGGCAAACGATTTGATCTGACCGTTGAGCATCTCAAAGAGCCGGTTGCCCTGACCGGTGTCGGTTGCTGAGAAACGTGGGGTGATGAAGGCGATGCAAACCGAACCGTCGGGCACGAAGAAGTGACCGGCGATGGTCTTATAACCGCCCTGTGACCCGGCGAACAGCGGTTTCATCTGCTTCATGAGCAGATTGCGCATGCCCATCGGGTCCATCTGGATGAGCTCGGGGTAGGCCGAACCGAAGTCGCCGTCCATATCCTCGCTGTTCTTCACCATCTGTTGCTTGAAATGCTCCGGCGTGAGCAGCGAGTCCATCTGCGCATACACTGTGGTGTCGATGTAGGCAGGGAAATGCTCTTCCATGTAGCTGATGGCGCCGTCCATGGCATCCTCGGGCATCTGATAGAAGATGTCACTGATGACGCGCTGCTCCTTGGGCTGGCGGTTGTCGAGCGCTGTCAGCGAGTCGATGAACGCGTTGGCGGCTGCGGCGATGCTGTCGGGCGACATGCCTTTCTTGCCCTCGAAGAGCAGGTAGGTCTTGTCCTTGATGCGCAGGTCGGCAAAGGCCAGTTTGGTCGATCCGTCGGCATTGCGCGACGACGGCATCAGCTTGTTGAGGTCCTCCTCCAGATGAATGCGGGAAGCAAAATAGCCGAAGAATACAAACAGAAAAATCATCGTGCCCCAGAACACCGGCCGATGATTGTGGAAGTAGCGGTATATCTTGATTACAATCTCAGTCATAAACAACTATCAATAAGACAAGGGGAAGGTGATGCTTCTCCTATCACCTTCCTCCTTATATAAAAGCCGAACGAAAACGACCGGTTACTTTGCCACGTGGCTGTAGATATAGTCGTAGAGGTCGTTGAATGAGTTGATCTTGCGCAGGTCCTCTACGGGGACCTTCAGCTTGTAGGTGTACTGAATGACGGCCACAAGGTCAACGAGGCTGAGGCTGTCGAGGTTGAGTGCATCCTTGAGGTTTGCCTCCGGGGTGAACTTGCTCTCGTCGGTTTCAAACTCTTCGGCCAATACTTTGTTTACCTGCTTTACAATTTCTTCGCGTGTCATAGTCTTTTTCTTTACTGATTATTATCTGTGTTATTTTATAAGTTCTTGATGATTAAAGTGGAGTTGGTGCCACCGAAGCCGAACGAGTTGCTGAGGAACATATCGAAATGCTGTTCGATGGTCTCGGGGATGACGTTGATCTGCGCCGTCTCGTCGTCGGGATTCTCAAAGTTGATGTTGCCGGCGATGAAGCCGTTCTTCATCATGAGCATGGAGTAGATGCACTCGCTGGCTCCTGCCATCCACATCTCGTGACCGGTCTGGCTCTTCGTCGAGGTCACGGGTACGCGATAGTCGCCGAAGACGCGAGCAATGGCCAGAGCCTCACGGCCGTCGCCGGCGTGGGTTGAAGTGGCGTGGGCGTTGACGTAGCCAATCTGGCGCGGGTCAACATTGCCGTTGCGCAGGCACATCTCGAGGCTGGCGGCAGGTCCGTCGACATTGGGTGTTGAGATGTGGTCGCCGTTGCCCGAGAAGCCCCAGCTGATGACCTCAGCCAAGATGGGCGCACCGCGCTTCACGGCGTGCTCGTAGTCCTCGAGAATGACTGTGGCGGCACCACCGCCGGGCACCAGTCCGTCGCGGTCGCGGTCGAACGGACGGCTGGCCTTCGTCGGGTCGCTCTCACGGGTGGAGAACGCCTGGATGCCGTCGAATGAGGCGATACCGTACATATTGTTCTCCTCAGCACCGCCTGCGATGACGTAGTCCTGCAAACCCTGAGAGATGAGCAGGGCGCCGAGGCCGATGGCCTGCGAGCTGGAGGCGCACGCTGCGCTGGCGGTAAGGTTGATGCCGCGCAGTTTGAATATCGTGGCGAGGTTCATCGTGATGGTGGAGTTCATCGACTGGAAGATGGCGCCGCTGCCGCAGGCTGCCGTATCCTTGTACTCGCGGAACTTGTCGAGTCCCTCCATCGTGGCCTCGGCCACTGAGTCGTTGCCATAGATGATGCCGACGACGTTCTTGTCGAGGAAGTCCTGATCCATCTTGGCATTCTCCAATGCCTGACGCGTAGCCATATAGGCGTATTGCGCCTCCTCGGGCATGAACTGCCGCTGGTTGCGCTTGATGAAAGGCTTAAGGTCGGGTTTCTTCACGTCGGTGCAGAGTGCCGAGCGGAAGCCGGCATCCTTGCGCTCCTGACTGAAGATAACACCACTTTTACCTTGATAGAGTGCATCGCGCACTTCGTCTAATGTCGTTCCAAGGCAGGACCAGATGCCCATGCCTGTGATTACAACTCTTCTATTCATTGGTTTTCTGTTTATTTCTAATACCTTATTATAATATGAAACTTACAGGTCTTTCTGATAGCAGCGGCGCCGCTTGACGTATTGCGGATGAAGGGCGTTCCACTGCGACAGTTCCTTGAAGTTGTCTTCCAACTGCGGTCCGGTCTCGGCCCATTTGAAACCCTTCTTGTTGTACACGCCGATGAGCTTGTCGAAGAGCATGGCGGTGACGCCGAGTCCCTGCATGTCGGGTCGTACGGCGATGAGCAGCAGTTCGACGGTATCCTCCGGTTTCCATTTCAGGGCTTTGATGAGGTGGTACCATCCGAAGGGCAGCATCCGGCCGTTGGCCTTGCGCAGGGCGTGAGACAAGCTGCCGATGGTCACGGCAATGCTGATGAGCTCGCCCTGCGCATTCTCCACCACTGGTATCATCTCGGTATCGATGAGCGGCAGATAGAGGTTCATGAACTCCTTGGCTTGCTCATGGGTGAATGCCGAGAAGCCGAAAAGGGGAGAGAAAGCCGCATTGAGCAGGTCGAAGACCTTATAGATATAACCCTGACGGATTTCCTTTTTGGTAAGAACGCGGGTGTGCAAATCGAACATCTCCGGTGCCAGCTTGGCCACGCGGGCATATTTGGCGGGCGTCTTCTTGGGCACGGCGACGCGCACCGAGAGCCAGTCGACCGCCTTCTCGTAGCCGAGACGGTCCATGTGGGTGGGGTAGTAGGGGTAGTTGTAGTATGTCACCATCGATCCCATCATGTCGAAGTCGCTCACGAGCATGCCTTCCTTGTCGTAGTCGGTGATGCCTAACGGCCCCTCAATCTTGTCCATGCCCCGCTCCCGGCCCCATTGCTCAACGGTGTCGAGCAGTGCTTTTGACACCGCCTCGTCGTCGATGAAGTCGAGGTAGCTGAAGCGGACCACCCTGTTGTTCCATTTCTCGTTGGCGTGCTTGTTGATGATGGCCACGACGCGACCCACAGGTTCACCGTCGCGGTAAGCCACGAAGCCTTCAACCTCTGAGAACGTCAAACCACTGTTCTTTTTGGGGTTGAACATGTTGCGAACGTCGGCGTCCAAATCCGGCACAAATTGTTGGCAATTGGCATATAGCTGCTTGGGCAATGCTATAAAGTCGTCCATCGCCTTGGCCGAGTGAACTGAAACAACTGTCAGAGTTTTCATACCGAGTGCAAAGTTACAAATTAATTATCAATTTATTAAGGTTTGATTGCTGTTATTTTTTTGTTCGTTTTGCCTTTATAATGTTCTAAATAACGCATCTACGGGCTTTTCCTCGGTAAAAATGCGAATTATTATAAAATTTAGTTGTAACTTTGCACAAAACTTTAGCGAGGTAAAAAGTTTACTTTATTTGATAAGGAGATAACATCATCAATGATGAAAAAAGTTCTACTTCTGATATTGACCACAGTTTTGCTGCCATTGACAGTCGCAGCGCAGATAAAAGGTACGGTCGTTGATGCCAGTGATGGTTACGGCGTACCTTACGCCAACGTGTTCATTCCCGAGTCGCACGAGAACATCATGTGCGACGGCGACGGCCGCTTCACCATCAAGCGGCGCCATGTGGCGAGCATTGTGGTGAGCAGTGTAGGCTATGATAAACTCACGGTGTCTATTCCACGTGGACAGGACAGCATCACCGTCAAACTGCAGGCAGCCAACAACAACCTGGCTGAGGTGAAGATCAAAGCCCACCGCCGTCGCTATAGCCGCAAGAACAATCCGGCTGTGGAACTGATGCGCAAGGTGATTGCCCGAAAGAAGGAGACCGTGCTCGAGACGCGGCCTTACTACTCCGATGTGCGCTACCAGAAGATCACGCTGTCGGAGAACGCCGTCGATACGGTGAAGAAAAAGCGTAAGCCGTGGTTCATCGCACAGCTCGAGAAGTCGCCTTTCGACACGACGAAGCTCATCCTTCCGCTGATGGTCAACGAGCAGTTGACCAAGCATTACTACCGCCGCGACCCAAAGAAGGCGCTCGACGAGATCATGGCTTCACGCAGCAGCGGCGTCAACAAGATATTCCAGACGGGTGAGATGCTCAACACCATGTTGAAGGAGGTGTTCTCCGACGTCAACATCAACAACGACTATGTGCGTCTGTTGCAATATCCCTTCCCCAGTCCGTTGGGCAAGACGGCTATCTCGTTCTACCATTTCTACATCCAGGATACGGTTAAGGTGGAGAACGACAGTTGCTACCACATGCTTTTCTATCCGGCCAACCAGCAGGACTTCGGCTTCAAGGGCGAGATGTATATCACCAAGGACTCCGACCTGCAGGTGAAGACCTGCATCCTGAATATTCCGAAGAAGAGCGACGTCAACTTCGTCGACAACATGCGTGTGTTGCAGCAGTTTGAGCGGCTGCCGGGTGGCGGATGGGCGCTCACCAACGACCAGATGATGGCCGAGGTGCGCTTCACCTCATTGCTCCCGCGCATGCTGGTGGTGAGAAACACCATCAACGAGGACTTCGACTTCGACTCCATTCCCGACAAGACGCTGGCCACGAAGGCTCCGACGCGTGAGCAACCCAGTGCCCGCATCCGCAACAACACGTATTGGACGCAAAACCGGCCCATTCCGCTCACCAGTGGCGAGGAGGGCATGGACTACTTCGTCTACCGTATGACCAAGAGCAAGAACTTCGGATGGATGAGCATCATCGCCAAGATGGTGATGGAGAACTACATCGAGACCAGCAAGCCCGGCAATCCCGACTACTTCGACTTCGGCCCCGTGAGCACGCTCGTCTCCCACAACTTCGTCGACGGCTACCGCCTGCGCCTCAGTGGGCGTACGATGGCCGCGCTCAATCCGAACTTCTTCTGGAAAGGGTTCGTGGCTTACGGCACCGACAGCCATAAGTGGTATTACAGCACCGAACTGACGTGGTCGCTCAACAAGAAGGAGAACTCGCCCTTCGAGTTCCCCATGCGCAACCTCACCTTTGAGACCACCTACGACCTCATGTCGCCTGCCGACAAGTATCTGGTCAACAACAAGGATAACATCTTTGAGTCGTTCCGCACGCAGAACGTCAAGCAGATGTATTATTTTAACCGGCAGAAACTGGAGTTCACCTACGAGACCGACTGGGGCCTGAGCTATAAGGCCTCGGTCAAGGCCGAGAGCAACCGTACAGCTGGCGACCTGCACTTCATCCATCTCGACGACGGACTGGAGACCTTCCGCATCCGCACCACCGAACTGTCGGCCACCATCCGACTCAATCCCCACCAGACCTACATCAACACCAAGCAGCGCCGCTGGCCCATCAACCTCGACAGCCCCGACTTCCAGCTCACTCACACGATGGGCATCAAGGGCTTCCTCGGTGGCCAGTACCGCAGCAATATGACTGAACTCAACCTCTACAAGCGCCAGTGGCTGGGCTCGTGGGGTTACATCAACCTCCACGCCATCGGCCGTGCGCAATGGAATAAGGTGCCGTTCCCGCTGCTCTGCATGCCGCCCGTGAGCCTGACTTATCTCATGGATGCCAACGACCAGACGTTCAACCTGATGCGTAACCTCGAGTTCCTCAACGACCGCTATGTGTTCTGGAGCGCCCTGTGGGACCTCAACGGCAAACTGTTCAACCGTCTGCCGCTCATCAAAAAGCTGAAATGGCGTGAGTTTATCGGCATCAAGGGCATGTGGGGTCACCTCACCGACAAGAATAATCCCTTCAAGCATCCCGGCGACCCGATGCTGTTCAAGTTCCCCGAGGAGAGCCACATCATGTCGAATAAGCCCTATTGGGAGGCAATGGTCGGCATACACAACATCTTCAAGTTCTTCGGCGTCGACTACGTCCGTCGCCTGACCTACCGCGACCTGCCCAATGTGGATAAGTGGGGTCTGAGGTTCAACTTCATGATGTCGTTCTAAGCGCCACGGCCCCCGAAGCCTCACCCCCTGCCCCCTCCCCAAAGGGGAGGGGAAAATACCAGAAGCCTCACCCAGGCCCTCCCCCGAAAGGAAAGGAGTAAAAAGCCCCGAAAGGCCTCGTCCAGGCCCTTCCCCGAAAGGAAGAAAAGCGCCACTCCTTTGGTATGCATGGTTCTGTAGGACGCTGCTGTGCAGCGTCTCTATCGATTCCGTCGCCCTTCTCGCCCTCTTCACGCCCTCTCGCCCTTCCCTCTTCGCGATAGCTATGGTATCGCACTGCGATCGCTATGGTATGACGACGCGATAGCTATGGTATCGCACTGCGATAGCTATGTTATCGCGACTCGATAGCTATGGTATCGCGATGCGGCTGGTGGCCGGCACAAGACCGGCCACTACACTGGTTGCTTCGTCGCCTGGAATGCCGAAGCTCCTATTTTTGCTTATTGTAATGACTGGACTTCCGGACTTCTGACTTCTGACTTCTGGACTTCCGTCTTCTGGACTTCCGTCTTCTGGACTTCCGTCTTCTGGACTTCTCCAATACTTCCTCACTGTAATGACTGGACTTCCGGACTTCTGTCTTCTGGACTTCCAACCCACTTCCGGACTTCTGTCTTCTGGACTTCCAACCCACTTCCGGACTTCTGTCTTCTGGACTTCTAATAATCATTTCACTCCCCTCCCCTTTGGGGAGGGGTAGGGGGTGAGGCTCCCTCTTTTGCGGTAATGTTGCGGTAATGTCGTGGGGCACATTACCGCGCTTAACAATCTTATTATCAGCGAGAAAAGTCGCTGCGGTAATTGCGGTAATGTGGTTTACACTATATTGGGGGGGCAGACTCACCACATTGCTGTCTGCGTGAGGCCTGCATCGTGTAACTGCATACAAAGATACTGCTTTTTTCTGAAACCGCCAAACCCTTTAACGTCATGAGGAACATGAATTGTTGAATATTTCTATAGAAGTAGTTCCGAAATCCATAAATGTTTTGTAAATTTGCACCTCAAATAAGGGACTATGAACCATAAAGATACTGTTTGTGTGGTCATTCCACTATATATGGAACTTAATGACTGGGAGCGGCGGGCCGTTGACAATAATCTCCGAGTGTTGGGAAACCATCCGTTTGCGTTTGTTTATCCGGAGAACTTCGATATCAGTCGGCTCCACAGCGCCTACCCGCAGGTCAGGCTTGTGCCGGTTTCAGACGAATGGTTGGGAAAGAAGAACGGTATAGCCGGATACAACCAGATGATGCTTTCGTCAAGTTTCTATCAGTTGTTTAGCGATGTCGACTTTATACTCATCTGTCATACTGACGCCTGGATTTTCAAAGACGAACTCGGCGACTGGTGCGGACGGGGATACGACATGGTGGCCGCTCCATGGCCTTCGCTTTGGATTTATCGACGCTTCCGCTTTCTGCAGAAGTTTAGGGAAGATTGGCAAAGAATGAAACTGCACGACACTTTCTCGCATAGCCAGTTGTATGGCCATGTGGGCAATGGCGGACTGAGCCTTCGCCGTGTGTCGGTATTCAGCGAGGCTTGCGAGCGTTACCAAAAGAAGATTGCTTACTTCACGCGGGTGGAGTCGCTCAACGAGGATGTGTTCTGGGCTTTCGTGCCCAAGCTGAGCCTCCCCACGGAGGAAGAGGCCATCAGCTTTGCCTTCGACAATAAACCCAAGGCGCTGTACCGACGCAATCACCACCGCTTGCCCATGGGCTGCCACGGCTTTCAGCACCGTAGCCGGCGCGGGTTCTGGCGGCAGTTCATCGGCTGTCTCTGACGACGCTATTCCGCTGCCTTCTGATAGTGCTGCATGAGCCACTCATCCTGTTCGGCGATGGTCATGTGACTGTTGTCGAGTTCGATGGCGTCGTCGGCCTTGCGCAGCGGCGACACCTCGCGGTGGGTGTCGATATAGTCGCGCTCCTGCACGTTTTTGAGAATTGCGTCGTAGTCGGCGGCCATCCCCTTTGCAGACAGTTCGTCGTAGCGCCGTTGCGCGCGCACCTCGGGTGATGCGGTGACGAAGATCTTCAGTTCGGCATCGGGGAAGACCGTCGTACCGATGTCGCGGCCGTCCATCACCACGCCCTTGTCGCGCCCCATGGCCTGCTGCTGCGCCACCATGGCCTTGCGCACAAAAGGAATGGCGGCGACGGCGCTCACGTGGCTGCTGACCTCCATCCCTCTGATTTCCTTTTCCACCAGTTCGCCGTTGAGGTAGGTCTCGGGCAGTCCTGTAGTCCCATTCAATATGAAACGTATATTGACCTGCGGCATCAGTGCCTCAAGCCGGTTGGCCCTCACACTGCCGTCCTCATTGAAGAGACCGTGGCGAAGGGCAAACAGTGTAACGGCGCGGTACATGGCGCCGGTATCCACATAGATGTAACCAACTTTGCGTGCTAAGGCCTTGGCCATTGTACTCTTGCCGCACGAGGAGTAGCCGTCAATGGCAATTGTTATTTTCTTCATAAATAGTTATAGTGAATAGGCCAGGCTCAGGACGAGGCTCGAGCTTGACACATGATATTTTCCATAAGCCACATTCACCTTGAAACGGCTGAGCGCGAAGCCGCCGCCCAACGACAGACCGGCGCCGTGGCTGCTCTCGCTGTCTTCGGTCGAGATCTTCATCTCATTGGCCCGGCGGAAATTGTAGCCGCCGCCAATCCAGAAGCCGTCGGTGATGAGTACGTCGGCACCTAATACAAGGTGGTTGATGAATTTATAGTCGAGGTGGTTGAGGTCGACCACTGACAGATGCACACGCAGTGGAGTACCGATGAAGCGCTTAGAGGCACCAATCTGAATGTCAAACGGCATCTTGTTGTATTCCTCCTCAAAGGCTTTCAGTTCGCCGCCGAGGTTCTTCATGACAAACGACAGCGACCACTCGTGGTCGGGGTCGTAATAGTTCAGACCCAGATCGACGCCGCAGGCTATGGCGTTGTAGTCGCCGATGTAAGAGGTAATGAACTTCGCCGCGATACCGCCCGACAGCCGGTTGGTGAGCAGATAGGAGAAATAACCCGACAGGGCAATGTCCTTGGCCGAGAAGTCGCCCGTCTGCACATTGTTCTCATCCACCTGCTTCATGGTGCCGTAGTTGATGTATTGCGCGGCCGCAGCCCATGAGGCCCGCTCCTTGACGATACGGTTGAAGCTGGCACTGGCCGAGTTGACACCCGACATATAGTTCATATAGTTGAGGTTGATGGTCTTGTCGGAGACGGAACTCAGCAGGGCTGGATTGTTGAAGATGAGCGACTCGTCATCGTCGATCACCGTGATATTGTCGCCGCCGAGGGCAGCGGCATGAGCGCTGGCCGGCAGACGGAGAAAGTTGTAGCCCGTCTGGCTATCGTTCTGTGCGTGGGCCGCCCCGATGTTGAGCGCCATCAAAAGGACGAATAGAGCCTTTTTCATTTATTTTTCCTAATTATTCGGCAAAGATACGGCTTTTTTAAAGAATTGCTGTAATTTTGCAATGTGGATTTGTTCATATAACGCAGCAAACCCGATAAAATTGTTGGAATGGAGATTAAGAAAAGCGACAAAGCCAATTTAGACCTTCACCGCAGCACCGGTTTCCTGCTTGGACTGGTCTTTGCGTTGGCCTTGCTCTTTGCGGCTTTTGAATATACGTCACGCCCTTCCGACCTTCAGGAAGACGACTCGATGCTCGACGATATGTCGGATGACCTCGAGATGACGGCGGCCATGAACACGAAGGATATGGTGTCGGCGGCTCCTGCGCCGGCGTCGAAAGCCTTGACGCAGAACGTGAAAGAGGTGGACAAGACGCAGAATGCCGACAAGGTGGCGCCCATCACGAGTAAACTCGTCATTGGCGACGGACAGGGTCTGGCCAAGCAGGCCAACGTCACCGAGGCCATACCTGAAACGTCGGCCCTGCCGCAGGATACGGCCGCCGTGCTACGTACGGTGGAGCAATTGCCTGAGTTCCCCGGCGGCATCGTGGAATTCATGAAGTGGCTCACGCGTAACCTACGCTATCCGCCTATCGCCCAGCAGCAGAAGATACAGGGTAAGGTGGTGGTGTCGTTCATCATCAATAAGGACGGATCCATCGCCAGTCCGCGCATCGTCACCTCAGCCGATCCCATCCTCGACCGAGAGGCCATGCGCGTGGTGAAGATGATGCCGCGGTGGAAACCGGGCATGGAGGATGGCAAGCCCTGCCGCACGATGTTCGCCATACCGGTGAACTTCCAATTGTAACAAGCCTATTAAAACATAACACAATGAAGACTGCCGAACAACTCTTGCAGATGGTTAACGATTTTCTGGCCACTCTGCCTTATGACCGCAAACCCGCCAGTTTGTACGAGCCCGTCAAATATGTGCTCTCGATGGGTGGCAAGCGCATGCGCCCTGTGCTCATGCTGCTGGCCTACAACCTTTTCAAGGATGACCCTGAGCACATCCTCATGCAGGCTGTTGGCCTCGAGACCTACCACAACTATACGCTGCTCCACGACGACCTCATGGACAACGCCGACCTGCGGCGCGGCCATACCACCGTGCACCGCAAGTGGAATGCCAATCAGGCCATCCTCTCGGGCGACTCGATGCTCGTGCTGGCTTATGAGCGCATGGCGCAGTGTCCGGATGACAAGCTCGCCGAAGTGATGAGGGTGTTCACCGAGACTGCCCTGCAGATAGGTGAGGGACAGCAGTACGACATCGACTTTGAACAGCGCACGGATGTCACTGAGAATGAGTATATTGAGATGATTAGGCTCAAGACAAGCGTGCTGTTGGCCTGCGCCTTGAAGATAGGCGCCATCATGGCCGACGCCTCACCTGCCGATGCCGACAACCTCTATAAATTCGGTGAACAGATTGGGTTGGCCTTCCAGCTGCAGGACGACTACCTCGACGTCTATGGCGACGAGAAGGTCTTCGGTAAGGCCATCGGCGGCGACATCACGTCGAACAAGAAGACCTACATGCTCATCAACGCCTTCATCCATGCCAACGACGACCAGCGCTGGCAGCTCACCCACTGGATTACTGCCAAGGAGTTTGACCGCAAGGAGAAAGTCAAGGCGGTGACCGAGCTCTATAATGAGATTGGTATCGACCGGCTGGCCAAGGAAAAGATAGCCTACTATTTCGAGAACAGCCACAAATATCTCGACGCCGTCAGCGTGGACGAGGCGCGTAAGCAGCAGCTCCGCGACTACGCCAACCACCTGATGGTCCGTAAATACTGATGCCTCATGACGCCATTTATCGATACCCATGCCCATCTCGACGGTGAGGAGTTCAGCGCCGACCTGCCCGATGTCATCCGTCGCGCCAAGGCTGCCGGACTGGCAGCCATCTTCCTGCCCGGCGTAGACAGGCTTTCAGTGACGTCGGTCATGGAAGTGTGCCACGCCTATCCGGGCTACTGCTTTCCGATGATTGGCCTGCAGCCCGAGGAGGTGGGCGACGACTGGCAAGAAGTGCTGCGCTTCATGCACGACCACCTCATGGCCAATCTCGAGCTCCCGGCCGACAGTCCGCTGCGCTATATCGCCGTTGGCGAGGTGGGACTCGACTACTATTGGTCGCGCCAATACGAGAAGGAGCAGCTCAAGGCCTTCGAACAGCAGGTGGAGTGGGCCGTTGAGACCCATCTGCCGCTGATGATTCACTGCCGCAAGGCGCAAAATGAGTTGCTCCATATCCTCAGCCACTACGAAAAAGAACTCGTGGGCGGTGTCTTCCATTGCTTCACCGGCAACCAGAAGGAGGCTGAGGCTTATTTGCGTTTCAGTAAGTTTGTACTGGGTGTCGGTGGCGTCTCGACATTCAAGAGCAGCCATCTTCGTGAGGACTTGCCTGCCGCTGTGCCACTTGACCGCATCGTGCTTGAGACCGACAGCCCCTATATGGCACCGGTGCCGCACCGTGGGGAGCGCAACGAGAGCAGCTTCGTGAGCCTCGTCCTGGCCAATCTCGCCCGATGCTACCATGTAACCGACGACGAGATGGCGCGCATCACCACCGACAATGTCCGTCGCGTGTTCGGGCAGAGTCGTGCGCTCATTCAGGTCATCTCGCAAGTAACGATTGCTGGGTAAGGCGTTGTGCAGGTTGTGATTTCCGGGTAATCTCGCAAGTAAGGATTGCTGGGTAAGGTGTTGTGCAGGTTGTGATTTCCGGGTCATGTGTTGCATTGCTTAAAGAAACTTAAATAATTCGCCGTCGCGCCGTTTGTTTGGCAAAATTATCTTACTTTTGCATTCGCGTTTGCAAAAACAAGCAAACTGTTGGTCAGTCACCAGGGAAAGATGCTCGAGTGGTTGAAGAGGCACGCCTGGAAAGCGTGTATACGCCTAAAGCGTATCCGGGGTTCGAATCCCCGTCTTTCCGCTGAACAAGTAATTGATACAAAGACAATTACAGGCTCTTCATTTAACGAGCTAATCACGCTAATAATTCTTTCCGATGACCAGGTAAGAACAGTATTTATCAAGCAAACTCCGAAGCGGCAGCTCGCCTTTCTCAAATCGGCTCGCATCAAGGTCAAGAAGATGCTCCCTTACGGGCTTTCCCTTATAGACGGCCGATAACCATCCATCTTCAATCCTAATATCTGAGAAGAATTGAGAAAGGTCATCACTGTCATAGATGATGGAGTAACTTGGACGTTTCGCACCAGGAATGTCCTCGCGCAACACCTGCTTTGCCACCAGATCCTGTATGTCACGATTGGCTGTGTCCCTGGAGCAATTATTCATCTGCGCCCAGTTCTTGGACGTAATTTTGGCCTCGTAGCCGTCAAGGAAACGGTTAAGAGTGGTGCGCTGGCGTTCATTCAGTTGAATAAGAGCCACCCGCTGCCAGAACATACTCTTGTTGAGAGTGGCGCCCACAAGCTCATTGGCATTGTCAAGGGCATCCGACAAGGTTTTCATATACCATATCAACCAATCTGTAATATCTCCATTGCCGTGCTGGGTATGTTCAAGCACTTCATAGTAATGGTTCTTGTCGCGGTTGATCTCAGATGAGACATTATAGAAACGGAAATGGCTGTTGTCGCCACGGGCCAGCATCATATCAGAGAGGATGCGGGCCAACCGTCCATTGCCATCCTCGAAGGGGTGGATAGAGACAAACCAAAGGTGGGCAACAGCGGATCGAATGTTGAATGGTGTAGGCTCCTCGGAATTGAACCACTGGATGAACCGGTTCATCTCTGCCTCTATTCTATCAGGTGAAGGGGCGATATAGTGAATACGCTCCCTGCCGAACATTCCTGAAACAATATGCTCCTCGTGCGTACGGTATTGTCCCACTTCAATCTGTGCGCCTTCGCTGTAGCCGGAAGGGAAGAATGCAGCTTGCCATCCACACAAAAGGCTTTTGGTGAGGGGACGGTCGTAATGCTCCACGGCATCCATCAACACGGCCACCACTGAATCTATATAGTGGGACGGGGCCGTGTATTTGACATTCTGAATCCCCAACCGCCGGGCTATGGACGAACGCACCTCATCGGCATTCAGACGGATGCCCTCTATTTCTGAGGAGTGCACCAGATCCGAGGTCAGGTTCTCAGCCATCGTTGACAACTGACTGTCAAAGCCCAATTCATTGAGCCTTCCATAGAGTAAGCCTTGCTTTTTGGAGACTTTCTCCAATAGGACGGCCAACTGAGAAGCGTCCCATCTGAATTCAGTCCAATTTTCCCTTTCGTGGATAAACATATCTGCCAAAATTGAGGTTATGCGTCGTTTTGATATCCATAACGCCGCAGATTATGCGGCAAAAATACGGAAAATTTGCCGCATAGACAAGAGAATGGCTCTATTTTTTCAATAATGGGGGATAACAACCCTATTATTGTTATTTGCTGGCATTTTATGAACCTAAAATCGGAGTATGATGGGACGACAAATACCCCATCGGGCCGTCTGTAAGCATAAGGACCGACGGCAGTGAGGACCATCAAAATGAGGGATTCTTCATCTTCGTTGTATCGATGGTAGCTGCAAGCGTCATCAATGATGCTGCTCCCTCGTTGATGAGTCTCTCACCACCGAGCTTTATCTCTATTAGCGCATAAGTGTGCACGAGGCAATGGCATTGTTAACGGATGAAGTGACTTATTGATGTGGCCAGCCATGCGCCAAGCATCCAGACGAGTTTAAACATAAGAATGATGAGCACCAAGAGGGCTATCATGATTATCACCGAATAAATCACCTTACGTCGAACCTCCGACACAATCTTTTCGTCGCCATTGATATAGCCTGTTATCAGCTTCAGGTTTTTGCCGTAGGAACGGTAGAAGATATCCCATACATCACCAACGAAAAACGGTATCATGCCGATGAGTGTGTCTCGGAGAATGTTGTTGATAACCGCAATCGTCAATGGCACGGACTTGACCACAAAAAGAGAAAACCAGACGTAAGGAAGGGAGATGAGGGCTGTCAGCGTGTCGCCGATTCCCGATGGTACGACGAAACCGAGCAACGGATCAACATAGTAGTTGTCCATTGCCCTCGCCATACGGGTCATCATTCTATAGACAGGATGGCTGAACAGTTTCTCTTTGTTCTTCTCCATGTGGATCAGAGGTCTCCCGATTATCACATTTTAGGTTAATAGATTAGATGCTACCAGTAGCCGTGCTGCATGAGCATGGCATCTTGCCCGGCGAGTATCTGATTAATTATTAGCACTCGTATGGGTAGCCTTCCACCACGCCGTTTTCTCCTTACCTTTCACTGCCATGCTATTCTGACTCGGATCCGATATGGTGATACCGGAATAGCGGTTGAGTTTGAAGGTGCGGCCGCTCTCGTAAGGATAATAGAGTAGGGTGTATACCTCGTCGGTATGCACCGATGTCTTAATGACGCTGCTCAACGTGGAGTTGAAGTCGTTGAGCATATCGTTGTTTTTGCAAAGATGAGCCACATAGTCGCCAAGGTCGTAGAAGATAGGCGTATGGAAACCATCCAGCACCTGCAGACTGTCACGCAGACTGTCGGCAAAAGTGTAGCGCTCATTGATGCCTCTCATGAGTTTGGCCAAGCCGTCCAGGTTGCGGCAGTCGATGACTGACAGGGCGCCGTATGGATAAGAGTAGCCGTCAATAGAATAGTTGCTATAAAACGTGAGGAAATTGTTGGCGGCTGTTGTGTAGTTGGGGGTAGCGGTAGCCAGCGACGACCACATCGTCTTATAAGGCATGCCCTCACTCATGATCTCGCAGGTGGAGCCAATGAGGAAGTTGGTGGCATCCTTGAGCTCGTAAGCCGTTTCCACGTTAGCCATGTAGCAGTCGTCGAACAGGATGTACTGCATCTTCATTCCAGCCCCTTGAATGGCAGCGGCAAGGTCGGCAATGTCGAAGGCATTGCTCACGTCGGTCGTATTGCCGAAGAATCGGGTCTGAGTGAATGAAGGCATCATGTTGTCGACGATACCTTTATCAGCTCCATGTTTGCTGTTCCCAGTAAACGATTTGGCGTCGTAGCTGGTTGTCCAGTCGCTTTTGTAGAGCCATCCCATGCCGTGACCGCCAATCATTAACGCGTAGTTGAGGGCTTCGGCATTGGTCTTTACATCGTTAAACAGTTGCGTCATGCCTTCGACGGTGTAGTAGCTGTTGTCGTTGTATTCCTTGATGGTCGTGTGCTGGATTTGTCCATTGTTGTAGGTCACCTCATACAGGCTGGCCTGACTTGCCGATGTGGCCAACATCACGAGCAGACGGCCGTCAAGGCCTTTGGCAGTAGTGATAGCGCTCTCTATGCTGTCGAGATTGCGCAACAAGTAGGGATGGAGTCCGGCCCCCGACCAGGGCATGAACACCAATATGGTCTGCTTGTTGACACTGTCCACATCCAACGAATCATCGCTGCAAGAGCCGAATCCGATGAGACCGATGATGAACAGAAACAGATAGAGAACGCTACGCTTCATGAATGATATGTTTATGGGTTCACTTCTTGGCTTTCAGAGCTTTAAGACTTTCTTGCAAAGCGGCAATTTTCTCTTCGGCGTCGCTCTGCTTCTTGCGCTCCTTGGCCACGACGGCCTCGGGGGCATGAGCAACGAAGTTGGCGTTGGAGAGTTTCTTCTGCACGCCGGCAAGGAAGCCTTCGAGATGCTGGAGTTCCTTCTCTTGCTTCTCAATCTCGGCATCGATGTCAATCAGATCGCCCACAGGAACGGCAAACTCGTCGGTACCGACCATGAACGCTGAGGCATCAGCCGTCTTTTCGGCGGCTACACTGAAGGTCTTGAGGTTGCCCATCTTATTGATGATGGCCTCGTAGGCGGCATAATGGTTCTCGCCGATAGCCTGCAGTTCGAGCTGCTTCTTCGGTGCGATGTTCTTGTCGTTGCGGATGGCGCGTACGCCGGCAACGATTTGCTTCACCTGTTCCATGATGGCAGTCACCTTGCGGTCGTCGTCGGTAGCAGGGGCGATGGTGAGCTGTGACACCATGATGCTCTCGCCCGGCTTGCGGTCGTAGATATGCTGCCAAAGTTCCTCGGTGATGAACGGCATGAAGGGATGCAACATCTGCATGAGCTTCTCAAAGAAGCCGAGCGTGCTGTCCATCGTCGCCTTGTCAATGGGCTGTTGCTTGCCATCGACGTACGCAGGCTTAATCATCTCCAGATACCAGGAACTGAACTCATCCCAGAACAGGCGATAGACCGTCATCAGTGCCTCAGAGATGCGATAGGTCTTAAACTGCTCGTTCATCAGGTCGTTGGTCTCCTTCAGTTTGGCCTCGAACCAGGCGACAGCCTGACGACACTCCTCCGGCTGGGCCACATCAGCCACGGTCCAACCCTTCACCAGACGGAAGGCATTCCAAATCTTGTTGTTGAAGTTGCGGCCCTGCTCACAGAGTGACTCATCAAACAGGATGTCGTTGCCGGCAGGAGCTGAGAGCATCATACCCATGCGCACACCGTCGGCACCGTATTTCTCGATGAGCGAGATCGGGTCGGGCGAATTGCCCAGACTCTTCGACATCTTACGGCCGAGCTTGTCGCGCACGATACCGGTGAAGTAAACGTGGCGGAACGGCATCTTCCCGCGGTATTCGTAGCCGGCCATAATCATGCGGGCCACCCAGAAGAAGATGATGTCGGGACCGGTGACAAGGTCGGACGTGGGATAATAATAGTTGATTTCCTTGTTGTCGGGGTCGAGGATGCCATTGAACAGCGAGATAGGCCAGAGCCATGACGAGAACCAAGTGTCGAGACAGTCGCTTTCCTGCTCGAGTTCCTCAGCTTTCAGGGCAGGGTTCTTCTGTCGGGCCAGCGTCAGGGCCTCCTGAGCCGTCTCAGCTACGACGAAGTCACGCTTGCCATCGGCGGCAGTGAAGTAGTAGGCGGGAATGCGATGTCCCCACCACAGCTGGCGGCTGATGCACCAGTCCTTGATATTCTCCAGCCAATAGCGGTAGGTGTTCTTGTATTTCTTCGGGAAGAACTCTATCTCGTCGTTCATCACCGGCGGCAGGGCGAGGTCGGCGAAATGCTGCATCTTCAGGAACCATTGCGTGGAGAGTTTCGGCTCGATAGGCACATTGGTGCGCTCTGAGAAGCCCACCTTATTGTTATAGTCCTCGATTTTCTCCATCAGTCCCTCTGCTTGGAGGTCGATGGCAATCTGCTTACGCACGTCCATACGGTCCTGGCCGACATACATACCGGCAGCCTCAGAGATGGTGCCGTCGTCGTTGAAGATGTCGATGGTCTCCAAATGGTGCTTCAAACCGAGCATATGGTCGTTGACGTCGTGAGCCGGCGTTACCTTCAGACAGCCGGTACCGAACTGGATGTCGACATAGTCGTCCTCGATGACGGGGATGACACGGCCCACTTTCGGCACGATGACGTGCAGACCCTTGAGCCACGTGTTCTTCACATCGTTGGGATTGATACACATAGCCGTATCGCCCATGATGGTCTCCGGACGCGTCGTCGCCACAACGGCGTAGTAGCCTTTGGCGTCCTGATGCATCACGTTGCCCTCGTCCTTGCGGCTCACCTTGGCCTGGTCCTCAGGGGCGATGTAATATTTGAGGTAATAGAGTTTGGAGTGCTCCTCTTTATAGATAACCTCCTCGTCGGAGAGGGCTGTCTTGGCCTTCGGATCCCAGTTGACCATGCGCACGCCACGATAGATGAGGCCCTTGCGGTAGAGGTCGACGAAAACGTGGATGACACTCTTTGAACGCACATCGTCCATAGTGAAGGCGGTGCGGTCCCAGTCGCACGAGCAGCCTAACTTACGTAGCTGCTTGAGGATGATGCCGCCATGCTCACGCGTCCAGTCCCACGCATGCTCGAGGAACTGCTCACGGGTGAGGTCGGTCTTCTTAATGCCCTGCTCGGCGAGTTTGCCCACCACCTTGGCCTCGGTAGCAATGGAGGCATGGTCGGTGCCGGGTACCCAGCAGGCATTCTTACCCTCCATCCGCGCGCGGCGGACGAGGATGTCCTGAATGGTGTTGTTAAGCATGTGACCCATGTGCAGCACACCGGTGACGTTGGGTGGGGGGATAACCACCGTATAAGGCTCTCTGCCATCGGGTTTGGAACTGAAAAGCTTGTTGTCAAGCCAGTATTGATACCATTTCGACTCAACTTCCTTCGGGTCGTACTTACTTGCTAATTCCATTTAATATTGATGCTTTTATTGTCCTCTTAATATAGAATAACGCTGCAAAATTACTAATTTTCAATTGAAAACTATTACCTTTGCAACAAAAAGATTGCTACCATGCATACAAGAGAAGAAAAGTTGGCTGCTTTCGGCCGTTTGTTGGACGTACAGGAGCGGTTGCGCAAGGAATGTCCCTGGGACCGGAAACAGACGTTTGAGAGTCTGCGGCCGAACACGATTGAGGAGGTGTTTGAGCTGTGCGATGCGCTGGTTGACAGGGATATGCCCAATATCTACAAGGAACTCGGCGACGTGATGGAGCACGTGGTGCTGTACAGCATCATGGGGCAGGAAACTGGCGACTTCGACGTGGCCGACGTCTGCAACCAGCAGGCCGACAAGTTGATGTTCCGTCATCCGTTTATCGATTGGAACCGGCAGCCGGACAAAGCCGATAATCCCGCCGACCAAAAGCCCAATTGGACGGTTACGAATCCTGACCTTGCCATTAACCGAAATGGACAAGTGGTTTATAAAGAGGATATTAACGACAGTGATGTCGACAAGGACATAACGATGTCGACCGACTTAAAGGCAGGGCAGGGTAAAGCAACCGATGTGGAAATTACCTGGGAGCAGATCAAGCAGAAGGAAAAGCATGGCAACAAGACTGTGCTGAGCGGCGTGCCGAAATCGCTGCCCTCGCTCATCAAGGCTTACCGCATTCAGGATAAGGCCCGCAACGTTGGCTTCGACTGGAAAAAGAAGGAAGACGTATGGGATAAGGTGCGCGAAGAGTTGGGCGAGCTCGAGGTGGAGCTCAACAAAGGCGACGAGGACCGCTCGACGCGCGAACTGGGCGACTTCCTCTTCAGCATCATCAATGCCGCCCGGCTCTATCACCTCAATCCCGACAATGCCCTGGAGCATACTAACAGGAAATTCATTTCACGATTCAACTATATTGAACAGAAAGCCAAGGAGTTGGGTAAGAACCTGAAGGATATGACCTTGGAAGAGATGGACCGGTACTGGAATGAGGCAAAGACAAAAGAACAACGCTAAACAACTTATAAGATGAAACAATTATCTTTACTTTTTATCGCCATTGCCGTGATGACGTTGGCTATGACCGGATGTAAGAACAAATCGCATCGCAATGTTGGCGACTCGATTGTTGCCGAGGAACCGACCGTGACTGACTCGACGGTTTATGGTGTATGCGGCGAGAACACAGCTATGCATACGCTGTCGCTCATTACCGATGCCGGCGACACGCTTGAATATGTGCTCGACGACAGCGAGGAAAATCCGGTCGTTGGCGGACTGTTGGCTGGCGACCGTCTGGCTGTGGTCGAGGGCCCTGAGATGGACGGCGAGAAGACGGCCAAGAAAGTCATCAACCTCACCACGCTGCTCGGCAAATGGACCAGCCTCGACAAGAACTTCGAGATAGAGGAGGGCGGTACGGTGAAATCTTACGTCGAAGCTGAGAAGAACCCATGGACCAGTTGGAAAATCCTCAACGGTAAGCTGGTGCTCAACCGCGACACTTTTGCCATTGACAACCTCGGCAGCGACTCACTTTATCTGGAAAACGATAAGGGCATCTTTGTTTACAAGCGGGCTAAATAAACGAAAGCTATGGAGCCGTTCAACATTCATATCTTAGGTTGCGGCAGCGCCCTGCCAACGCTGAAGCATTATGCTTCGTCGCAGGTTGTCGAGATACGCGGCAAGTATTTTATGATAGACTGCGGCGAGGGTACACAAATGCAGTTGCGGCGCTCGCGCATTGGTTTCACCAAGATACAGGCGGTCTTCATTTCCCACCTTCATGGTGACCACTGCTTCGGGCTGATAGGCCTCATTTCCACGTTTGGAATGCTGGGCCGTACAGCGCCGTTACAGGTCTATGCACCAGCCGCTTTCGAGAGACTGCTGAAGGAAGAGATGAACCTGTTCTGTAATGGCTTGGAGTTCGATGTCGTGTTTCATGCCGTGGATACCGACAAGCATCAGATCATCTACGACGACCGTAGTCTGACCGTAGAGACCCTTCCGCTCGACCACCGCATCCCATGCTGTGGCTTCCTCTTCCGGGAGAAGCCCACGCTGCCGCATATCCGTCGCGATATGATTGACTGTTATGAGGTGCCGGTCAGCCAGATCAACAACATCAAGAATGGTGCCGACTGGGTGACGCCAGACGGTGAGACGATACCCAACAGCCGTTTCACCGTGCCTGCCGCTCCGCCGCGCGCCTATGCTTATTGCTGCGACACGCGGTACAAACCACAGTTGAGCCAACTCGTCGAAGGGGTCAATCTGCTTTATCATGACTCTACTTACGACAGCACCTGTGCCGACCGTGCTCGCCTCTACTATCATTCCACCTCACAGCAGGCGGCTCAAGTGGCGCGCGATGCTCATGTAGGTCAGTTGATGCTTGGCCATTTCAGCGCACGCTACGACAACGAGGAGAATATTCTCAAGGAAGCGCAGGCCATCTTCCCCAACAGCTTTTTGGCGAAAGAGGGGCTGGTGGTGCCGGTGATTTAACACCATGGATTGCCATTACCAGACTCTGGTAATGCGATTACCAGGCTTTGGTAATGTGGTTACCAGGCTTTGGTAATGTGGTTACCAAGTCTTGGTATTAATTAAATATGTCGATTTGCACCGTGTAAACTGCTACGCTGAAGGCAGGCTTGAATTAAATATTGTTAAACCAAATGATTTCGATGCACTCTTAGCATCCAATATTGCGAGGTTTTTAATATATTTGCAGACGAATTCAATGCACGTGCTTATGCTTAAAAAATTACTCTTTACACTGATGCTGGGTTGCGGCGCTGTACCGTTCATGGTGCAGCAGGTTAATGCCATGCCTGGTGTCGAAATCATTGAAAACGATTTCTCTCAGATTTCCATTGAGTTGAAGGGCTCAACATTGCGTGTGGCCGGTGCTGCAGGCGAGGACCTCTATATCTATAACATCACGGGTGTGAGGGTACTCAGCCTTAGGGTCGACGGCAATGATAAGAGTTACAACCTTAACCTGCCGAAAGGATGCTACATCGTGAAGGTGGGCAGCGTGGTGAGGAAAATTTCTATCCGGTAATTTATAAATAATAAGATGTGAGACTGGGTAATATCTTTTATTCACATTCCCCTTTCCAGCTTCTTATTCTCTTCACACTTCTTGTTTTGACGGGATGCCGGGAGCATGTCGCCAATCCAAATGCGCATATCACATTGAGTGATTATGCGTCAATGGCTTCTGATGATTATCAGTTGTCCCCACGTCGCGTGCGGACAACAGTCTTGTTGATGGCGGCAGCCGACAGCGACTCCACGCTATCCGACTTCTATGCCCGTAGTCATTATACGAAACGTCGTGGACTGCTGTGGGTCAACCGTAAAGGAGTTGATCCACAAGCCGATTCTTTAGTCGCCCGTTTGAGAACAGTGACCCGGCTTGGCTTCAATCCCGAGAAGTTTCGCCTGTCTCAGATTGAAAATGATTTGCAAAGGGCAAAGCGTTTAAAGTTCGACGATGAAGAAAATACGGTCAGCCGCGTCTATGCCCGATTAGAGTATAATCTCACCAAAGCCTGTTTCCGCTATGCTGCCGGCCAGCGCTTCGGCTATGTCAATCCTAAGCAGCTCTTCAATCAGCTTGATGTCCGTGACTCCACTTCGGGGCGTGTCATTTACAACACACTGTTTGATTTGCCCTGTCCCACGGCTGGCTCGTCTTTCTATCATCAAGTTGCGCGGGCAATCAGCGTTGACAGTCTGAGCTGTTTTCTTGATAAAGGTGAACCGCATAATACTTACTATAACCGTCTGCTGCAGTTGCTCAACTCCGATTCCGTATCTTATTACGGCCGTAAGTTGGTCATGGTCAACTTGGAACGGAGCCGATGGCGTCTCAATACCTATCCGTGGGACGAGCGTAAGGTGGTCATCGTTAATATTCCGTCTTATCATTTAATGGCGCTTGATGGTGATGATGTGCTTACGATGCGCATTGGCTGCGGGTCGCTGAAGTCGAAGACGCCGATGCTCTGTAGTACCATCACGCGGATGGACATCAATCCACAATGGATTATGCCGAGGAGCATCGTCAAGAAAAGCATTATTCCACGGCTCGGTAATCCGGCGTACTTCCGGCAGCATCATTATTTCATTCGCGAGCGGGCAACCGGAGACATCCTGCCGCCCAGTTATGGATTGCGTTACGGTTTGGAGTCGGGCGACTACCTCGCCATACAGGAAGGGGGACAGGGCAACGCCCTTGGTCGGATTATCTTCCGCTTCAACAACGATTTCTCCATCTATCTCCACGACACCTCCTCGAAAGAGGTGTTCAGTCGTGGCGACCGCGATGTCAGCCATGGCTGTATCCGGGTTGAGCGTCCTTTCGATCTGGCTGTTTTCCTTTTGGGCAAAGGCCAAGACAAAACCATCGAAAAGATACGCTATTCCATGCACGCCGATGTCTCACCGTTGGGGAAAAAGAAAAGTGAACTGACCGACGACGAGGCGATGGTCAATGATACGCTGCAAAAGAAATTGCTTATCGGTTCTGCCAAGGTGAAGCCAGAAGTGCCCGTTTATATCCTCTACTTCACTCTTTATCCTAATGAGCATGGAAAACTTCGCACCTATCGGGATGTTTATGGATATGATGGCCTGATTTACAATCAATTAAAGAATTATATTTAAGTTAATCAGCAGAGGACTGTGAGAGAAACTGACGATAAGGAATTGATAGGTCGACTGGCTGATCCGGCAACGCGTGAACGCGCCTTCGCCGAATTGGTAAAGTTGTTCAGCCAGCCGCTGTATTGGCAAATACGGCGGTTGGTACTCTCGCATGACGATGCCAATGACGTGCTGCAGAATACCTTTCTTAAGGCATGGACCAATCTGGACTCCTTTCAAGGTAAGTCGCAACTCTCTACCTGGCTTTATCGTATCGCCATTAACGAAGCCATCGATTTTCTTCGACGTAAACGGAAATCTACGATGGTGGATATCGATGAGGATCCGGGCGTAGCCAATATGTTGATGGGGGATGAGTATTTTGACGGCGACCAGGCGCAAGCACTCCTGCAACAAGCCATCGCGAAACTGCCCGACGTGCAGCGCGCCGTCTTCAACTTGCGCTATTACGATGATATGAAATATTCAGAGATGTCGGAACTGTTAGGTACAAGTGTGGGAGCGCTGAAGGCAAGCTATCACATCGCAGTTACAAAAATTAAGGAAGAACTGGAGAAAAGTAACGTGTAATAGGGGGCATTCGAATATTATAAGATTAAAGAATGTTAATTATTGGCATGTTTCCTTGCAGCATTAAAAAAATCACAATACCTTTGCACTCGCTTTCGGAAAAAAACGCCGGGGGCACGAAGAAAGAGTTCTTTGAATTGATTACATAAACAGAGAAGTAGTAGTACAAGAAGCAGGCCGCAGGCCGGGCATGTAGATGA
>ONAR01000020.1 GCA_900315835.1 uncultured Prevotella sp.
CAAATGCATAAGTACCTGATAATAAGGTATCATTATAGTAATGACGGGACTTCTGGACTTCCGGACTTCTGGACTTCTCTAATTCTGATACATCCTCTTTTTATTGGAATACTTCCGTCTTACTTACCAGTTCGGGTTCTGCTTGATGCTCTTGTTCAAGTTGAGCTCGTTGTCGGGCACAGGATAGAAGTAATACTTATTGCTGAAGGTACGTACAGCCTTGGTTGCAATGATATAGCCGTTGTCATCGCGGCTGACACCACTGTTGAGATCGGTCACATTCGAGATGTTGGCGCCGCGGTTGATGTCGGTATGCACCTTACTGTCAAGCTTGTCAAGCTGATGCCAGCGCACCATATCCCAGTAACGGTAGTTCTTGTCGCAGGTGAGCTCACAGCGGCGGCAGCGGCGGATTTCCCAGAGGAGATTGCTCACGCCCATGTTGTTGGCGGGATCAGCTTCCGGTTGGAGCGTCATGTTGGGCAGTCCGGCACGTGCCTGCAAAAGGTTGACGGTCTTGTTGAGGTCGGTCTGAGTAATGGTGCCGAGCTCGGCCTTGGCCTCGGCCTCGTTGAGCAGGATGACGGCATACCAATACAGAGGAATGTCTGTGTAGTTGGTGTTGGTATTCGTACGATAGTAATTCTCCAGCGTACTGTTGTCATATTTGCGTATAGTGTAACCTGTAGAGGAGGTCATCTCAGCCGGCAGCGTAACCTGATAGTTGGTTGACGGGTTCTTGCAATCGTCGGTGTTGGGGCGAATCCATCCATGACCGCTGAAGCAGATAACTGAGTCGACCAGCACGCTGAGGCGCTTGTCCTTATTGGCCAACAGCTTACCGATGGAGTAGAACTGTATGGTCTTCGATGAGCCATCAGCGGTGGTGTAGGTCTTCGACTCCAGCACGGCCTTATCGTCGGTGTCGAGGGTCGTAGTGGCCTTAGGCTTACCGTCAAGGAAGAGGAAGGCGTCAATGCAGTCTTTCGAGATGCCGCGCTGCGTAGTCGAACCACTGGTGTAGTCACACAGACCATGTGAGAGTACGTCTTTCTGATAGTTCTTGTAGAAGATGATCTCGGAATTGCCATTCAGTTCGAGCGAATTGTAGATTTCACCGTAGTTGGTGGTGAGCTTGTAGGTTCCGTCCATCAGAGCCTCGGAGGCATTAGTGCATTCCTTAAAGTATTTTGCCGCACGCGTGGCGTCGGGAGCTTTCCCGTTGTCGGTTTGTGTGCGGTATTTGCAATATGTGCCTTCATAGAGGCAAACGTCGCTCTTTACGGCGAGGGCCATCTGCTTGCAAAACTGCGTACGGTCGCTTCCCTGTGATGGCAGGTATTGGATGGCGAAGTCGAGGTCAGCCAGTACGGAGTCCATAACGATGTCGCGGTCGGTACGTTCTCCATAAACGGCCTCGTCAGAAGAACTCTCAATGACGGTGTTCTCCCATTGCACATCGCCGTATGCACGTACGAGATTGTAGTAAGCCCACGCACGGTTAAGGCGTCCTATGGCCTCATACAGGTTTTTATTGGCGCTGTTCATGGACGAACGTTTCACTCCGTCGATAATATAGTTGGCCTGACGGACGGTGGTGAAATTGTTCGACCAATAGGTGCTTTTTCCCGGCACAGCTACGAAGGTCCAGTTGTCGAAGACCGGATTATCCTGATCGTCGTTCAGGCTGGGGAAGTAGAAGTCGTTGGCGTCGCCGTATTTATAATAAAATCCATTGCAATAACTGCTCACCATGTTGGTATTGCTCCAAAACTTGTCACTTGCGGTGAACGTGTCGCGAGGGTCCTTGTCGAGGAAGTCGTCGCAACTCATCAGGACAACAGCCGATGCCGCAAGGATATATAATATTGATTTTTTCATGATGTGTATGTATTTAGGAAGTGTGCTTAGAATGTTAGCTGCAGGCCTACTGACCAAGTGCGGGTGATAGGCACGGTTCGTCCCCAACCGCCATACTTGGTTCCCTCGCCGGTATTGATTTCCGGGTCGAGAGGCAGGTCTCCATTGCCTTTATGGAGCAGGAAGACGTTGTCGCAGCTCACGTATGCGCGGAGCGTCTGGATATAGGCTTTACGGGTGATGGACTTTGGAACCGTGTAACCCAAAGTGATATTCTTGCAGCGTAGATAAGACATGTTGACAAGGTACTTTGACTGTGGGTAGAAATTACCCCAGCCGCCCTCAGCAGTGAGTGCGGGTACGTTGCCGCCTCCCGTTACGCCTGGCCAGAGGCAGGGATAGTCATTGCTCTCGTTGATGTTGACTACGCCATTGGCGGGGTCATAGACATTGTATTTTGTCTGGTGTGCGAACAGGCTCTGGTCGTTGGCGTTAGCCATCGGGAACATGAATGAGCCGGTTTGCCAGGTTGACCGTTTGCCTACGCCCTGGAAGAAGAGGTCGAGGTCGAAGCCTTTCCAACTGCCGCCGATGCGGAAGCTGTACTCATAGCGTGGCAGCGTGTTGCCGATGACCTTCAGGTCTCCGTGGTCCTCAAGGGTACCCTTGCCGCCGTCAATCTTGCCGTCTCCGTTGAGGTCCTTGTACTTGATGTCGCCAGGACCATAAACGAAGTTACCATACTGGATGCCAGTCTGGTCGGCCACGCCCTGCTTGTATTTCCAGGAGCCGTCGGCGTTCTTGCCGTCGAAGTCGTTCTCGGTGAAGTAGCGGTCGGTCTCAAAGCCCCAGATGTCGCCCCAGGTCTCGCCCTCGTAGGCATAGGCGGTGCTGTTGGGGTGGCCTATCATCTTTGTGGTCTCGTTCCATTTGGTTACTTTTACCTTGGAATCGCCGATGGATGCGTTGGCATAGACGCGCGGGCCATTGGTAAACTGGTGGTTCCAAGAAACGGTCAGCTCCCAGCCTCTGGAGCGCAGTTGGCCGGCATTGGTATAAGGTGCGTTGGCACCGACTGCTGATGGCAGCGCCTGGCCAGGAGCCAGCATGTCGTTGGTAAGGCGCTGGTACCACTCAGCGGTGAAGTTGAGCTCATTGTCGAGGAAGCCCAAGTCGAGGCCGATGTTGGTAGTCTTGATGCGCTCCCAGGTAAGAGCTGCGTCCACCCATGTAGGCATGGTGAACGTATTGAGCTTGGTGTTGCTGCCGTTGAGGAAGTCCATCTGATCGGCGGTCAGTGTTGAGAGGAACATATTGTCGCCGATGGCCTCGTTGCCAATAGAACCGTAGGAAAAGCGGAGCTTACCGTTGGAGACATATTTGTGCAGGTCTTTCCAATACGGTTCCTCGGTAAAGCGGTAACCTAATGAGAAGCTGGGGAAGAAAGCCCAGCGGTCGCCCTCGCGGAAGCGGCTCGAACCGTCGTAGCGGCCATTGACCTCAAGCAGATAGATGCCTTTGTAGTCATAGTTGATACGACCAAAGTAGCCGGCTGAAGCGCGGTCGCCTGTCGATGAGTCGATTGTGGCCTTTGCGAGGTCACCATAAGCGAGATTGAGCTCAGGATAGCTCTCGTCGTAGAGCTGTTTGCGGCACACGTAGAAGTAGTCGCTCTTGTAGTTTTCAGCGTTGATGCCGAGCATCACGTGAACGTTGTGGCTTTCGGCAAAAGTATGGATGTAGTCCATGTAGGCATTCGCTGTCCAGCGGCTCGCTTTGGTGTTGTACCGTGTTGCGTCGGAGTTGGACTGCTGCACGATGTAAGTAGGTGTCGTGCCGCTCCAGTTCATGCCATAGACGCTCTTGTTGGAGGCCTTGTGGTTGATATTGTCTATCTGATAGGTGAAGTCACCGTTGAGGGTAAGATCTTTCGTGAAGTTTATCTTGACATAGCCGTTCATCTTCAGCTGGTCGTGTGTTCTTACAGCACGGTTACACTGCTTCTGCATGGCCATGACACGGTAATCGTAGCGTTCGCCGTCGTCGGTCTCGATGTAGCCCGACGGAATGAAGAACGAACCCCAACGCCACAGATACTGGTAGATGTTGGACCAGGTGTCGGCCCAGCTAAGCCGTCGGCTGGTGAAGTTGAGGCGTGTGCCAACGGTCAGCCAGTCGGTAAGGTCAAATTTGATGTTGGAAGTCAGTCCGTAGCGGTTGCGCTTGCCGGGATTGAACTTCTTCGCGTCCTGCTTATAGTCATAGTCGAGGGAGGTGTAGAAAGTAGTCTTGCCTGACGATCCACTGATGCTGATGTTCTGGTTGTTGGATGGTGCGTGACTGTTGAACCAAATGTCCTGAATGTCGTAGTCGGCATAGTAGAACGGTTGATTGCCTTTGAAATAGTAGTCGCCTACGTTGTCCATGCTCTGGTATGGCTCCATCTTGCTGTAGCCCTTCTTTCCGCTGTGTTGCTTCTGCCAAGCCTCTGCATAAGTAAGCAGTTGGTCGAAGTACATACCGAAGAGCTCAGGCGTTGATTGGCCGGCACGCTTAGTGGCAGTGAGGCGGGCCTGGATCTGTTCCGGCACTGATGGGAAGTCGGGCAGATAGGTCGATTTGTCCCATCCGAAGCGCGAGTTGAGTTTAACGGTGACGCGGTCGCCCTTCTTGGCCTGCTTCGTAGTGATAAGGATAACGCCAAAAGCGGCGCGGCTGCCGTATATGGCACTCGACGAGGCATCTTTCAGTACGGAAATAGAGGCGATGTCGTTGCCGCTGATCATTGAGAGGTCGTCGGCAGGCACGCCGTCAATAACAATAAGTGGTGAACTGGTCTGGCCGTTGGAAAGAGTACCGAGACCACGGATGGACAGCGATGAGCTGGCGGTGAGGTCGCCGCTGTTGCTCAGCACGGTAAGGCCGGGCACTGCGCCCTGCAGGGCTTTGGTTACATCCTGCTCAGGACGGCTGCCGAAAGTCTTGTCAATGTCAACGCTCGATACGGCACCCGTGAGGTTGGCCTTCTTCTGCTGGCCATAACCCACGACCACCACCTCATCGAGGTTGGCCTGGTCGACGTCCATAGCGACGTTCATGGTTGGTGAGGCTTTCATGGTGACGGTCTTGTAGCCCAAGTAGGTGATCTTCAAGACGGCATTGGGACGGACGGCTAAGGTGAATTGTCCGTTTGCGTTGGTCACGGTTCCTCGGTTAGTTCCTACTTCCTGGATGCTGGCGCCGATAATGGGATCGCCTTTCTCATCCAAGACAGTTCCTGATACTGTGCTGCTCTTCTGGTTGATGGCCTGTGGCTCAGGGCTGGCCTGAACGGCAATGCCCCCCCCAGCGAGTAACATCAAAGCTCCTAATAGAACGAAAGGTCTTTTCATAAGCTAATGCGTTAGGTTGAACTTTAATTTGCTTAAGTAATGGCAAATTTAGGCTTTTTATATGTAATTGCAAAGGATTAAGTGAAATATTTTTTGATAATCTTAAAGAAATTGCGATGTGTACCGTAGGAGAAGACACTGTGTAGGCGCACAAGAAAGAAAGCGATAGCCGCCGCGATGACAGCTACCGCAATGCGGTAGAGATAGAGACGCTGCACAGCAGCGTCCTACAGAACCCGAGAACAACAAAAGGGAACGAGGGAGAGGAAGAAAGGCGGAAGGCGGAGGGGTAGTCGGAAATCGGGAAGGCGGAGGGTGAAGGGTAGGCGGAAATCGGGAAGGCGGAGGGTGGCCGGCACAAGACCGGCCACTACACTAAACTCCTTCCTCCCCATCGGTGGGGCCTTTCTCCCCCTCCTTCGGAGGGGGATGGGGGGGGAGGCCTGAGGGGGCTGGGGGGAGGCCACCGGGGCCCTTAGTACTCCCCCCACGCCTTGATGTCGATGTCGTCGAGCTTCAAGGTGCAGAAAGCATTGATGAAAGCGGAGGCCAGACGGCTGTTGGTGATGAGCGGCACGTTGAGGTCGATGGCCGCACGGCGAATCTTGTAGCCGTTGGTCAGCTCACCCGCCGTGAGGTTCTTCGGGATGTTCACCACCATGTCAATCTTCTTCTGATGCAGCAGGTCGAGGGCCTGCGGTTGTTTGTCTTGCTCCGAGGGCCAATACACGAGCGTGTTGGGCACGCCGTTCTCGGTGAGGTACTTCGACGTACCCGCCGTGGCGTAGAGGGCATAGCCGTGGTCGTAGAGCTTACGCGCGGCATCGAGCATCTCGGCCTTCTGCTTGGCGCCACCCGTGGAGAGCAGCACCGTGTGCTTCGGCACGCGCTGACCTACCGACAGCATGGCCTTCATCAGGGCCTGGTTGGTGTCATCGCCGAGGCAGCCCACCTCACCCGTCGAGCTCATGTCGACGCCGAGCACCGGGTCGGCCTTCTGCAGGCGGTTGAACGAGAACTGGCTGGCTTTGATGCCGACGTAGTCGAGGTCGAAGAGGCTCTTGTTGGGCTTTTCCACCGGCACGCCGAGCATCACCTTTGTGGCGAGCTCGATGAAGTTAATCTTCAGCACCTTACTCACAAATGGGAACGAGCGCGAGCTGCGCAAGTTGCACTCGATGACGAGGATGTCGTTCTCGCGCGCCATATACTGAATGTTGAACGGTCCGTTGATATGCAGCGCGGCGGCAATCTTACGGCTCACGCGCTTGATGCGGCGCACGGTCTCGACGTAGAGCTTCTGCGGCGGCAGCTGCAGCGTGGCGTCGCCCGAGTGGACACCGGCAAACTCGATGTGCTCACTGATGGCATAAGCCAAAATCTCACCGTTGCGCGCCACGGCATCGAAGTCAATCTCCTTGGCGTTCTCAATGAACTTCGACACGACGACGGGGTGGTCCTCGCTGACGTTGGCAGCCAACTGCAGGAAGCGACGGAGCTCATCCTCGTTGGAGCAGACGTTCATGGCAGCCCCTGAGAGTACGTATGACGGGCGCACCAGCACGGGGAAGCCCACGCGCCTGACAAACGCGTCGATGTCGTCCATGCTCTTCAGCGCGCTCCACTCAGGCTGGTTGATGCCGAGCTGGTTGAGCATTTCCGAGAACTTCGCGCGGTCTTCGGCATGGTCGATGTCTTTGGCCTGCGTGCCGAGGATTGGCACGTTCTCGGCATCGAGATACATCGCGAGGTTGTTGGGTATCTGACCGCCCGTGGAGACGATGACGCCGTAGGGCTGCTCCATGTCGATGATGTCCATGACGCGCTCAAACGTCAGCTCGTCGAAGTAAAGCCGGTCGCACATGTCATAGTCGGTCGACACCGTCTCGGGGTTATAGTTGATCATGATGCTGCGGTAGCCCTGCTTGCGGATGGTGTGGAGGGCCTGCACGCCGCACCAGTCGAACTCGACCGACGAGCCGATGCGGTAAGCGCCCGATCCGAGCACAATGACCGAGCGGTGGTCGTTGCTGAACGTGATGTCGCTCTTGTCGCCGGCGTAGGTGACGTAGAGGTAGTTGGTATGGGCAGGGTACTCGGCAGCGAGGGTATCGATCTGCTTCACCACGGGCAGGATGCCGTAGCTCTTGCGCAGACTGCGCACCACAAGCAGCGCCTTGTGCATGTTGTGGTATTCGTCCTCGAGGCCCACGGCGCGGGCTATCTGGAAGTCGGTGAAGCCGTAGACCTTGGCCTCGCGCAGCAGGTCGCGGTCGAGAGTGTTGACGTTGCATTTCTTCAGCCGCTCGTCGATGTCGATGATATGCTGGAGCTTATAGAGGAACCACTTGTCAATCTTCGTCAGGTCGTGAATCTGGTCGACGGTGTAGCCCTTGTGCATGGCCTTGGAGATAACGAACACACGCTTGTCGGTGGGGTCGCGCAGGGCCTCGTCAATGTCGGGAATCTCCAATTCCTTGTTCTCCACATAGCCGTGCATGCCCTGGCCAATCATACGCAAGCCCTTCTGAATGGCTTCCTCGAAGTTGCGGCCAATGGCCATCACCTCGCCGACCGACTTCATGCTTGAGCCCAGCTCCTTGTCGACGCCGCGGAACTTGGACAGGTCCCAGCGCGGAATCTTACACACCACATAGTCGAGGGCCGGCTCAAAGAAGGCCGACGTGGTCTTGGTGACCGAGTTCTTCAGCTCAAACAGACCGTAGCCCAGGCCGAGTTTGGCAGCGACGAAGGCCAGGGGATAGCCGGTGGCCTTGGAGGCGAGGGCCGACGAGCGGCTCAGGCGCGCGTTGACCTCGATGACGCGGTAGTCCTCAGAATTGGGGTCGAAGGCGTACTGCACGTTGCACTCGCCGACGATGCCAATGTGGCGCACAATCTTAATCGACAGGGCACGCAGCTTGTGGTATTCCGAGTTGGTGAGCGTCTGCGAGGGCGCGATGACGATGCTCTCACCGGTATGGATGCCGAGCGGGTCGAAGTTCTCCATGTTGCAGACGGTGATGCAGTTGTCAAACCGGTCGCGCACCACCTCGTATTCTATCTCCTTCCATCCCTTAAGGCTCTTCTCGACGAGCACCTGCGGCGAGAACGAGAAGGCTTTCTCGCAGATGCGCTGAAGCTCGTCGTCGTTGTCGGCAAAGCCGGAGCCGAGTCCGCCCAAGGCATAGGCTGCGCGCACGATGACGGGGTAGCCGAGGTCCTTGGCGGCTTTCATGGCTTGGGTCATATTCTCGCAGGCCTCGCTCTTGATGGTCTTGACCTGAATCTCATCGAGCTTCTCGACGAAGCGCTCGCGGTCCTCAGTGTCCATGATGGCTTTGACGGGGGTGCCGAGCACCTTGACGTTGTATTTCTCCAGTACGCCGCTCTCCTCGAGCTCGACGCCGCAGTTGAGCGCGGTCTGTCCGCCGAAGCTCAGCAGGATGCCGTCGGGGCGTTCCTTGGCGATGACGCGCTCGACGAAGTAAGGCTGCACGGGGAGGAAATAAATCTGGTCGGCCACGCCCTCCGAGGTCTGCACGGTGGCGATATTGGGGTTGATGAGCACCGTCTTGATGCCCTCCTCACGCAGGGCTTTCAGGGCCTGTGAACCGGAATAGTCGAACTCGCCGGCCTCGCCAATCTTCAGGGCGCCGGAGCCGAGGAGCAACACCTTTTTTATATTATTATCTTTCATTGCGACTTTTCTTTATGAAGTTCAACAATTAGCTTTCAAAATATTATTCTCAATATTCTTGATGTATTTGTCTCCACCCAGAGCATCTCTGTTGGTCTCCTACCCGCTTCGCGGGATATAATAGAATATTTTAAAATATACAGAATATTATTTATATTCTTGGATTTTCTCTATATCCCGCAAAGCGGGTAGGAGGCCAGAAAGCTACCTGGCAGGAGAAACATTCCCCTATATTGAGAATATAATATTCTATTTCAAGGTTTCAACAAACTTATCAAACATAAACTCCGTATCGACCGGCCCTGAGCAGGCTTCGGGGTGGAACTGCGACGAGAACCAGGGGTTGGTCTTGTGGCGGATGCCCTCGTTGGAGCCGTCGTTCATGTTGACGAACAGCTCCTCCCAGTCCTTGCCGAGCGTAGATGCGTCGACGGCATAGCCGTGGTTCTGCGAGGTGATGTAGCAGTGGTTGGTGCCCACTAAGCGCACGGGCTGGTTGTGGGAGCGGTGGCCGTATTTCAGTTTATAGATGGTGGCGCCGGCGGCTTTGCCGAGCAGCTGGTTGCCCATGCAGATGCCGCAGATGGGCTTGCGGCTGAGCGAGATCTGCTTGCGGATGATGTCGACGGCAGCCTGACAGGTGTCGGGGTCGCCGGGACCATTGGCCAGGAAGAGGCCGTCGAAGTCCATCGCGGTGTAGTCGTAGTTCCAAGGCACGCGGATGACCTCGACGCCGCGGCGGATGAGGCAGCGGATGATATTGGCCTTGACGCCGCAGTCGACGAGCACCACCTTCTTGCCGGCGCCCTCGTTGTAGCGGATAATCTGCTTGGTCGAGACCTTATCGACGAAGTTGACGCCCTGATAGGTGGCCTCGGGGATGTTGTCGGGCTCATCGTCGAAGATGATCTGACCCATCATCACACCGTGCTCGCGCAGCACCTTGGTCAGCTCGCGGGTGTCGATGCCCGTGATGCCGGGCACATGCTCGCGCTTGAGCCAGTCGGCCAGACTCTCGTGGCCGTTCCAGTGGTTGTATTGTTCGCTATAGTCGGCGCAGATCATGGCGGCAACGTAAATCTTGTCGCTCTCCATGAATGTGGGCAGGCCATTGGGCTCAATGGTAAACGGCGGTACGCCGTAGTTGCCGATAAGGGGGAAGGTGAATGTGAGGATCTGACCGGCATAGGAGGGGTCGGTGAGCGACTCGGGGTAGCCCATCATGGCGGTGTTGAACACCACCTCGCCGGCTACCGGCTGATCGTATCCGAAGCTGCGGCCGCGGAAGCGCGTGCCGTCGGATAACACCAAGGTGACATTTTTCATAAGACAGAATTATTCAAAACGTAGTTGATGAACGCGATATTGCAAAGTTTGTTGCCGCCGGGCGTGGGATAGTGACCGGTGAAGTACCAGTCGCCGCGGTTCTCGGGGATGGCCTTGTGGAGGCCGTCGATGCTCTGGTAGACGATGTCGACGGGCGTGGTCATATCCTTCGGCCGCAGCAGTTCGGCGAGCTTATGGTTGATTTCCTCGGCGGTGAAGGGGGCGTAGATGCCGCGCACGGCATTTTGCATCTCCTTGACGGGCTTCTTCAGTTCGGTCTGGCAAGCCTCATACACCTCTTTGATGACGTGCTCCATGCCGCGCTCCTTGAGCAGGGCGATGGTGGCGCGGAAGACGCAGAACTCCTCCAGACGCGGCATGTCGATGCCGTAGTAGTCGGGGTAGCGTATCTGAGGCGCCGAGCTCACCATCACGATCTTCTTCGGATGCAGGCGGTCGAGGATATGGAGGATGCTCTCGCGCAGTGTGGTGCCGCGCACGATGCTGTCGTCGATGATGACGAGGTTGTCCTCGTAAGGCACGATGCTGCCGTAGGTGACGTCGTAGACGTGGGCCGCGAGGTCGTTGCGCGCCGAACCTTCGGTGATGAACGTGCGCAGCTTGATGTCCTTCCACGCCACCTTCTCCGCGCGCACGCCCTGGGTGAGGATGCGCTCGAGCTCGTCGTGCGACGGTGCGTGGTCGAGGGCCTCAATCTCGCGGATGTGCTGCTGCCGCTGGTAATGCTGCATGCCCTCGACGAGGCCGTAGTAGGCCACCTCAGCGGTGTTGGGGATGAACGAGATGACCGTGTGCGAGGTGTCGCCGCCGACGGCATCGAGCACCTGCGGGGTGAGCTGCTCGCCGAGCTGCTTGCGCTCGCGGTAGATGTCGCGGTCGGAGCCGCGCGAGAAATAGATATGCTCAAACGAACAGGCGTAGTTTTCGCCGGCGGGCAGGATGCGCTTGATGGCGGCCTCGCCGCTTTCGCGCACGAGGAGCGCCGTACCCGGCTCCAGCTCACGGATGTCGTCGTATTCGAGGTCGAAGGTGGTCTGCAGCACGGGGCGCTCCGAGGCCAGCACCACCACCTCGTCGTTCTTATACCAGAAGGCGGGGCGGATGCCGTTGGGATCGCGCATGGCGAACATCTCGCCGCTGCCCGTAAGGCCGCACATCACGTAGCCGCCGTCGAACTGCCGCATGGTGGTCTCCAAGACGTTCTCCATGCGCACGTGGTGGTCGATGTAGTCGGTGATGTCGGTGCCCATGAGACCCTGTTTCTTGGCCTCAACGAAGTTGCGCTCCACCTCGCGGTCGAGGCGGTGGCCCATGAGCTCAAGCAGGATATAGCCGTCGCTGTAGATACGCGGGCATTGGCCCTGGTCGGTGAGGTGTTTGAACACTTCGTCGACGTTGGTCATGTTGAAGTTGCCGCAGATGCAGAGGTTCTTGGCACGCCAGTTGTTGCGGCGCAGGAAGGGGTGAACGTACTTCACGCCGCTCTTGCCGGTAGTGCTGTAGCGCAGGTGACCCATATACAGCTCGCCGGCGAAGGGCAACTCGTCGAAGGCCTCGGTGTCGATCTCCTCCTCTTTCATCACCTGCTTAATCTGGCGGTTTGCCGTGCCGAAGATCTCAGTGATGGCGTTGGCGCCCTCGGCGCGCTCGCGGAACATATACTCGTGACCGGGCTTGGTGTTGAGCTTCACCGACGCGATGCCGGCGCCCTCCTGTCCGCGGTTGTGCTCCTTCTCCATCATCAGATAGAGCTTGCCGAGCGCCCATTTCCACGAACCGTACTTCTGCTGGTAATAGCTCAGTGGCTTCAACAGCCTGATCAAGGCTACGCCGCAATCCTCATGGATGTTTCTTTCCATTGTATTCTCTCCTACTCTCCTTTATATTGCGTTATATGGTATTTGCTGATGCAGCCCGCGTAGAAACAAAAAAAGATTGAAAGCATCACGGCGGCTATCCCTGCCAAGTGATGGTTTCAATCTTTCCCTTGTCTGCAACCTGCTGGAGGTCACGGTTGATAACAGCCGACAATGCAAGTAAACGGCCATGGCTTTGCCGATGGCGTGCTGCTTTGCGGACAGGTGACTCTGATACTCCATTGACGTGACGCTCGTGCTTATTCTTTGCAAAGTTAAGACTAATTTTCCACAACGGCAAAGAAAGCGCCAAAACATTTCAAAATAATTTCGGCACAGCGGATAATGTCAGTGGAAATGTACGACACCTGTGCCGCTTTCATCAGTGCGCAGGAATGACATAAAAACCAAACGACATTCGTGCAGGCTCAATTACGACAATATGTTACTGAGGGTAGGGATCGTCCACATGTGTGCTGTCGGCAGACAGCAGTTTTCGTCTAAAAATGCTGTTTGCAGACAGCACTTTCAGGTGGATTACCCTCCATACCGTCCCATTTGCTGTTTGCAGACAGCAGTTATTGTCTAAAAATGCTGTTTGCAGACAGCACTTTTCCGAGTTTTCTCTTGGTACATTACGAAAAATTGATTATATTTGCGGTCACAAGTCTTATAATATTGCAATGGAAGCACTCTTTGAACGACAGAACCGATTGCTCGCCCTCACTTCAGAAGCGTTTGTGAGGCAGATGATGAAAGATATCAACTGGGATGCGCGGCTGATTGCCATACGTGGCGCACGGGGCGTGGGCAAGACCACACTGATGCTTCAATATATCAAGAGCCATTATTCTGCCGGCAGCCGGTCAGCACTGTATTGCAGTCTTGACTCACTCTATTTCACCGAACACCGCCTTGTCGATTTGGCCGAACTGTTCTACAAGGCTGGGGGCAAGCATCTTTTCCTTGATGAGGTGCATAAGTATCCGTCCTGGAGCCGGGAGGTAAAAGAGATTTACGACATCTACCCAGACCTGCGCATTGTCGTCAGCGGGTCGTCACTGTTGAATATCATCCATGGTGACGCCGACCTGTCGCGCCGCTGCGTGGCGTATTCCATGCAGGGACTGTCATTCAGGGAGTTCCTCGCCTTCTTCCACAATATCAACATCCCGGTACACCCCTTGGAGGACGTGCTCGAGCACGCTACCGGACTTTGCGCGCAGGTCAATGCGGTTTGCCGCCCTCTTCCCCTTTTCAAGGACTATCTGCAGCATGGCTATTACCCATATTATAAGGAGAACCAGCACGACTACTTCACAACAATAGAACAGGTTGCCAGTTTCGTCATCGAGTCGGAACTACCGCAGCTTTGTGGTGTCGAAGCCTCCAACACAAGGAAAATCAAGGCACTGCTCGGCATCATTGCCACGTCGGTGCCTTTTGAGGTGGACATCAGTAAGCTCTCCACCGTGATTGGCGTGCACCGCAACACTACGCTGGAATATCTTGGCGACCTTGGCAAGGCAGGCCTGCTCACACTGCTCTATGCTGACCTGCTGTCGGTGAAGAAGATGCAGAAGCCGGACAAAATTTATCTGGAAAACCCGAACATGCTCTATGCTCTCGCCACGCGTCCGGTGAAGATAGGAACGGCACGCGAAACGTTTGCCGTCAATCAGCTGCGCTACGGCCACACGGTGGAGTATGGAAAGCAGTCGGGCGACTTCAAGGTTGACGGACAGCTCGTCTTTGAGGTGGGCGGAGCCGACAAGAGCTATAACCAGATAGCTGACCTGCCCCATTCCTACATCCTTGCCGACGACATAGAATATCCCTACGGCAACAAACTGCCGCTGTGGACGGTGGGGATGATGTATTAGTAACTTTGTCAACATATCGGCAACTGCCAAAGGCTATCCCATCACAATGAAAAGACTTCTACTCTTCCTCCTCCCGCTGCTCGCTGCCTGCTCACGCGACGGCGACCCGATGACGGACCTCTACCGCCAAATCGACCGCGCCATCGCCGACAGCGCCCAAGCCGTAGCCCGACACGAGGCCCGCATCACCACGCTGCGCCGCCAGTGGGCTACCGAGCGAAGATCCGGGCGCCGCTTTCTCATCGCCGACAGCCTCTACGACGCCTACTCTGCTTACATCAACGACTCCGCCGTGGTATGGGCCATGCGCTGCGACAGCCTCGCCAAGAACACCGACGACAGCTCGCTCGCCATTGGCGTCCGTCTCAACCTCGTCTATCAGTACACCAAGTCGGGCTACTTCACCGAGGCCGCCGACTACTTCTCCACCATCCGCCCCGAAAGCCTCACGCCAGCCCTGCGCGCACGCTACTACGACATCGGCGCCGACCTCTACGGCAACAGCGGCTACGCCACCGAAGACCCCGTCATCAAACAGCGCTACTGGCAACGGTCAATAGCCCTCCGCGACTCCTCCTATCTCTTTACGCCTCGTCACTCCGCGCTCTACATGCGCAACCGCGTGCAGCAGCTCGTCAACGCCGACAGCGGGCGCGCCGCACTCTCCTTCAGCAACGAATGGATGCGTATGACGAAACCGGCCACCCACGACTACGCCATCGCCGCTTACTACCGCTCCGAGGCCTGCCGACGCGCGGGCGACATCGCTCACCAGAAGGAGTGGCTCGCACGATCGGCCATCGCCGACCTCAACAACGCCGTCATGGACCAGGCCTCGCTCTGGATGCTCGCCGGCATCATCTACCGCGAGGGCGACATCGACCGCGCCTTCCGCTACATGGACTACTCCTGGCACTGCGTGCAGCGGTTCTCGGCGCACAAACGATCATGGGATGTGACGCCCATCCTCACCGTCATCAGTTCCTCTTATCAGACAAAGACACATCTCGCCAACGAGCGCCTCACCGCACTGCTCATCACCGCCGCTCTGCTGCTCATCATCAGCATCAGCCTGCTGCTCTACGTTCAGCGCAAGCGTCACCAGCTCGGAGAGGCGCGTAATGCGCTCGACCACAGCAACCGCCAACTGCGGCTGACCATCGAACAGCTCAACCGCGTCAACGCCGACCTCAGCGAGTCGGACCGCGTAAAAGACCAATACATCGGCAACTTCTTCTCGCTCTTCTCGTCAATGCTGGAAAATCTCGACAGCTTCCGCGCAAAGGTGAGGCGGAAACTGAAGGCAGGTCAAAGCGACGAACTGCTCGCCATGACCGACCCGGAAAACAAAAACCAGGAGATGCACAAACAACTGATGAAGACCTTCGACGACACTTTCCTCACGCTTTATCCCAACTTTGTCGAGGAGTTCAACGCCCTGCTGCGCCCCGGTTGTTCGGTGCGGCCCTCGGGCAAGGAGCGCATGAACACCACGCTCCGCATCTTCGCCCTCATCCGCCTCGGCATCACCGAGAGCTCACGCATTGCCGACATCCTTGGCTACTCCCCCGTCTCCATCTACAACTACCGCACACGCGCCAAGAACCTCTCCGCCTGTCCCCGCGACGAGTTTGAGGAAAAGATAAGGATCGTAAGCCCTCAAACAGCCGCTCCCTAAGGGCCCCTCCCCATGCCTCCCCAAAGGGGAGGGGGTAGTCCGTCAGGTCCAATCCCATAAGACCCATCCGTCCCATTTAACCCATTAAAACCATCAACCCCATCACCGCCCAGCTTCTACGTCCAAAACGTCTGCTCGCCCGTAAACCGCATGGTGCCGCCGCATTTGGGGCACGTCTTATGGTCCCAGAGCGTGATGCGGTTGCTGCCGCAGCGCAGGCACAGCCGACCCGTCAGTCCATTGAACGACGCCGCCACCTGTCCGATGATGCCGCCCACGACGAGCGGCTCCACCGACTTGCAGTCGGGGCACGACACCATGACGATGTGCTGCCCCATAAAGCCGCGGCCCTCGTAGTCGTAAGTCTCGTAGCCGCACTGCTCACACCGGTAAGTTTTTCTGTGCGCCATCTTTCATTCCCTTTCTATCAGTCTTTGTCTTCCTTTCACTCGCTTCTTGTCGTACGTAAGATGTTGTCTTTGGGGAGGGACGGGGAGGGGCCTGATTTGGGAGAGAGCCCTATGATGATGATCACCGCCCCCAGTATGAGCGCCATACCCACCGCCAGCCGCAGCGTAAACGCTTCGCCGAACAGCGTGCAACTGATGAGCACCGCCGTCATCGGCTCCAGCGCACCGAGGATTGACGCCGGCGTCGACCCTATACGCTGGATGGCAATATTGATGAAGAACAGCGAACCCACCGTCGGCAACAGCGCTAACAGCGATGCCCACGCCCACGAAGTGCCGTGCAACCACTGCAGCGGCTCACCCGTCAAGAGCATGTAGCCCATCACCGTCAGCCAGCCGAACAGCACCACCCAGAACGTGAACTGCTCGGGCGACAGCGCCATCTTGAACTGATTGACATAAACGATATACAACGCATAAAGCAGCGACGACAGCAACACCAGCAGCATGCCCGTCGTCGACAGCGTCACGCCGCCATCGCCGCGATAGAGCAGTGCGATGCCCGACAGCGCCAGCACGATGGCCAGCGTGGTGGGCCACGTGATGCGCTCATGGAAGAACATCACCATGAGCAGCGCCGTCATGATGGGGTAAGTGAACAGAATGGTGGACGCCACACCGGCATCCAGATAATGAAACGACACGTAGAGCGACACCGACGACAGCGACATCAGCACGCCGAGGATGGCGAGCTTGATGGCGTGGCCCCACCCTACCCGCAGCTTCTCGCCACGCAGCGCGAGCCAGACGAGGAAGATGATGACCGACAGACCGTAGCGGTAGAACAGCACGTTGCCCGGCGTGATGCCATCGGCGTAGAGCGGCAGCGCGCCAAGCGGATTGGTGCCATAGAACACGGCGGCAATGACGCCCGCCGCATAACCGATATACCTTGACCGCGACATCGCTTACACCTCGTACAAAAGGCCGTTCTTCAGGTCATCGAGCGCCGTGCGCTTAATCTTGTAATGCAACTTCTTACCCGTGGCATTGAACGGGATCTGCGAAACGAAACGGTAGTAGCGCGGGCGCTTGAAGTTGGCGATGTCGGGGCTCTCCTTGCAGTACTGGTCGAGTTCCTCGGGCGACAGGCTGGCATCGGACTTGACCACGTAGGCCGTCACCTTCTGGCCGCGTATCTTGTCGGGCACCGACGTCACGATGCAGTCGGCCACCTTCGGGTGACGGTTGATGACCTCCTCTATCTCAATGGGATAGATGTTCTCGCCCGACGAGATAATCATGTCGTCCTTGCGGCCGCAGATGGTGATGAACTGCTTCTCATCCCACGTGGCGAGGTCGTTGGTATAGATAAAGCCCTTGTAGTATTTCTTCGCCGTCTCCACGTCGTTGTTGACATAGCGGTAGGGCGACTTCGCAGGCGAACTGATGATGACCTCGCCCACTTCGTGGCCGTCCATGGCGACGGTCTCGTCGGGTTCGGCATGGCGGTCCTCATAGACCTTCACCACGCGCACGTCATCGTCGACCATCGACCGGCCGGCTGTACCGGCGCCGTCGGGCAGGTCGAACGGCCGTAGGAAAGTGTTCCACAGCGTCTCGGTGGTGCCGTAGCCGTTGAAGATGTTCGGCGTCAGCACGCGCTGGTAACGGATGCAGGCACCGCGCTCCAGGGGCGATCCCATGGTGACGATGCCGCGCAGGGAGTGCAGGTCATAGGCCAGCCGCTCCTGCTCGTCCGACAGCGCCTCAAGCACCGTGGGCACACCGATGACGAATGTAATCCTGTATTTGGTGACATACTGCAACGTCTTCACGGCGTCGAACTTCGGCATGATAACCATCGTGCCGCCCGCATAGAGCGTGGGGCACGGACCGCCGCAGTGCAAGCCGCCACGGTGGAACCACGGCGTAGTGTTTATCGTCACGTCGCGGTAATTCATTGGGAAATGAATCATCACATCGTGGGCCGACAACACCTCATTGATGCTCGTCAGAGGCACGGCCTTGGGCAGATTGGTCGTACCCGAGGTGAAGAGGCGCGTGGTCTCGTCGTAAATATTATAAGGTATCTCGGTGTGCGGCTCCTCGTCGCTCATCGAGTTGACGTAGTCGGCATAGCTCGTCACGCCGTCGGCCGTAGCGCCGTCGATGGTGATGAGCCGCTTGGGGCGGAGCCCGGCCGTCTGGAGCGCGGCCTTGATTTCGGCGCGGTGGCACTCGTCAAACATCAGCACCTTCGGGTTGGTTTCCTTCAGGTTCTTGGCCAATTCGCCCGATGACAGGCGGTAGCTCACTGGCGACGTCACGGCGTGCAGCTTCTGCGTGGCGACATACGAGAACACAAACTCGGGGCAGTTGAGCAACTGCAGCATCACGATGTCGCCCTTGCGTACGCCGTCCTGCTGCAGGGCGTTGGCCAGGCGGTTCACCTCGCGGTTGAGCTCGGCATAGGTCCACAGATTCTTCTCCGGCATGATGATGGCCGTACGGTAGCTGTAGCGCCTTACATTGCGCATGAAACCCTCAATCCACGTGTAGTGACTCTCAAATATTTCCTTAAACGTTTCCATTGTATCTGGCATAATATCGGGCAAAGGTACCCATTCTTTAACTAAAGCACGCCGGGGCTACTAAGTTTTTTAGATTTTTTAAGCCCCACCCCCTCTCAGGTTCCGGCCAATAACTGTTAAATCAAGACCTTTATATAATAATAAATCGTAACAACTAAACCAATTAGTTGGTACTAACTATATTTTTTCGTTACTTTGCCGGTGTAATCATTAAAGCCAACTATTATGAAGAAGCTAACGGCAAAGGAAAAGGAAATCATGGATATGTTGTGGCAGCATGGCCCGATGTTTGTCAGGGACATGCTGAAGCTGTATCCTGATCCCAAACCACATTTCAACACCGTCTCCACGCAGGTGCGCATGCTCGAGAGCAACGGCTACGTCAGTCACGAGGCCGTCGGCAACAGCTTCCGCTACAAAGCCGCCGTCACCGAGGAGGCTTACGGAAAGAGCTCGCTCGCGGGCGTGATAAAGAACTATTTCGACAATTCCTATCTGTCGGCCGTCAGTGCCTTCGTCAAGGAGAAGAAGATTTCCGTCGAGGAGCTGCGCGAGCTCATTGAGCAGATAGAGCAGGGAAAGTAACCCGGGGAGGTGGCTATGGACTTCCTGTATTACGACATCCGGGTCGCGGCACTCATCGCGGTGTTCTACATGTTCTACCGCCTGCTGCTGTCGCGTGACAGTCTGCACCAGCTCAACCGCGCGGTGCTGCTGGGCACCGCTGTGGCCTCCTTTGTGCTGCCGCTGTGCGTCATCACCATCCACCACACCGAGGTGTTGCCCACGGCACCGGCGGTGAACACGAGCGTCGCCATAGGCGGCAGCGCGGCCGAGGTCTCCGCCACGCCCTGGTGGCATACGGCGTTAGTGGCGGTCTATTGGGCAGGTGTCATGCTCACGATTTTCCATATAATTTTCTCGATATCGAAGGTATGCATACTTATCCGCCGATGCGAGAGGCACCGGCAGGCCGACGGCACCGTCATAGCCGTGGCCGATGGGGAGGTGTCCCCATTCTCCTGGATGCACTACATCGTGGTGCCGCGTAGCGACTACGCCCATCCCGACAGTGCCATCCTCACGCACGAGCGCGAGCACATCCGCCGGCATCATTCATGGGATGTGCTGCTCGTCGATATCCTCACGTCGTTTCAGTGGTTCAATCCCGCCATGTGGATGCTGCGCGCCGACCTGCGCGCCATCCACGAGTACGAGGCTGACGCGGCGGTTCTCTCAAGCGGCGTCGACGCGCGCCAGTATCAATACCTTTTAGTAAGAAAAGCCATAGCCGCGGCGGGGTACTCCGTGGTCAACGGCATCAACCACAGTACCCTCAAACAACGTATCACTATGATGAACATTCACAAGCAAAACCGATATTCCTGGCTCAAGGCCATGTATGTACTTCCCGTTATTGCCGTCTCGCTCGCCGTGTCGGCCCGTACCGTCACCGACTATAAGGTGGCCAATACCGCCATTCCGGCAGCTTCCCGTCCCGCCGTGACCACACAGAAGGCCACCATGACTCACACCGATACCACTTCGCTGGACAGGCTGGAGCAGAAGTTAGCCCAGAAGAGCGCAAGCAAGTTCAAGGACATGTTAATCGTCATTGACGGTAAAGAGACATCCTATTCGAGTCTTGCAAACATCGATCCCAACACCGTCTCCTCGATAGCAATCGTTAAGGACAAAGCCCATACTGCCAAATATGGAGCAAAGGGTGCCAATGGTGTGATTGTCGTGACAACGAAGAAGGCATCCTCAGCAGAAGAGAAGGGTGAAACGGAATGCTGGGACGCTCCCGAGGAGATGCCGCAGTTCAAAGGCGGAACAGCTGCCATGATGCAGTACCTCAGCCAGAACGTGAAGTATCCCGCCATTGCCAAAGAGAACAGTGTCCAGGGCCGTGTGGTGGTGAGCTTCGTCGTCAAGGCCGACGGCAGCATTGCCGATGCCAAGGTGGTGTATAACGGTGCCAAGTACACACCGGTAACACCGCGCGAGGGCGAACACAAGGACGTTAAAATCAAGACGGCCGTAACGCCGGAGGAGGAAGCCCAGGCCAAGGAAGCCGTGGCCAACGAGGCCCTGCGCGTAGTGAGCAGCATGCCTGCGTGGGAACCGGGAAAGAAAGACGGAAAGCCTGTCAACGTAAAATATAACATCCCGCTGTCGTTCAAGATGCAGTAAGCTGACATAGGTAGTAGTGTAGTGGCCGGCACCAGGCCGGCCACTACACTGCCACCTGCAATACCCACCATCCGCAGGATACAAATCAATTATCTCGCATACACGATGAATCAATACCACAAAACAAAATCATCCATTATGGTAACCTCACCCTCCCCATTTTTTGGGGGAAGGGGGAAGGGACCTGCATTGCGCGCAAAGCAGGAGGGTTTCTGTAGGCTATGGTTTATATTCCTCTTTCTCTTCCCATTGGCCCTTTCGGCGCAGCAGAGACGCGTCCTGGAGCCGGGCCTCATGGAAGTGACATACCGCGAGACCTGCGGCCGGTACCACGACGACTTCACGCTGCGCGTGGGTAAGACCACGAGCCAGTATTTCAGTCTCCATAAGCTGCGCGACGACTCACTGAGCAGCAACGCGCAGACCTCCATGATTATTCTCCAGGAGATGCTCGACGAGGCAAACAACAGAAACGATGCCTCCAAGCAAAGGGCAAGCGGACCCGACCACGGTGACTATTTCTACAGAGACCGCAGCGGCAACACGTTCATCACCTACACCAGCTTCATGGGGCAGGGGTACAAGATAACCGAGGCCGCCCCCGCGCAGCAATGGAGCATCAGCGCGGACAGCACCCGACAGATACTCGGGTACACATGCACCATGGCTACGGCGCAGTTCCGCGGACGGCAGTGGACCGTCTGGTTTACCGAGGAAATTCCCGTTTCCTTAGGTCCATGGAAATTGGGCGGACTGCCCGGACTGATACTGTCGGCCGAGGCAAAGGGTTTCATCACCATCGAGGCATCGGGCATCACGACGAAAGGCGCGTCCCCGGTTACCTACTACAACTTTCAGAACAAAAAGTTTGAGGATATTCAGCGTGACGCTTACCTCAAGCGCAGAAGCAACCCCAAGGCCTATCCCAAGAATACGACCGTAATTCCACAGATGGAGCTGCAATGAAATCATTAAGGATTATCTGTCTGCTCATCTTCTTGTCCGCCCTGTCCGCCGCCGCCCAGACCGTGGTCAGCGGCCATGTGGTAGATGACAAGGGACAGCCCCTGCCGTCGGTCATTATCAAGCTCGGCTTCAAGACACGGCGCATAGCCGTCGTCGGCAACATGAAGCCGCTGACCGTCAGCATGAGCGACGGGTCGATAGAGCTGCATGAGGTCACGGTGAAGTCGGACAAGGTGCACGAGCATGGCGACACCATATCTTATATTGTCGGAGCCTACGCCAACGGCAACGACCGAAGCATCGGCGATGTGATAGCGAAGATGCCCGGCTTCGACGTGGACAAATCGACGGGAAAGATTTCTTATGAGGGCAGGCCCATCAGCAAGTTCTATATCGAGGGACTCGACATGCTCGGCAGCAAGTACGGCACGGCCACCAACACGCTGCCGCAGGGTGAGGTGGGCTCGGTGCAGGTGATGCGCCACCACCAGCCCATCCGCGTGCTTGAGGACTTCACGTTTACCGACGATGCCGCCGTGAACATCAAAATGAAGAACAGCGCCAGGACCCATTGGGTGACCTCATGGAAGGCCGGCGGCGGTTACGCAAGCGCACACGACGGCTACGACAACGGCCGCTGGCTCTTCGAGGGATTCGGCCTTCGGCTGAAGTCCGACTTCCAGACCATGCTCACCTACAAGACCAACAACACGGGAACAGACGTAAGCCGGGAATCGACCAGCCTCTTCAGCCTTGACGACTGGCTCGGCGAACAGCCGAAAGATTTCATCGAACTTGCAGCGCCATCAGCATCAGGCATGTCGAATGAGCGCAGTCTTATGAACCGAAGCCATGCCTTTACCGCCAATGCCATGAAGCGTTTCAATGAGGACTCGCAACTAAACTTCCAGCTTGTCTATAACAACGAGCGTGACAAGGCATGGGGCGACCGTCAGACTGAATATATCCTTGCCAACGGCAACCGCATGATAAGCAACAACAAGTCGTGGCGTTCCAATGAGAATGACCTCTATGCCTTGCTGAAATATGAGCATAATTCAACCAAGAGTTATTTGAAAAACTCGCTTACAGCTGACATGAAATGGCTGTCGCAACGTCTTATTGAGACGGGGGCCGATTCCCACCTGTCTAATATTGATGACAGGTTGCAAGACTCACGCCTTCCCGTCTTTGACTTCCGAGACAACCTCTATGTCATAAGAAAATACGGCAAGACGCTGATTTCTTTCTATTCCGATAACATCATACAGCAACGGCCACAACACCTGTATGTTGACTCTCTCATTCAGCAAGACCTATCCCAACGTTTCTATTCCACCAATACATACGCCAGTGGCGGTTGGAAACTCGGACAGTTTAGTCTTAGCATGAAGATGGGTGTAAACGGCCTGTTGAGATACTTGAGAGCAAATGCATACGGATTGCCCGATTCACTGGGCGTTACGAAAGACAAAAGTCATTTTGGCTACGCCAAGTTCTATGTCAGTCCGCAAATAGAGTATGTGACAAAGGATGTGAAATATACCATTTCTGTACCTTTCGAGGAGGCTTATTACAAATATAGTGAAGACAACGGCAAGAACCGTTTCGATGTTTCGCCAATGGTGCATATTCGTTGGGATGCCACGTCAAGGTTGTCAATGGCTCTACGAGGGAACTATGATGTTCAGCCTTTGGACTTCAACCGCTTTTTCGGCTCGCTCATCATGCAAGACTACCTCTATCTCAACCAAGGATACAAAGGATATGATGTCTCGACAAGCAAGTCGGTAACTTACAATATCAACTATCGCAACAGTCTTCAGGGTACACATCTTTGGGGAAGCGCCTCCCGTTCATTCAATACCGACCCTTACACAGTTTCCCGTGAGTTTGTCGGCGACTATATTATATTGGGAACCGAGGCGGTAAAAACAAAGAGTGACAGCTGGAACGCTACGGTGATGTATCAGCAGGGACTTCCTTTCTTAAGTGGCAAGTTTACCCTTCGGAGCCTGTACACCCACAACAATTCAAAGATGTTTCAGGACGGCGAGCTTTATCCATCGAAATACAATTTCCTTTCAACAAGAGCCTCCCTTTACCTGTCGCCATACCAAGATATGTCAATAGACTATTCCGTCAGCTACAACTATAACGACATGCGACCGGAGTCAGGTGCAAAGTCCTCCTTCCACCGCTGGCAACATGAAGGCAGGATAATAATCCCCGTTGGCAAGTTGAGACTTGACCTTCATGCAGAATACGACCATAACCAGATAACAGAAGACAATTATAAGGACGCTTTCTTTGCCGATGCCACATGTGGCTACCGCTTCAAACACTTCGATGTTGACTTGAAAGTGAACAACATCCTAAACAAGAAGTCCTACTCTTACACCATTGTCAGCGACCTTATGACAACAAGTTCCACTGCTGTCCTTCGTGGGCGGGAGTGCTTGCTGACGTTTACGTATAAACCATGAGAATATGAATCGTAGGTCACATTGGTCGTGCCCTGTGCAGTACCGCCGTGCTTTGTTGTGATCAGAATGACACCGTTAGCACCACGTGTGCCGTAGATGGCAGCTGAGCCGGCATCTTTGATATCCCGCCGTTGCCAAGGACCACAGTGTGCAGGACCGTGTGATAGTCAGCTTCACCGTCAAGGCCTGCCGTGACGGGTGGGGCTCCACCTCCCCTCAAGGTCCACGTCCCTCATCTCAAACGGGTGGAGGCACTGGTCGAGCAGCACCGCAAAGTCGCCACGCTTAATCGGACCCGAGGTGGGGATGCCGAACTGCCGCATGCACTTCGCGATGGTCGCATCGATAAATGCCGCACGCTGACGACGGGCACGACCTGAGCAGTTCAACGTCGCCACCATCTTTATCACATCGCAGGCCCACTTGACGGTCACCACCTCATCCTCCTTGGCGTCCACCGGCTTGCAACGGTAGAAGTAGTAAGTAGGCAGCATGTCGGCATAGTGCATCACGCTGTCGGCCTCGATCCACGTCTCATTGTGCCAGTCGACGCTTCTGCCCTTGCCCTCGAGCAGCCCAGTGACGCCAATGCGCTGATAGGGCGCAAAACGCGGACTGTCGCGCGGCACGTCGAGGAACGGCAACAGATAGTTGCCCGTGGAGAGCAACTGCTTCTGTACCCGTCTCACACTGAGCTGATAAGGCCGGCATCCACTCTTCACGGCCAGTGCGGCAAGTGTGCCTGCCACCTGACCAATCTGCATCGACACCGGCTGCAGCCGCGTCGTACCATTGACGAGATTGGTCACCGAGATGGATTTCTCGGCCAACAGCAACCGGTCCTCATCCTTGGGGAAGAACACGCCTATCGGCAGGCCCCACGACGGTATCGACGGCAGATGAAGCCCATCGACCTTCCGCTCGTTGTGGTGCAGGTCGATGGGGTAATCGCCCACCGCCACCGCCGTACGGTAGAGCGCCGTCGGCTGGTCGTAGGGATGAAGAATGTCGTTGAGCGTGAACGTCACACACCCCTTGAAGCGGCGGCCCTCACGGTAATAGGGATAGAACGGCAGTCCGTCGGCCGTGGGGTATTCGTGGGCCAGACCAAGCGTGTCCATGCCCAACTCGGTCTGCATGAAATAGAGGAAACGCAGCGACTTCGCCTTGGCCTTGGCCTCCAGCCGTGCGCGCGCTGCAGGCGTCGAGTCGATGTCGTTGAGGTAGTAGTCGTTGCCACACATCGGCCAGTTGATCATAAACTTCCCGTTGGGCAGCCGGCCGTAGCTCATCATCATCTCCTGCGACCACGGCTTCCTGTCCAATGCGCTGTCGTTGAGTGCGTTGATGCAGCAGTTGCGGAACTCCATCGGGTCGTAGCCCTCGGGCCGCGCGATGGTCTGCGGCGTTTTATAGAACTGCAGCGTCATCGTGTAGGTCATGTCCTGCACCACGTCGTTGGCCTCGCTGAGCGCATCCGCCTCACCCGTTTCCTTGGCCGAGTCCATACCGATGCTGTAAGGCAGTCCGGCAGCTTTGGCCACGTCGCCGAGCTCGGTGGCGTCGATGACGTAGGCACCCGATGACTGCTCGGTATGGCCGTCAATGGTATAGCTTACAATCCACCCGTTGCTGAGACGCTTCAGCGACTTAAAGGCAGCTAAAGGCTTGTAGGTCAGCCGCGGCTCGGCCTTGACCCACTGCTGGAAGATGGCGTTGCCCACCGACGGCTCAAACTGGATGTTGCTCACCCAACCGGTGGCGAGGGCCTCGAACGAACCGTAGTGTTTGACGAGCGCCTGCTGGAAGTCGCCCCACATGCCCGACGGCAAGCGGAAATTGCCGTCGGTGGCACTCACGCCCGCGCTGGTGAGCATGCCGCCAAGCCATGGCGTGGCGTCGATGAGCAGCGTCTGCGCCCCGAGGCGTGCACTCTGTACGGCTGCGCATACGCCGCTCGATCCGCCGCCCACCACGATGACGTCGTAGCGGCGGGCTTCGGCAGCCACGGTCAACAACAGCGTGGCCATAAACAGGATAATCTTCTTCATATAGGTATAATGTTTTAGTTTAAGTATTACCCCATCCTGTGGCGCAAATATTGTGCGACGATGGAGGGGGCTGAGGCAAACGACAGGTGGTCGATCTGCGTGAGATAGAAATACCCTACGAACGGGTTGCTCATCGTTGCCACCGTCCGGAAGAAGGCGAAGGGCAGGCGCGAGGCCAGGAGCCGCTGGTACTTGGCGCCACGGCGCAGGTGCTGCTGAATCACGCTGTTGCGCTGAATATAGCCCACGGGGTTAGCTTTGGCAATGGCTGACGCGGCATCGGCTCCACTGCGCAGGGCGAAATAGATGCCCTCGCCGGTGACGGCTTCGTCGAGTCCAGCCGCATCGCCGACGAAATAAACGTGGTCGCGCCACAGCGGATGCGGCATGGCGTTGTCGAAGGGAATGAGGGCGCCCTTGAGCGGATAGCGCTCGGGATGGCGCAGGCCGATGTCGCCGAGAAACCGCTTCATGGCCTGCTGACCGTCGACGTGGACGCCCTTGAGCCGACAGGCACCGAGGCAGATGGTATCGCCCTTGGCAAAGGCCCACGCATAGGTCTCGGGCAGATAACCGAAATAGAGGTTGACACCGTCGATGTCGAGGTCGTCGCGGCTGACGTTGATCTCATAAGCCAGCGCGTTCTCGCCTTTAGGCTGGAAGTCGGGCGCAGCCTTGGCCAACAGTCGCTCGGTATGGCTGCCCGCACCGTCGGCGGCGACGAGGTTGCGGTATTCCACTGTGGTGCCGTCGGTCAGCGTCGCAATGTGGCGCTCGAAATCGATGGCGCGCTCGCCATTGCCTTCGATGAGCTGACCGCCGAGGGCCTTATAGCGGGCGATGAGCGCGGCGTCGAAGCGGGGGCGGTCGACCAGCACGAAGCGCCAGTCCTCGTCGCGCCATTGGGCGGGTACGACGCGGCGGTCCTGCATGTCGCAGTCGACGAAGCAGTGGCGCCGGTTCCACAACCTGAGGTGGCGCTCGTGACCGACCTGCGTCTCGCTGAGGAGGCTGCGGAGGCCGTCGTCGCCAAGCACCTCGCGCAGCACCTCACGCGCCTTGCCCGTTACCACGCCGGCGCAGAGCTTCAAGCGGGGAAAACGGGCGCGGTCAACAAGCAGACAGTCGCTGTGGTGCTGCTGCAGGCTGATGCCGCACAGACTGCCTGCGGGGCCGCCACCAATAATCAGGGTATGGGTTTGAAGGGAAAGCATAACTATTAAATTTAGAAGCGGAAGCCCTCAGCTTTAATCGGTCTGGCCCTCGGCGGACTTATCCGGTTTGATGAGGAAGGCACTGAGCTCCCACAACACGTAGATGGGCAGGAAGACGGCCATGAGCGTGAATGGGTCGGCCGAAGGGGTGATGAACGCCGAAACCGTGAGCAACACGACAATGGCGTGGCGACGGTAGCGGTGGAAGAAACTGCGGTGGAGGATGCCCAGCCGACCAAGGAGCATGGAGACCAACGGCAGCTCAAAGATGATGCCCATCATGAACGTGAGCATGAGGAAATTGCTCATGTAGGAGTCGAGCGACAGTTGGTTGCTGATGGTCGCCGACAGCTGATAGGTGTAGAGGAACCGAAGCGTCAGAGGGAACACGATGGCGTAGCCGACAAAGCAGCCGACGAAGAACAGCACGGTGCCGAGGATGAAGGTGAACCGTACGCCACGCCGCTCGTTCTGATAAAGCGCAGGGCAGACGAAGCGCCAAACCTCGAAGACGATGTAAGGAAAGGTGACGAGCAACGACAGCCAGAACGCCAGCTCCATGTGGAGGAAGAACTGCGACGCCAACCGGATGTTGATGATCGTAACGTGGAAGGGCTCAATCAACTGCCCCGGCATGAACGAACTGGCCTCGGAGAAGCGCTGAAACAGACGGTAGAGGAAGAAGTCGGACCTCGACGGCGCCATGATGACGTGGTCGAACAGCCACGGTATGAAACCGAAACCCGCCAATAGCACCACGCCCCACACCACGAGGATGCGGATAAGCATCCACCGCAGCACCTCGAGATGGTCCCAAAAAGACATCTCGCCGGCGGGTGCATCGGACTGAGTTCCACCCTGTTCTTCGGTTTGCGAAGCGTCGGGTCGAATGGAAGCTGCCTGGGCCTCAACCTTTTCCTGAGAAGAGGCAGTCTGCTGCTCGTTGCGCATGTCGTTCGTTGTCGTATCGTTGTCCTGCTGTGGCATTAAGGCAAAAGTTTCCGTCAGAAGGGTTTAGTCTTTCTTCGCGTTCGACTTGTCGTCAGCCGACTGGTCGGTCTTCTTCTCGGCAGCATCATCGTTGAGGTCCTTCTCAATGCCGTTGACGCCATCCTTGAAGTTCTTCACGCCCTTGCCCATGGCCTTCATCAGCTCGGGAATCTTCTTGCCGCCGAAAAGAAGCAGCACGACGAGGAGGATGATAATCAGTTCAGGCGTGCCGAGGCCGCCGATCAATAATAATGAGGAAATCATCATAGTATAAGATTTTTGTTGCCTTATATAAGAATTTATGTTGCTTTGTCTTACAAAGATAGTCATTCTTGCGCAACAAGGCACCACCGAGGCCCTTCGCCCGCGATTGTTTTAATAATATTTAAGTACTTGCAGGAAATAGGGCTCGCAGCGTTAAGAAAGATTAATTCAATGGTCGTTTCGTTATTGTTTGGCAATTTTGTGTTACCTTTGCCGTGCTTTTTCGAGAAGCACCTTGTAGCATCAACGCTCGCGGCTTTCAACATGACCGCCGCAACAATGCTCCGGGGACCAGGCTAAGGAAGGTTGGCAGAGTGACCGAATGCGCTGGACTCGAAATCCGGTATACCCCTTTCGGGTATCGGGGGTTTGAATCCCTCACCTTCCGCTTTTAAGTTAAAAAGGAAGTCTGATGAAGGCTTCCTTTTTTCATTTATAGTCAGCGAGTTACGAAATTGGATGTGCGTAAATGATTGGAAATTAGGGTAATAAGGGGATAGCAACCAAGCGAAAAAGAGTTGCAATCTTTGATAATCATTGACAAATATTAGGCGGTTTGTGTTTACCATAGTGTTTACCACTCCTTCGGTCAGTGTTTACCACTGCTAAAAATGATAATTTACCAATTATAAACGCAAGACAATGGAGAATGACAGAATGCCGGTTGTAGGCTTTGTGTACAACAGAAAGAAGACGGCTACGAAGACGAAAGCTGCCGTCATTGAGATCCGGGTGTCTTATGACTATAAGAAGAAGTACTTGTCGACGGGTGTCAAGGTGCTGCCAAAGGAGTGGCGCGGCGACATGGTGACGGGCAGGACGGATGCAATAGAGCTGAACAAGGCACTTACATCAATGCGTAACAAAGTCCTGAAGGCCATCAACGATATGTTAGATGAAGGATGTCTCAATATTCAGGAGATTCCGTCGAGAATGAAACGTCTTGACGATGCTGGCAAGACGTTCTATGAGTATTGCGAGGAGCGCGCGGAGGTGCGCCAGTACGGACGCATGGATGATACGTGCAAGCGTTATGACCGATTCTTGAGGTGGTTTCGAGATTGGGGCGGCATCAAGAGCTTTGCAGATGTTACGGAGCGTAATATCCTCCTGATGGACGAGGCTTTGAAGAAGAAAGGCATGTGCAACTACTCAAAATGGAACAACTACCACCGCTTCCTCAACTCTTTCATCCTCGATGCCATCAGTGAGGGGTATCTGAGACGGAATCCGTATAAATGGGTGCATATTGTGAAGGACAAGGTGAGCCACGGTCTGCACAAATACCTCACCAAGGACGAACTTCACGCCATAGAGACCGCCAGAATGGGGACGGAGAGCCTTGACCGGGTGCGCGACCTGTTCGTATTCCAAGCATGCACATGCCTTTCGTATAAGGATCTTGCAGCCTTTGACGTGAGGAAGGTAAGAGAAGAGAACGGCCGGATGATGTACACGGGCAAGCGTGGAAAGACCGGGGTGGAGTTCACTTTCATGCTCTTGAAGCCCGCCTTGGCTGTCTTGAAGAAGTACGGGGGCAAGTTGCCGCTGCTCAGCAATGTGAAGTATAACGAATATTTGAAGGTGGTTGCTCAGACGGCCGGGGTGGACAAGCCTATCACGACGCACTGGGCACGGCATACTGGGGCGACGATGCTGCTCAATGCCGGGGTTGACATGGAGACCGTGGCAAAGATATTGGGGCACTCCTCGACACGCATCACGAGAAGTACCTATGCCAAGCTGCTCGATGATACAGTGGGCAGGGAAATGGAAAAGGCAGAAGAAGAAGAGCGGTAAAGAGGGGCGGCTTGGCCGATACTGGCCTTAGCCGCTGCATAGCAGCGGCCTACGGAACGGATGACACGATGGCTTCGTCGCCCTGAAGGGCGACGCACAGAACCACAAGGGCCGGAGCATGAACGGAGCATGAACGGGACATGGAATGATGGAAGGCTTGATGGTTGATGTTCGCATGGAATCATGGGAGCTATTTGCTCTTGCGCTTGCGCATGTCGTCCTCGAACTCGGTGCCCATGGACTGCGCCTCGTCGAAGAGGGAGCGGATGTCGGCCTCGATGGTCATTTCTTCCGCCCCGCAGCCCACGGGACGGAATGGCTCGGGGGTGGCGAGCTCTGTGGAGCGGTTGGGGTATGCCGCGCGGTTGAGTACGGTATGGGATATGTGGATGAGGGCATCACGCATGAGCTCGGAGATGGTGGCATATCCTCCGCGCTTGGCTACGGCTTCAAGGAGCATGAAGTCTGGCTGCGATATTCTGCATGATACTCTGACCGTCTTGTTGTCTCGATTGCTCATTTCTTCTTGATGACTGATGTTAAAGGTTATGTTATCGCTCATAAGCGCTCATGAGGCCGAGCGTCATGAGGAGCGTGATGGCCCCGTCGATTTTTCGGAACTGCGAGACCTTGATTGGCTTCTTGTTCTCGAGCCGGTCCTCATCAATGACGCAGTTGCAGAGACAATATGCGTTTATGGGGTTGTTGTTGAGAACAATGCCCACGGGATCGCCCCATGCAAGCAGCTCGAAGGCCTCAACGGGGAGGTTGAAAGAGCCGTAGGTCTGCGAATAAGGCATGAGCACTCCCCGGAATCCCGCCGATGAGAGGATGTTGACCAGCTCACGTGACTTGTAAGCGTCGTACCCCACACGTATGACGTGCAGTTTCTTCGCGTTGCTGATGATGTCGGAGGCTATCTGCCTCATATCTATGATGTCGCCCTTGCAGAATTTGAGGTCGCCCTGCTCGTGCCATTGCCGGTATATCGTCTCGTTGGGATGACCTTTGAGTGCCCCATCTGGGAAATAGTAGTCAGTGTGTGTGTAGAATTTCTTGTCGGTCTTGCTCCATACTGTGTATGAGACCGCCGAGAAGTCATCATGTACCGAGAGGTCGAATGCTATTGCGCAGTCGAGGCGTGGCGTGCCCCTGCTGGGAGCCGGAGCCTGTAACACTGCCTCCAGCGGTGAGTCTCCCTTGTCGAGAAGCTCGTTGGCCTTGTCGTAGTCCATCCATGTGCGCGTCGTGTTGACGGTGAAGACGTTCAGCATCTTCGTGCGGAAGTTGAGCATATTCTCCTCGGAAAGCTGCGCCGTCTTCCACTCGTTCTCATAGTAGTCGGGCTGGACGGTCACGCCTATGTGCGGCTGCACCTTCCGCCATGTGCGCGGGTCTCCATCCTCATCGTCGGGGTCGGGCATGAAAAGGGATGCGAACATGCGGTCATCCTCCATCTCTCCCCGGAGCACCCTCATCACGCCGTCGAGCTCATGTTTGAACGGTCCGTCTACGACCTCCGAGGCAGTTGTAATGACCACTGTGAGCGGTTCCTTGCGTGTACCCATGGATGACGTGAGCGTGTTTTTGAGCTTCGCTCCCGGCTTGTTGGCGGTATCTCTTGCCTGCGAGTACTCGTCGATGATTACCGTGGATGCTTTCAGACCGTCACGCGTGCGTGCGTTGGCGGCCAGGCACTCGATGAAACTCTCGTGCCCCGGTGCAAGCCATTTGATGAGCTCCCGGTTGACCTTGAAATGGCGGCATGACGGGTCTATGGCCTGTATGATGCCCTGTATCTCGGTGAAGCATATCTTTGCCTGCCTGTAGCTGTTGGCTCCGACGTAGACCTCTGCGTTGTTGTCTCCGAAGAACAGGTCGTAGATGGCGAGCGATGCGACGGAGGTCGTTTTGCCGAATTTTCGGGGCACGAACAGATAGAAGTTGCGGCAAAGCCTCCGGCCATTAGCGTCCTGGAAGCCGAAGACGTTTGCGAACTGGAAGGCCTGCACCGGCGTGAGCCTGTAACACTGCCTTCCGTTGGGTCCGTCGAATTTCAGATGCTCGTAGAACTTGAAGAACTTTCTGACCTTCTTCTTGTTCCAAGCATATTTTGTGAGCATCTTTATGGAGCGTGTTATGCCGAGGATCTCGTAGAGGTTGTGTGCATCGGGGTCGTTGCATACGGAGAGGATGTAATCGACGATGCGTCCGTCCGTATCAATGAGCAGCTTCCATACCGGGGTGCCGTCGAAAGCTTTCATGTCATGGTCATCGACGAGCGCCTTCAGTTCCTTGGCAGCCTTGTCTTTGAGTGCGTACCATTGTCTTTTCTCTTCTATGTCCATAGGCTAATCATTGTCGTCGTCCTTGAAAGCGTCCATGAAGTCTTGCAGGCTGTCATCTCCGTTTTCAATTTTCTGCTTAGAATCGGTATTCATGCCCAGTGCGGCGAGTGCCCTCTGTGCCTGGCGTAGCGTCTCAGCGTGCAGCCGTTCGAGGGGGTTCACGGCTCGTCTCTCGTGTCCCTCACGGCTGTATTCTACCGTGATGGACTTATAGCCGGGAGCAGCCATTTCCTCGCTCTGTTGCTCAGCCCTAACAAGTAGACGCGCGGTAATTTCCACCTGATAGGTCATTTCCGCTGCAAATTTGCCGTTATCCTTGAGCAGCTTGATGATATACCGTTTCTTTGACGAGACCTTTTTCTCGATAGCCTTTGCGCCATCTTTTGCGTTGTTCTGCGCCTTTGGAGCCTCATTTTGCTGCTGCACGGGAGCCAGCTGATGACCGTTGTCGACGGCGCGCTCGGAATATCCGCGGCTCTTTCCTTTCGTCTTCAAATAGAAGATGATGGCTGTGGTGTCCCCGTCGTCGATCTTGCTCAGGAGCTTGCTCTCTACCTTGTCTATCTGCCCCTCGTTGACCTCATCGTACTTCGCCTTGAAGTCGGAATCTCCGTCACGCCAGCGGTAGAACATGGCACGCGTGATGCCGCACGCATCGCACGCCGTCTGAATGATGCCCTTCGACGCTTTCAGCGCTGAGAGGAACGACAACTTTTTCTGTGCCTCCTCATCGGGCGAGAACTTCTTCTGTCTGCTCATCTTTGTTGTTGTTAATACCGAATTTGTTGCAGAAAGCCGTGAGTCGAGCCGTGTTTTTCTTCTTTGCCGCCTTCTTGCTACCGCTGCGTCCGAGCATCTGGTGCTCTTTGACGTGGCAGGCGTGGCACAGTGCCCTGAGATTGTGGAAGTCGAACATCCTCTTCTCACGCTCCGCCCTGCTCATTGCGTCATCGACCGGGTAGACATGATGTACCTCCGTTGCCGATACGAACTTGTCGTGTTCAAGACAGTCCTCGCACAACGGGTTCTGTGCGAGCTTCGCCCTCCGCAGCTTCTGCCAAACGGCGGAATGAATCCAACGCTCGTATTCCGGGCTATGATTCTGGCCTATCATTGCCTTGCTGCTCTATTACTGCCCTGCCCTTGAAATAGAGGACGGCGAGCGATGACAAGGCTGCCGTGAGCAACGCTGCCACCGTCAGGGCGAGGGCAGGATGGACGAGGCTGCACAGCCATACGATGCCGACGATGAAAAAGACGACGGAGATGATAAGGAGGATTTCCATGAAAACCTCGCAGTCGGAATAACGCTGCTGACGCTTGTTGTTGAAAATGGATATGCGCATAAGAAGAATGATTATAAGATTTTCGATTGAAGATTTGGAACGATATATCTTTGACAAAGATACGAAAAAAGTAGCTGAAAAACAAGCGGTTGGGGAATTTTTTTTTGCCACTGCACGTCAGCGTCGTACAGAACGGGGCACAATCTTCCACGCATAAATACGAGGCGAGAGCCTTGCCTGCTTTACGGGCGGCTCCGATATGCTTTTGTTTTCCTTATTTATGAATATGGGCAACAGGTTATACCATGATAAGCGGCCGAGGGAGCGCAGGCTCATTCCGAGAGAACACTACTGCCACAGAGACGGCGAGCGCGGATGGAAGCCCAAGCAGGCATTCGAGAACGAGGCGAACGCGGACAACTACATCGAGAGCCACCGCTACTTCCGCGACAATGGGTATCACCCATATCAATGCACCTGGTGCGGCAAATGGCACATCGGGCGCATAAGTGAGAACGAATAAAGTAAAGAAACGGTATTGAGCATATTCTCTAACATAGGCAAAGGCTTCCGCCATGAGATGCGTGTCATGCGTCGGGACAGCAGCGATACCCTGCCATCAGGCTCGGGGCCTCGCTACGGTTCTCCATTGCAGATCACGGGAGGCACAGATTACATGGCCGTGGCAACTGTCTACCGGTGCGTGAGCGTACTGTCTGACAGTGTTGCCGGTCTCCCTCTTCATTACATGCTCCACAAGGGCGGACGGTACGCCATCGCTGACAACTCGCCGATGGAGTACATGCTGTCCGTAGAGCCTACGCCGATGATGTCGTCTTATACCATGTGGTCGATGGCGGTAAAGGACATGCTTCTTTGGGGCAACGCATACATATACCCGCGCAAGGTTGACGGGGAGATCACCGACCTCGTATTGTGCCGGCCGTGGCTCGTGAGCTATGACGACCTCAACGACCTTTACACCATCCATGATGCCTACAACGGCGTGGACGGTACGTTCGGTGAGAGTGAGATTATCCATCTCTTCCTTCACTCGCACAACGGCAAGCGCGGCATCAGTGTCCTTGAACACGCCCGCCGCACCATCGAGATAGCGACCGCCGGAGACGGTGAGACCGCGAGCCGGTTCTCAAACGGAGGCAACGTGAAGGCCTTCGTAACGAACGACAAGAACGGTGTTACCGGCTACGGGGAGTATCAGGACGACCAGCTGAGCACCCTGGCCGACGATCTCGACCAGCGCATCAAAGGGCGCAACTTCGTCAGTCTTCCCGGACAAGTGGACGTGAAGACGGTGAGCATGAGCTCCGCCGATATGCAGTTTCTTGAGAGCCGGAAGTTCACGGTCATCGAGATCTGCCGATTCTTCGGTGTCGAGCCGTCGTTTGTGTTCGCGGACACCTCGACGAACTACAAGAGCGCGGAGAATGCCAACCGTAACTACCTCGTCAACACGCAGGACCCGATACTGAAGCGCATCGAGGCAGAGCTGAACCGCAAGCTCATCGGCAGGCAGGGTGTCGGCAAGGCCAAGATTATGTATGACCGCAGCGGCGTGTACTCCCTCGACCTCCAGAGCAAGGCCAACTACTACAAGACCATGGAGGAGATTGGGGCGATGAGCGCCAACGACATCCGGCAGATGGAAAACATGCCGTCGACGGACGGAGGCGACACAGCCTTGGTGAGCGCGAACCTCGTACCGTTGAAGAGCGGCAAGCTGTGGGGCACCGCCCCCAATCAGAAGCCGGAGAAAGGACGATAGTCGATTTTGTCTGACAAAAACGGATGACGAGAGTTAAAATAACATAACGGAAACATAAAATAAATTAAAACGATATGGAACACAAAATAACGGCAAAGATGATACGCAGGGAGGCCAGCTTTCAGGCAGGCCTCCACGTCCGCGAGTCAGAGGGCGGTTCCGAGAGCCGTACCATTGAGGGCTACGTGCTGAAGTTCGGTGTCCGCAGCGTTCTGTTGCACGACTGGTGGAACCCTTATTATGAGATCCTCGAGCCGGGCTGCGTGACGCGTGAGATGCTTGACAAGTGCAACATTCCGCTGACCATGTTCCACGACCGCGAGTTGGTCATAGCCCGCTCGAAGAACGGAAGGGGCACGCTAAGCTATACCGTTGACGGCTTGGGTACGCAGTTCAATGCCGACGTAGCCCGCACCGCTGACGGCGACAAGGCTCTTGAGCTTGCCCGCAGAGGTGACCTCGACGGCTGCTCATTCGTGTACTCCACGGACGAGATGGACCCGGATGCCGTGACCTACGAGGCATCTGGAGAAAAAGACGCTGACGGTAACGACATTCTTCTGCGTCACGTGTGGAGGATAGACAGTATCACTGACTTCACACTCACCGGCAATGCCGCTTACGAGCAGACGGAGTGCGTGGCTCGCGAGGCTCCCGACGGCTATACCTTCGACCGCACCGCAATGAAGATGGTGCGTGAGGCAGCAGAGAACAAGCTGCGCGAGGAGGAAGCCGCACAACAGGCAGCAGCGAAGAAGCGCGAGGCCTTGAAGCGCGAGCAGGTGACGCGACTGCGCATAGCAGCAGACACACTGAGAGAGTTCATCAATTATTAACCACTAAATATATTTAGAAATGGAAAAGAAAGTATTTGATTTCCGTGCGGCATACGACCGCCTTGAGGCTATCGGCAAGCGCCGTGAGGAGCTGGCAGAAGGTCTTGAAAAAGACAAGGAGCGTGAGAGCTACACCGACGCTGAGAAGGCAGAAATTCGCAGTCTTGAGCGCGAGCAGCAGATTCTCGACATGAAGATCAAGGCCAACACCGCCTTCCTTGGAAAGGTACGTGAGGACAACGTGCAGGACATGAATCAGAAGATGCGTGAGGCCATCAGCAACGGCCAGCGTTTCGAGATGACCATTGCGCGCAGCATGATCAAGCGTGACGCTTTCGGCGGCAACACGTCCGGCTACGCAGCCCCCGGTCTGACAGGCACCAACCCGTTCTCCATCACTACGGGTCAGATTGTCGAGCCACTGTGGGCAAACACCATCCTCCAGACACTCGGTCAGCCTCTGCTCACCGGTTTGAAGGGTAACTATCAGTGGCCGGTTGTCGAGGCTTTCGAGGCAACCATTAACGACGAGGGTGTTGCTCTTGGTGACTCCAAGATCCCATTGAGCAAGCTCATCGCCCGTCCTGAGCGAGTTGGCATCGCCGTGCCCATCACCCGTGAGACCATCACCGAGACCGACGGTCTTATCCAGACAGTAGCTACAGAGTATATCCCGAAGGCCGTGGCCGCTCTTGTCAACAAGGTTGAGTTCTCTCTGACTAAGCTGAAAAAGTATGCTAACGGCAAGGTGACCGCTAACGACGCCACCAACCTTGTAGGCCCGTTTGTAGGTGCCATGACCGCCACAACCTACACCGGCGACGCTCCTTCGCTGAAGGACATCCTCGCCCTGAAGAGCGCCGTGCTGTCCAAGAACATCATGCCTGAGGGTCTCGCTTACGTTATGACCGAGACAACCAAGGGGCTGCTCGAGGCAACACCGAAATGGAATGGCAGTAATCAGGCTATTGTCGACGAGAACGGCAAGATCAACGGCGTGCCCGTGTTCACTACGAGCTACGCACAGGAGGGTGCCGTGTACTTCGGTGCGTTCAAGTATGCGCCAATGGGCTTATTCGGCGACATGAACATCATCGTCGATCCTTACTCCCAGGCACGCAAGAACGCCATCGACTTCGTTCTCAACGTAGATTTCGCCATCACCGTTCTTCGTCAGGAGGCATTCGCTATCCTCACCAAGAAGGTCGGCGCTTAACAAGTATAAAAGCAAGAGATAAAGGTTATGAGCATAGTCAGCACTGAATATCTGAAACAGCACACGCGTTTTGACGAGGGCATCGACGACGAGTCCTACCTTCGCCAAGAGGGCGACAACGCCGAGGCTTTCGTTGCCCGTGCGTGCCAGTGGAAAGACAAGGCAGCTTTCCAAGCAGCCATCAGCGAGGGCGGGGAGCTTCATAACCTCTATCTCCAGACAGTGTGTATGCTGACGGACTACTGGATCACTACGACCCGCAGTGCCGGTACGATGCAGCAGATTCATGTAGCACCCTTGGGCGTGACCGCACTTATCGCACAGATGCGCGAACTCGTCCATACCAATGGCTGAAGGCTATGATTGTGACAAGTCAGATGGACAGCATTATCAAGGTACAGGATGCCGTCAGAACGGCTGATACGTACGGAGAGATGCGCGAGACATGGGAGGACACCATACCCCGCATGCACGCCCATGTGACGTACAAGAGCCAGGGCGTGAACTCCGGCGACGGCGACACCGCCCCCTCTGGTGAGTGTACGTTTGTGGTCCGATATACTGACAAAATCAAGGTCGGCAGCCGTATCGTATGGGAAGACCGCACGTATCTCGTGAGAAAAGACCCTCGGAGGTATAAGAGCCGCGGCTATGTGGAGGCGGACGCACAACTCATAAACATGTAAGCAGATGGACGGTATCAAGGTAAAGAAGCGCACGGCTCTGTCAGCCGGTGAGGCAGTGGCAGGATGTCTGAGGACTGTGTTCGGTAGTGCCATCAATGGTGTTTTCCCCGACAAGGCCCGTACGAACATCAATCTGCCCTACATCATCTACCAGGTAGACGGAGACATGGAGACGAACGACAAGAGCCGCTCGTCGTTCCTCGACTCCTGCACCGTGACCCTCCACTGCTTCGCCACCCATTACGGGGATGCCGTGGACATGGCAGAGGTGTGCCGCGCAGCTCTGAGCGGAAGCACGATTACCCACACCTTCGGAGACGGCAGTACGATCAAGATAGACTGCTCGAAGATCACCGGTTTCGGCGGTGACGTGGACTCGGACTGCTACGACCGGGTAGTGAGCATCAATTGTCGGGTGTGCTGACATGTAGCATACATAATTAACAACAACAAATAAAGAATACAACTATGGCAGACGGAACAACAACAACCGTAAAGAACGGATATGTCAATGGCTCGGACATGCTGCTCTATATCGGTGAGAAGGCTATCGGTCACTGCACCTCGCACACCACGACCTTCGATACCGAGACCAAGGAAAGAGCCGTGAAGCCTGAGGCCAGCAAGAAGCTGTCGGCAGGACTGTGGAAGAGCACCGGTGTCACCGGGCTCTCCATCACGATCTCCTTTGAGGGTCTTGCTTTCTACAATGAGACGGAGTTCGGACCAAAGGAGCTCCTTGCGACTTGGAAGGCCGGCAAGTCGGTAAAGGTCAAGTGCATGGAGCGCGAGGCCACGACTCCTTATCTGAGCGGTGCGTTCGTGCTCACCCAGGTGGAGGAAGAAGCCCCCGCCAATGACGACACGACCTTCAAGGGCACGCTCAAGAACGACGGCGAGCCGGACTCTATCGACGAGACACAGATTACCGAGACGGCAGCGTAATTACTTTCTATAATTTGTCATACTATCCAGGGGCGGAGCGGCATAACACCGCCTCGCCCCTCTTTCTTTTCGGCCTTTGCCGCTGCACAGCAGATGGGCGGGAATACAAACATAGACAATAACTAACAATAAACAGATATGAAAACAGTAAAGATAAAAATTGAGAACAAAGAATACCCCATGCGTGCTACCATGGGCGCCATGGACATCTTCAAAAAGGAGACTGGCAAGGACCCGTCGGAGATGAATCAGGAGAGCCCCGTGGACATGACGGCCTTCATCTATGGATGCGTGAAGAGCGCGTGCCGCAAGGACAAGGTTGACTTTCCTTACAGTCTCGACGAGTTTATGGACTCCGTGGATGTGGAGACCATCCTCTCATGGAGCGATGAGCTGAGCCGTCTGACGGACAACGGAGGCGGTGAGTCAAAAAAAAAGGCAAAGTAGCGACTTTCTCAGAGCTCTTCGGCTACGGGGTCGGCGTGATGGGCTTGTCGGTGGATGACTTCCTCGGCATGGACACGGACGAGTTTGACGCTGCCTCCAAGGCCTTCGGAGAGCATGAGGACATGCTTGAGCGCGAGCGGTGGGAGCGTATGCGACTGTTGGGTCTGATGACCGTGCAGCCATGGTCCAAGAAGAAGCTGACGGCAGAGAAGCTTCTACCGCTGCCATGGGATGTGAAAGACGGCACTCCAAAGGACATCACACAGAACCACACGGAACATGACGGGACGCGGCTGAGCAAGGCGGCACACCGTGCTCGAGCTGAGGAGATGCGGAAACTGTTGGGAGAAAGATATTAAAGAAAGGCTATGAGCAATACGACATACAATGACCCCTCACAATACAAGGGCAAGGAGTGGAACGAGCTGCTCCAGTGCTTTAATAAGCGCGACCTGAAAGCGTCGCTGAAGGGAGCCTACAGAAAGACGGGCAACGAGATTCTCACCATTGCCCGTCAACGGCTGATGTCGAGCGGCATAGCGCACGCCTCAAAGCTGAAAAAGGGAATCCGGCTGCGTGTCTATCCGAGAGGCGGCGGCTTCATGATCACCGTGAAGCCTCACGGCAAGCAGGGTTTTCACGTGAACAGGTTCGGACTGGAGAAGCCAGTCCTGATGTGGGCCGAGGAGGGGACGAAAGAACGCATGCTCCGGCATCTCCCAAGCGACGGCAAGCGTGTGGTGAGGATAGATGGAAAGTATAGGACGGTAGGTGCGTTCACTGGGAAGATGCCCGCCTATCATTTTCTCGACGGCGTTTATGAGCGGGGCGTTCAGATTCTCAATAGAGACATTCCCTCAAACCTCGAAGACAGCGTGATGAGAAGGGCAGGCAGGTTAGGATGGACTTAAAGGCCGTCGTAACTGCAGGATCCGCGACCGTCTTTTTCTGTTATGACAACGACGACGTGAAGGATGCCTCCAACGAACAGTGCGACAAGAGCCTCCACAAAACGGCTTGCCACAAGGAAAAACAAAGCCATTGCCGCAAATATGATGCAAAGAACGGTGACTATCTTTCTAAAGGTTTCCATGCTCTGCTTGTTTTGGTTTTATCTATTGGCAAAAATAAACATTAAAGCGATACAACGATGTCAAAGGGCGTAAAGTTTAACGTAATTTTATCAATCAACGGCAAGGATGTCGTTGTACAGTGCAAGCAAGGCGTTCAGGAGCTTGGCAAGGCCTTGGGCACCATTCCCGACAAGGCCGAGCAAGGTCGCCGGACTATTCTCAAATGGGCCGGCATCTCAACGTTGTACAATAACCTCTACAACGGCCTGCAACAACTTACCGGTGCCATGCAGCCGTTCATTGCCAAGAGCAATGCGGCTACGGAGGCACAGACCAAGCTCACGACGGTGATGCGCCAGCGCATGCACGCCACGGAAGCCGACACGGAAGCGGTGAACAAGGCCATATCTGCCCAGACGAAACTTGGCGTTGTGGGTGGTACGGTGCAAAGGAGTGGCTTGCAGCAGCTGGCCACTTTCGCGAGTCAGCGCAGCACTCTGCTGACGTTGTTGCCCGCGATGAATAGCCTCGTTGTCCAGCAGCGTGGTTTAGGAGCTACGGGCGAGGATGCGGTAGGCATTGCCAACCTCATGGGCAAGGCATTGATGGGAAACGCTACGGCCATGAAACGTGTAGGCATCACTCTCTCCGATTCTCAAACCGAGATGATCAAGTACGGCAACGAGAGCGAGCGTGCCAAGGCCATTGCGGAAGCCATCACGGACAATGTAGGCAACATGAATGCCGAGATGGCCAAGACAGATGCCGGTAAGGCTAAACAGCTTGCCAACGCCTTTGGCGGATTGCAGGTAAAGGTTGGCCGCTTCTTCAGCGAATATCAGTCTTACATTGCCGCTATCGGTCAGATAGGCATGGCGGTAACGGCCATTGGCACGGTTGGCAGTGCTCTTCGCGGGCTTGTTGGTCGTCTTGGACTTGTGACCATTGCCACAAACTCTTTCCGTTTCGTTGTTTCCGGCTTGAAGAGTGTTCTTGCCGCTGCCCGCATAGCCACCGTAGAGATGGCCGTCGCCGAGCAGCTCGAGGGCAAGGGAGCTTTGGCCGCCGCCGTCAGCACCACGATTTTCAAAACGGCCATAAGGGGCTTGATGATTGCAACGGGCGTAGGAGCTGCCATCGCGCTCCTCACCATTGGCATTGAAGCACTCGTAAACTGGCTGGACAAATCGAACGATTCATCCGAGGTCGCAGCTTCCGGCATGAAGAAGACCGCCACGGCAGCAGAGCAGGCGAAGTCGAGGATGGACGACCTCGCAGCCAACGGAGCCGCTCCGCTCATCTCGAAGTATGAAGAACTGAGAAAGAAATGGCAGGCACTGACCGACGACAAGAAACGTCTGAAGTTTATCAGCGACTCAGCCGATGCCTTTCACTCTTTAGGTGTCAGGATAGGTTCTGTCAGTGAGGCGGAGGATTTCCTTGTCAAGAGCACGGACAAGGTAAGGCAAGCTTTGTACGCCCGTGCGGAGGCAGCCGCTGCCGCCCAGGTTGCGCAGGAGGAATACGAAAAAGCACTTAGGGCAGACCAATCCGCCAAAGACGAGGAGGGAAAGGCCAGACATCGTTCTCTTCAAAAAGCAGCCGATGCAGACCCAAACACTTTGTTCCGCGTTAAAGGGGTAAAGACCCCCATGACGGCCCACGAATACTCAGAGGGTATCAGGAGCGGGAAGATCAAGGCCACGAGCGCCCGGTCTTATAATGCCAGGCAGGATGCGGCTCAGCACCGACGCACGGCACAATCGCTTCTGAACTACTCAGAGCAGAAGAGCCGTCAGGCGAGCATGGGCCTGGCAAAATACTCAAGCGGAAAGCAGTATCGCGCTTCCACGGGTACCGGCACCCAAACAGGGCATACTGGTACTTCCGGGGACAAAGGCTCTGCCTCTACAGACAAGAAAGCACTCCTTGGTTCTCTCGACTGGTATGACCAGCAAATGAGCGCTCTCCGCAAAAAGATATACGCCACAAATGACGCAAGTGTCGCCAAAGGCTTGCAGAAGCAGTACAAGGAACTTGAGCAGAAATCGAAAGACCTGAAGATAAGGGTCGGCATTGAGAAGCCCGACAATGAGGTGAAGAGCTACATCGAGCAGCTTCAGGACAAGCTCAAGGCGGCTCAGAAGCAGATGGACAACGCCACGACCATTGAGGCGAGGGTGGCCGCTTCTGCCAAGGTTGACGACCTGCAACATCAGATAGACGTTGCGACGAAAGGAGAGGTGACCATCTCAGCCGAGGTCGAGCCGTCGTATATCGTCAAGGGGTCTGAGGCCGACAAGCTTCAAAGCTACCATAACGCGCAGAACAACGGGCAGAACGTCCAAAGTCTGCTGGACTCCGGCATCATCGACGAGGCGGAGGCCAAGCGGAGGATAGAGAATATCAACAAGCAGCTCAGGAAACTTGGCGTGAAGCCTATCACGATAGAGTTCAAGAAGACAGCCATCGACCAGGCCAAGGAGAGCATCAAGGAACTCACTCAGAGCTTTGGCGGCAACCAGTTCGGTTCCAACATCCTGCAAGTTGTCAAGGCTTTCAAGGATGTCGCCAAGGCTGCAAAGGAATCGAAGAAAGACACGACTGGCGCAGGCAAGACCTTCAACGCCACCGGGAACTATGCGGCGGCAGCTGGCGCCGGTCTCGCCACCATGGGGCAGGGACTTGAGCAGCTTGGCGGTCAGGGTGCCGCTGCCAAGGCAGGCGCGGTGATGGCCGCCATCGGTCAGATTCTCCTTGGCTTCGCCACCTACACGGCAGAGAGCGCGGAGCTTGGCCCATGGGGATGGGTAGCAGCCGTGGCGAGCGGACTTGGCATCGTGGCCAGCACCATCGCTACCTTGAAAGGCTATGCGACGGGCGGCGTGCTTACCGGCCCGACATCGAGCGGTGACAAGTTGCTTTTCCGCGGCAATGCCGGTGAGATGATCTTCAACACCGCCCAGCAACGGAGACTCTATGCCATTGCCAACGGCAACTACCTGCCACGGCTTCCGCAGATGCAGGCCGTTAGGCCTCAGGTAGGGGCTATCGGGGACGCGTCGCAGGTGATGACAATCAACGTACGCGGCAAGCTCAAGGGCAACGACATGGAGCTCATGGGCAGCAACACGCGGTCGCTTGGAGCGAAGATAGGCAAACGTTGGGCATAAACAGGTGCGTGCTATGCACGTGCTTACGCAACAAAAACAGCAATAAAGATGAAAATAGAAGGCAGTTACGTAAACAAGAAAGGGGACACCGTGACAGTGGAGATAACCATCCCGGGGTCTACGGCCAATGACATTGCCATTGAGCCGGACGGAGTGCTGGAGTTCGCGGCTGATGACACTGTGACGATAGACAGCGGCGTGAACGACTCGCTGGACGTGTGCCAGCAGCACTCGTGTACGATAGCACTGCACGCCGCCACTTATGTTTCAGACCTTTTTACAAGTGAATATAAGGACGGGAAAGTGGAGGTAAGCGTCAACGGGGCTTGCGTGTTCAGCGGCTGGTTGGAGCCGAGGACGCTGACACAGCCTTTCAACGATGTTTACGATGATTTGTCCCTGCAATGCGTGGACTCGCTCTCTGCCATGCAGTACAGCAACTATAAGGACGTGAACAACACGACGACCTATACGGCGGAAGCGGAGAAGGCTGGCATGCGGACGTTCAAGGACTTGCTTACGGAGGCACTCAGCAAGGGCACGGACGGAGGAAGCTATAACGTGTGGTGGGACTCGTCGAGAGCAACGGAGACAACGGATGGGAACGTGTTTGACGATCTGAGGGTAAGCGACATGGCGTTCCTCGGTGAGAGTGCTGACGATACCGTCACCTATCTCGACGTTGCGGAGGCGGTGCTTAAATATCTGGACTTGCATATCGTGCAATATGGCCGTGACTTCTATGTATTCTCGTGGGACACGATGCGTGCCGGGACGACCTCGTGGTCTTTACTCATTTCGTCCGGTGAAGGAGTAAGCCAGTCGGCACAACTGCCAGGTTGTACCGGCGTATCGACGGCGCTGTCTGCCTCCAACGTCGAGGACACGGACACCCAGATAGACGTTCAGGAGATATTCAACCAGCTCTGCCTTACGGTCAGCCCCAAAGGCTCGGACACCGCTCTGCGGTCTCCCCTGGACTCCACGGGGAAAATCCCCGCCATGGGTGCGAGACAATATTACTGCACCGAGTATGCTGCAGACGGGGAGGGTGTGAAAGCCGCAAGAGCGTTCTTCTCGCTCGTGAAAAACCACACGGACAACGGCTTCGACTCCCAGGTGTGGAAAGACTACCTCGTGAGGGTTATGCGGAATGTGTACTGGAAGATCGGGAGCGGCAGCGGTGTAGGGACGGCTGTCACGGACTGGGCTACGGATGAGGGCTTCATCTATCCTGAGGATGTAACGGACAAGCTCGGCAGCAGCCTCGGGGCTCTGCTGCTGCAGGTCGGAAGCGTAGACCACAAGCCAGGCACGGGCGACACGAGCAAGCAGAGCTCCATCGGCATGACCGACGAACTCGTGATTTCCGTCAACGGCAACGGCAATGACACGTCGCCATACCCTACGGACACGGACATACAGCAGTCCATGCCACTCATGAGCTACGTTGGCGGTGACGCAACGTCATCTTACTCTCCCAATGTGGCTGACGGAACCGACGGCAGCTATCACAACTACCTTGTGATAGACGGCACGATAGCTCTCGCTCCCTTGATGCCCACCGCGTTCGAGGTGGAGAAGGTGCGCAAGTATGCGAATGACTCCGATTTCACGGACAGGTACGCCTACGAGAACGGTTATTCTCCCATTCCTGGCATTCTTAACAAGGAGCTTCCGAACATATCCGCGAGCCGTGTGAACGGGGACGGCCGCTATCTCGCCTTCGAATGGTGGAAGCAGGGCAAGCAGACTGGCACGAGGAAAGGATGGATACCTTATACCGAGGACGGTGCCCAGCAGTATGAGTACAAGACGGAAAGCGGCAAGGACGAGGTGGACAAGGTTGACATTCTGTGGTGCATGCTGAGAATCGGTAACAAGGTGCTCGTGGAGGACAAGGCCGGGAACGGGTCTGTAGGCGCTTTTTCCTGGCAGACCTACAAGGAGCTGTCTGAGTGCGCCGATACGGATGAGTACCTGGAGCAGACTTTCACGATTGGCATTAACCCCAAGATTGGTGACAAGCTGATTGGGCAGGACTTCGACATCGGAACGAACTTCGACTATACGACGAACATAGACGCGGAGAAAGGCATGGCCATTCCTCTCCCCTACGACGCAAAACTGCATGGGAGCATGACGTTCCAAGTGCTGGGCATCGACAACCCGGCGCTGACGATGGATGAGATCATGGATCAGCTCGTCGATGTGAACACGCTGGCAAAGTAACCGGCAGGGAGGCTTTCGATGACGACGAAACTGACAAAAAAAGAGATGCAGCGCATGGACAAGCTCCGCAAGGACGTGCTGCGCGAAGGGCATCTGGTCACGCTGCGCGATATCTACGACCGCGCGTACCGCCACTTCGGCGACAGGCTCGCGGTCGTGGAGAAGGTCGCCGGCGAAAACGTCTCCTACACGCTGGGACAGCTCGTGTCGAATATCAACGCCGTCGGAACGGCGCTCATCGATCTGGGCTTCAAGGGCAGCCACATCGCCCTGCTGGGCGAGAACAGCTACGAATGGATCGTGTCGTTCTTCGCGATCTCCTGCGGCGTCGGCGTGGCCGTCCCGCTGGATAAGGAGCTC
>ONAR01000050.1 GCA_900315835.1 uncultured Prevotella sp.
ATAGATAATTATGGCAACAGAAAGACAACAGAGGTTTTGCCGCGACATGTATGCGGCGGCACAAAGGATTGGTGAAATCAGCCCGGTGTTCGTGGCGGCTCAGGCGTGCCTCGAGAGCAGCTGGGGCGTAAGGGAGTCTGGGATAAACAACTTCTTCGGCATCACGCGCGGGAGCAACTGGCCTGCGGAGAAATGCTCGCTTGTGCTGACGACAGAGTATTTCAACAGGGCAAATGTGAAGTTCACGCCGCCGGAGAGGGTGGTGAGCATCAGGAGAAAGGCCGTCGGAAAGTATGAGTACAAAGTCTATCGTCTGTTCAAAGACTTCGACAGCTACGACGAGTGCCTGAGGGAACACCTGCGGATATTCCAGAAGCCGGGGTATGCGGACGCTTGGCCGTACCGAAAGGACGCTCGGGAATTCGCGAGGCGGATAGCGGACAACAAGGGGTGCAAGTATGCCACTGCGCCCGGCTACTACAAGACCATGTGCGCGATGATTGCGAGCGTGGAGAAAATTGTGAGAAAGTAAACCCTAACCCTCACTTCCCGCAAGAGTAAAAGGAACATCAATGGAAAAAATCAAGGACTTCATTGTCATCATCGGCTCAACGCTGTTTGGCTTCTATTCGCCCATCAGCGACTTCATGTTTGCCATCCTGCTGCTGATGATGGTCAACTTCATCAGCGGATTATTAGAGGATGAGCTCAACGGCACCGGGTGGAAAGGCAAAAAAGCATTTAAGGCCTTCACAGAGCTCTTTGTGCTGACCGGCATCGGCGCATTCATCTACACCATCGGCCACTTCATGCACTCGCAGCAGGAGAGCATCGCCTGCGTCAGCGCGGTGTGTTACGGTGCTATTTATTTCTACTCCCGCAATATTATTTTTAATTGGCTCAAAATCACGCCCAAAGGCACTACCCTGCACAAGTTCTTCCTGTTCCTTTATTGGGTAATCGGTTTTTATTTCCTCAATCGCCTGCCATTCATCCGCGACTACTTCGATACCGGCCAGCAGCAGATAGAGGACATTATTAACAAAAAGAAAAAATAATGGACGACTTCAAATACATTATCCGCGACATCATTGTCATTGCTACGCTTGCCATCATCGGTTTTCTGATGATGAGCTGCGCCACTTCGAGGAAGGCTACCGGGCGCACCACCCGCGACAGCGTTGTGTATATCTACAAGACCATATGGCGCGACAGCCTCAGACTGCGCGACAGCCTATGCGTGAGATACGACACCCGCATCCGTGACTCTATTGTTACCCGCGTGGATAACGCCACCGGCCAGGTGGTCAGTTCGGAGCGCTACCGATGGACCGACACCAGCCGCGACCGTGACCATACCACTTCCACCCATGCCGCCTCCATCAGCCGTGACAGCACGAAGGCAGTCGCAGCACATACCGATAGCGCAGCCATCACACCGCACAAGGGTAGGGCAGAGGTGCAGCCGACGAAGCCCACCCACTACGGACGGACATTCCTCGCAGGGATGATCATCGGCCTGATTATCCCCATCGCATGGCGCAACCGTGAGAAGTTGATGTCTGTATTCACAAGAAAAGTGACATAATAAATTTATATACTGTTTTGCATAATTATTAGGTTATTAATTGATTTTTATTTTGCTAATTATGGTTTGGTAAACCCTCGCAGCGATTGCGGGGGTTTATTGTTAACTGCCTAATTATATGATTAATATCGACATCGACAACGCCGTCATCATGGCGCAGCAGCGCAGGCTCGAGGCCCTGCTGTCAACAAACCCGGACACCGAAAAGGCCCTGCGCCGACTTATCCGCAAGGAGATACTGAAGGCCAGGAAAAAGGTCGTCAGTTCCATCGGCCTGAAGAATGATCCGCGCGGGGCGGCAAACAGTGTGCGCACGGTGGTCTATAAGGCAGTGCTCGGTGCCAACATCAACATCTACAACAACCGGCGCGCCCACGGTAACACAAGTTACCGTCCGTCGCGCAAACTCGACGCCAACCCGCACCAGCACGGCGGCAACCGTCGCAAGCGCAGCATGCGCACCGAGCAGATCATGAACTACGGACCACTCGACCGCGGCTTCATCCTGCGCTTCCTCAATCAGGGCACCAAGACCCGCTCCACCATCTACGGCAACCGCAGCTCCATATCAGCAGGCAACTTCTTCATGCCTGCCGCCAACACTGCAATGGCGCAGGCCATCAGCAACCTATCCACCATCATCGAGGATGAGCTGCAGAATATATTATCCAAGACGAAAAATTAAACGCAATCATTATGGCATCAGACAGCATACTAAGACTTAAGGTTGACTCTAAGGAGTACGACAGCAAGCTAAAGAGCGCCACCGACGCGCTCACACGCTACATCGAAGGATGCCGCAAGGTTGGCGGCACGATGGAGGTAGTAGAGGCGGATACGCTCAACTACGTGCGTTCCCTCGGCCAGATGCAAACCAAGTCGCAGTCTACCCGTGGCGCCATGTCGGAGATGAGCAAGACCTTCACCGAGCTGAGCATGGCCTACCGCCAGCTCACCTCCGAGGAAAAGTCTTCGCCATTCGGCACGGCCCTGCGCGACAGTCTCGAACAGTTAGCCGAGCGCACCCGCAACACCAAGCAGCAGCTCCAGGAAATAAACGACCAACTCAACACCGAACCGAAAAATTCCTTTTCCAGCATCGTCTCGACCATGGGCAGCATGTCTATGGCCATACAGGGCGTGTATGGCGGACTCAGCACGCTGTCGGGTGCCGTGACGGAGATGACCGAGGCCTTCTCCGTACAGGAACAGGCAGAACTGCGCCTGCAGACCATCATGCGCCAGCGCATGGGCGCCTCCGAACAAGATATTGAGAAGATAAAGCAGCTTACTGCCGAACAGCAGAAACTTGGCGTCATTGGTGATGAGGTGCAGCTGGCCGGTGCGCAGCAGGTAGCCACCTTCCTCAGCGAGCGCCAAAGTCTCGAGCTCCTTATTCCAGCCATGAACGACCTCGCAGCCCAGCAGAAAGGGCTGAACGTCACCTCCGACGATATGGTCAATATCGGTAACATGTTCGGCAAGGTGATGCAGGGTCAAGTGGGTGCCCTCCGTCGAGTGGGCATCACATTCGACGAAAGCCAGGAGAAGGTATTGAAATACGGCACTGAGCAGGAGCGTGCCGCCATGCTCGCCGAGGTCATCACGCAAAACGTCGGTCACATGAACAGCGTGCTCGCTGCCACCGACAGCGGCAAGGCTAAGCAGGCAGCCAATAACTTCAGTGACATGCAAGAAGAAATAGGCCGCGTGCTGGCCAAGTGGGAGCCATTCATCAAGAGCTTCTCTCAAGTCGGCATGATAACGATGGGCATCGGTCAAATCTTCACAGCCATCACTGGAGTCACGCGTGCCGTCATCACGCTCACCGCTTCGCAGTCAATCGCCAACTTAAACAATCGCATGGCCACCGTCATCGTCAATTCCCTCACCGGAGCCTTCGCGGCCAATGCCGTAGCCGCCACCGCGTCGGCCACCGCCATAAAGGCTGTCACCTGGTCCATTCGTGCCCTCGAAGTAGCCACGGGCATTGGTGTCATTATAGCAGGCATATCGGTAGCCGTTGAACTACTGGGCAAAAAGATGGGTGCCACCGCCACCGCCGAGCAGCAAATGGCAGCCTCGCAGCAGGGGCTCGCCAAGTCAGCTGACGCGGTGAGCCAAGCCTACAACAGCACGCTCACCTCCACGCTGTCGAGCCTTAAAAATAAGTTTGCCGACCTCAAGCGCCAGTGGTCCGCCCTCAAGACGGAACAGGAAAAGACCCACTGGCTCGAGAAAAACCGCAAAGCCTTCAATGACCTCGGCCTGAGCGTCAACAGCGTCAGCGATGCCGAGCGTATCTTCAAGGATGCCACCGGATCCGTCGTCGAGAGCTTCCGCAAGCGTGCACAAGCAGCAGCCTATGCCGCCAAGCTGACCGCCCTCTATCAGAAACAAATCGACCTGCTCGACAAGAAACGCGCCAACACCAAAGCCATCGCATCCGATGCCCAGCGTGGAGGGCGCCAAGCCGTCGAAGGACAGGAAATCAACGACCCCAACTACCGCAGCAGCCGTTATGGCTATGTCAACCAGGCTGGCAAGTGGGTATTCAGCAAGCAGGGTGCAGCGCTCTACAGTGGCAAGTCAGCGAAAGGCAACCCAGTCAACGACAACATCGACCGCCAGTTGGCCGACGTCAACGCGAAGATTAACGAAGCCGAGCGTGGTCTTGCGGAGAGTAAGGCGTTATCCACAACCACACCCGCTCCATCACCCAAGACCAACACCAAGACCGGCCGCGGCACCGTCACCACCTCCACCCCCGAAAAGACCGAGGCTCCCGCTATCCCAGGCAGCCTCGATGCTCTCAACGCCCAGTTATCCGCCCTCAAGAAGGCTCAGTCCGCCAATGCCACCGACAACGAAACATGGCAGGCCAAGCAGAAGGAAATCGACGCCGTGCAGGCCAAAATCGACAAGCTGACCGGCAAGCAGAAGGAGACGCCCAGCGAGACGTCTGTCAACACTTCGCAGATTGAGGCCAACTCGCAGAAGTACATGCTGCTGATGACCGAGCGCGAGCAACTCGCATCCAAGGCCAACAAGACCGAGGCCGACACGTCGGCCATCGCTGCCATCGACGCACAGGCCGCGGCATTGATCAAGCAGAACAACCAACTGCGCCAGCGCAACGATCTCTTGGCGCAATGGAAGCAGCAGGCGCAGGGTCAGCGCGACTTCTCACAGTTCAGCCAAACCAGCGTCTCCGCCTTCATCAGCGACACGCAGACACGGCTGGCCAATGCCGACTTCGGCTCAGCCATCTACAACAACCTCACGTCACAGCTCAAGGATGCCACCGCCTTCAGCGCCCTCATTCAGGATGCAGTCAAGGCCGGGCTCGATCCGTCGCAGTATGCCGGCCTATGGCAGCAGATACTCGCAGGCCAGGCCGTGGACGACGCGCTCAATGCGATGGTTGACAAAATCAACACCAAGCGGCAAGAGATGGGTCAGTCGCCCATCATGATAGACCAGCAGACAGGCCAGGTGAGCGACGTCACCACCACCAGCCCGCTGGCCACCATGCAGTCGGGATGGCAGGGCCTTGAGGGCATCGGTGGCGGCATACAGTCCATCACGCAGGCGCTGTCAGACAACGCCAACGCATGGCAGACGCTCACGGACGTTATCAACGGCTTCTTCCAGACCGTCAACGGCATCACGCAGGTGGTTGAGCTGGTAAACAAGCTGACCAACGCAACCAAGGCTCAGACCGTAGCCACTGCCGCTCAGTCGGCCATCAAGAAGACAGATACAGCAGCCACAGCGGCTCACACTGTTGCTACCGTGGCCGATACAGCAGCATCCACCGCTCAGACAGCCGCCAACTCAGGCGAGGCAGTCTCCGAGGCCGCAAAGCAAGGTGCGAAGAAGCCGTGGCCCGTCAACATTGCCGCCATTGCCACAGGCGTGGCTGCCGTAGTCGCAGCCCTGGCCATCATCAAGAGCTTCGCTAATGGCGGCATCGTGCACGCGGCCACCGGCTCCACCGTGCCAGGCAACCACTTCAGCGGCGACCTCGTGCCGGCAATGGTCAACAGCGGCGAGCTCATCCTCAACCGCGCCCAGCAGGGCAACCTGGCCGCACAGCTCGACAGCCAGCAGCGCGACATCGCAGCAGCACAGCCCTACATCGACGGTGAGACTATCTACCTCGGCCTCTCCAACTTCGCACGCCGGTCAGGAATGGGCGAACTGGTGTTCAGCCGATGACCGCCGAGGATCTGCCGCTATCTACAAAAACGAAAGATGGGCGTTGCCTGCACGAAGCATACAGCGCCCATCTTCATTTTCCGTTATTCCTCAGAACGTCACCTTCACGCCCGTCGGCGCCACTAACATGATAAACACTTTTTTTATAGCTCAGCAAATTTATAAGTTCAACAATTTCTTCTTCGTACCTCATACTCCGGTAGCATGCACCCCTTGTCATCGACATACCTGGCGAAGTGCCTCACCAGTCCGTCGATGAACTGCCGCCGGTTGCCGGTCTTCAGCACCAGCAGCTTCATCGCCTCAGGCGATACACGGATATTGAGCGACTCCGTAAGCTCCGACTTTGGTCTTCCGGCCCCTGCGCGGTAGCCGCCGCGCTTGCCTTTCTTTACTTCCATTTCCTGTTCCATACTTTTATTGTTAACGTTTATATTAATGTATTATTGTTCATTTCCGCTATCCATTCAGTAAGCCGCGGATGGACCACGGCCATGTTTCAGAATAAATCTCGCTCAACAATGCAGTAATCAATCACCTCATGTGTATCATTTCTTTCTCTCTGCGCACATACCTCAGCGTCGAAAGACACAAACGTGCGAGGGATTGCGACGGTGTACTTCTGCTCACCAACCTCACCACAAGTCTCCTCTTCACCCTTGATATAAGGATTGTCAAGAAGCCTAAAGAGAGCACGCTGCGCCTTTTCACGGCTCTCATACAGGCCGTCACATAACTTGACTTCACGGCTCTCATGACTGATGATCATAACTTGATAAATGGTTTTCATAATCTATAATTTTTAATTGTTATTACTTATCTTCATTTCTGATACTGCAAAGTTAACATTAATATTTGATATGGCAAACACTTAATCAAATTATTTTCGTGCCATTAATTATTATTAACGTTAATAACGTTGACATTACTTGATATTAATATTAACTTTGCCCGCAACAGAGAGAGGCAAGCCGCCGGCCCACTTCGCCCGTCCGCGTTTTTGCGAACGTTTTGCCATTGAATAGAATGTGTCTATAAATTAGTGTAGCGGCCGGGCCAACCCAAAGCAAGCGCCGGCGGCGCTCCTCCTGCTTAAGCAATGAAAGTATGAAAACAATTGAAGAAATCCTGCAAGAGCGCCTCGCCGCTCCCGTGAGACAGAAAAGCGGGGCCATCCTCACCAACGACCAGGGCGAGTCGTTGCTACCGCTCGAGGCTATGATCATGTCGGTGATGACCAACGCCATGCGCGGTGACATTGCCGCCATCGCCTTCATCCAGAACCTGACCAAGAAGCAGGCACCCGACGACCCAGCCTGGCGTGACTCACAGCAACAGCAGCTCATCGACAACATCGCACACATCAAGGCACAGCTCGATGCCGACCACATCTATGAGCCTTCGACCGACGTTGAGATTGACCGCCTGGCCAACTCGCTGCTCATCATCCAGCGCCTTGAGGCGAAGATGCGCGAGCCGGGCCACGAAGACGTAACCATAGAGACCAACCGCGCAGGCCAGCAGTCGGCCCGTCTCTCCATCATCGACGACCTGCGCAACAAGTTGCTCAAGCAGTTCAACGCCGACCTGCGCCAGCTCCGCCAGGATGCACAAAACCGTTTCATCATGCGCCGACAGAACGAGCGCCTCATTAACCGACAGAAATCATGATCGAACCATTCCCAGGCGGCAAGATACAGGCCCCGCCACACCGTCAGAAGATTGTGCTCACAGAGGAACAAATAGAATGGCTGCGCCGGTACTTCCCTACCAACCGGGGCGACATCCTCAGAGCCAAGTCGGGTCTGTCACTCTCCACGTTCTACCGCATACTTAAAGAGAACAACATCCACAAGACCCCGGGCGCACGCTCACGCATCTGGCGCGCCAACAGCAAGCGCGGACAGGAAACGATGAAGAAGAATGGCTACTACGACAGCCTAAGAGGGCGCAAGCCGACGACTGCCATGATTGAGGGAGCCAGGCGCATGTGGCGTGAAGTAAAAGAAGGCAAGCGCAAGTCTCCCTATGAGATATACAAGGACAAGCACCCGCGTACATGGCATCGCAAGTTTGAGCGCATCGCAGAGACGCGCAAGAAGATCATCCGCGACGAACACTTCCGCATGCTCTCCGGCATGAAGCGCAACACACGCCTGCGCCTGTCTGTCACCCACTACACGCAGAGCCAGCGCAACCACCGCTACAATGCCATCAAGCGCGGCTACTTGGTGTATGAGGACTGGAGCGAGGCAGGTGGCGAGCGCTACAACATCTACTACGATGCCGATACCGAGCGCAGCCATATATTAGAAAAGAACCTTGTCGCCGACGGCTTCAACGTCATCGACGGCTCAAATCTATAAAGCAATGAAAGTAATAAAAACCATCCACGTCACCGGCCACCATTGGGGTGACATCTTCGACCTGCCCTGCATCCTCGAAATCTCTAAGATGCATGTCGAGGATGAGCAGCCACATCCCTTCGCCACGCTCGACTGCGCCTGCTGTTTCTTCTACGAGGGCCACTGCCAGGCCAGGTGCTACGACAGCGACTGCGACGAAGCCTACCCCGGCGACGACATCATCCAATTCGACAACGGCAAGTGGTTTATAGACAAGAAGACATCATGCAGTCAGGAGCCTGACACCACCATCGACGGCGAGGCCCTGCGCAAGACCATCAACGACTTCTATGCGCAACACCGCAAACGCTTCCATATCAAGGAAACAGACTGATACCCCCATCCAGTTCAGTCGTAAAAATGACAAAAGTCATTTTTAAAACGACAAAAGTCATTTTTAAAATGACAAAAGTCAATTTATCAGTTAACATCAACCCATAAATAAACAAACAATGAAAAATTTAGCACTATTCGCCCTCATGGCCATCTACATTGTCATGTCTTTCTCATCATGCACCGACAACTGGAGCATGGGTTCTAAGACCGGCACAGTAACCGACTTCACCCGCAAGGGCTTTATCAGCAAGACATGGGAAGGCTCGCTCTTCCTCACCGCCAACGGCATCACGCACACCAGCGACAAGGACCGCTGGGAGTTCAGCATTGACAAAGACCAGGAAACGACTGCAGCCATGCAGCACTGCGTGCGCACCCTGCAACAGGCGCAGGACAGCGGATGGATCGTGAAGGTGAGCTACCACCGCACATTCTTCACCAACTGGTTCAATCTGCGCGGATCATCCGAGTACCTCGTTACCGACGTGCAGGTGATCAACCGCCACCCACTGCGTGAGTTTACCGCATCCGCTGCCACGGCTGCAGCTCAGCAAGAGGAACAGGACCGGAAGCGCCAGGCCGAGGAAGAAGATAACGACCGACGTAACTCAATGCTCATCCACGCAGCCATACATTAATACTCCACTTTATACGAAAAAAAGTTGCACGTCATTTTCCAAAATGACGTGCATCTTTTCCACAACTGACGTGCAACTTTTTAATTAAACAAGCTATGAAGAATAATTTAGATTTCGTCATCAAACGACGCCCAAAGTCCTTCCGCCGACGCAAGGACATAAAAGTCACCGAAACATCCGACCCAAAGCAGATGCTCAACAAATACCTTTGTCAGGACATCCGCTCCGTGACCCATGAAAGTTTTATTGACCACGATACAGGTGATACCCAGATAGTGACAAGGACCAACATCGAATACCAAGCATCAAACGGACCGCTCGATGCCACAGAAGTCAGCAGACTGCAGTTCCTCTACACCACCGTTGACGGCATACAGCCCGCCAAAGTCTCGGATGAGCGCCTGCCGCCATGCCAGCTCGAAGAGTTCAGCTCAACACCCGTCATCATCTTGAAGGTCCATTACAATAACGAAGACTACACCTACGCCGTGCGCGCCAGCTCCTTCTTCGATGCCATCGACATGGTGCTCGATTACGGCTCACTCTACTGCGACATGCAAGACTCCGTCTATATCACCTCCATCAAGACGCTCGGCTGCCCCATCTACGGCGACCAGGATAAGGAAGAACTCAACGCTGAGATCCGCAAGGAACTCACCGACAACGAACAGAAAGTAAACCCTAACTGGTATAGCTACTATAAAGCGACAGGCACCATCAACTATTACGACGCAGAGATTGGCAAGCAGAAGACCGACCACGCCACCGTCGTCGTGCTGGGCAATGAAGCCCACAGCGTGGAGGCTGCCGTCCTCGATTACCTCATAAGCCGCTTCGATGGGATTGTCGACACCTGCGACTACAATCTCCATGTCGATAAGATCTCACCCATCGCCATCGACTGGCTCGTCCCAGACAGCTACGTCCAACAGTGGTACAAAGCCAAGAAAGCCGACCAGGAAAGCGAGCAGGCCGACGACAGCCGCTCATGAGCGCCAACCCCTCACACAACAGAACACTTATTGCATTTCATACTTTAATATTTTTATTGTTAATTTTTAATTGTTGTAATTCTTTATAACTGTTTTTCTTCCGCTGGTAGCCGTGAGGCCCCCAGCGGTTTTTTTGTTCTGTGCCGCATTATATCGATTGAAGAAAACCCCCGACCCTATTTCACACTATAAATAGACATACCACCGAGCTATGAATAATGACATTACCAATTTCCTAAAGAAGCAACGCGCCATCACCATGCTGCAGCACCTTCTCCCCGACATGCTGCCAACCCTTGAGCGCTACGACCACCGCCTGGTCCTCTACTTCCAGGGCCTCGCCACCCATTCATCCATCGACCCAGACGATCCCAACGACTTCCACAACTTCTACGAGCTCCTTGGCGGCATCCGCTTCCTGCGCCTTCTTCGCCGATACACCCCCGACTACGCCAAAGTGCAGCAGGCCATCAAGCTGCGCGAGGGTATATGGGAAAAGCGCGGCAACCGCTGGCACCACCTGCGGGGCGGCATCAAGCAGGACGGTTCCAACGGACCCACCTACTACCGCTGGGAGCCATTCCAGGTGTTCATCCTCGCCTCTGTCTTCGGCCTGCGTGAGAACGTCAACACCCACATGCCGGCAGGCTCACGTGACCTGCTGCCAACCGAGTGGGAACAGGACGGCACCATATGGGACAGTCGCCGCCTGTGCACCGACTTCACCTTCTTCGGCGCTCGTAAGAACGACAAGACCGGACTCTCCGCCTTCATGCAGCTCGAATTCTTCCTGCTTGAGGATGCCAACGCCGAGGTTTATTGTTGCGCCAACTCAGGCGACCAGGCCAAACTCCTGTTCGAGCGCACACGTGACATGATCAAGCAGCTCGACCCATCAGGCCAACGCATCCGCAACACCGCCACCGTCTGCGACTGGCTGCCTACCTACCACAACGTCCACAACTCCATCATCAAGCCGCTGACGGCAGGGCCGAAGTCGAAAGATGGACTCAAGGCCAGCCTCGCATCAGTCGATGAGTACGGCTCGGCAGCCTACACCAAAGGCAAGAGTGACATGCAGAAGCTCGTGGGCGTTGTGCAGTCGTCAATGGCCACCCGACGCGAACCGCTCACCTTCACCACCACCACCGCCGGGCGCATCACGTCCGGCCCGTTCATCGACAAACTGGCCAACCTTCACACCCTGCTCGAGCTTGAGCTCACCAGCCCCGATCCGTCACCTACCGACAAGACCTCATGCCTCTGTCTTGAGCCGGACCAATGGCAGCGCGATGAGGAAACCATGCTCACAAGTCACGCACTGCGTCGCAAGGTCTGTCCAATGCTCGGCTTGGTCGTGCAGCACAGCTACTACGACAATGCGGTGGCCGACATACGCAAGGGCCTCGGCGACCTCGACGAATACATCACAAAGAACATGAACGTCTATAAATCGGAGACGCAGCAGGAATGGATCACACCGGCCCGCGTCCGTGAGCTGCAACTGCCAGTCACCATCCTCGACTGCACGGCAGGCCTCGGCTACCTCATCTTCACCGGCATGGACTTCTCTCTCGGCGACGACCTGCACGCCAGCACCTACCTGGCCATGCGGCAAAACGAGCAGGGACAGACCGAGTTCTTCGCAGATCTTGATGCATGGATGACCGAGCACGCCATGCAACAGTCGCCCATGCGCGCCGTATTCCAGAAGTGGGCCGACGAAGGATGGCTCCACATCCTGCCAGGTGAGACCATGCAGCCGGAAATACCCGTCAGCCGTATCGCTGAGATAGCCGAGCACAACGACTACAACATGGCCTACTTCCTCTACGACCCATTCAAGGCCACAGCGCCCATCAATGCACTGAAGGCCTACATTGCCGACCTCGGTGCCAAACCCGACGACTGCGTGCTGCCATGCCGGCAGAACTACGCCACCTTCAACCCCCTGGTCCTTGAGATCGACTACATGGTGAAGAACAACCCGCCACTCATCCATTTCAGTCAGAACCCGCTCTGGCCGTGGCAGGCCGGCAATATGGTACTCGACGTCAGCACAGACGGCATGGAAAACAAGAAACCAGTTAAGCGAGGCAACCGACAGGACAAGATAGACAACTGGATCTGCCTGCTGATGGCCGAGCGTGGCTACGACATCTACATGGACAAGCTCTCAGCGCAGGCCCAGCAATGACCAGCAACAGCAGCGCAAAAGTTCAAGGACTTTTTATAAAATGACCAAGGACTTTTTTTTCGTCCCGACTGAACCTCATACCCGTCAGGTCACGTGCCGCGCATTATAATGCGCGGGAACAAAACAAAAACAAAACCACAAAAGCAATGAAAAGACAAAACATAAAAAACGCCTTCGGCGACGATATGTACGTCCCATCCATCCCAGACACCGACCTCGACCTCAGCATGCCAGACATCGGCCTGCCCGACATCGATCCCGACGAAGAAGACTACAACCTCTTCGACTACGACCGTACCGAACAACCACACCGATACCCGCTACATGCGACCCAGGCCCACCCGCATGCCGGCCCAGTGCGTCCGCTACGACAACGCCGACGCAATGGCCCGCGACCTTAAGATAACGACAGGCATGCGCATCGACTGCTTCATCAGCGGATCATTCATATTCGGAGACTTCATCGAGGCCTTCCTAAAGCGCAACAACTGCCAGGCCACCCGGATGACCATCGCCACGCTCTCCATGTCAGAAGCCAACGTTGACAGCCTCGAGCTCTGCATGCGCCTCGACTACATCAAGGACCTGCGCCTCATGGTATCAGACTATTTCTTCGGTCACGAGCGCCGCACCATCATCCCCTATATCTACAAACACCTCGACATCGACGAGCGCTTCCAGCTGGGCGTGGCCCGCATCCACACCAAGACCTGCCACTTCCATACACTCGGAGGGAAGAAAATGGTCATCCACGGCTCGGCCAACCTGCGCTCATCACAGAACGTCGAACAGATCACCATCGAGGAAGACCCTGCCCTCTACGACTTCTACGACCACACCTACGACATCCTCTTCAATGAATATAGCACCATCAATCATTCCGTGACAAGCCGGACCTCATGGGATAGCTTCCAAAAGCTCTTGTTAAGTGACCGGCACAACACAAAATAATAGGAGACAACAACAATGTCAGCAAGTTCAGGACATAGCGGCTCCGGCCGCTCCGGCTCCGGCTCCACCGCCAAGGGCCGCTTCAAGAAAGGCGACGCCCGCTTCAAGCCAACAGGCGGCCAGGCACCATTCTAACCCTGCGCAAGCAATACCTATCAAAACAACCGGTGGCTGTTTCCAAAATGGAAACAGCCACCGATTATTCATTTCCCCGCCCCGTTCAGTATATAATGCAGATAATACTTTATTTTGATATACGCAACTCTTTATCAAGTTATTTTCTTGCCATTAAGTATTATTAACGTTAATGCCATTTACTTCCTTGATATTAATATTAACTTTGCATCCAAGAATTAAGCATAAAAAAAGAACTCGTTCAAATTTCATTTAGCCAACAAATCATTCAAGCATTCTTCCATCATAGCGATGATGGGTGAGACATATAAAACTATTTAGATATTTTAGTCAAACAAACCCGTGAGGGCAACGCGATTGACGTAAAAGACTGAGAGGAAGGGCAGACCGTGAGGTCCGCCCTTTTTATTTTATTGCAGCTCATACGACACGTCACGCCACACGTCGCTAAGCACTACTCTCATCGCCATACTGCCACCGAACAGCCGCCCCGTGCAGTTGGCCGACACACCGCGCCCCATCGCCACATCCGCCACGTTCCCGCTGCCGACAACCTTCCCGTCACCGTCAAGCGCCTCAATCCTTGCCGAGGTCGTCCAGTCGCCACCGGCCGCAAAAAACGCAACGCTTACGCCTGCTGTTCCTGCCCTGTCTGCAGGTATCTCAGCCGTGAGCGTCTTGCCCTCTTCCCTTCCTGCAGCATCACCAGTCAGATAGTCAAGACCAGAAAACCACTGCCCGGTCTTCACCGCGATCCGCCTGACATCCTGCGGCATCTCATCCGCCACCGTCAACATCAGCCGTGAGGCCACACGCTCAAGCTCAACAGTCTGCGCGCCGGTCTGCCTGTCAACCGTCAGCGCCAGGCGCTTATAAAAAGTATCAGAGAACTTCCCCCATAGAATGGTGTGCGCAGTCTTGTCAACCGCCGCATCCAACCCACGTGAGGCCACGAAACAAAGCACATGCTCCCCGTATCTCAACGACATGCTCACCTTCGTCAGATCATCACCACTGCCCAGGTGCACCATCCCCGTCTCCTTACCATCAACAAAGTCGAACACCCACAAGTCCGTCATCGACTTCCCGTCCGCCACAAGCCCGGCCCTGGTACCGTCTGCAGCCACCGCAGAGCCGTCAGCCAACTCATCATTCGACAGCGCGAAGCTCACCACCGCAACGTCCTCATCTCCATCACCACTAATGCCATCCCCGCAATCCTGCGAGCAGGAGCAAAGCGCAGCCACCAACATCACCAGCGCAGCCGCCACAGCTAATAAGTTCCTTTTAGTCTCCATTACAGTTATTTTTAAGTTCAACAAATTCCATCACTGTCCGCGGCCTTACAAGTCCACGCCTCCCGTCATCAGTTAAGGCATGGACATCCATCGCCACCAGTCACGCCTTACGTTCAGCACGCCTATGGTCATCAGCGCCCCGATGGCCACCGCCCATCACCTTGTCGTAGTCGGCCAGCACACTCTCAGGCAACACCTTCGCATAGCGCTGCGTCTGCGTTATGTTTGTATGTCCGAGCATCTTCGACACATTCTCAATCCGCGCACCCTTAGCCAGCATGTAAGTCGCGAACGAGTGCCGGGCCATGTGCGAGTGCAGCCGCTTCTTTATCCCGACAGCCACCGCCAGCGCCTTGAGCCACTTGTTGTAATCAGCGTTATCCATGCGTGGCAGCTTCATCCCATATCGCCCGAGGATGTCGAGGCACTCATCCGACAGTCGTGAGACATACGGGCAGCCATTCTTCACGCGGTGCCCGATATTCACCCACCTGCCGTCAACATTCTGATATTGCGAGAAGTCGAACGCCTGCGTATCTGCATAACTCAGCCCCGTCTCCATCTGGAACACGAACAGGTCACGCGCAGCCGCCATCGGCGTACCCTCGATGGGATGCAGCGCAACGACCCGCCTCATTTCCTCTTCCGTCAGGAACTCCACCGTATCAGCGTCACCACGTGAGAACTTCCCCTTAAGCCGCTCATAAGGAGACACCGTCAGTCTGCCAAGCAGCACCGCCCGGTTAAGCAGCGCCTTCAGGCATTTATGGTAATTATACACCCCGGCGTCAGTGACAGGCTGCGCCACCTTCCCCGCCTTACGCTCAGCGTCGCTCAACGGCTTCTTCAGCGTAGCATGCAGCCAGCAATCAAACGCCAGCACATTCTCAACCGTCACCTGGTCCCATGCCGACATCCGTCCCCACTGCTCGAGCCTCGACAGCAGCGTCCGGTAATGCTTCACCGACCCATCGGCCAGTCCCATCCCGTCCAGCTGAGCATCACACCAGGCAATGAACCCGTCAGCGTCAACCGCTTCATCAGCCGCCATCATCCTGCGCCTGATGGCCGGACCGTCAACAGCCTCGCCATTGGCGATCATACGGCCTACAATCTCAACCACCCTGGCCGCCATCCCGCGTATCATGCCGTTCAGTTCCTTTGCGTCATCCCGCCGGCACACCTCTCCGTCCTTGAACTCCGCCTTCGTCACCCTTACGCCAGTGTTCACGTACCAGCTCTGCCGATTGTGCGTCACCCTTATCTCAACGGGTCCTTCCTTCCCGGCCTTCGTTCTGCCTCTATGATCAAATATTATGTTCGTAGTCATTTTCCTCGTTTTATCCGTTTTTAGTCAATTGTTAAAATATTGTTTCCCCATCCCGTTCGTCCGGGGAAACATTTGGCAAAACACATGCGTACAACCCCGCCTCTTTGCCCCGCACATTCTCACATGTTTTCCCGCATTTCGTTTCCATCAACTCTTTAAAAATAAAGGAGATACCCGATTTCTCAGCTATCCCCTCATATTTTTAAAGTGACTCGCATGGGGTCACATGATAAATAGCTGTAATGGTTGTATATTAGCGCGTTGCAAATGTCGGCAGGCGCGGATGGGGAAACATTTGGATGAGT
>ONAR01000017.1 GCA_900315835.1 uncultured Prevotella sp.
GCTGTGTTCTACATTGCGATTTTGAGCAGTTTGACCACGCAAACCCCTATAAACACTGGAAAAAATTCTGAAAAAAACATTAGAGCGTCAAACTTGGGTTAAAGCCATGTTTCGTAAAAGCATTTAAATAGTCACGAAGCCGACCTGCACGACAATCCTTCTCATTGCTCTTCACCCGTTCGTCAAATTCCACTTCCAACCCCATATTTGCCTGTTTAGCCAACTGGCAAGCCACGTCAAGGCGTCCCTTGATTGGCTTCTCACTAAAGAAATAATTTGGCTGCAAGAAAGCCTTACTAAAACCAAGCTGTTTCCAGTCGGTTGCACCTTGTGCACCAAAAAACGGTATCCAGACAAAACTGCATTGTATAGAATCGAGATAAGCAGCTACCTTCGGAATCAGTTTCTTTGTATCCGCATCATGTTCTGCAATCCAATAGAAGCCTCCAAAATCTACATTCTTGTAAGCCTTGTTATTGAATTTCGTCCTGACATAGTCAACATACCACTTTACAGCCTCTAAACAGTCAGCTTCGCGACTGAAGTCAAGGTCTTTGCTATGGATACGCCCCCAAGCATGAACACCTGCGATAGGCTGCGGTATGCCAATATAAACTTGTCGCCGATGATTTGTCGCACCTATCCTTGCCTCTGCCGTACCGATTGCCAAATCCAAGCCTCCAACACCGCAGTCGGTTTGAAGATAAGCATCAGCCAACTTCTTCCAATCTTCCTTTGTCGCCGGACGGTGCTTATAACCTTTTGCAAACTCTACGTCGTCTGCCCCAAACCCGGAATAGATTTCAAGAAAAAGGTAACTGTCAAAGAGCCAGTGTTCTTTCCCTTTTTCGTCAACATAGGTAACGTTGGGAGCACATTGTCCTTCTGTCCATTTATAGTCACGATGATTGCCGCCAGCATACATCAGCAGCATGTCTTGGTTCATTTCAACCAACTGCCTCATCCATGCCACACGTGCTACAGGTGTGTTTGGCAATTTGGCCTCATGCGAGAGATAGGGCGCTCGATTGACAAATCCGTTCTCGAACACATTGTCGGGCTGTGACTTGTCGCCTAACATGCGATGGCAGAGATTTTCAACTCGCGGCAGATAATAGTCGCGTATCAGTCCGCACCATGCGCGGTTGGCGTAGTCGTCGAGCGGATCGTCGGCGTTGTCGGGATATTCAATCCAGGTGGTGAGCAGTCGTCGGGCATTGCGGGCGTAGGCTTTGCGTAGGCCTGACGTCGGGGCTGCCGCCATTGCCTTAGCCTCCCATAGCCGGAGGTTGAAGATTGGATGCAATTGCAGTACGGCATCCATGTCGGAGAGCCGTTGATGGAGGAACGGTATCAACCGACGCGCCTCCTGCTTCTGGCCGTTTGCAGCGAGTGCCGCAAAACGGTTGAGCAGACTGTCGGCTTGCTGTCCAAGGCTGAGCGATACGCCTTCGGCCATATCTGACATGAGCAGCGGTGAGGTAGCGATGAGGCTGTCGGGCAATGAGAGCAGTGAATGTAGTCCGTCGAGGAAAGCCGCGTTGACCTGCGTTTTTCCATGTTTGGTCCGACCGCGGAACTGCCAGTTGAATGTAGGATTGCCGAAGAAACGGGAATAGGTGCTGCTAAGGAGCCCCTTGTAGTAAGCTTCAATCTCTGGTGTGCTGAAGCCGTAGCGCGACTAGATGTAAGACCTTATCCACGCTGCGACGTCGATGGCGCGGTCAGTCCAACCACCGTCGGTGAGCAGTTCATACACCATGTCGTTGTTCTCCACGCCTTCTGGTGCAAAGCCGTAACCGGTGAGCTGCCCGCGGTTGGTGGAGTTGAGGGCTTCGAGACGACCATTGGCGTAGTAGTCGATGACGCCGTTATATTGCGTGCGTCCACCCATGTCGGGGATGACGCTCCATACCCACTCCTTGCCCGCCATGCGTGGGAAGGCTTCCCAGTTCCATCCGTTCTTCCAGATGAGATGATTGTAGTCGGTGGCCATGTCGAGCAACATAAAGCGGTTGTCGGGAATATTCTTAACGAGCGCCTCGAAGCGTCCGCCCTGCCATTGTTTGCGCTGGTAGCCGAGTGTCCAGCCCTGCATCACCCACACAGCATTGGGATTAGCCTCCGTGATGCTCTTGTAGATGGAGTCGCCATAGGCTGTGAGCACGGTGGTGTCGGAGGGAACCGTCATCTCATTGAAACTGTCGGAGAGGTAGTAGTGCGCCGGTCCGAAGATACTATCCCACGTCTCCACGAAGAGCCGACCTACCTTGACGAAGTAAGGATTGACGGGGTCAAGACGGTAGTTGCTGAGATTGTGTTTTGCATTAATCCAGTCCCAACCCACCTTAGTCGTCTGGCCGTAGCGGTCGCCGAAAGCCTTGGGGACGAAACCGCTGAAGGCCGGTACGATGGGCTTCATGCCGAGCGCACGGTAGCGGCTGAGCAGATGCTTCTCCAACTTGACCTGTTGCGCCACCCATTCGTCATCAAGCGGACCGTCGAGGCTCTTACCCGATATGTTACCCATGCGCATCCACGGCAGATGGGCGGGACCCACTTCCCAGTCCTTGATCCCGTTCATTGTGAGGCCCATTTTCTGGAAGACGATGCGCTGCACGGCTTCTTGTCCATTGAGCGCCAGCGGCATGTCGATGCCATGAAGCGCCATCCAGTCGACTTCCTCATCCCATCGTTCTTGGCTCCAAAAGGGTGTGGTGTAGCCGAAGGTCACGACATTGAAGTACTGATGGTCACGGTAAGGCGACACTACGGTGATGGGAGCTGACGGCAGTCGCATGCGGTTCGCGTCAAAGCGATGCCCCGACCACGTCATGATACCCGCACCACAGTGGCGCGTCCAGCTGTAGAACGCATGGCAGAGCGCTACCGGACTCGACGCGTCGATGGCGAGGCGTCCGTTCTCCGATGTGATTATGTATTGGTCGTGGCCCTCAACGGTGAGGGGCAGCGACAAGCGCAGCACCGGTGTATAGGTGCCGCCCGTGAAACGGTTGATGATGCCGGTTGCCTCGCGCAGTCCATCTTGTGAGGGTGTGGTGGCGAAGGAAGGGAGGAAGGAAAGGAAAATGAATAGAAGGCTCAGCTCCAGTCTTTGGCGGCTAAAGTCTTTTGGCTGCGAAGTAAATAGGTGATGTGTCATAGTTAGGTATTGTTTTTGGTTGTCTAATAATGGTACTGCCCACATTCATCTTAATCATGAAGGTGGGCAGCTTAAAGATGTAAATAACAGTGTGAGCTGTTATATATAATAAGGTGTATGCGACGTATGGCGACGGCTACTGCCGGACTCGCTTACAAATCAGGTGTGGAGAGAATGTCGTAAGCGGCATTGAAGGCCTTGGGGTGACGCCCAATCAAGCAGATGTTGACGAGGCAGTTGGCCAGCATCTCGGCATCGTTGAGGTCGACACCACGGTCGCGCGTTACGTTCTTACCGAGAATAACCTCCCATGTAGCATTGAAGTCGCGGTCTTCGGCGCCCATATACTGTTCGTCTTCCCGCGAGCCCTTCATCAGCTTGTAGCGAATCTCCTTTTTGGAGTCCACAGGCTTCATGCCGCGCAACAGTTCCCATGCCTGCTGCAGTTGGGGGCGGAACTTGCCTGTGCCTGGAAACATATCCACGATGATGGGCATAATCTCGTCGAATTCGTAGGCCTGAACTAATTCGTAGAGTCGCATAATAATCAGAATTTAGCCATGAGGATGGCATCGACCGCACACTCAGCGCCCTTGTTGCCGAGGCGTCCGCCGCTCCGCTCCTTGGCCTGCTCTAAGTTGTCAGTGGTGAGCAATCCGAAGATAACGGGAATGTTCTGCGTCGCATTGAGGTGGGCAATGCCGTAGGTAACACCTTGGCAGATGTAGTCGAAATGAGGCGTATCGCCTCTGATGACGCTGCCGAGGATGATGATGGCGTCGAAGTTGTCGTTGCGGCAGAGCTGCTGAGCGCCATAGATGAGCTCGAAGCTACCCGGCACATGCTTCACGTGAATGTTGTCGACAATCGTGGCACCGTGCTTCACGAGCGTGTCGATGGCGCCCTTGAGCAGTGCGCCCGTAATCTCGCTGTTCCAGTCGGCCACCACGATGCCGAAGTTCATATTGCTCGCATCGGGGATCTGCTGGTCGGGTTGTTCACCGAGATGATGCAGTTCAGTAGCCATTACTTCGTGGTTCTTTCAATATACTTGTCAATCTCGTTGCTCTGAACGACAGCTGAGTTGACGTATTTCTTCTTGACGTCGTTGTAGAGCTTGTTGGCCTCTTCGGTCTTGCCCTGCGACTCGAGCAGTTCACCGGCCTGAATGAGGAATGTCGGTGAAAGGCTGTTGTTGGCGCCGTCCTTAGCTTTGCTGTCGGCCTTTGAGGCGGCATCCTTCAGACGGCTGATGGCCTTGTCGATCTGACCGACGTGGGCATAAGCATTGCCCTGAGCGGCGATGGCTGCGGGGCTGATCATAGCGTCGCCCTTGGTAGAGAACTTGTCGAGATAGTTGACGGCATCCTGCCATTTGTTGAGGTTGGCGTAGCACAGTCCAGCATAGAGGTTGGCCAGATTGCCGGCATCGGTGCTGGAATAGTCGCTGGCGATCTTCACGAAACCATCGTAGCCTGCACCGTCGCCATTGAGCGCCTTGTCGAACTGCTCAGCATTGAAATATTCCTGACCACGGGCTAAAGCCGTGCTGGCCTTGTCCTGACGGGGTGCGCCGATGAACTGGTGATAGCAGAGGAAACCGGCTATCACTACGATGATGGCGATGACGACGCCTGAAATCATTTTCTTGTTTTTCTCAAAGAACACCTCAGACTTAACGGCTGCGTCGAAGGTGGCTTTTTCTTGTTCGTTGTTGTTTGCCATTATTTTTATTGTTTTTATTTTTCTATTGGGCGACGCAAAATTAGTCATTTTATCCCACATACTGAAATTTCAGCGTTTCTTTTTTTGCTTTTGAGGCATAAAACCACTATCTTTGCACACTCAAGAAGGTTACGAAAGCAAAAAGATGAAACTCGAAAGGTTGTCAATCATCAATTACAAGAACATCCGGCAGGCCCAGTTGGAGCTGTCGCCAAAGATCAATTGCCTCATTGGTAGTAACGGCGTGGGCAAGACCAACCTGCTCGATGCGGTGTACTATCTGTCGTTTTGCCATTCGAGTTTCACCAATATGGACAGCGTCGTCATCACCCACGACCAGGACTTCTTTGTATTGGAGGGCGACTACATGACCGACGACGGTTCGCCGGAGCATATCTATGCGGGCATGAAGCGCGGCCGCCATAAGCATTTCAAGCGTAACGACAAGGAATACAAGAAGCTCTCGCAGCATATAGGACTCATTCCGCTTATCTTCGTCACACCGTCGGACAACAGTTTGGTCTCTGGCGGAGGAGAGGAGCGCCGTCGGCTGATGGATGTGGCTATCGCACAGTTTGACCCCCGCTATATCGATGCGTTGACACGCTATACCAAGGCTTTGCAGCAGCGCAACGCCCTGCTCAGGGCTGAGGCTGAGCCGGATATGAGTCTCATGGAACTGTGGGAGGAGGAAATGGCGGCTTCCGGTGAGGAACTGTTTCATAAGCGCGAGGCGTTTGTCAATGAGCTGATTCCCGTCTTCCAACAGATTTACACTACCATCAGCGGCGGTCAGGAGACGGTATCGTTGCACTATGTGTCGCATGGTCAGCGTGGTCCGCTGCTCGACGTTATCCAGCGCGACCGCATTCGCGACCGGGCCGTAGGCTACAGTCTTCATGGTGTCCACCGCGATGACTTAGAGATGCTCATCGACGGCTTCCCCATGCGTCGAGAGGGCAGTCAGGGTCAAACCAAGACTTTCGTGTTGGCACTGAAACTTGCGCAGTTTGACATCCTGCGACGTACGGCCTCGAAGACTACGCCGCTGTTGTTGCTCGATGATATCTTTGATAAGCTCGACGCCCAGCGCGTGGAACAGATTGTGCATCTCGTGGCCGGCAACCGCTTTGGTCAGATTTTCATCACCGACACCAACCGCGACCACCTCGACCAGATACTCAGCCACGGTGACGTCGACTACCGTTTGTTCGACGTCAGTAATGGTGAGGTGACCCCAAGATAACGGCTTATGTTCAAGAATCAAGTAACACCACTCGACGAACTGCTGCGGAAGTTCATCCGCGAAGAGGGACTGGAGACGCCGCTATTGCAGCAGCGTGCCATTGACGCGTGGCCGACGGTGACGGGGGCAGCCGTGCAGCGCTATACGGGTGAGAAGTTTATTAAGAATCAGATTCTTTTTGTCAAGATTACGAGTCCAGCCCTGCGGCAGGACTTGAGTATGATGCACACACAACTCACGCGCCGCATCAATGAGGCTGTTGGGGCCTCCATCATCAGCGATGTGAGGGTGTATTGACTTCACCATAATCGGATTCACCCCATTGTGCCACATTAAAAAAGCGTTGCCAACAATAAAGGCTTATCGTCGGCAACGCAATGTGTTTTTATAATCAATATTTATTCAAACGGGTTTTCCGTGGGGTACGGTAGGCTCTTCGGATGGTTGTACTGCACATCCTTGATGCACAGGTAGCGGAACACCTCGTAAAGGGTCTTGCCGATATGGGCGAAGGCCACGGCGCCGTGGTGAGGATAGTGCTTCTCGATGAGTACATGACGATAGAAGCGGCCCATCTCAGGAATAGCGAAGATACCGATGCCGCCGAATGAGCGTGTGGGAACGTCAAGCACCTCACCCTGAGCGATGTAAGAGCGCAGCTGCCCCTCACTGTCGCACTGAAGGCGGTAGAACGTAATCTGGCTGGCAGCGATGTCGCCCTCGAGTGTGCCGCGGGTGAAGTCGGGCTTGCCACCGCTCTCCAACAGACGGTTCTGAATGAGCTGGAACTTGATGGCTCGGTTGGCGCACATCTTGCACGACGGCGTGTTGCCGCAGTGGAAGCCCATGAAGGTGTCGGTGAGCTGGTATTTGTCGCCATATTTCTTGACGATATCCTCGTCGTAGATGTAGCGGGGCGTAGAGTTGTTGATATCGAGCAAGGTCACGGTGTCGCCGCTTGCGCACAGGCCAATATACTCCGACAGGGCGCCATAGATGTCAACCTCGCAGGCCACGGGAATGCCACGGCTCACGAGACGCGAGTTGACATAGCACGGCTCAAAGCCGAACTCCTTGGGAAAGGCGGGCCAGCACTTGTCGGCAAAGGCGACATACTTGCGGGCGCCCTTATGCTCCTCAGCCCAGTCGAGCAGTGTCAGCTCAAACTGCGCCATGCGCGGCAGCAACTCCTTATAGTAGCGGCCTTCACCCATCTCCTTCTGCATGTCGGCGCAGACCTCGGGAATGCGCTTGTCATCTTTATGGGCGCGGTAAGCCACGAGCAGGTCGAGCTCCGAGTTCTCCTCAATCTCCACACCAAGCTCATAGAGACCCTTGATGGGGGCGTTGCAGGCGAAGAAGTCCTGCGGACGGGGACCGAAAGTGATGATCTTCAAACCTTTCAAACCGATGATGGTGCGGGCAACGGGTACGAAGTCGGCAATCATCTTGGCAATATCGTCGGCCGTACCGACGGGGTAGGAGGGTATGTAGCCCTTCAAGTGGCGCATGCCGAGGTTGTAGCTGCAGTTGAGCATGCCGCAGAAGGCATCGCCGCGGCCATTGATCATGTCACCGTCGCCCTCAGCGGCAGCCACGAACATCACGGGACCGTCAAACTTCTGGGCGATGACCGTCTCAGGTGTCTCGGGGCCGAAGTTGCCGAGAAACACTACGAGGGCGTTGCAGCCCTGAGCCTTGACTTCGTCGAGTGCCTTGAGCATGTCTTGGTCATTCTCAACGGTGGTGGGGCAGTCATACAGTTCGCCCTTGTAAGCCTTTACGATATTCTCGCGGCGTTGCGTCGACAGGCTGATGGGGAAGCAGTCGCGGCTCACGGCAATGATGCCGAGTTTAACGGTAGGAATGTTGGTACTTGTCATAATGTTTGTATTTTAATAATGCTTTTATTTTAGGTTAATCACTTTTTCCTTTCTCTCCAAAGTTTGGTCATGTCTTCCAGCGTCTTGCCCTTGGTCTCAGGCACGAGCTTCCACACGAAGAGTGCTGCTATGACGCAGATGACGCCGTAAAGTCCATAGGTGAACCAGTGACCGAAGTCGTCGCCTTTGGTCAGATGCATGTTGAACATCGGAACGAAGGTAGAGGAGACGATGAAGTTGAAAATCCACTGGAAGGCCACGGCGATGGCGGTGGCGGAGCTGCGAATTGTGTTGGGGAAGAGTTCAGCCATATAGACCCAGCAGATGGGCCCCCATGAGAACATGAAGCTGGCGGAATAAACCATGATGGAGAGCATGGTGATGGTGCTGAGGCTGTCGTTGCCGAAGGTCAGGGCAACGCCGAAGGCGCCGATGGCCATGCCGATGGAGCCGCTGATGAGCAGTGGCTTACGGCCGAGCTTCTCAACGGTGAACACGGCGACGAGGGTGAACGAGATATTGACCACACCCATGATGACGGTCTGCATCATCGGGTTGGCCATGCCCATGTCGGTGAAGATGCGGGGTGCGTAATAAAGCACGGCGTTGATGCCGACCGTCTGCTGGAAGACAGAGAGCATGATACCCACAAAGACACACATGAAACCGAAAGAGAACAGCTTCTCGGTTTTCTCGGTCATGGTGTTGCGGATGTCGTTGATGGTCTGCTGAGCCACCTTTATGCCGTTGATGCGGGTGAGAATCTGCAATGCTTTGGTGTCGCGGCCGGTCATCACGAGGTAACGTGGCGTCTCAGGTACGAAGCAGATGAGTATGGTGAAGAGACCGGCAGGGACGCACTCTGAGCCAAACATGTAACGCCAGCCCGTAGTGATGGTCCACGGGTCGCTGCCCGGCATGACGGCTGAGAAACCCTGACCGATGGATTCGATGATGGGATTGGTGTGGTCGCCGAGGATGAGAAAGTTGACGAAATAAACGACCAACTGACCGAAGATGATGGCAAACTGGTTGAAACTCACCAGCATACCTCGGATGTTGCTTGGTGCAATCTCGCCGATGTACATCGGGCAGATGGCTGATGCCATGCCTACGCCGATGCCGCCAAGGATACGGTAGAGGTTGAACACGATGAGTAGGCTCCATGTCGGCTTGCCATAAGGCAACAGTCCGAATGTCTCCGGCTCCATGCTGCCCCACGCGGAGATGAAGAAGCAGATGCCGGCGAAGATGAGCGAGCGCTTGCGGCCAAACTTACCGGCAAATAGACCGGACAACCCTGAGCCGATGATGCAGCCAATGAGGGCTGACGACGAAGTGAAGCCGTGCATGAAATCGGAATATTGGAAATCGCTTGCGCCAAGGAAGAAGGCCTGAAGTCCCTTCTCTGCGCCAGAGATAACGGCTGTGTCGTAGCCGAAGAGCAAGCCGCCCAGCACGGCGACCATAACGATAGCGGCAAGGTAAAGCTTGCTGCCGTGTTCTTGATTGTTCATGAATCTATAGGTTTGTTGTCTAATAATTTATATTGAATTGGTCCTTATCTATTGCCTTAAACTGTAGCAAAGGTAATCTAATTCCGTTGATTGTGCAAGAATTTTTCCCTTCAATATCGTTCAAATAAATTATATCGGACTTTTTTAACCTTTCACAATGTTTCCCCGAACTCGTCTCGATTGCCCCTCTGCGGGCGCTGACAGAGGCATAATGATAATTTTTCGGCCAATTTTATGGCATTCACGTTGAATTTAGCTAACTTTGCAAGCATTATTACAAATAATCCGACTATTGTTATGAATAGAACACAACTCATTGACCGTGTGGCAGCGCGCACGGAAGGCACGAAGGCTGAGGCCGCCAAATATCTCAACGCTATCCTTGGAACTATCGCTGACAACCTGACTGAAGGCGACGGCGAGCTTGTCTTGCCCGACTTTGGACGCTTCTCGGTGAAGAAAGTGGCCGAGCGTCAGGGCTTCAACCCGCAGACCAAGGAGAAGATTACCATTGAGGCTCACGAGAAGATTGCCTTCAAAGCCTCTGACAACATGAATATCTATTCACGTAAACATTGTTAAGCGCCTTTCTCCGAATGACTTGTATGAGAAAGGTGAAGTGCTTTGCATTAGGTGTGATACTACTTACTGCCCTGCCAGCATTGGCAGAGCGGTCGGTAACGGATGGGGCTATACAGCCTGATCCGTTGCCCGCATCGGCTCCTGTAGCGAGGGTTAGTAAACCGGCTGACCCACTGGTGCTACCCGAGAGCATGGAGTTTGACGGGGTGCTGCCGGTGACTGAGTTGAATTTAGAGAACTTGTATGCGGTGCTGGCCAAGTATAATGTAAAATGTCCGCGTATTGTTGCCGCACAGGCTCTCTTAGAGACGGGTCATTTCACGAGCCAGCTCTGCATGGAGGGTCACAATCTTTTTGGACTTCGTCATCCGAGTGATGGTAGTTACTACACGTTCGACAATTGGGAACAGTCGGTAAAAGCCTATCGCGACGATGTGCAATATAAATATAATGGTGGCGACTATTACGCTTTCCTAAGCCGCATCGGCTATGCCGAGGATAAGGGTTATACAGTGAAGGTAAGGCGCATTGCCAACCAGTTGACGGAGCCGCAGCAATAGGCGCCAGCTTGCTATAGTTTTTATAGAATCTATAGATATTGCTTCAGCATCTTTGAGGCGGGGCTATGCTTAATCTTTCTGATGGCTTTCTCGCGCACCTGCCGTATGCGCTCGCGCGTCATGCCCATCTCGTCGGCAATCTCTTCAAGGCTCTTTTCCACACAGCCAAGACCAAACGACTCCTTTACGATATGCTGTTCGCGCTCGTTAAGCACCTCTTTGAGCAGATCCTCGATGAATGTGCGCATCGACTCGCGGTCAACGGTGCTGTCCGACTTAAACGTATTGTCGTCTGACGACAGCATGTCACCGATGGTGTTGTCGCTGTCATCATCGTTGCCGAGCGGTGCATCGATGCTCGTTGTGTGATGGTTTACCTCGCGAGCCGCTTCGATGGTCTCCTCGTCAAGACCAGTGGCAACGGCCAGTTCATGTACCGACGGCATGCGGCCGTATTTCTGCATGAACTCCTCCTGCGCGCGGTTCACCTTCAATGCCATACCTGTCTGATTGAGGGGTACGCGGATGATGCGGCTTTTCACAGCCAAAGCCTCCATGATGCTTTGTCTGATCCACCATACGGCATAGGAGATGAACTTAAAGCCGCGGGTCTCATCAAATTTCTCGGCTGCCTTGACCAGTCCCATGTTGCCCTCGTCAATGAGGTCGGTGAGCGAGATGCCCTGGTGTTGGTATTGCTTGGCTACTGAAACGACAAAACGCAGATTGGCCCTTACGAGACGGTCGCGTGCCTGCTCGCCCTCTTTGCCGCCGGCATGCACCTTGGCTGCCAGCTCGGCCTCCTCTTCGGGGGTGAGCAGCGGCTCCCGTGCGATCTCGGTGAGGTAGCGGTCGAGCGCTTCGTTGTTGCGGCTCGTAATAGCCTTTTGTATCTTTAGTTGTCTCATTCCAGTAGATATTGCAAGGTTTTGGCGTTGTTGTAACAAAGTTACGGTCTTTTTGTTATAACACCAAAAGTTTTTTTACTTTTTTATCCGATTATCGTACATTTGTCTCTTTTTTGCGCCTTAATCATCGCAAATCATTACTTGGCTCACATGCCGCGGGAAACTTAATACCAATCGTTGAGATTGGCCTCAGCCTCTACGACTTTCTCTGTCTTGTCGGGCAGCGAGGGGAAGAAGTCGAGCCCGGTGATGCGCTCTACCTGGTCAATGGAGTTGACGTAGTCGCCCTTAGGCCGGTTGCCACCGGTGTTGCGATAGATAAAGCCGATGCCCTTAGGCGTACCTTTGAGGCAAAGCACTACCTTAAAGAAAGCCTCGGGCACGGTGACCTTATGCTGACTGCCGATGCGCTTATGCTGACTGCGGTAGAGAATGGGGCCGCTGACGATATATATTTCGCCATATTGCTTGGCCCATCGACGGCATTGGTTCTCCATCTCATTCCAGTCGCCGACGTTGAGGCCATGGTCCTGCGGACAGATATTGGTCAGCAGAAAGCATTGCACCATAGCCCGCTGACTCCATTTATTGTCGGCCGCGGGACACATGTGGCCACGGTCATAACCCGACCGCATATAGTCGTAGGTGGTGACGCGGTAACGCTCATCCACACGGTCGTCGGGGGTGAACTCAACGCCCTTGCGCTGCACTGAGCCTTCAGCGTGGTCGGCTGTGAGTCGCCAGGCCACCCAGTTGGGCATGAGCGTTTGGTTGTTGAAGCTGCTCACGTAGGCGTCGTTGAACAACAGTTGCTCGGGCACTCCCTTCGGTGTTGTGGGCATGGCGAAGCGCAGGGCGGCGTCAGCCGAAGTCGGACTTTCAACGGCTGCCGCGGCCTTTGCCGAAGCATCAGCCTTGCCCGAAGCATCAGCTTTATCTGAAGATTCAGCCGATGATGGCGCTGCATTGGCTTCGGTCAAAGCGGGTTGGTCACCATCATTCGAGGAGGCATCTCCTTGGTGGCGCACGCCGGCGTAAGCCAGGGCAGCGAAGGCAATGGCGCCAATAAATAGGTAGGTTGGTTTCATAGTTAAGGTGGGGTTAATCGAAATCTTTATTTCCCTGTATGACTGGGGGCTACAGACGCTTTAACGAGGTTCTCCATGTATGCCCTCACGTCTTTCCAATGATAATAAGGTGCGCAGTCGGTCTTAACGGGGAGGGAGGCCTCGTTCTCATTAAGCAGCACCTTTACGAGAATGTCTTTGCTTTTAGCCTTGCGGTAGAAGATGAGCTGTACGTTGCACGCCATCGGGAAGACTTGATAGTCGAGCCACCCCTCTTTGTCGAGGCTGTTAAGTCCCGACCGAGGATTGCCAAAGCCATTGATGTTGAGCAGACAAACCAAGGGAAGCGTGGTGCTCTCGTGACCGAAGCGCAGTTGCGCACCGGGGTGGGGGAGCTGCACACACGAGTCGGCATCGGCGAGGATACGGCCGAGCAAATCGCCCTGCATGTGCATGCCGGCGCCGTTGGTCATACGGTTGGGGCCCGAGACGCAATACCAGTAGGCATTGTTGACGAGCCAAGCGTTGTAGATTTCCTCCTGAGAGAAAATATCCCACATCGGTTTGCACTGATGCGCAAGTTTGGTGTTGTCGAGGTCGATGCATAGGTTCCACAAGTCGTAAGCCAGTCTTGCGGTCTTTTGCCCGAGCTGCTTGACGTAAGCGGAGTCGTTGAACACCACGCTGAGCATGTAGCTGTTGTCGGTGTGGCGTGCGTTGAACGCCCTGAGGCTGTCTCTGACCTCAGCGGTAAAACGCATTTTTTCGAAGGGCGACCTGCCCTCATTGTTCATGAAATGCATGTCGTGATTGCTGGCGTCGTGGGTGAACGTCAGTTGCGGATTGAGCGCGGCCAACTGCAGCAGTTCATTCTCCATGGAGAGGATGCTGCGGATGACGACGGTCGATTTGGCGTCAACGTGCGTCTTACCCGCGAACACTTCGGGGAAGCGCTCGAACATGCGCCGGGCGATATCGCGGTGTTGTTGGGCGCCTAATGGCGTCAGTTCGCCCTCACGGCTGCGGCCATTGTCGCGCATGGCCTTCACCGTGGCCAGCACCTCGCGGCCACGCGGTGTGAGCTTACCCAAGGTGTCGGCCTTGGCCAGCAATTTGTAAGGGTCGTCGAAAGCACTGGCGCCAATGAGCCAACGAGATCCATGACGACCGTAATGACTGATATAGAACGGTTTGTAACCTTTGGGTGCAGGAGTGAGCGCCTTCGTTGGCGTGGGGTAAATGCGGGTGTTGGCGGCTGCCAATGTTGGATCGCGTTGAATATCAATCCGGCTTTGTTGAGCATGGAGGCACAGTGGCAGGAGAAAGTAAATCAGGACCCACCACGAGCGGGCGCCAGCAAATGTCGTATGTTTCATGAATTGAGTAATATTTTGATTTAAATGTAGCAAGCTTTGTTTTGACTATTCCCCCTAAGTTTGTAATCTCACCTTCCTCATTTGGGGGAGGGCCCATGGCTCGCCAGCGAGTCATGGGGGTGGGGCTGTTATTTCAACTTACCGTACCACTCTTTGAGCGCGGCCTTCGGCGTACCGAGCTTGACGAGGCGGTCGAGGTCGTGGCGGGCTTCGATAGCGTTGCCGAGGCTGATGTTGAGGTCGGCCCTGGCAAGAAGATAATCTTTGTTGTCAGGGTCGCGCTTCAGCGCCTCGCCGTAGTCGTAGGCTGCCAGCTCCTTCATTCCGCGCTCGCTCTCGATGCCGGCTCTTGCTGCCCACGCGATGGCCGAGTCAGGATGAGCGGCTACCAGTTGGTTGATGCCGTCGAGGGCTTCGGTGTAGTGATGGTCTTTCTCATTGAGCAACGCCAGACCGAGGCGCGCCTCAAAGTTACCCGGCACCAGCGTGAGCAGGTTCTGATAGTCGAGGCGTGCGAAGTTGTAGCGGCCGAGGCGGTCGTTGCAGTAAGCACGGTAATAGAGTGCCGCGATGTTGGCCGGGTTGACGCCCAGCACCTTGTCGTATTCACCCTTGGCCGTAGCCCATTCCTCCAACTCCATATTCCACCGCGCTTTCCTAAGGCGTAGGTCGATGGAGTCGGGGTGATATTCGAGTTGTTCGGAGGCTTTAAGCAGACTGTCGCGCATGGCCTCCCGGCTTTGGGCGTGGCCCTGAGCTAATGGCCATACCAGCAATGCCGTGGCGATAAACGGAATGAAGGCGTGTCGCATAGCCATTTATTGCTGCTTCTTCTGCGCGTTGTAAGCTGCGAAGGCCTTGTCGAACGCGTCGAGCTGAGCAATCTTCAGATGACGCTTACGCAGCACCTTTCGCAGACCATTGTAGTAGATGGCCACCTTGCGTCGTGCGGTTGCGGGATCGGGAGCCTCGGCATAGATCTTGTCGATATCGGCCTGCATCTGCGGCACGAGGTCCTTGAGGAAGGCGTTGTCGTCAGCGTTGGCCTCATCGGTTGGCTGCTGGTCGGCGGCTGGTTGCTGATTGGCCTGAGCAGTGTCGGTGGTTGCGGGCTGGGCGGCTGGTGCGGGTTGCTCGGCAGCTTGTTGCTGTTGGTCGGTCTGCGTAGTGGTGTCGGTCTGCTCGGTGGCTTCTGGCGTATCGTCATTGCTTCCACCCTGTGCCACCAAGAGGGCAATGGCAATGCCGACAAGCACGACGATGATGGCTACGATGATAGCCATGCGCTTGTTGGTGGATACGCTTGCGGCTGCAGCGGTGTCCTCAGCCGCCGGCGTACGCGTATAGTGGCGGCGGTTCAGCGCCTCGAGGAAGCTGTCGATGCTGTCGAAGCGTTCGTTGCGGCCGAAGTGGCAGCAGGTTTCAATCACGCTGTGGTATTCCATGTCGAGGCCCATCTCTTTGAGCAATACGCCGAGCGAGTAGATGTCGGCGCGCTCGTTGAGCCCCACCGTACCGTCTTTGGCTTCAGGGGCGAGGTATTTCAGCGTGTCGTTGGGCTGCTTCAGAATGTCGGCATAGCGCTGGTGGATGGTGAGCAGCTTCACGTTGTCGCCCTTGCGGGTGATGTAGATGTTGGCGGCATTGAGCGCACCATGGATCACGCCCTGGCTGTGCATGTAGCTCAGTGCGTCGGCTACCTGACGGACAACGCGTTTCTTCTCGTCGTCAGAGTGCTCGCCTTCCTTGAGCCATTGCGCCAGCGTACGGCTGTCTTCCCATTCGGTGACGATGGCCAAACCGCAGCCCTCAACCTCCTTCAAAGCCTTGACATGAAAGATGTTGGGATTGTCGAGGTCCTTGTTCTTGTCATATTCCCGGCGCAGGTAGCGCGTGTATTGGGGCTTGTCTCTGTATGAATCCTTGAGCGCGATAACGAGTACGCTCTGTCCCCCGTCGTTTGCGGTGGCAATGAGGTTGATGCTGTCAGTCTTGATTTCTTCCATAATATCAATGAAATACTAATTTGCTAAATAAGAATATAAAGGGCTTGTTCGTGGTCAATCCTTGATGGGGAAGAGACCGTAGAGCGAACTGTCAATCTGGTCGGTAATCTTGCGGAAGTCCTCGGGCGACTCCTCGAAGTGGATGTTGTCGCCGTCGATGATGAGCAGCGGCCCTTTGTAGGAAGCTATCCAATTCTCATAGCGCTCCTGCAGTCCGGCGAGGTAGTCGATTCGGATGCTCTTCTCGAAGTTGCGGCCACGCTTCTCGATGTGCTTCACGAGGGTGGGGATCGACGAGCGGATGTAAATCATCAGCTGCGGCCACTTCACGAGCGACATCATCAGATTGAACAGGTCGGTATAGTTGTCGAAGTCGCGGTCGCTCATGTAACCCTGGTCGTGAAGGTTGGGGGCGAAGATGCAGGCGTCCTCAAAGATGGTGCGGTCCTGGATGATGGTGTCCTTGCTCTGGCCAATCTCCACGACCTCCTTGAAGCGCTTGTTGAGGAAATAAATCTGCAGGTTGAACGACCATCGGTTCATGTCCTTGTAGAAGTCCTCGAGGTAGGGGTTGTTGTCGACAGGCTCGTAGCGAGGCGTCCAACCGTAGCGTTGGGCAAGCATGCGGGTGAGCGTGGTCTTGCCGCTTCCAATGTTTCCAGCTATTGCGATATGCATGATGTATATGTTTGCTTTAGATATTTACGAATGATGGTGGATGATGTTCAGAACAGAGTGGCCGACTTGAGGCCGAGCTTCTGGTTGATCTGACTGACGATGTCGGCGAAGTCCTGCCGGGAGTGGAGGAAGTCGACGTTGTTGACATCGACGATGAGCTTCGGTCCGTCGTATTTGTCGACAAACGTCTCGTAGCGCTCGTTGAGGTTGCGCAGGTAGTCGAGCCGCATGTTCTGCTCGAAGTCGCGTCCACGCTTATGCACGTTGTCAACGAGATGGTCGACCGAAGCCCGAAGATAGACGAGCAGGTCGGGCTGCTTGATGACCATCATCATCGACTGGAACAGTCCCATGTAGGTGTCGAAGTCGCGGTCGCTCATGTTGCCCATGTCGTGGTTGTTGGCCGTGAAGATATACACGCCCTCGAAGATGGAGCGGTCCTGAATGATGGTCTTATCCGACTGCGCTATCTTGAGAATGTCGCGGAAGCGCTCTTTGAGGAAGTACACCTCGAGGTTGAGTGCCCACCGTTTCATGTCCTGATAGTAGTCGGTGAGGTAGGGGTTGTTGACGACGCTCTCCAGTCTGGCTTCCCATCCGTAGTGGCGGGCCAGCATCTTGGTGAGCGTGGTCTTGCCCGAGCCTATGTTGCCTGCAATGACGATATGCATTATTTGTTGAGACTTAATATATAATTATAGTACTGTTGGCGCCCGGTGATGTCCTCAACCACTTTAATATAAGGAGGAAACTTGACGTCCTCGTTCTGCGTGATGCCCTTGGTCTCAAGGATGACGAGTCCGTTGAGCCGGTCGAGATACTGGTCGAGCTCAAAATACTGCCCTTCCCAGATGAAGCTCTTGCGCAGTTTGTGTATGGTGTGGCGGTAGGGGTCGGCCTGGCTCATCAGCGACTCGTAGAGGGCGTCGCTCACCTGTCGCTCAGTCTCTATCTCCTCGTGGTTGGGCAGGTGCTTCTTCGTGGTATGCACGTTGACGGTCTTTCCGCCCTCCCAGATGCGGCGGCGCAGACGCACCTCACAGTCGGGGTCGGCTACGAGGTAGGTCTGGATAATCTCGCTCTGCACAGCGTTGGGAATATCGTCGGAGACAATCTTGACGATGTATTTGCGCTCCTCGGTGATGGGCAGGGGCAGTCCCAGCACGGTGCTGATTTCCTTGATGACGCGGTTGAGTTTGGTGTCGAAGTTGTCGTGGTTGTTGATGACGCGCAGGTGAGGATGCCCCGACCAAGCCTCGATGACCTTGCGGTCGAGCGTGCGTGCCCCCTCGATGTCCTCGGTGCGCTTCTCGTTGGTCGTGGTGTTGTAGTATTGCTCAGCGCCGTTGGCCGCCGAGACGAGGTGCAGCACGGCGTCGTATCGGTGGAGCAACTGCTCATTGTCGACGCCGCACAGCCCAGTGATCTTCGCCCACATGGGTTTGTTGAGATAAGCCGAGATGTCGAGCGCTCCCCGGTCGCAGACGATGAGCACCGGTTCGTCGATGGTCTGCGCCATGTCGTAGAAATAGTCTTCGAGGGCGAGCTGCGTTTTGAGGGTGTCCTTCTCGCCCTCGTAGAACCACTGCTGGTTCTTCGTCAGGTAGTCCATACCGGCCTGCAGGAAGATGGTCGGCACTTCCGGAATGGTGAACACCTTGAAGCCGCGGCTGGAGAAGTGCTCCATGATTCTGACCAGGGCTGTTGTCTTACCGGCACACGGTCCGCCCGTGAGTACTATTCTTTTTACGTCTTTCATTTTTGCGATGAGGCTGCCCGAAGGCGTTGTCTGTTGTTATTACGCAAAGTTAGGCATTTCTTGTCGCATGGCAAAGGCAAAGTGCATTTTTTTTTGAGATGGCGTCAATACGCCCTTCCGGTGGCGGTTTGCGGGCTGGAGCGCGTAATGTGAAAACTCCGACTGTTTACGCACACAGTCCTTTGACTTAGGTCAATAATTATCCGCTTTTTTCTCAAATCTGAAGAAAAGTGTTGTGGCATTCGCGGCAAACCCCTACCTTTGCACTCGTAAACAAGACACATACACGAAGTTAGTAGATTTTTCATATAGGTTTTTAGTTTTTAGGTTTTGATAGATTGTTTTTAGGTTCAAAGGTTTTAGTTCATTTAAGACTAAAAAGATTGATTTAAATTTCAGGTAACAATTGATGCAAGATGGTTGGTTGACGCCGTGAGGCGGAAACCTTCAATCGAGCTTCATTTTTTGTTTATAGCTGTTTCGTTTGATTTGTTAAGAAATAAGCTATCAACAATTCCCCATCGTTTTTCGATAGCTTACGCTCCAAATCACCATTTCTCCCCAAAAATATTGAAAACAACATTACCGCAGAAGCCTCACCCCCGGCCCCTCCCCAAAGGGGAGGGGAGTGAAATGATAGATAAATTATTAGAAGTCTAGAAGACAGAAGTCCGGAAGTCCAGTCATTACAATAAGCAGACGTAGGGGCGTATAAGCAGACGTAGGGGCGTAGGTGTTTCTGCCGACGAAGCAGCAAGTTTTGCAGCCAGTGTAGTGGCCGGTCTTGTGCCGGCCACCAGCCATCGTGGTGCGATACCATAGCTATCGCGGTGCGATACCATAGCTATCGCGATGCGATACCATAGCTATCGCGATGCGATACCATAGCTATCGCGATGCGATACCATAGCTATCGCGATGCGATACCATAGCTATCGCGATGCGATCGCAATGCGAGACAATGCTCACTCTTTTTTCCCCCTGCATTCTACTCCCCTCCCCTGGGGGAGGGGCTGGGTGTGAGGCTTTATTTTCTTTCCGCGGTAATGTTTGCGGTAATGTTGCGGTAATGTTTGAGCCCACATTACCGCGCTTAACTTGTTATTTGTTAGATAGTTAGGCCTATGCGGTAATTGCGGTAATATGTTTTTCAGTGTATTAGGGGGACTAATGGCCTCGTGGTCGTGGCGAAAGAAGTGAGTTTGCGGCTCTTACACGAAAAAGCTATCCTTTGGCCGTAGTCAACAGGATAGCTTATATCAAAGTGTCACTCGGTGACGTACACCGAGGAAAGGAATCTGACTCATTCATACCAAACCTCTCCGCCTAATTTGTGGTCTTGGTTGGTTTCATCGGATCTCCGCATAAAGGAAAACTCCTCCTGGAAGATGCCTGCTAATTTCTTTAATGTCTCGTTACTCATAGTGCTAATAATCTATTTAGGTTATTTTCTCATAGGACATTGCAAATATAGCATTTAATTTCGAATTATCCAAATTTTGACCTATTATTTTTTGATATTTAATCATTGTTTCGTATTGATGAACAATCTATTACTCGTTTCAGACACCAGCAACGCCTTGATGGTGTCTTCCACACGACGGCGCGTAGTGACCATGATGGTGGTTTCGTCAGCGTCCTTGCTGCCCATGTAGACATTGCGGTTGGTAAACTTCATCTTACTGCGCTGTGGCTCGCGGGCAGAGAAATGGAAGTTAGTGATGGCGGTGGCTTCGTGGATGTAAGCGATGTTGCTTTCGTTGACACCGCAGCCTGCCATTATCTTTATTCTGTCGCCTGCCAGTTGATGGAGTTCACGCAGGAGAGGGATGCCGTCAAGCGCGGTTGGCTGCTGCCCCGAAGTGAGCACGCGGTCAAAGCCCAGATGAATGAGGTCGGTCAAGGCCTTTCGCGGATCGCGGCAGTGGTCGAACGCACGATGGAAGGTGACGCTCATGTCTTTAGCATGGTCGAGAAGCATGCGGTTGGCTTCAACGTCGATGTCGCCGTCGGCCGTGAGGCAGCCAAAGACAACGCCGTCGACATGAAGGTCGTGGCAAAGGTCGATGTCGGCTGCCATGCGTTTCAGTTCCAACGGCGTGTAGAGGAAATCGCCGCCACGGTTGCGGATGATGACGTGCAGACGGGTGGTCGTCAGCAGCTCGCGGGCAACCTTGATTTCACCGTAAGAGGGCGTAGTGCCCCCTTCGGGAATGCCCATGCACAGTTCTACGCGGTCGGCACCGCCTTGTTGGGCAGCCAGACAGCTCTCAACGCTGTTGGCGCAAATCTCTATTTCGAAGTTGTTGCGGGTCATGGGGAGGGAGTTTTTTGGGGGATGGGTTTTATGGGGTGAATGGGTTTTATGGGGCTGGTGGGGGAGGACAGGACTTGGAAAACGGAAAGCTACAGCTGGTCAGCAACCTTGACCAGCTGCTCGCCGAGGCCGATGGTGTAGCCGCTCGAGGCGAATACAATGCGGTCGAAGGTGTCGGCGATGATGAAATTTGGCAGGTGGGAGGCATCGGGCAGTTTCAGTTGGGCGACGAGCTGACGGAGGATGCTGCCGTCTTTGTCGATGCCGAAGATCGTTTTCTCAGGCAGGTTGGGGAACTCGCTCTGGTGTTGCTGGAACGCTTCGGCCTCCTCCTCGCTGGTGAACAGCAGCACGAAGGGCCGGCCCCATTGGTCGAGCTGCTGCTTCATTTTTGCAATGTCGTGCAGGGCGTGGTTGGTGGGCTCTTTGCCGACACCAAGAACGCCGATGACGTAGTAGCCGCGGCCGGTCTGACTCAAGATGGACACGCGCTTGCCGTCTTTGTCAAAGGTCGATTCGCTGCTGAAGTTGCCAATGACCTTGACGCCATCTGCCTCCTGCCGTATGATGAGGTCGACGTTGGTCGTCTGGCCGGGGAGGATGTGGAAGATGGTGTTGCGCGCCCTGACACTGCCGTCGGCCATGCGCTGGCCGGTGACCAAGAGGTAGATGCCCTCGTCGAGCGAGGTGCCGTTTTTGAAGACATTGCTCCACGACGTGCCGCCACCCATGTCGACCTGCCCCTCGTCGAAGTTGAGCAGTCGGGCCTGACCGTCGGTAATCTTACTGATGGTGAAGTGGCTGTAGTATTTCGGGTCGTCGAGCGTCGCCGTCGGCGTGTAGTTGAGCACCAGCCGACCTGTACGCGAAGGTTGCTGCACTGTGGCGTCGAAGTTGACGTCGACCCATTGTCCGCCGGCCTTGTATTGTACCTTGCCGGTGACCACGTCTTTTCTTGCTTCGATGTTGAGGCTGCGGGCCACGTCGACAAAGAAGATGGCGCGGCTGCGGTCATCGGTTACACGCGACTGCCACACGCTGATGGGCGTCTGGGGGATGCGCATGGCGCGCTTGTCGGGGTTGATGCGAATGTTTTTGCCAATCCAACCGACGAGCTGCGACGGGTCGTTGCGGAAAGTGGCCTGCTGCTTGGCGTTGAAGGCTTTGGCAAAGAACTGCTTGAAAGGATGCAGTATCATCTCGTCCTCGACGCGGGGACAGAGCTGGTCGCTTGGCGCATTGAAGTTGTCGTCGAGAATGTTCATCGGCATATCTCTCAAGTCCTTGTCGCTCAGTGTACTCAAGAGCTGCAATGCTCGTGGTAGCCGGTCGGCGTGCTGCTCGACGAAGGCCTTGATGGTTGGCCAGTTGCCGCGCGATTTTATAAGATAAGGAACAGCCTCGGCATAGGGATAATCTTTCATGCTTTCGGCCGTTGGGAAGGTGGCGGTGTAGGCATTGCGCAGTGAGTCCTCAATGGCCAGGCGGCGGTCGTTGGCGGCGCGCTGAGCAGGGGTCACTTCGGGTAGGTTGGCGCTCTCTGGAGGCGGCACGATGTTCATCTCCTGACCGGTGAGCGTGGTGGATGCATCCATGTTGAGCGTGATGGTAACCAACTTATCCTTGCCAAACGAGGCGCGGGCAAAGCCGAACTTCCCGTTTTTCGACGCCCATACCACCATGTCGCCTCGGCCTGCCGTGAGGAAGGTAGCGCCTTGACGGTCAGTGTATTTCGTTACAGCCGAGTAATATTCGGCATAGTTGTAGATCTTGAATTCCACTTTCGCATCGGCGACGGGGTGGCCGGCGGTGTCGACGACCTTGAAGTCGGTGCGACCCGTCTTGGCGTAGTTGCCGATAAGGTTGATTTCGGTGAAGTTATTGGTCCGCAGCACCACCTCCTCGGGGCCGTTGTAATCGCCGAACACGCGGGTGTGCATGAGTAAGGCGCGCGAGGCGGGTAGATTGAACCAACCAAGGTTGAGTACCGGCTCCGGTTCGCAGGCGCCGAGGAAGTACCATTTGCCATCGGCCCATGCTTCCACCCAGGCGTGGTTGTCGTCGGTATGGGCCCAGCGAGGCGTGTAGACCTGACGCGCGGGAATGCCAACGGCGCGCAGGGCGGCCACGGTGAATGTGCTCTCCTCGCCACAGCGCCCGCGCCCGGTCCTGATTGACTGCAGTGGTGACGACGTGCGGGCGTCGGATGGCTCATAGGTGACGTGCTCGTGGCACCAGTGGTTCACCTCAAGGATGGCATCCTTCATCGACAGCCCTTTCACCCGGTCTTTCAGTTCGCGATAGAAAATGGCGCGCGAGGAGTCGAGCGGCTCGTTGTTGACGCGCATGGGAACGACAAAATGACGGAAGAGCAGTTCCGGCACCTTACTGCCCCACGGCATTTCGCGGCGGGTGCGCATGGCTGCACGGATGTTGCCCAGGTGGTAGGCTGTGGGGTAATCGGTGGCGTCGGCAATGGGCATGTAGGCATAGAGGAAGCGCAGTGCCTCCTGCTCATCGGCTGTGGCACTGAGGCCTTTAAGCTGGTAGAACCGTTGTCCGATGAGTTGTATCTTGGCTTTGAAGGCAGCATCGACACGTTGCCGGTAGGCGGCATCGCTGATAAAATGTTGTGCGCTCATCGTCAAGGCGGTCATGACCATGAGCATACTCAATAAGCATCTTTTCATTATTCCTCTAAATACTGTACGTTTGGCAATCGTCTGCAATATTAACGAATTATCTCCGATTATGCAAACGATTTGGCATTAGATATGAAAAAATGAATGCCATTAGCTGATTTTTGCTTACCTTTGCCGCGGCAAGTCTTCATTAGGCGCTGACAATGGATAACAAACATATTAACGATATGACGGTGGGCAGTCCCACCCGCGGCATCATTCATTTTGCGTTGCCCCTCATCCTCGGTTACATTCTTCAGCAGATGTATCTCATCATCGACGCTGCCATCGTGGGGCGCTGGATTGGTGTGGGCGCATTGGCGGCGGTGGGCGCATCGTCGTCGATTATGTTTCTGGTGATGGGTTTCTGCAACGGTTCGTGCGCGGGTTTCGCCATTCCCATCGCACAGGCGTTTGGCGCGAAGGACTATCGTAAGATGCGCGTCTATGTGGCCAATGCCATACGCATTGCGGCAGTGATGGCTGTAGTGGTGACGGTGGTGACCGCTATTCTCTGCGACCGCATCCTGAAGTTGGTCAACACGCCGGATGACGTTTTCGACGACGCTTATACCTTCCTGCTGTTGCAGTTCTTAGCCATTCCCTTCACCGTGGGTTACAACCTCTTGGCGGGCTTCATGCGGGCCTTGGGCGACTCCAAACAACCATTCTATATCCTCATTTTCGCCTCGCTCATCAATATCCTGCTCGATGTGGTGCTTATCCTTCTCATGGGCTTAGGCGTGTTGGGCGCCGGGCTGGCTACAATGCTTGCACAGGCGTTGGCCATGGCGATATGCGTGTGGAATATCGGTCACCGCATGCAACTGCTCATTCCTCATGGCGACGAGCGTGCTTACGATAACAAACGCATCAGTATCTTGTTGAACAACGGGGTGCCGATGGGCCTGCAGTTTTCTATCACCGCCATTGGCTCCATCATGCTGCAGAGTGCCAACAATGCGCTGGGTACCGTGTATGTGGCCTCGTTTACGGCGGCCATCCGCATCAAGTACCTTTTCACTTGCGTGTTTGAGAATATCGGCGTCGCTATGGCGACCTATTGCGGACAGAATATCGGCGCCCGGCGTCTCGACCGCATCCGCCGCGGCGAGTGGTCGGCTACGGCCATCATGCTGGTGTACTTCGTGTTTACAGTCTTGGTTATCTTCCCCTTCTCCGACTATATGATGGAGCTTTTCGTTGACAGCGGCGAGCAGGAGGTGGTGCATAATGCGGCCCGGCTGATGCGCATCTCGTGCTTCTTCTATCCGGTCTTGGGTATGCTCACCATCCTGCGTTACAGCATTCAGGGACTGGGCTACAGCAATCTCTCCATGCTCTCGGGGGTGATGGAGATGATTGCGCGCTGCGGGGTGAGCATCTGGCTGGTGCCGGCCTTCGGCTTCACCGGTGTATGCTTCGGCGATCCGACGGCGTGGGTGTTTGCCGACCTCTTCCTCTTCCCCGCCTTCTTCCTGCTGTACAGGCACCTGAAGCGGAAACTGCTGCAAACCGCCTAAGCGGTGGTTGTCGGCTCTTTCCCTTCCAACACCTGCATGAACTCGGTGCCGGTGATGGTCTCCTTCTTCAGCAGGATGGCGGCAGCCTTGTCCATCTCGGCAGCGTGGTCGGTGATAATCTTTACGGCCTTGTCATGGGCCTGCTTGATGATTTCGCTCACCTCTTTATCGATATCGCGGGCTGTGGCCTCACTGCAGGTGAGCGACGAGCGGCCACCGAGGTAGCGGTTGGTCTGCTGCTCGAGCTGCATCATGCCGTAGGTGTCGCTCATGCCGTAGGTCGTGACCATGGCGCGGGCGAGTTGCGTGGCTTTCTCAATGTCGTTGCTGGCGCCGGTGGTGCAGGTGTGGCACATCACCTCTTCGGCAGCGCGGCCACCGGTGAGCGTGGCGATGCGGTTGAGCATCTCCTGCTTGCTCAGCAGGTGTTTCTCGCCCTCATCCACCTGCATGGTGTAGCCCAGTGCGCCGCTTGTACGCGGTACGATAGTGATTTTCTGCACCGGAGCCGAGTGGGTCTGACAGGCTGCCACCATGGCATGACCAATCTCGTGGTAGGAGATGATGCGCTTCTCCTCAGGTGCAATGATGGCGCCTTTCTTTTGTTCACCGGCAATCACCGTCTCCACGCTTTCTTCCAGGTCTTCGGTCTCCACTTCATTCTTGCCTAATCTGACGGCGCGTAGGGCAGCCTCGTTGACGATGTTGGCAATGTCGGCTCCGCTTGATCCGGCAGTAGCGCGGCCAACGGCGTCGAGGTCGATGTTGCCGTGTCTGACGTCTTTCAAATGAACCTTCAAGATAGCCTTGCGGCCTTCAAGGTCGGGCAGCTCCATGATGATACGTCTGTCGAAGCGGCCCGGGCGCAGCAGGGCTTTGTCGAGCGACTCTGGACGGTTGGTGGCGGCGAGGATGACCAGGCCCTTGGCGGCATCGAAGCCATCCATCTCGGTGAGCAACTGGTTGAGCGTCTGCTCGCGCTCATCATTGCCCATCGCCTGATCGCGGCTCTTGCCGATGGCATCAATCTCATCGATGAAGATGATGCACGGGGCCTTCTTCTGCGCTTGCTGGAACAGGTCACGCACTTTGGCGGCACCCATGCCGACGAACATCTGTACGAACTCCGAACCAGAGATGGAGAAGAACGGTACACCAGCCTCACCGGCTACGGCGCGGGCGATGAGCGTCTTACCCGTTCCCGGAGGTCCAACGAGCAGTGCGCCCTTGGGCAACCGGGCACCTAAACGGGTGTATTTGCGTGGGTTGTGGAGGAAGTCGACAATCTCTTTCAGTGTGTCTTTCGCCTCATCCTGTCCGGCCACATCGGCGAAGGTCGTCTTGACGTCGTTCTCAGCATAAATCTTCGCACCACTCTGTCCAAGCGAGAGGAAGCCGCCACTGCCACCGGCGCCGCCTTTCATCATCCGGCGTGCACCAAACTGCCAGATTGCATAGAAGATAAGGGCGGGCAGTATCCACCAGATGACGAAGTCCATCAGTGGGGAGTTCTTCTGTGGCAGGGTCTTCGTAAACTCAATGCGGCCGTTCTTGTTGGGACTCTTAGCGTTGAGCAGTCGGTCGACGAGTTGAGGGTCGTTGACCTCTGTGGTCTTGTAGGTAACCTCTTTGGTGGTATATTTCGGTTTGGCGTTGTCCTTTTTGGGCGCGAGCATTGGTTGTGACTGCTTCACTTTGGCGTCCATCGTGTAATAGACAACGTCGTCCTTGATGAGTACTTTCTTTACCTTGCCTTTCTTCACTTCCTGAAGAAAAGTGATATAATCAGAATCTTTCACTTCCTCCTTGCCGAAGAAGGGGTAGAATAAACCGTTGAACAGCAGCAGCAGGATTATCATCCAAAATACGCTGTTCCAAGTGAACCATGACGATTGCTCAGGCCTTTGGCCTTGATTGCGCTTCTTATACATAATGACGATGTTTATGTTCTTTATATGACGATGTTTATGTTCTTTTATATGACGATGTATATATTCTGTTTATATTCTTCTATTATTGTCGATGTTTATATGCTATCGCGTAACTAACAATCTATATGCCATAATGGTGTTGATGGATGGTTAATATATATTAATTTATCATTCCATGCGTTATTGTTCATCAATAATTCCGTAACTTTGCATCGTCTTATAGGTATAAGGGTACGGTGTGTTTATCATTAAAAGTGATGACCCTTCGGTTTCCTGGGTATTGATAAGGTTCATATGTGCTAATGGTTCCGTAGCTCAGCTGGATAGAGCAACAGCCTTCTAAGCTGTGGGTCTTGGGTTCGAATCCCAACGGAATCACCATGAAAATCAGCAAGTTATATGATTTCTATACCTGCTGATTTTTATTTTTAGGATAAATAAGATGAAATAATCAATCAAAGATATACAATGAAAACGATCATTTCCAAAGTCATTCTGCTTGCTTTACTTTGTTTGCTATCAGTAGATTGTGGGATGGCTAAAGACTATCATGTTGCATCTCCTAATAAAAATCTGACATTAACTATTGAAACAGACAAAAGGACTATTCACGTAACATCCTATTACAAGGAGAAACCACTGTTTGCTATCAACGACTTAGGTATCAGTATCAAAGGTTATGATGATAAAGACTTGAGAACTGTAGTTGCAAGCAAGCAAAGTACATCAAAACAGACGATGTTGACCGGTTCTTACGGAAGGCCTGTCTCACTGGACTCTTACTCTAAGTTAGTTCTCCGGTTGAAAGACAATTTGTTGTTAGAGTTCAGAGTATCGGACAAAGCGTGGGCTTATCGTTTTATCGGTAGAAACGATAAAGAAATTGAGGTCGAAAAAGAAAGCTTCTGTATGCAGCCACTCACTGATTTTATAGCCCATGTGCAGCAGACTGGAGGATTTGTAACGTCTTACGAGGAGAAATATCTCCATGAAGACGCTGCTGAATGGATGGCGAAGAACAAGATGGCCACAACACCAATGTTGCTGTCGTTAAGTGATGGTAGTAACATCAGTGTATTGATGGCCGAGACCGATGTCCTTGATTATCCCCGAATGTTCTACAAGTGCGACAAGGTGGATGGAAAACTATGTGTTACGGGCGTTTTCCCAAAGGCTACACTGAGATGGAACGACTATGGCGACCGAGGCATGAAGATTACTCAAGAGGCTGACTACATCGCTATGACGAATGGCAATCGAACCTTTCCGTGGAGATACTTTGTGATTGGCTCTCCCAAAGAAATAGCAGGTCAGAATGTGGCCGAACAATTAGCTGCCCCCTGTGCGCTTAAGGATGTGTCATGGGTGCACCCCGGCAAGGTAATGTGGGAATGGTGGAGTGGTAATATCCCTTACGGACCTGATGTAAAGTTCCATGCTGGATGTAATACTGACACCTATAAATATTATATAGACTTTGCTGCTAAGAATGGTATAGAATATATTCTGATGGATGAGGGTTGGGCAAAGCAGACGACTGACCCGTTTGTGCCCAACGACAACCTCAATTTGCAGGAAGTCATTAACTACGGAAAGAGCAAGGGCGTCGGCGTTTTTCTTTGGCTTACCTGGCAATGCGTGGAACACCATTTCGACTTGTTCAAAAGATTCAGAGATATGGGAGTGGCTGGAGTTAAGATTGATTTCATGGACCATAGTGACCAATGGATGGTCAATTTCTATGAGCGGGTTGTCAAGGCTGCTGCTGACTGTCATCTGATGGTTGACATGCATGGTTCTTTCACACCGTCAGGACTGGAATATAAATATCCCAATCTACTTTCTTATGAGGGTGTGCTGGGATTGGAACAAATGGGCGGTTGCAAGCCATCTAACACCATTTTCCTGCCATTTATTCGCAATGCCGTAGGTCCCATGGACTTCACGCCGGGGGCCATGACCAACATGCAACCCGATTGTTATGCTTCGACAAGACCCAACTCGGCTTCGATGGGGACACGTTGCTTCAATATGGCTCAATACGTGGTCTTTAAGAGCAGATTGCAGATGCTTGCTGATAATCCTGTAAATTATTACAACAATGAGGAATGCGCCCGCTACATCATGTCCGTACCAGTTGAGTGGGATGAGAGCATTGTCCTTGATGCCGAAGTGGGTAAGTACGTGGTCGTGGCACGCAGAAAAGGCAACCGATGGTTTGTAGGCGGAATGCGTGCAGGAGATGACAATCCGATGAGCTATACATTGAATTTAGGCTTCTTAACTAAGGGGCGGAGCTATAAGATGACTTTGTTCTCCGATGGTGTCAACGCTTCACGTCAAGCAATGGATTATGTAAAAGAGCAGCAGAGTGTCAGCAACGACTCTAAAATCACCCTCACCATGGTTAGAAACGGCGGATTTGTCGCCCTGATAGAGTAAGGGGCTGTCTCAGAAGATTAGGCTCATGTTTTCACTTGGTGATAACATGTGCCTTTTTTGCCTCTCAGTCTGTTTCCAACATATCCTTTGTCTTGCTGAGTAATCGGTCGCGATACTGTTTTGGAGTACAATTGTATTTGGCAAAGAACAGTTTGTAGAATGTTCCTCGGTTTGCAAAACCTGATTTGTAGCAAATCTCCTCCACTGACATCTAATATATTATATAGCTAACGCAAAGGTACGACGGCAGAAGTCTATTGACGGTTAGCAGCCTGTTTTATGGTTGTGCTTTCATCATCAGTTTTCCAGCATCTTTGTAAGGCATAATAAATAGTTGGTTGTCGGATGTCACCTAATACATCAAAACGTTAGAAATGAGAAGGGCTTTATCCATTAATCAGAGTTGTTATCCAACGCCCGAAAAATGTAATAAAGCCCGATTATTTCTCACTCTTAACTTTCAATGGTTATTGCGCCATGAGATAGGCCTTGAACTGGTCGAAGTCGTTGGGCATGGCCACGCTCTGCTTCTTGCCACGCATGAAGGCGGCGAGGCGGTCGGGAATGGCGATATTGGAGCCGAGAATGCTGTCGACCTTTTCCTTGAACTTGGCGGGGTGAGCGGTCTCGAGGAATACGCCGATGCGGTCGTTGGGCAACTGCTCTTTCAAGGCCTGATAACCGCAGGCGCCGTGAGGATCAAGCACGTAGCCGGTTGATTCATAACAGGCCTTCATTGTCTGGCGGATGCGGTCGTCGGGGTAGGTGGCGCCACTGATGTCCTTGCGGATGGCCTCCCAACTGTTGCCGTAGAGGTCGAGGATGCGGGCAAAGTTGCTCGGAGCGCCCACATCCATGGCGTTAGCCAGCGTTTGTTTGCTGGCCATGGGGTGATACTCGCCCGTCTGCAAGTAGTTGAAGAACACGTCGTTGGCATTGTTGGCGGCAATGAAATGGCTGACGGGCAGTCCCATGTGGGCGCCGAACAGTCCCGCAGTAATATTGCCGAAGTTGCCGCTTGGTACGCAGACTACGAGGTTGGAGCGGATGGGGTCGCTGTCGTCGATGGTGAGGACGCCCATGCGCTTCAGTTGGGCATAAGCGTTGAAATAGTAGAACGCCTGCGGCAGAAAGCGCGCCACGTTAATTGAGTTGGCCGAGGTGAGCACCATGTGCTCGTTGAGGGCCTTGTCCATGAAGGCATTCTTGACAAGTGCCTGACAGTCGTCGAACACGCCGTCCACCTCCAGTGCGGTGATGTTTTGGCCGAGCGTGGTGAACTGGCTCTCCTGTATGCGGCTCACCTTACCCTTGGGGTAAAGCACGTAGACGTGGATGCCGTCAACGCCGAGGAAGCCATTGGCTACGGCTGAACCGGTGTCGCCGCTCGTGGCTACGAGGACGTTCACCAGCCGGTGGTCGCCCGTCTTCTCCTGATCCTTGCGGATGAAGTATTGCAGCAGACGCGCCATGAAACGGGCGCCGACATCCTTGAAGGCCAGTGTCGGACCGTGGAAAAGCTCAAGGGCGTAGATGTTGTTCTCGACCTTGACGACGGGCGTGTCGAATGACAGGGTGTCATAGACGATGCGCTTGAGGGCGTCGGGCTCGACATCGTCGCCGAAGAAAGCCTTGGCCACCTCGAGCGACAACTCCTGAAACGATAGCTCATCGATATGCTCGAAAAACTCGCGGGGCAGCCGCTTGATTTGTTCGGGCATGTAAAGACCTCGGTCGGGGGCCAGTCCACGTTCAACGGCCACACGCAGCGAGGCCTCGGGTGCATTATGATTGGTGCTGTAGTATTTCATTTTGTTGGTTATTCGATATTGATAAACATGTCCATAAACTCAGTAAGGTGCAGCATGCCGTAGGCGCCGCTGACGCATGACACCTCGTCGTACACCTGAACGTCGTCGGGTTCGATGCCGCGATGCCAGACGAGGAACGGCACTGGTTCCTTGACGTGGGTACGCACCTCCACAGGCGTCGGGTGGTCGGGCATGACGGCGATGGCCACCGGCTCATCCCAGCGCTTCACCTCGTTGTAGATAGGCTCCACTACGCGGTGGTCGAGGTTCTCGATGGTCTGCAGCTTCAGGGCGAGATTGCCGTCGTGGCCAGCCTCGTCGCTGGCTTCGAAATGCACGAAGACAAAGTCCTGATTATAGAGTGCGTCAAGGGCTGCGGCCACCTTCCCCTCATAGTTGGTGTTGGCGAGGCCCGTTGCGCGCGGCACTTTGATGACGTTGAGACCGGCATACTGACCGATACCCCTGATGAGGTCGACGGCCGAGATACAACTGCCCGACTTTATTTGCGGGTATTTCTCCATCAATGTTTTCATCGACGGACGGTAGCCACCGCCCCAAGGCCAGATGAGGTTGGCCGTGCGCTCGCCTTTCTCTGTTCGTTCGCGGTTGTACGGCTGTTGCTCCAACACTTCCTGACTGCGGCGGATGAGGTCGTTGAGCAGGTCGGCAGTCTCCTGCGCCGTCATACGCTCCTCACCGGTTGGTTTGCCGTCGAAGCCGATGACCGGTTCGCGCCGGTTCTCCCAACCTTTCTCGGGTTTCACCAGCAGCGGTTGCCATTCCTCATCGGGGTGGTCGTGGGGCGGCGCGCATTCGATGTGCTTGCTGGCGTATTTCACGATGAGCAGATGACGGTATTGTATGCCGGTGATGAACTTCACGCGGTCGTTGCCCAGCGCGTTGTTGAGGGCGTCGATGAGCGGCCGGGCATTGTCGGTGGTGAGGTTGCCGCCGTTGTGGGTGACGATGCGGCCGTTGGCCACGTTGATGATGTTGCAACGCAGAGCCAGGTCCTCGGGCGCCATGTGGTAGCCGATTGAGGCGGCCTCGAGCGGTCCGCGCCCCTCATACACTTTATTTTGGTCGTAGCCGAGAATGGTGCTGTTGGCTACTTCTGACCCCGGAAGGAAACCGTCGGGAATGGTCATCAGCCGGCCGGTGCGCCCCCTTCGGGCAAGCATGTCCATGTATGGGGTGTCGGCGTATTGCAGCAGCGTCTTGCCGCCAAGCCGGGCGACAGCATGGTCGGCCATGCCATCGCCTAATATGATGATGTGTTTCATGATGATTCTGATTTAAACGTTGGCTATGCTGATGATGTTGGCGAACACGCCGGCAGCCGTTACGCTGGCACCGGCGCCGTAGCCCTGGATGAGCATTGGGTATTCCTTATAACGCTCGGTGGTGAGCAGGATGATGTTGTTGCTGCCCTTAAGGTTATAGAAAGGATGATCCTTGCCCACTTCCTTCAAGGCTACGCTTGTGTGGCCGTGGTCCATCGTTGCCACGAAGCTCCAGTGCTTGTCCTCAGCCTCCAACCGGCGACGACGCTGTTCGAAGTCATCGTCGAGCTCGGGCAGATGAGCCCAGAAATCATCGAGTGAGCCTTCAAAATATTTGTCGGGAATGAAGAGATGTTTCTCCACATCGGCTTGTTCGGCGCGATAGCCGGCCTCACGGGTGAGGATGACGAGCTTGCGGATCACATCGGTGCCGCTGAGGTCGATGCGTGGGTCGGGTTCAGAGAAGCCGTTCTCCTTGGCCAGACGGACAGCCTTGGATAATGGGCAGTCGGCCGACAAAGTGTTGAAGATGAAGTTGATGGTGCCGCTCAATACGGCCTCAATCTTCAGAATGCGGTCGCCGGAGTTGCGCAGGTCGTTGATAGTGCCGATGATGGGCAGACCTGCACCCACGTTGGTCTCGAAGAGGAACTTGATGCCACGTCGCAGCGCCGTCTCCTTCAGCTTGATATAACTCTCGTAGCTTGAGCTGGCCGCAATCTTATTGGCCGCCACGATGCTGATGTTATGGTCAAGGAAGGTCTGGTAGAGGGCAGCGATGTCCTTCGATGCCGTACAGTCGACAAACACGCAGTTGAAGATGTTCATCTTCAGAATGTTGTCGCACAGCCGCTGCGGGTCGCTGGGCTCCGACTGCTTGAGCAGTTCACGGTAGTTGTCGAGGTCGATGCCGTCGCGGGAGTAGATGGCGTTGTGCGAGCTGGCCACGCCGACGACGGTGAGCTTAAGGCGTGAATGCTCCTTGAGTTGTTCGTATTGCGAGCGAATCTGTTCGATAAGTTTGCCGCCCACGGTGCCGACACCGCAGATGAAGAGGTTAAGCACCTTGTATTCCGAGAGGAAGAAGGAATCGTGGAGCACGTTCATCGTCTTGCGCAGGCTCTCCGACTTCACCACAAACGAGATGTTGGTCTCAGAGGCGCCCTGTGCGCAGGCAATGACCGAGATACCGCTTCGTCCGAGGGTACCAAACAGTTTACCGGCGATACCAGCGGTGTGTTTCATGTTCTCACCCACGATAGCCACGGTGGCGAGGTTGCTTTCGACGTGCATGGGGAACATGGCGCCGTCTTCAATCTCTGCGGCAAATTCGGCGTTGAGCACGTTGACCGCCTTCTGTGCGTCGGCATCACGCACGCCGATAGAGGTGGAGTTCTCTGATGAGGCCTGCGACACCATGAACACGCTGATGCCGTTGTTGGCCAGTGCGGTGAAGATACGCCGGTTGACACCGATGACGCCCACCATGGCAAGACCCGAGACGTTGATGAGCGATGTGTTCTTGATGCTCGAGATACCTTTGATGGGCTTGTGGTCGTTTTGTATCTTGTCTTTGATGATGGTACCGGGTGCCTCAGGGTTGAAGGTATTCTTGATGCGTATGGGAATATTCTTGATGCGGACGGGGTAAATGGTCGGTGGGTAGACTACCTTTGCACCGAAGTTGCACAGCTCCATAGCTTCGACGTAGCTGAGTTCATCGATGGTGTAAGCGGTCTTGATGACGCGTGGATCGGCGGTCATGAAACCATCGACATCGGTCCAGATCTCCAGAATCTCAGCGTCGAGGTCGGCGGCAATAATGGCTGCGGTGTAGTCGGATCCGCCGCGCCCGAGGTTGGTGGTCTCGCCGGTATCCTTATCCGATGAGATAAAGCCGGGAACGAGTGTGATGCGTGGCAACTCGCTGAACGCCTGCTTGACCAACTGGCTGGTCAGCTCACTGTCGAGGGCATTCTTGCCGTTGAAGACCGTCGTCTTGATGAAGTTGCGTGAGTCCATCCATTTCGAACCTTTCACCAGTGTGGCTACGATGTTCGAACTCAACCGTTCGCCGTAGCTGACAATGGTGTCGAGCGTCTTCTGACTGAGGTCATGGATGAGGTAAACGCCGTAATAGATGGAGTGAAGCTGTTCGAGCAGGGCGTCCACCTTATTAAATAGCTGTTCACGGTCGTTGGTGTCGGTGATGATGGTATCGATCATCTTGTGATGACGGTCGACCATTGCCTCGAACGAACGTTTCCATTCTTCGTTACCGTCTTTGGCCAATTGTGAGGTGGAGATGAGCTGGTCGGTGATGCCGCCTAAAGCGCTGACGACAACAACAATGGGTTGACTGCGCGCTTCTTTCTCTACGATGCGTTTAACACTCAGAATGCTTTTCACGGAACCTACCGATGTTCCGCCGAATTTTAATACTTTCATTGTGATAATGATTTTGTTGATGCACGGCCATCCCTTTAACAAGCGGGCTATGACCGTCCTTAGTTGCAAAGTTACGAATGTTTTGCCTCAGCGCCAAGGAAAATGCAGATTATTCGCATAATTTCCTTGCGATATGAAAGAAAATCGGTAATTTTGCAAATGGAATAACAGTTTATAGACATGGTCACCGAATACCAAATACGTGTGTTGCCCGAAGTGGCTTACTCTGAGCAGAACCTCATCGCTTATCTTGCCAAGGAGGAAGGACTCACAGCCGACAGCGTGAGCCGTGTGCGCGTGTTGCGCCGCAGCATTGACGCCCGACAGCGCACGGTGGTGGTCAACCTGAAGGTGCGCGTCTATATCAACGAACTGCCGCAGGATGAAGACTTCATCCGCACCGACTATCCCGACGTGAGCGGGCGGCCGCAGGTTATCGTTGTCGGTGAGGGACCTGGCGGACTGTTTGCCGCCCTGCGCCTGATAGAGCTCGGTTTGCGTCCCATCATCCTTGAGCGCGGAAAGAATGTGCGCGACCGCAAGCGCGACATGGCGCTCATTACCAAGACCCAACAGGTTGACCCTGAGAGCAATTATTGCTTCGGCGAGGGTGGGGCAGGTGCCTACAGCGACGGCAAACTCTATACCCGCAGCAAAAAGCGGGGCAACGTGGACAAGATACTCAACGTGTTTTGTCAGCATGGCGCCTCGACATCTATCCTGGCCGATGTCCATCCCCATATCGGCACCGACAAGCTGCCGCGCGTCATTGAGAACATGCGGCTTCAGATAGAGCGGAGTGGTGGTGAGGTGCATTTCCAGACCAAGATGACGGCCTTCGACATCGACCAGCAGTCGCGCGTCGTTGGCGTGAAAGCCATCAATATGGCCACTGGCGCCGAGGAGAGCTATCGCGGTCCGGTTATCTTGGCCACCGGTCACAGTGCGCGCGACGTCTACCGCTACCTTGCCGCATCAGGTATCGAGATTGAGCCGAAGGGCATTGCCGTCGGCGTGCGTCTCGAGCATCCGTCGCAGCTCATTGACCAGATACAGTATCACAGTCGTCAGGGGCGTGGCAAATATCTGCCCGCGGCTGAATATTCCTTTGTCACTCAGGTCAATGGCCGCGGCGTCTACAGTTTCTGCATGTGCCCGGGCGGCTTCGTCATTCCTGCCGCCACGGGTCCGGAGCAAATTGTGGTCAACGGCATGTCGCCGAGCAACCGCGGCACGCAGTGGTCCAACAGCGGCATGGTGGTGGAGCTGCATCCTGAGGATGTGGCGGGCATCATGGCGGGGTCGGCTGAGGCCAATAATGCTACGGCATCGTCGGACCGGATCGACCCATTGACGGTGATGCGTTTCCAGGAGTCGCTCGAGCGTGACTGCTGGCAGCAGGGCAACCGGCAGCAGACCGCACCGGCGCAGCGTATGGCCGACTTCGTCAACGGTCGTCTGAGCTTCGACCTGCCCAAGAGCAGTTATGCGCCGGGCTTGATCAGCAGTCCGTTGCACTTCTTGATGCCGAAGTTCATCGTGAGCCGGCTGCAGGAGGGCTTCCGCGTGTTTGGCCGCAAGAGCCACGGTTTCCTCACCAATGAGGCGGTGCTGATAGCCACCGAGACGCGCACGTCGAGTCCAGTCCGCATTCTGCGCGACCGCGTGACGCTACAGCATGTGCGCCTGCAGGGCCTCTTCCCCTGCGGTGAGGGCGCTGGCTATGCCGGCGGCATCGTGTCGGCGGGCATCGATGGTGAGCGCTGCGCCGAACAGTGTGCGGCTTATGTCAACAGCCTCGGATAGCAGACGCCAAAGTATAAGATAATAGGTATTAGCAAACAATAAATTTCATTATCCATGAAGCAGACAAAAATAGTGTGTTCCATCAGTGACCGCAGATGCGACGTCGATTTCATCCGCAGTCTTTTCAATGCAGGCATGAACGTGGTGCGTATGAACACTGCCCACGCCACCCCCGATGGCATACGCATGATTATACGCAACGTCAGGGCGGTATCGCCCCATATCGGCATCCTCATCGATACCAAGGGACCGGAGGTGCGCACCACCGACGTGGAAGACCCCATCGACTATAAGACCGGCGAAGTGGTGAAAATCTTCGGCCGGCCGGAGATGGCTACCTCGCACGACATCATCAATGTGTCGTATCCCGACTTCGCTCACGACGTGAAGCCGGGCGACGATATTCTCTTCGACGACGGTGCCATCGACATGAAGGTGCAGGAGATTGTAGGCCCCACGGTTTATGCTGAGGTGCAGAACGACGGTGTGTTGGGCGCCCATAAGAGCGTCAACGTACCCGGCGAGCATATCGACTTGCCCGCACTTACCGAGCGCGACCGCCGCAACATTCTGCTGGCCATCGACGAGGACATCGACTTCATCGCCCACAGTTTCGTGCGCTCTGCGGCCGATGTGCAGGAGGTGCAGAAAATTCTCGACGAACATCACTCCGACATCAAGATTATCTCGAAGATTGAAAACCAGGAGGGTGTCGACAATATTGATGAGATTATCAAGGCCAGCTACGGCATCATGGTGGCGCGCGGCGACCTCGGCATCGAGGTGCCGGTGGAGCGCATTCCGGGCATTCAGCGCATGATTATCCGTAAATGTGTTGAGCATCATAAGCCGGTCATCGTGGCTACGCAGATGCTCCATACGATGATTACCAACCCGCGGCCGACACGTGCCGAGGTGACCGATATTGCCAACGCCATCTATTCCAACACCGACGCGTTGATGCTGAGTGGCGAGACGGCGTCGGGAAAGTATCCGCTTGAGGCCGTTCAAACTATGGCTGCCATTGCCGAACAAGCTGAGAAGGACCGCCAGAGCTTCGATCCAATCTATAATGTGCCCCTCAACGAGCACTGCACGCAACGCGAGTTTCTGGCTCATTCAGCCATCGAGGCTACGCGTCTGTTGGGTGTTGAGGGTATCATCACGGCATCAAAGTCGGGCTACACTGCCCGCTGTCTGGCTACCTATCGTGGTCCGAAGCCCATCCTGGCCATCTGTTACAACGAAAAGACGCAGCGTTGGCTCAACCTCTCCTATGGCGTTATTGCCGTGTATCAGAAGGAGCACGCCAGCTCGGATGTCATCTTCCGTGCTGCCTTGCGTATGCTCCGTCAGAAAGGCTATCTTAGGAATGAGGACAAGGTGGCTTACCTCTCCGGCTCGCTCGACAACATGGGCGAGGGCACGACATTCCTCGAAATCAATAAGGTGAGCGAGGTCTTCGACCGCCGCTATCAGTTCCATCTGCCGGAGGAATAGTCTTATCGCATCGCGATATCTTAGCTATCGCGGTGCGATACCATAGCTATCGCACGTGCGATAGCTATTGTTTTACGCGCTATGTAGTGTTTACGCCAACATTGATTAGATAAACAGACTGCCCACCTGGAAGACTATGGCCGATACGACCCAAGCCAGCACCGTGGTGTAGGTGGCGGTGAAGGCAGCCCATTTCCACGACCCCGTTTCCCCCTTGATGGCGGCAATCGTTGCGATGCAGGGGAAATAAAGGAGTACGAAGAGCAGGAAGCAGTAAGCCGTGAGCGTTGCTGTCGGTCCGATTTCGGCCACGGGCTTATGGTGCAGTTGGGCCAGGTCGGCGCTCAACTGCTGATGCAGCCGCTCGTATTTGCCGCTCTCGTCGTTGTAGCTGTTGTCTTCAGAGAAGCTGTCGTCGTTGGAGTAAAGCACACCCATCGTTGAGGCCACGATCTCCTTGGCGCCCACGCCGGCGATGAGGCCCACGTCGAGTTTCCAGTTGAAGCCCTGTGGCCGGAACACCGGTTCAACGGTCTGACCGATGCGGGCGATATAGCTCTGCTGTTGCTGCTGCTGGTTATCGAGGCCGTCGGGGTGGGGAAAATAGCTCAGTGCCCACACGATAATCGAGGCAACGAGAATGATGCCGCCCATCTTCTTCAGATATTGCTTGCCTTTCTCCCAGGTGTGCCGCCCCAATGCCTTGAGCGTGGGGAAGCGGTAGGGCGGCAGCTCCATCACGAAGGGCGTGTCCTCACCCTTGAACAGCGTCTTGGTGAAGATGCGGCTCATGACAACGGCCATGAGCATGCCCACGAGATAGAGTGACAGCATGACAAAGGGCGCAGCCGTCCTGGTGAAGAACGACCCGATAATCATAATATAGATAGGAATGCGCGCCTCGCAGCTCATAAGGGGCAGGATGAGCATGGTGACGAAGCGCGAGCGCTTGCTCTCGATGGTGCGCGTGGCCATCACGGCCGGCACGTTGCAGCCGAAGCCCATGATGAGCGGGATGAACGACTTGCCGTGCAAGCCCATCTTGTGCATGATCTTGTCCATGATGAAGGCGGCACGCGACATGTAGCCGCTGTCCTCCATAAACGAGATGAAGAGATAGAGAATGAGAATTTGCGGCAGGAATGAGGCCACGGAGCCTACGCCGCCGATGATGCCATCGACGAGCATCGCCTCTACGGGGCCGTCGGGCATTGCCTTGCTGATGAGGCCGCCCACCCAGCCGAACAGCTGGTCGAGCCAGTCCTGCGGATAGGACCCCAGCCAGAACGTGGCGATGAACATGATGGCCAGGGCTCCCAGGAACAGCGGGAACCCTACAATGCTGTTGGTCAGAATGCGGTCGAGGACGTGTGAGGTGCGGTAGGCGTCGTCGTTGTCGCCCACCTGATAGTTGGCCTCTTTCAGCGCGCCGTGGATGAAGCCGTATTTGGCATCCATGACGGCGGTCTCCGAATCGACGTTGGTTTCCTCCTTTACGCGACGCGCTGCCTGGTCGCGGTGAAGAAATATCTCCTCGGCGTCGGGCATCTGCCTTACCAGGTCCTCCACCTCCTTGTCGCGCTCCAGCAGCTTGATGGCCAGGAAACGGGTGGAGTAGCGCTCGCGGATGTGCGGCTCCTGCTTGAGATGTTCCTGTATGTCCTTGATGCCATGCTCTATCTCATGACCGTGGTTGATGTGGATATGGCGGTAGTGGCTGTCAGTGTCCTCGGTGCTCTCGTAAATCTCGATGACCTTGTGGAACAGTTCCTTCACACCCTCGCCGGTCTTGAACACGGTGGGTACCATCGGCATGCCGAACAGTTCCGACAGCCGGTTGAGGTCCATGTTGTCGCCGCGCTTCTCGGTCTCGTCAAACATGTTGAGTGCCACCACGATGCGCAGGTGCATGTCCATGACCTGGGTGGTGAGGTAGAGGTTGCGCTCAAGATTGGAGGTGTCGATGACGTTGATCACTACGTCAGGCGTTTTCTCCACCAGTTGCTTGCGCACGTAGAGCTCCTCGGGCGAATAGGCCGACAGCGAGTAGGTGCCGGGCAAATCGACGATGTTGAACTGATAGCCCTCGAATGTGGCGTGGCCTTCCTTGGCATCGACGGTTACCCCGGAGTAGTTGCCCACCCGCTCGTGGGCGCCGGAGGCGAAGTTGAATAGTGATGTCTTGCCGCAGTTGGGGTTGCCCACCAGTGCGACGTTGATGACGCGGCTCTTCTGTTCAGCCGCCGCCTTCAGCTCCTCGTCGCTGACGCTGTGCCGTGGCAGTGGCTGCTCGTCGGAGTCATTTGAATCAATCTCCTGTCCTGTGGGCCTGTCGGCAGGCCTCGTGTTGTCCTGACTGCCGATTGATTGGTTTTCTGTTTTCTTTTGTTGCTTGTATTCACTTACCGTCATCACCTCAATCATGTCGGCCTCGCTGTGGCGCAGGCTCACCTCGTAGCCCATGACGCGGTACTTCACCGGGTCTTTGAGCGGGGCGTTGAGCAGTACGTCAACCTTCTGCCCCTTGATGAAACCCATCTCAACGATGCGCTTGCGGAAACCGCCGTGGCCCGTCACCTTCACAATGATGCCGCTCTCACCGGTATGCAACTCAGATAATTTCATGCTAAAACCTGTTCTTTATCTTTCTAACGGCAAAGATACGAAGAATTTCTTGCAAACGGGTGGCAAATCGCCACTAAGCCCAAAGAATACCTAAAAATGATGATGACGGGATAAAAAAGGCATTGAAAAATTTGTTGGATTATGGAAAGGTCGTATATTTGCAACCGAAAAGAGACACAAGAGATTGGGGATTGTTCTGATTCGATCGGGATACTCATCAAATTATTGTGAAAACAGAGTTGCTTCACCGTCTAATGGCGGGCCACATAAATCGCCTTTGCGACTAAGCCTTCGGGCCGGTGGATTACAAAAGCGGCGAGCGCTCACAACTTTTTAAGCTGGAGTTTTCATCACATCGTCAGGGCAGTCCCTTTTTCAAATAAACAAGGAGAATTGAGGATTGCCACCCGCGGCCTCAGTTCTCTTTTTTGTTAAAGAATAGTGCAATATTAAAGAAAGGAATAGCAATATGTTTAGTGGAATAGTTGAGGAAATGGCAACGGTAAGGGCCATCAAGCGTGAGGGCGGCAACATCGACCTGACGTTGAGCTGCTCGTTTACGCAGCAACTGAAGATTGACCAGAGCATCTCGCACAACGGCGTCTGCCTGACGGTGGTCAACATCGACGGCGACTGCTACACGGTGACGGCGATGAAGGAAACGCTCGACCGCAGCAACCTCGGTCAGCTCAAGGTCGGCGACAAGGTCAACGTGGAGCGCTCGATGCTGATGAACGGCCGCCTCGACGGTCACATCGTGCAGGGACACGTTGACGAGACGGCTGAGTGCGTGGGCATGCGCGACGCCGACGGCAGCACTTATTTCACCTTCCGCTATCCGCTCGACAAAGCGATGGCCCGCCGCGGCTATTTCACCGTTGACAAGGGGTCGGTGACGGTCAACGGCGTTTCACTCACTGTCATTGCGCCCACCGACAACGAGTTCACCGTGGCCATCATCCCCTATACCCGCGAGCACACCAACTTCTGTGACATCAAGGTGGGGAGTGTGGTCAACATCGAGTTTGACATCCTGGGCAAATACATTGCACGCCTGCGTCATTTCGAAGAATAGGAGAGGCGTGTCACGAGGCCCCGTGGATGGAAGGCCGTCGCTTGGTGACCCGCTATTGGGCTGCTCCTATGATCTCAGCGGCTTTGTCTTTGTCTGAGGAGAAATCAAACAGCTTGTAGATTTCGACTGCGTTTTGCGGATCTGTAATGCGGTGAGCCATCATGCGCAGGGCCTTGAACTTGGCATCACTGAACGAGAACGGCTTGAGCAAACCAGCCACCTGACGGCAACTGAACCAACAGCCAAGACAAGCTACTTGGATAAGGTCAAAGCGGTTGTCGTCAAAACTGGCGTTCTTCACCTTATTATATAATATCGAGAACGATTCGTCATCGAGACCGTTATAGCCGGGATTAGGCACGGGCACCACCGGATAGGCACCGGGCTGACGCCCATAGCCCAAAGGCGCGTTGGAATCACCATCGATATAAGAGGACTGACAAGCCTTCACCCGGTCGTCCCTGCCGAAATAAACCACAATGCGATTGGTGTTGCCTATAAGCGGCCTTTTGAAATACTCCCAAGTCTCACCGCTCTCATCAAAACTGACGTTGGCGGGCTGACCCAAAATGTCCGTCACCTGTTGTTTGTTCATGCCCCGCTCAATGTGGGCTTTCTTTGCCATCATGCTCATGCTGCCAATCAGCAGCATCAGGCAAACAAGGAAGAATTTTTTAGCTAATTTGGATTTCATACTTGTTGTTTTTTGTTCTCATGGCAAAAATAGCTGTTTATGAGGATAATTACTTTAGGCTTTTCCCTATGGGCTGATAGGGAAAAGCCTACAGATGGCAGAAAGAGACCAGCGCCGAGCTTCATTTCTTGCTCAAAACTCTTTCTAACTCTCAACTCCTAACCCTCGTTCTTCGGTAAGTTTGTGAGGCGGAAAGTCGGTTGTAAGCCAAAGGTATTCCGCAACTATAAATTTCATTAGGAATCGCACCAATCTTCTATCACGCAAGAAGCATTATGGCCGTTGAATGGTCACAATTCGTTCCTTGTGTCTTTTCATTTGTTAAATTCTATCGAATTTTGCTTAATAATCGCCATGGTTTATAAACCTTTTGCTGTCTGTCACATCTAAATTTCAAATTTCAGACATTAAGCACTTAAATAATATTTTATGAAGAAATCCATCGTGACGCTGGTCACTTTAGTGTTGACGGCCAGTGTACCCCTTGCCTCTTTTGCCCGGCAGTGGACGTTGCAGGACTGCATCAACTACGCAATGACCAACAACATCTCGTTGCAGAAGACACGTGTGCAGCATCTTTCTGCCCTCGAGGACCTCAAGCAGAGCAAAGCCGCACTGCTGCCCTCGCTCTCGGCTTCCACCTCTCACAATGTTTCTTACAACCCTTGGCCGGAGACCGGCAGCTATACCATTGCCGGCAGCCGCGTGCAGACGCAGGTCGATAAGGTGTATTACAACGGCTCTTACGGTATCAATGCCAACTGGACGGTATGGAATGGCAACCGCAACCGCAACCAGGTGAAGCTCAATCAGATGACCGCCGACCAGGCAGCGCTCGACAGCGCCACCACGGCCAACAGCATTCAGGAGCAGATTGCCCAGCTTTACGTGCAGATTCTCTATTCTAAGGAAGCCGTCGAGGTGGACAAGTCGACGCTCGAGACTTCGAAGAAGAACGAGGAGCGCGGCAAGGAGTTTGTCAAGGTGGGCAACATGAGCAAGGCCGACCTGGCGCAGCTCACCGCTCAGCGGGCGCAGGATGAATACAACGTGGTGCAGGCCGAGAGTCAGCTCAAGGAATACAAGCGCCAGCTGAAGCAACTGCTGCAGATTACCGACCAGGAGGAGTTTGACGTGGTGGCGCCGACGACGACCGACGAGATGGCGCTGCAGTCGATACCGACCGTGCCCACCGTTTATGAGGCTGCGCTCAGCTATCGCCCTGAGATTCAGAACGCCCAGCTCGGCATCAAGAGCAGTGACCTGTCGATTAAGATGGCAAAGGCCCAGCGGTTGCCGACCGTGGGATTGTCGGCCAACGTGGGTACATCGACCACCTCGATGAACGATAACGGCTGGGGAAAGCAGATGAAAAACAACTTCATCACCGGTGGCGGCGTGACCGTGAGCATCCCCATCTTTGACCAGCGCGAGACCAAGACGGCCGTCAACAAGGCCATATTGCAGCGCCAGAATTACCAGCTTGACCTGCGTGACAAGCAGACGACGCTCTATTCGACCATCGAGAACTACTGGCTGCAGGCTTACAACAACCAGGCGCAGTTCAAGAGCGCCAAGGTCAGCACGGAGAGTGCGCAGGCCAGCTACGACCTGCTGCAGGAGCAGTTCAAGCAGAACCTGAAGAACGTCATCGAGCTGATGAACGGCAAGGATGCTCTCCTGAAAGCCAGGCAGGCTGAGCTACAGGCAAAATACTTAGCCATCTATAATATTGATATGTTGAAGTTTTACCAAACAGGAGAGTTAAAATGAATGTGAAGAAAATAAGCAGCGTGTGGATTATCGTTGGCGTTGTGGTCGCCTTGGCTGTCATTGCCTGGCTGCTGTCGGGCAGTAAGAAAGAAGAAACGGTCAACTTCACTACCGAGGCCGCAGCGCCGGCCAACATCGAGAATTCCGTCACCGCAACGGGTAGCATTGAGGCTGTGACCACCGTCACTGTCGGTACGCAGGTCTCCGGTATCGTGAGCAAGTTGTATGTGGATTACAACAGTGTGGTGAAGAAAGGGCAGGTCATTGCCGAACTCGACAAGAGCAATCTTGTGAGCCAGCTCAATTCTGCCAAGGCCGCCTTTGCAGAGGCTCAGGCGCAACTGCGCAGTGCCCAGAGCGATGTCGCCTATCAGCGCAGCAACTATAACCGCTATAAGGCGCTTTATCAGAAGGGTTTGATTTCGGCCAACGACTATGAGTCGGCCCGCCTGAGCTACCAGACGGCCGAGGCCACGCTGTCCCAGCGCAAGGATGCCGTGCTGTCGTCCCGTGAGGAGGTCAACCGCGCGCAGACCAATCTCGGCTATGCCACCATCACCTCGCCTATCGACGGTGTGGTCATCTCGAAGAGCGTGGAGGAAGGTCAGACCGTTGCCGCCAGCTTCTCAACGCCTGAACTGTTCACCATCGCCAAAGACCTGAAGAATATGCGCGTGGTGGCCGACGTGGATGAGGCCGACATCGGTGAAGTGAAGGTAGGTCAGCGTGTGACGTTCACCGTCGACGCTTATCCCGACGACACCTTCCAGGGCTATGTAACGCAGGTGCGTCAGGAGGCCACAACGACCAACAACGTGGTGACCTACGAGGTGGTGATCAGCGCTCCCAACAATGACTTGAAGTTGAAGCCCGGTCTGACGGCCAACGTCAACATCTATACCAACGAGATTAAGAATACGCTCAGCGTACCGTCCAAGGCGCTGCGTTATACCCCGGAGAAGGAAACCGTGGGCGGACGTAAGATTAAGGACTGCACGGGTAAGAACAAGGTGTGGACGCTCGAGGGCAATACGCTTGTGGCCCATGCCGTCAACATCGGCGCCACCGATGGCACCCATACGCAGATTCTGAGTGGCATCAAGAAGGGCCAGAAAGTTATCACCGGTGTGGCTGTGGCCACTGAAGGCGACGATGACACGGCTTCGAGCGATGATACGAAGAGCCCGTTTGCTCCCGGTCCGCGCAACAATAAGAAGAAGTAGGCCTATGTCAGAGCAAGCTATCAATCAGACACCGCAGCCCACCGACGATCACCGCAAGGTGGTCATCGAGCTTCAGGATGTGAAGCGCGACTTTAAGGTGGGTGATGAGACGGTGCATGCGCTGCGCGGTGTCTCGTTCAAGATTTACGAGGGCGAGTTCGTCACCATCATGGGTAAGTCGGGTTCGGGTAAGTCGACGCTGCTCAACCAGCTTGGATGTCTCGATACGCCCACGAGCGGCGAATACTACCTCGATGGTGTCTCGGTGAGGCAGATGTCGAAGTCGCAGCGCGCCGTGCTCCGCAACCGGAAGATAGGCTTTATCTTCCAGAACTACAACTTGTTGCCGAAGACGACGAGTGTGGAGAACGTGGAGCTACCGCTGATGTACAACAACGCTGTCTCGGCCAAGGAGCGCTTCGAGAAATCGGTGGCCGCGCTGAAGGCTGTGGGGCTGGGCGACCGCCTCTACCACAAGTCCAACCAGATGTCGGGCGGTCAGATGCAGCGTGTGGCCATTGCCCGCGCACTGGTCAACGACCCCGCCGTAATCCTCGCCGATGAGGCTACGGGTAACCTCGACACACGCACGAGCTTCCAGATATTGGTTCTTTTCCAGCGCCTCTATGCCGAGGGCCACACCATCATCTTCGTGACCCACAACCCCGACATTGCCAACTATTCATCGCGCAACATCGAGATACGCGACGGCCGCGTCATCAGCGACACCATCAACCACAACATCAAGTCGGCAGCTGACGCCTTGGCCCAGCTGCCCGAGAACACAGATGAGTAATAACGAATCCTTAGCATGAATTACAGCAATCTTTTCAAGATAGCCCTGCGCGCCATTGGCGCCAACAAGATGCGGTCGTTTCTGACGGCGCTCGGCATCATCATCGGTGTGGCCTCGGTCATCACGATGCTTGCCATCGGTCAGGGTTCGAAGCGCAGCATCCAGGCCAACATCGCCGAGATGGGCTCCAACATGATTATGATTCACCCGGGTCAGGACATGCGTGGTGGCGTGCGTCAGGATGCCTCGTCAATGGAGACGCTCAAGCTCACCGACTATCAGGCGCTTAAGAATGAATGCAACTATATCAAGGGCATCAGCCCGGTGGTCAACTCCAGCGGTCAGTTCATCTATGGCAACAACAACACGCAGTCGACCATCTATGGCGTCAATCAGGATTATCTCGACATACGCCAGCTGTCGGTGAGCGACGGCGAGATGTTTACCGATCAGGAGATCAAGACCAGCGCCAAGGTGTGTATCCTCGGTCAGACCGTCGTTGATTACCTCTTCCCCAATGGCGGTTCGCCTGTGGGTAAGGTGGTGAGGTTCAACTCTATCCCCTTCCGTGTTATTGGTGTACTGAAGAAGAAAGGCTACAATTCGATGGGTATGGACCAGGATAACCTCGTTCTGGCACCCTATACCACGGTGATGAAGCGTATTTTGGCCCAGACCTATCTCAGTGAGATTCAGGCTTCTGCCATCACTGAGGGCGTCACCGATAAGGCTGTGGCCGAGATGACCTCCATCCTTCGTCGCACGCATAAACTGAAGGATGCCACCGACACGCAAGAGGCTGACGACGATGACTTCAATATCCGCTCGCAGGAGGAACTGTCGTCGATGATGAACTCCACCACCAACATGCTCACCATCCTCTTGGGTTGTGTGGCCGGCATCTCGCTCATCGTCGGTGGTATCGGCATTATGAACATCATGTATGTGAGCGTCACCGAGCGTACGCGTGAGATAGGCCTGCGCATGAGTGTCGGCGCCCGCGGCGTGGACATCCTCAACCAGTTCCTTATCGAGGCCATCATGATGAGTGTGACCGGCGGACTCATCGGCGTCATCATCGGTATCGGATCGAGCTATGCCGTGAAGCTCATTGCCCACTGGCCCATCTACATCGAGCCTTGGACCATTATCATGAGTTTCGCCGTGTGTACGTTCACCGGTGTGTTTTTCGGCTGGTATCCGGCTAAGAAAGCTGCCCGCCTCGACCCTATAGAGGCCATACGCTACGAATAGCGCGCAGAGCCGTGGGGGAATACGCCCTCACAGCTTCACCTTGCTGATGTCAATGAGGTGGTTGACAATGGCGTAGATGGTCAGGCCGGCGGGAGAATGGATTTGCAGCTTGCGGGCAATGTTGCGGCGATGGGTGAGCACCGTGTTGATGGAGATGTAGAGATGGTCGGCAATCTCCTTGTTGGTCATGCCCTGCACGAGTGCGACGATTACTTCCTTCTCGCGGTCGGACAGCGCCTCATCGTTGTTCGTCTTCTGATTGATCATGCTGCTGATGCGCATGGAGACGTCATCCTTGCGTAGCTTGTCCTGCAGTCGGCGAATGGTTGGAACAAAGATGCGATCCTCGACTTCTGCGTGATCGGTCAGCCAACGCTCGCCGTTGTAGATGTCGTAAAGCGTGTGTGTGAGTTGGTTGTTGCGCAGATTGTCGGCAGGCAGATACTTGATGATGATATTTTTCAGTTCACGCAACTTCACATCAATCTGATTATGGTGCTTGGAGAAAGTCTCGATGTCGTAATTGGTTGGGATGCGGCCTTCTTCCAAAGCCTTCACATAGGGGAAGAGCGTCTTCTCCTCGTATTTCATGTGATTGCGAATGGTGTGGGCGTATTCATCGTAGAGCTTGAGGATGAGTTGGCTCAGATTGTCATCGGGGTTAAGTGCGTCTTCCAGTTCCTTTCGGATAAAGGGCAATTCAAAATCAATGTAATAGGTATGGCTGGCCTCCAGATAATGCATTAATGTCGGGATGGAGATGCGGTCGGTGTCCTCAAGGTTGAGGTAGCCGTTGATGGTGAAGTTGACCACCGTGAGGAACGTGTAGGTATCGACATGTTCTGACTCACATACTTCCTTCACGGTCTTATCGCCAAAGCCGAGGCTGATGCCAAAGCTGCCGAGGCTCTGCAGCACGGCAGCATTGTCGCTGATGATGCTGATGAGGCTGTCGCCCGGCTCATACATTTTCTGATTCTTCATTGCTTGTGTTGTCAATTAGAAAGCCCCCATCCCCCTGCTTGCGTAGGAAGATGGGGGCTTTGAGTAAGAAATATAAGTTGTCGGCGGACTAATTAGAGTCCTGCTGCCGAACTAATCCAGGTATATACACCCGAGCAGATGCCGAACCCGATAACACCGAGAGTGCAGATGGCCAGGGCCAACTTGGTGCTGACGGCCGACTTGAAGGTGGGCAGGGGGTTGTCGCAATGCTTCACGAACATGGCCTTGACAATCAGCAGATAGTAGTAAAGGCTGATGACCGTATTGACCAAAGCGATGAACACCGTTGCATAGGTCAGGGCACCGATGGTGGTGGTGACCTCAGCGCCATTGGCTGCGGCCATGAACACGAAGAATTTCGAGAACATGCCGGCGAACGGCGGAATACCACCCAGCGAGAACAGGGCGAGCGTCATGATGAAGCTCAGGCGCGGGTTGGTCTTATAGAAACCGTTGTAGGCATCCATGCTGACCACGCCGCCGTTGTGCTCCTCAACCGATGAGATGATGGCGAAGACAGCGAGGTTGGCCACCACATAGATGAGTACGTAGTAGCTCAGTGCGGTAATGCCCATGGCGCTGTCGCCGATGACGGCCAACATGATGTAGCCTGCCTGCGAGATGGAGCTGAAAGCCATGAAGCGCTTGAGGTCCTTCTGATGGATGGCGAAGAGGTTGGCCACGGTGATTGACAGTACGATGACAATCATCAGCATGTAGCGCCAGTAGGGTACCATCGGAGCGAAAACCTTCATCAGAATGGTGCAGAGCGCAAAGGCTGCGGCACCCTTAGATACTACACTCAGGAATCCGGACACAGTGGTCGGAGCGCCCTGATAGGTATCGGCTGTCCAGAAGTGGAAGGGTACGAGAGAAATCTTGAAGCCCAAACCGCTGAAGAAGAACACCATACCCATGATGGTGAGCGGGCTGATGCCGAAAATCATCACACCGCTCGAGAAGGTGGCGGTGAGGATGAACTTTGCACCGGCCTCGGCGCTGTAGTGGCGGTACTTGTCGAAGGCCACGAGACATGCCATAGGTACGGATGCCATTTCAAGACCTAAGAAGAAGAGCAGGAAATGATTGGCTGAAACCATCATGTTCATACCCAACAGCGTAGAGATGGCCAAGAGATAGAACTCACCCTCCTTGAAGGCGGTGTCGGGGCGGCTCAGCCACTCGCGCGCCTGGATGAAGACGATGAGCGTACCGAAGGCCAGGATGGTCTTGATGACGCCTACCGACGCATTGGTGATATACATACCGCCAAAGGTCGAGGCCTCAGCCGTGGGGAAAATGTTGATGAGGATATGCACGAGCATCAGGGCGCAGACCAGCAGATTGAACCAAGGACGCGGCGAGACATGCTCGTTGAGGATGGATCCCTTGGGGCGCTTGAGGCTCTGCTCGCCCGTCTCAGCCTCGGCCACTGCGATAGGGGCCGGCTTCTGAGCGGTGAAGAGGTCGATGAAGAAGACCAGCACTAAGATGGCCGTCAGCGTGACCTCCGGTATCATGTTCAGGAATTGACTATAATCGATATTCATTGTTCTTATCTGCTTAAATTACATTCCGGTAATGTGAGAAATCATAGGTACGACAGCATCCCTGATGATGTTTTGTGCCCACAGCGGCGCCAGACCGAGGCCGGCAACACAGAAGATGAGGCCGCCGACGGCGATGCGCTCATCCCATGTGGCATCGGTGAGCTTATAGTATTCGGGGTTGGGTACCTTCTGATAGAGAATCTTGCCCACCACGCGCAGAATATAAACCGCAGTGATAACGATTGACGTACAAGCAATGATGGTGCAGGTGCGATGGAAGATGTCGGCATTCTCGAATGAACCGACGAAGATGTTCATCTCAGCAACGAAACCCGAGAAACCAGGTAAGCCGAGGTTGGCCAGACCGGCAACCACATAAGCCACAGAGAGGAACGGCATAATCTTCATCAAACCGCCGAGGCGACGTACATCACGCGTACCGGTGCGGTGGTAGATCATACCGATAACGGCGAAGAAGAGGGCCGTCATCAGACCGTGCGACAGCATCTGCAGAATGGCACCCGTAGCAGCGGTGCTTGTCATCATCAGCAGGGCGAAGAGCACCATGCCGCAGTGAGACACCGACGAGTAGGCGTTGATGTATTTCAGGTCGGTCTGTACGCAGGCCGAGAGTGCACCGTAGACCACAGAGATAGTGGTGAGGATGAGGAAGATCCACGACAGCTGCTGAGCGGCATCGGGCAAGAGGAACATGGCGATGCGGAAGCAGCCGTAACCTCCGAGCTTCATCAGCACACCGGCATGGAGCATTGACACTGCCGTCGGGGCTGAAGCATGACCGTCAGGAGACCATGTGTGGAACGGGAACAGGGCGCCAAGAACGCCGAAGCCGATGAAGATGAAGGGGAAGAATACCTTCTGAATAGACACCGGAATGGCGTGGAGCTGAGCAATCTCGGTCACGCTCATGGTGTAGACATGGCTGTATTCGCCGTTGAAGAAGTAGATGCCGAGGATGCCGATGATGAGCAGTGCGGAACCACCCATGAGCATCAATGTCAGCTTCATGGCTGAATACTCCTTCGGACCGGTACCCCAGACGCCGATAAGCAAGTACATCGGGATAAGTGCGACCTCATAGAACATGAACATCGTGAAGAGGTCCTCAGTGATGAAGAAGCCGAACACACCCGTCGACAGCAGCGTGAACCAAAGGAAATATTCCTTCTGCAGCGGATGAAGCTGCCAAGAGGCAAATGTGCCGGTGAAGACGATGATGGCCGAAAGCAGAATCATCACGACGGCAATGCCATCGACACCTGTGCGGTAGTAGATGTTGAGCGGCTCAAACCAGGGAATAGCCTCACCGAAGAGGAACGGAACCTGTTCGGCCGATTGTGTCTCGCGTGCTGCCAAGAAGGCAAACACCAGATAGATGGCCAACCCGAGCAATGCCGTAGAGCCAACGGCCATGACAATGCGCACCTGCTTGTCGTTGCGGGCCAACCATAGGCAGAGCAGCATTACAACCGGTATAATGACAAAGAGATTTAAAAAACTCATTTTTGTATTTCTTAATTGGGATTGAACGAGTTAGCTAAATGCAAAGCAAGATAAGCGTGAGTGCGACCGAACCGGTGAGGAACCACACGGCGTACTGACGCACGTCGCCGCTCTGCCAAGGACGGATGGCCTCGCCACCCTCACGAACAGCCCAACCGGAGAAGTTGAACATACCGTCGATGACGTGACGGTCGAACCATGCGATAGGAATGGAGAAGCAGCCAAACACAATCTTATGGGTGAAGAACTGCCATGCGTTGTCGATATAGAAGCGGTTGAGGGCAGCCTCGTGCAGACGGGGCATTGCCTTGGCGAGCTTGTCGGGCAGCGGGTTGTGCTTCGGGGCATACATGTAGGTAGCCAGTGCGAAACCGATGGTGGCTACGGCAAGCGATACCCAAGCTGTGGTGCCGAACTGGAAATGCTGCAGGGCAATCTCCTCGGCATGACCGTCGAGCGATACGAAGTGGCCGAAAGGAATCCAACCGGCTACGCAAGAAATGATGGCCAGGAACACCAGCGGGCCCCACATGACGAAGGGTACCTCAGCCGGCTTGCGGCGATGCTCTGGATCTTGCTCGTAATAGCTGTCGCCCCAGAAGATGACGTAGTAGAGACGGAACATGTAGAAGGCCGTCATACCGCTAACCAGCGTCATAAACCATCCCAGATAGGGAGAGAAGTGGAAGCAGGCATCTACAATCTCATCCTTGGAGAAGAAACCGGCCAACGGCCAGAAGCCGCTGATGGCGATGGTTCCGATGAGGAAGCAGATGTTGGTGATAGGCATGTACTTATGCAGGCCGCCCATGTACTCTTTGAAGTTGGAGCCGATGATAACGATGATGGCACCGGAGCAGAGGAAGAGCAGAGCCTTGAACATGGCGTGGGTGAAGAGGTGGAACATGGAAGCCATGTAGCCAACACTGCCTTCGCCGGTAGCTGCGGTGCAGACACCGAGCGCTACGAGCATGTAGGCAATCTGTGAGATGGTCGAGAAGGCAAGACCACGCTTGATATCGCGCTGACAGCATGCCACGGCGGCTGCGTAGAAAGCAGTGAATGCGCCGATGTAGGCAATGTAGTGCAATGTATTGGGCGCGTATTGCAGCCAGATAGGCATGAGTGAGGCCACCTGATAGACACCGGCCACAACCATGGTGGCGGCGTGAATCAAGGCCGATACAGGCGTCGGGCCTTCCATGGCGTCGGGCAGCCAGATGTGCAACGGGAACATGGCTGACTTACCGGCACCACCGATGAACATCAGGAACAGTGCGGTAGGCAATACCCATGCGGCACCGGGCAGTTCGGTAACGAGCTTCGGATCAGCGGTGAGGTCGTAGTTGAACGTGCCGGTGTAGAAGCTGTAGAACAGGATACCGATGAGGAAGAAGAGGTCGGCGAAACGTGTGACGATGAAGGCTTTCTTAGAGGCATGCACGGCGGCGTGCTTCGGGTAGTAGAAGCCGATGAGCAGATAGGAGCACACACCCACGAGCTCCCAGAAGAGATACATCTGAAAGATGTTGGTGGCGACGACCAAGCCCAGCATCGACATGGTGAAGAGCGAGAGGAAAGCGTAGAAACGCTGGAAGCCCTTCTCGTAGCCTTCCTTCTTATAATGCTCGTCGCGTTCGGCCATGTAGCCGAAGCTGTAGATATGCACCATAAACGACACCGTGGTGATGACGATGAGCATCATCACTGAGATTGGCGTCAGACGGAAGCCAATGTTGAACGTCAGCAGTTCGGTAAACTTCAGCCAGGTGAAGTTGAACACCGTCACCGTTGGGTATAAACCCGTGGCGGCATCACGTCCGATGGCGAAGAAATACTCATAAGCGGTGTAGAGGCTCATACCCCAAAGTACAGCCAAGACGGCCGTGCCGATGAGTCCAGCCACCGGCTTCTTCATCTTCATGCCCAGCAAACCCAACAGCAGGAAGCTGAGGAAGGGAAGAAGAAGGATCAGATATGAATAACTGTATTCCATTTGTGCGATTAGTGTTTCATGTTTTCAATACTGTTCACCTGGTCACTGTGGTAGTTGCGGTAAACATTGATGATGATAGCCAGCGCTACGGCGGTCTCGGCCGCACTCACTCCAATGGAGAAGAGTGTGAAGAAAGATCCCTCGAGCATGCCGGGGAAGAGCATACGGTTGAACACGGCGAAGTTGAGGTCGGCCGCATTCAGCACCAGCTCAATACTGATGAGCATGGCAATCAGGTTGCGATGGGTCACGAAACCGAACACACCGATGAAGAACAGCAGCGTGCTGACGCCTAAGAAGCAATATACTGAAATCATTTGTTGTCCTCCTTTCTGGCGATCATAATGCCGCCGATGATACATGCTAACAGGAACAAGGAGATGAACTCGAAGGGAAGCACGTAGCCGTACTTGCCTGAACCGACGAGGGCCTTACCAATCTCTGCAACAGGCACTTCCTTGTCGGCAATGCTCATTGCAGCATCGATAAACTTGTTCTTCATCAGGATAACACCCACCGTGGCCAGACCGACCAGTGAGATGAGCGCGCCCTGCACCACACGCGCCCCCTTAAAGCGGGCGACAAGGTTCTGCAGGGTGTCTTTCGACACGAGATGGATAGCAAAGATAATCAGAATGGTCACACCGCCGGCGTAGATGGAAATCTGTGCAGCGCCGAGGAACGTGTAATCGAGGAGGAAATAAAAACCGCCGATGCCGAAGAGCACAAACAACAGCCATGTGGCTGCGCGCATGACGTTCTTCGTCAGCACCGACATGATGGCCGAGCCAAGTACGACTACAGCCAAAATAACGAACATTACTATATTTGCCATAATCCTTACTTGGTTTTGGTGTTAAACTTACCGATGGTCAGCGGTGCGCCACCGTCGATGAGGTTGGGCAGCGAGCCACCCTGATAGACCTCCTCGTTGAGGTGCAGCACCAACTTGCTGCGGTCGAAGACGGAGTTCTCGAAGTCGTTGGTGAACTCGATGGCATCGAAATTGCAGGCATTGACGCAAAGCTCGCAGAACATGCAGTCGCCCAGGTCGTACTGGTAGTCGTCGAGCACCTTCTTCTTCTTGCCCGTCTCCGGGTCGGTCTCCATGTGAGACGTAATCTTAATGGTGTCGTTAGGGCATGCCTTCTCGCACATCGTGCAGGCGGTGCACTTGTAGTCGCCCACTTTCAGTCCGCGCTTCACGGCCTGCGGATCGTTGGGATCCTCGACACGTTTGAAAACCAGACGGCCACGGTGGCGCTTGGCTACGTGCAGCGTGGTCTTGCGGTTTTCGGGATACTGCTCGGTTGACTTGGGCGTGAAGTATTCCTTCATCGTCACCTTCAAGCCCGTGGCCAACGTCTTAGTGGCATCCTTTATCTCTTTAAAGTATTGTGACATATCTATTTGATTTGAACTTTGAACGATTAGGGATTAGAATGTCCATCCGAATGCGACGCAGGTGGTCATCACGGCAAGCGTAATCAGCATGAGAGGCATCAGATACTTCCACTCCAACTTCAACACATGGTCGACGCGCAGACGGGGGAAGGTCCAGCGGGCCCACATCAAAATCCAGATGACCAGCAGGGTCTTGGCAGCGAACCAGACGAAGCCGGGGATGTAGTTCATCACGCTGTCGAATCCGGCAATGCCGATGTTGAGCGGAGCCCAGCCACCGAGGAAGATGGTGGCTGCCAGTCCGGAGATGACCACCAGATTAAGGTATTCGGCGAGGTAGAAATAGCCGAAGCCCATACCCGAATACTCGGTGTGGTAACCGGCAACCAACTCACTCTCAGCCTCATCAAGGTCGAACGGGCCACGGTTGGCCTCGGCATTACCAGCGATGAGGAACACCAGGAAGGCAACGATGGCGGGGATGTGCCCCTTGATGATCAGCCAATTCCAAGGTCCGGTCTGCGTTGTGATGATGTCGCTGAGTTGCATGCTGCCACAAAGGATGACAGCTGTAATCATGCAGAGGCCGAGAGAAATCTCATAGGAAATCATCATCACGGCACCACGCATGGCCGACACCACGGAATACTTGTTGTTGGAGCCCCATCCGGCGAGGATGATGCCCACCACACCAATAGAGCTGATGGCTGTCACCATGAACACGCCGACATTGAAGTCGAGCACGGCTGCGCCCTTGTTCCAAGGCAGGAATGAGAACGTACCCACTGAGGCAATGATGATGAGGAAGGGGGCGAGATAGTAGAGAAACTTATCGGAGCGGTCGACACCGAAGATCTCCTTGATGAGCATCTTCAGCACGTCGGCTACCACCTGGAAGATACCCCACTTACCTACACGCATAGGGCCAAGGCGGCACTGGAAGAAGGCGCATACCTTACGTTCAAAATAAATCATGAACATGGCGATGAGGGCATAGAGCGTAAGAACGACCAAGCCCACGACGACACATTCAATGAGAATGGTCCAGAAATTGTTCAAGCCGCAAGTCTGGCGGAGCAACCCATCGAACCACTGTGTAACTATACTGAAATCAAACATCTTCTTTAATTTAATGTATTTAAGTGATGAAGACTATCTGTCCAAATCGGGTATCACAAAGTCGATGGCCGCACCGGTAGAGATGAGGTCGGCAATCTTCTGGCCGCGAAGCATCTTGTCGAAGGCACCGGCAAGCGTCAGACCCATCGGGCGGAGTTTCACGCGGTAAGGACTCTTGTCGCCACGGCTGTCGAGGTAGACGCCGAATTCACCGGCACCGCCTTCAACCGAGAACCACCACTGGCCTTCGGGTACCTTGATGATGGGCTTCTGCTTGATGTAGAACTCGCCCTCGGGGATGTTGTCGATGAGCTGCTCGATGATGTCGAGGCTTTGATAAATCTCCTCAATATGAATCATGTAACGGGTCATCGAGTCGCCGGCAGTACCGGTAATCTCGTTGAAGGTCACCTTGTCGTAGAGGTCGTAAGGATGATTCTTACGCACATCGTTGTGCCAGCCAGAAGCGCGTCCGGCAGGACCGGTGACGCCGTAGTTGATGCAGTCGGTCATGTTCATCGGACCGACACCCTCCAAACGCTTGTGTGTGATGACATTGTCGCCGAACACGTCGAGGTATTCCTGCACCATCGGGCGGAGGTATTTGCAGAGAGCCTTGGTATTGGCCACGAAGTTCGGGTCGATATCGGCCTGCAGTCCGCCAATGCGGTAGTAGTTCTGAATGAGTCGTCCACCCGTGGTCTCTTCCATGACGTTGAGCACATGCTCACGGTCGCGCATGCAGTAGAGGAATGCGGTGAGGGCTGAGAGGTCCTGAGCGCAGGTGCCGAGGAACAACAAGTGGTTGTCAATACGCTGCAGCTCATCCATGATGGTGCGGATGTAATGGATGCGGTCGCTGAGCTCAACACCCATGGCCTCTTCGATGACGCCAACAAGCGCGTGGCGGTTGGTCATGGCGCAGAGGTAGTTGAGTCGGTCAGTCAGCGCGAGCGTCTGCGGGTAGGTCATATTCTCCATCATCTTCTCGATGCCACGGTGAATATAGCCAAGGTGCGGATAGATGCGCTTGATATTCTCGCCGTCGACGACGGTCTGCAAACGCAGCACACCGTGCATTGACGGGTGGTTAGGACCGAAGTTGACCACGTAGTCGTCGGGCTCGAACAGACGATGCTTCGTCTCGACGAGTTCACCGAACTCGTTCAGGTTCCACTCCGAAGTGAAGTCGCTCTCCGGCTCGTCGGTCATGGGGAAGCGGTTCTTCTCGGGGCTCATGTCGAAGTCCTTGCGGAGGGGATAGCCTTCGAAGTCACTACGCATGAAAAGACGACGCATATCAGGATGGCCGAGGAACTTGATGCCGAGGAAGTCGAACACCTCCCGCTCCAGCAGGTCGGCGTCGTGCCACAGGCCAATCACGGAAGGAATGACATAGTCACTGGTACCTACCTGCTTGGCAATCTGCTTCACACTGCAGCGCTCGTGGCTCTGGGTATTCTCAAGAATATAGATACAGCCAAGACCTTCTTCGCCGAAGTCCTCACCTACGATGGTCACAAGGTAATCGAAATGTTGCTCGTTCTTCAGCTTCGCCATCTCGGCGGCAAAACTGTCAAAGCCGAATTCTTTGTTTTCTAATTTCATCTCTATACCTTATTTATTATTAGGAGCCTGCTCGCTCTGCTGAGCTGCGGCGCCGGTAGTTTGACTCTTGTTTACTTCATAAGCCTCACCCTCTTGCTTCAGTGCGTCGAGCTCCTTGCCTAAGGCCTCGACATCCTCCTTGTTAGGCGATGCTTCAACAATGATGGGCTGCTTGGCGCCAATCTTTGCTGCTGAAAAGTTTTCGTTGCCGATGCCGTGGAGGCCGCCGAGCTTCATGCTTTCCTCGCGCTCCTCACGGTTCATCTTGTGGTTGGCACCACCGAAGAACTTCTCAACTTTAACCTTGCGCTGCAACTGCATCATACCGTAGAGAATAGCTTCCGGACGCGGAGGGCAACCGGGAATGTAGACATCCACCGGCACAATCTCGTCGATGCCGCGCACCACGTTGTAGCTCTTCTTGAACGGACCGCCGGAAATAGTGCAACCACCTACGGCCACCACATACTTTGGTTCGGCCATCTCGTCGTACAGACGCTTAAACACTGGTGCCATCTTGTTGGTGATGGTACCGGCGCACATGATGAGGTCAGCCTGACGGGCAGAGTTACGCGTTACCTCGAAGCCGAAGCGCGAGAAGTCGTAGCGGGCGCAACCTACAGCCATAAATTCGATGCCGCAGCAGGAGGTACCGAAGGTGAGTGACCAAAGCGAGTTGCTGCGGCCCCAGTTGATCATTTGATCGAGTGACCCCAGCACTACATTCACGCCACCGTCATTGAGCTCGTTGGCAATATTCTGCAGCGTATCATTATCCTTAAACTCCTCGTAAGGAATGCTCTTGATGTGCGGCTTTCTTACTTCCATTCCAAAGCTCCTTTCCGCCAGGCGTAAGCCAAGCCCAAAACCAATACTACCAGGAAAAATCCGATGCTGACGAGCGCCATCTTACCAAACTGGTTGACCACGACGGCCCAAGGATAAAGAAACACGGTTTCAATGTCGAAAATCAGGAAAAGGATGGCAAACAGATAGTAGCCGACATGCATTGGCAGCCAGCTGCTTCCGCGCGTGGGAACACCACACTCAAAGGGCTCACCCTTCACCGGATTGTACGACCTCGGGCCTATCAGCTTGGCGATGACATAGGCACCAAGCACAAGGGTTACAGCCGTTAGCAAGACGGTGATTAACAAAGTGAATTGCATAAAGATAATAACGTTATTTAGTGATTTCTATTCAGCTTATTGGATAAACGCTACAAAGTTACTCAATTCTTTTCTAACTTTCTAATCTTTTAATGAAAAATGCAATGCCAATATTACAAAAAAGCCGTTAGGTGGCATTACCATGCGACTGCAATGTGATTAAAAAAGCCGCATGAGCGTTATCTCATGCGGCTTGAGCTATGATAGTTGTTTAAATTCTATCGGGTGTGTTCTATGCAGAACAGCGTGATTACTTCAGCTCAGCGAAGTACTTGATGGTGCGAACCATCTGAGAAGTATAAGAGTTCTCATTGTCGTACCAAGAAACAACCTGCACCTCATAGGTGTCGTCGTCGAGCTTCACAACCATGGTCTGAGTAGCATCGAACAGCGAGCCGTAGCGCATGCCGAGGATATCAGAAGAAACGATCTCCTCGTCGTTGTAACCGAAGCTCTCGTTAGCCTCAGCCTTCATAGCAGCGTTGACGCTCTCAACAGTAACGTCCTTGCCCTTAACAACGGCATAGAGCAGAGTGGTAGAACCATCTGGCACAGGAACGCGCTGAGCAGCACCGATGAGCTTACCGTTCAGTTCAGGAAGAACGAGACCGATAGCCTTAGCAGCACCAGAAGAAGCAGGAGTGATGTTGCAAGCACCTGCACGGCTGCGGCGGAGGTTGCCCTTGCGCTGAGGACCGTCGAGAATCATCTGGTCGCCAGTGTAAGCGTGGATGGTCTGCATGATACCAGCCTGGATAGGATACTTGTCGTTCAGAGCCTTTGCCATAGGAGCCAAGCAGTTAGTGGTGCAAGAAGCAGCGCTGATGATCTGATCGTCCTTGGTCAGGGTCTCGTTGTTCACATTGAAGACGATGGTCTTCAGATCGTTGCCTGCGGGAGCAGAGATAACAACCTTCTTAGCACCAGCCTTGATGTGAGCCATGCTCTTTTCCTTAGAAGTATAGAAACCAGTGCACTCGAGAACAACGTCGATGTTCAGAGCGCCCCAAGGCAGGTTAGCTGCGTCCTTCTCCTTGTAGATGGTGATCTTCTTGCCATCAACAGAGATGAAACCAGCAGCTTCTTTGCCGTTCTCAGTGAACGGAGTATCGTCGTAAGAAACCGTGTGAACAGGCTCCTGACCGATGATGCCCTGATAGCCACCGTGAGTGGTGTCATACTTCAGAAGGTGAGCAAGCATCTTCGGGCTGGTAAGATCGTTGATAGCAACAACCTCATAACCAGGAGCTGCGAACATCTGACGGAATGCCAGGCGGCCGATACGGCCAAAGCCATTGATAGCTACTTTTACGTTTGCCATTTTACTTTGAGTTTAATATAAAGGTTTATAAAATGTATTTTTGCGAATATTTTCCGTTTTGCAGCCGCAAAGATACAAATTATTTTCTAATTTTGCAGTGGCTTTGAGTATTAAATAAATTAAAATAAAAGCTTTTAGCATAAATGTAAAGCCTTGGTGCCCGACCTGCTTTTTACTTGCTATATACACTTTGCAAAATGACGATAACAAATACATATATATAATAAGGTATAGCTATGAGTAAGTTTCTAAACGAGTTCAAGGCGTTTGCCGTAAAGGGCAATGCCGTTGACATGGCCGTCGGTGTGATTATCGGCGGCGCATTTGGTAAGATTGTAAGCAGTATTGTTGACGACATCATCATGCCGCCTATTGGTTGGCTTATTGGTGGTGTCAACTTCTCCGACCTCAAGGTGACGTTGCCGGCAGAGAAAATTGCCGACGGCATTGAGATGCAGGCAGCCACTATCAACTATGGCAATTTCATCCAGACGCTCATCGATTTCATTATCATTGCTTTCTGCGTGTTCCTGTTGGTTAAAGGCATCAACCGTTTGGCGAAGAAAGACGAGAAGCCAGCTGAGCCTGCTCCAGCTCCCGAACCAAGCAACGAGGAGAAGTTGCTGACAGAAATCCGCGACTTGCTGAAGGATAAGAAATAAGCTGGTTGGACACTGCGGAAAATATCACCAAGTCCCCTTCTTGCACCGTTAAAAGGCAAGAAGGGGGCTTTGTGTTAGACCAGATTGCCACTCTGGAAAGAGGGAAAAAGCTATCTAAAGAAGACAGGAGAGCTATCTAAAAGAGACGGGAAGCCGTCTAAGGAAGGTCGGAAGCCAACCCCGTGGGTGACGGGCGTCAGCGTATGTAGTCCTTGGCGACGAGGTCGTAGTAGAGGGCTTCGAGTTCACCAATGGTTAGGTGCTCAACGCTGTGTTCTATTGTTCGTATCAGTTCGGCCCGACGCGTCTCATCGTCGGGGCCGAAATGGGTGAATACCTTCGACATGGCCTATTCCCATTCGATTGTCGATGGCGGCTTTGAGGAGATGTCGTAGCATACGCGGTTGACGCCCTTCACTTTACGAATAATCTCGTTGGACACATCGGCCATGAAGTCGTAGGGCAGACGAGCCCAGTCGGCGGTCATGGCATCCATCGACGTCACAGCGCGCAGGGCAACGGGATGCTCGTAGGTGCGCTCGTCACCCATGACGCCCACCGAGCGGATGGTTGACAGCAACACGGTGCCAGCCTGCCAGACGTGGTCGTAGAGACTGGTGCCATCCGGCATCTTGTAGTCGTGCATCTTCTCAATATAGATATCATCGGCATCTTGCAGGATGCGTACTTTCTCGCGGGTGATGTCGCCTAAGATGCGCACAGCCAGTCCAGGACCGGGGAAGGGGTGGCGTTTGATGAGACGCTCGGGCATGTGGAGCTCGTGGCCCACGCGACGCACCTCATCCTTGAACAACCACTTCAGCGGTTCGCAGAGCTGCAGCTTCATATCTTTGGGAAGTCCGCCCACGTTGTGGTGGCTCTTGATGGTCATGCCGGTGATGCTCAGGCTCTCGATGCGGTCGGGATAGATGGTGCCCTGTGCCAGCCATTTCGCATCGGTAATCTTCTTTGCCTCGGCGTTGAACACCTCAACGAAGTCGCGGCCGATAATCTTACGCTTCTTCTCAGGGTCGGTCACGCCTTCAAGGTCCTTGAAGAACCGCTCCGAGGCGTCTACGCCTATGACGTTGAGCCCCAGTCCCTGATAAGCTTCCATCACCTTGCTGAACTCGTTTTTACGCAGCATGCCGTGGTCGACGAAGATACACGTGAGGTTCTTGCCGATGGCTTTGTTGAGCAGGGTGGCGCAGACGGAGGAGTCGACGCCACCCGACAGTCCGAGGATGACGCGGTCGGAGCCAATCTGCTCCTTCAGTTCCTTTACCGTGCTTTCGATGAATGAGGCCGGACTCCACTCCTGACGGCTGCCGCAGATGTCGACGACGAAGTTGCGGAGCAACTGCGTGCCTTGCAGCGTGTGATAGACCTCGGGGTGGAACTGCACGCACCATACGCGCTCTTGCTCGTTGGCGAAGGCGGCATACTTCACGTCGGCCGTCGAAGCGGTTACGTGGTAGCCTTCGGGAATGGCGGTGATGGTATCGCCGTGGCTCATCCAGACCTGCGAGCCTTTGTCGAAGCCTTTGAATACGGCACAGGAGGAATCGATGAACTCCAGGTTGGCACGGCCGTACTCGCGGGTTCCGGTCTGCTCCACCTTGCCGCCCAGCGTGTGGCTGATGAACTGTGCGCCATAGCAGATGCCAAGCACCGGGTAATGGCCGATGAGTTGCGAGAGGTCTACCTTGAATGCTTCCTTATCGTGGACCGAATAGGGGCTGCCACTGAGAATGACACCGATGACAGACGGGTCGTCCTTGGGGAACTTGTTGTAGGGCAGAATCTCGCAGAAGGTGTCGAGCTCACGCACGCGGCGGCCGATGAGCTGTGTCGTCTGTGAGCCGAAATCCAAGATGATGATTTTCTGTTGCATCTTATAAGAATAGAAATGGTATGCTCTGCGTAATGATGTTGCAAAGATAAACAAAATCTCTCACTTCATCACCTTTTTTGTCTTAAATCTTTGTATTGCCTTACAGACGTAGCCAGGCGACATTTGGGAGCAAGATGAGTTATCCCAGCGCTTTAAGGAACTGCTCGGCGTCGTGCAACGTATCCAACTTGCCGACATCCATCAGCTTGAGGTCTTCCTTGTTGTACCCCATGATGGGCAGTTTGCCGCATTGCTGGAGGTAGAAGTCCATGATGGGGAACTTTGCGGGATAGGCGCTCATTGCAGAGAACAGAGTGGGGTAGAACGTGTGGATGCCGCTGAAGGCAAACAGATGGAGATGACCGGCGATGGTCAGCGGGGGGTCGCCCGGCGTGATGGGGTATTGCTCTTGTTGGAGTGCCTCGCGTACTTCAGGGTAGGGCGTCTTCACCTCGCCCGTACTGAGGTTGACCCATCCCACGAGCCTCATCTGGTCGTTGAACACAAGGTAACGCTTCGTCTTACGCCAACTGACCAGCAGTCGGGCGCCAACCCTGAGGTGGGGCACGCCGCAGTCGCAACACATCGCCTTGTCGGTGAGCCGATAGAAGCGGTCGAGGTCGAGGTTGCTGAGGATGTCGACATTATGAATGAGGATGGGATAGCGCGGGTCGAACAGGTGCTGCGCTTTCCTTATGCCGCCGCCGGTGTCGAGCAACGCGTCGGTCTCGTCGCTGATTTTGATGTCGAGGCCAAAGTTATTGTGTTGGCGAAGGTAATCTATAATCTGGCCAGAGAAGTGATGCACATTGACCACTAGGTGGTCAAAGCCGGCGTCAGCCAGCCGCCCGATGACGCGCTCCAACAACGGTTTACCCCCAACTTCGACCAGCGCCTTGGGCATGTGGTCGGTGAGCGGTTTGAGGCGGGTACCAAGCCCGGCCGCAAATATCATAGCTTGTTTCATCATGCAATACTTTCTATGTTCGGGTTCACCGCTTTCAGCGCGGCGATAAAGGCTTCTTGGTCAACAGGAGAGACGAGTACCTCATCATACTTGCCATAACGAATCAATAGCCGGCGCAACGACAGTGCGGGACTGCTTAGGGGGTTGCGTGAATGGTGTATGGAGGTGATGGAACTGATGGGGATGCGCTTCTTGAGGAAGAAGCCATAGAAAACTGTGAGGCTCTCTTTCTCAATCACGTAGCGCGTGAGGAAAGAGAGTGAGGCCATATAAATTGCCATGACCCACAACAGAAAGACTACAATCCAATCATCTGTTTTGATGAAATAGGAGCCCGGTACAAACAGCAAGAGGCATATTGACCAATACCACCATCCGACCTGCGTGCGGAACGTATGTTGTGTGGAACTTTTCATGCGGCTTGCATATTAGACAGAGGAGTCTCTGGCAGGCATTACCTGCTCTATATTCTGCTCACGGTGGACGACGTGCACCTCCACGCCGAACTTCTTATGAATATGCTCGGCCAGATGCTGGGCGCTATACACGCTGCGGTGCTGGCCGCCGGTGCAGCCGAAGCAGAACATCAAGTGGGTGAAGCCGCGCTGGATGTAGCGTGCCACATGCTTGTCGGCCAATGCATAGACGTGGCTGAGGAACTCCAAGATCTCTCCGTCGTCCTCAAGGAAGCGGATGACCGGTTCGTCGAGACCCGTGAGCTTCTTGTAAGGCTCATAGCGGCCGGGGTTGTGGGTGCTGCGGCAGTCGAACACATAACCGCCGCCGTTGCCCGACGGATCCTCGGGGATGCCCTTGCGGTAAGAGAAGCTGTAGATAAGCACCTTCAGCGGACCCTTGCCGTCGTATTTGGAATAGGTGGGCAGACCATCCTGCGGGTGAGACGGATAGATGTCGTCCTTTGTTGTCTTCAGTCCGTCGGTACGCGGCTTGATGGGTACCTCCTTGTGAGCGAACTGCGGCAGTTGGGTCAGACGTGTCAGCACATCGCGCAGGTAGGGGTAGGGCAGTACATCCTCGCGCAGCTTCAGCAGGTCGCGCAGGTTATCCATGGCTGGCGGAATGCTGTCGATGAAATGTTGCTTATGCTCGAAGTAGCCGCGGAAGCCGTAGGCGCCGAGCACCTGCAGCGTACGGAAGAGCACAAACAACGTCAGCCGGGCGGCGAAGTGGCGCGTACTGGGTACCTCGATATACTGCTTCAGCGCCTCGTAGTATTCGGCTGTCAATTCGCGGCGGAGCTTAAACGAGTAGCGCGCCGACGCCTGCCACAGAAATGAGGCGACATCGTAGTAGAACGGGCCGCGGCGACCACCTTGGAAGTCAATGAAATAGGGATTACCGTCGTTGTCGAGCATCACGTTGCGGGCCTGGAAATCGCGGTAGAGGAAGCAGTTGCAGTCCTCCGACGTCAGGTCCTTGGCCAACCGGCGGAAACTTGCCTCGAGCTTCATCTCGTGGAAGTCGAGCTCGGTGGGCTTGAGGAAGCAGTATTTGAAATAGTTCAAGTCGAAGAGCACGCTGTCCTCGTCGAAGGCCGGCTGCGGATAGCAGGCTTCCCAGTCCATGCCCGCGGCGCCGTTGATCTGGATGGCGGGCAGAGCGCGGATGGTGCGCTTCAGCAGTTGTTGCTCCTCGAGATTATAGCGTCCGCCGGCCTCGCGCCCGCCTTTGATGGCGTCGAACAGCGAGCGGTTGCCGAGGTCGCTCTGCAGGTAGCGCATCTCGTCGTCGCTGACGGCCAACAGCCGTGGCACTGGCAGATGGCGCTCGTTGAAATGGCGGCAGATGGTGACGAAGGCATGATCCTCATCGCGGCTCGTACCGATGACACCAATCACCGTACGGCCGTCGGCACCGGTCAGACGGTAGTACTGACGGTTGCTACCAGCCCCCGCAATCTTCTCTACATGAGCCGGTTCCTGCCCCGACCAGTCTTTATATAGCTTAGTTAATTGCTCCATTGGTCTTACTTATTGTCAGTTTCCTTGTTGCGTTGCTCGGCTTCCTCATGCTCGCGGCGCAGGTCATCGAATATGGCTTTCGTATGTTGGCGGTATTCGTAGTTGGCCAACAGTGCGTCGACGACAAACAGCAGAAGCATGATGCCGATAGACATGAGCAATGAGTGGGTAAGGAAGATGAGGCCTGCCGAGATGAACAGGAACAGAAGCACCTTCTTCCAATTGACACGTATCTTGACTTTCATGTTGCAAAGATAATATTTTCCATCGGTTTATGGTTCATCAAAGGGGAAATTCCTTGCCATAGCAACAAAAAAAGTCCCCGGCTGACGACCGATGAGTCATCAACCGGGGACATTCTATGTTGGATTATCTGATTTTTACATCATGCCGGGCTGGCCAGCGGGCATTGCAGCGGGCTTCTCCTCGGGCTTGTCAACGATGAGGCACTCAGTGGTGAGGAACATGCCGGCGATAGAAGCTGCATTCTCCAGAGCCACACGCTCCACCTTGGCAGGATCGATGACACCAGCCTCACGCAGGTTCTCATACTTGTCCTCGCGGGCGTTGTAACCGAAGTCGCCATCGCCCTGGCGCACCTTGTCAACGACAACGGCACCCTCGCCACCGGCGTTGGCCACAATCTGACGAAGCGGCTCCTCAATGGCACGGCGGACAATGTTGATACCCGTCTGCTCATCGGCGTTGTCGCCCTTGAGGTTCTCCAGCTCCTTCTGAGCGCGGATGTAAGTAGTGCCGCCACCAACGACGACGCCTTCCTCAGTAGCTGCACGCGTAGCGCAGAGGGCATCATCGACGCGGTCCTTCTTCTCCTTCATCTCAACCTCAGAGTTGGCACCGACATAGAGCACAGCCACACCACCGGCGAGCTTAGCCAGACGCTCCTGCAGCTTCTCCTTGTCGTAAGAGCTCTTGGTGTTGGCAATCTCGTTCTTAATCTGGTTGACACGCTCCTGGATGTTCTCCTTGGCACCGTTGCCACCGACAATCGTCGTATTATCCTTGGTCACGGTAACCTTCTTGGCCGAACCGAGCATCTCAAGTGTAGCCTGCTCGAGCTTCAGGCCCTTCTCCTCACTGATGACCACGCCACCGGTGAGCACGGCAATATCCTCAAGCATAGCCTTGCGGCGATCGCCGAAGCCAGGAGCCTTGACAGCGCAAATCTTCAGGCTGCCACGCAGACGGTTGACCACCAGCGTTGTCAGAGCCTCAGAGTCAACATCCTCGGCGATGACGAGCAATGGGCGGCCGCTCTCTGCAGCGGGCTGCAGGATAGGCAGGAACTCCTTCAGGTTGGAAATCTTCTTATCGTAGATGAGGATGTAAGGATCATCCATCACGCACTCCATCTTGTCGGTGTCGGTTACGAAGTAGCCCGACAGATAGCCGCGGTCGAACTGCATACCCTCAGTTACGCCAATAGAGGTGTCGCGGGTCTTGCTGTCCTCAACGGTGATGACGCCATCCTTGGAAACCTTACGCATAGCGTCAGCCAGCAGCTTACCAATCTCGGGATCATTGTTGGCCGATACGGTAGCCACCTGCTCAATCTTGTCGTAGTTGTCGCCGACAACCTCGGCGTTGCTCTTGATGTAGTCAACGACCTTGGCAACAGCCTTGTCGATACCGCGCTTCAGGTCCATGGGGTTGGCACCGGCGGTGACGTTCTTCAAGCCCTCGTTGACGATAGCCTGCGTCAAGATGGTAGCAGTGGTCGTACCGTCGCCGGCGTCGTCACCAGTCTTCGAGGCAACGCTCTTGACGAGCTGTGCGCCCGTGTTCTCAAACTTGTCCTCAAGCTCAATCTCCTTGGCTACGGTCACGCCGTCCTTGGTAATCTGCGGAGCGCCGAACTTCTTCTCAATCACTACGTTGCGGCCTTTAGGACCCAGTGTCACCTTTACGGCATTGGCCAGCTGGTCAACGCCTTTCTTCAGCAGCTCACGTGCTTCGGTATCGTATTTAATAATCTTTGCCATTGTTTTATCTGTTTGAAAAAGTTGTGATTAATATTATAATGTATACGTCAAATTACTTGATGACAGCCAGCACATCGCTTTGGCGCATGATGAGATATTTCTCACCTTCGACCTCAAGCTCGGTTCCGGCATATTTGCCATAAAGCACGGTGTCGCCATCCTTCAGTACCATAGGATCATCCTTGGTGCCATCGCCGGCGGCAACGACCTTGCCACGCTGTGGCTTCTCTTTTGCCGTATCAGGAATAATAATTCCACCTACTTTTTCCTCAGCTGGTGCAGGTTGTACCAGCACTCTGTCTGCTAATGGTTTAATGTTCATTGTTGTATATTTTAAAGTTTAATCTTATCGACTTTCAATCGTCCATGCATCAACCTTACGAAAACCGTGCCAAGTTTGGCCTTCCCCATGAGGTCGTACAATTTGTCAGCCGCTGACTGACAAACTTGTCACACGCCACGCTACCTTTGACCGGTGCGCCGCATAGGGCAAGACTACTTCAACAATGTAAATTTTTTTGGTGTTTTAAGGGGCACGAGAAGGGCCTCGAAACCCACCGACCCCTCCATCGCTCCGAAATACGCGATTCTGAGCGATTTTACGTGCGTTTCTACAAAGTGCTATCAATCAGCATCTTACGAATGATATGATGCGTAAGACAGTGGCATCAAGCAGCTACCGGTTCGCGAAAGCATAGTTATCGCACTGCGAAAGCATAGTTATCGCATCGCGATACCATAGCTATCGCATTGCGAAAGCATAGCTATCGCACCACGATACCATAGCTATCGCACCGCGAAAAGATACTTATCGCGATGCGATGAGACAAAAATGGCAGTTTTCGGGCCGTTTTTTCGTTTTTCCATCCAAAATCAGCCGGATTTTCATCGCTGGAAGGCGCAAAATCGATAACACGATTTTGTCAGCTATTTTTCTATTTCTCCAGTTCGCTAAAATGCTTCTGGCCTTTGGCATAATAGCGCCAAAGGATGCTGTATGGCTTGCGCTCCGGAATCTGTTCGAGCTTCCTTTCCTTGGCAATCTTCCGTCGGTCGTTGTCGAAATCGTGCTTCCATTGCTTGAAGGCGCGCCGTCCTTTGATGATGGCGCGGCATTCTTTCCAGTTGCGGTCGAGCAATAGACTTTTGAAGGCAGCCACATAGTCGAGCACGAAGCGCATGCGCATCACCGGTCCCAACTCGCTGTCGGGCAGGTTCTTATAGAGCATCGTGAGGTTGTTGCGGAAGTTCAGGAAGGTCTTCATCGGGTTGGCCTTGGGCAGTGTGCCGCCGCCAACGTGGTAGACCTCGCTCTCGGGCAGACAGACGATACGCCGCCCCAGTTGGCGCAGCCGCCAGCAAAGGTCAATCTCCTCGCAGTGGGCAAAGAAGCGCGCATCGAGTCCGCCGACCCGCCAGTAGTCGGTTGCGCGGATGAAGAGGCAGGCGCCTGTGGCCCACATCACGTCGGTCTGATAGTCGTATTGGCCGTTGTCGCGCTCGACGGTGTCGAAGATTCGGCCCCGGCAAAATGGGTAACCGTAGCGGTCGATGAAGCCGCCCGACGCACCGGCGTATTCAAAACAGTCCTTCTCGGCTTCCGACAGCAACTTCGGCTGGCAGGCGGCCACATCGTCGTGGTTGTCCATAAACTCTATCAGCGGCGTCAGCCAGTGGTGGGTCACTTCTACGTCGGAGTTGAGCAACACGTAGTAGTCGGCCTTGATCTGGGTCAGGGCGCGGTTGTAGCCCTCGGCAAAGCCGTAGTTGCGGTCGAGCTGCAGCGTCTTCACCGTAGGGAACTTCTCGCGGAGGAGCGTCATCGAACCGTCGGTGGAGGCGTTATCGGCCACCCAGACATCGGCGTCGCCGCAGGAATAGTTCACCACTGTCGGCAGATACTTCGCAAGCATCGCCTTGCCGTTCCAGTTCAAAATTACGATTGCCGTTTGCATGATTCAGAGCCTTTACACCTTATTATATATATAGATATCAGAGAATAGTGGCATTCAGCGCCGTTTTGTCAAAGTTGAAGTCGCCAAGTCTGACGCGTACAATCTCGTTGTCCAGACTTTCGGAAGCCTCACTGGGCGGCAGCTCCACGCGGATGTAGTTCTCTGTGAAGCCATGCATCGCCTTGCCGCGCGTGGCTTTCTCAAACAGCACATTGGCCTCCTGACCGATGTGGGCCGCATAAAACGCCTGCGTCTTGGCGTCGGAGAGGGCGAGCAGACGGTGGGCCCGGAGCTTCTTATCCTTGTCGCTCACCTTATACTTAATGGCCAAAGCCGATGTGCCCGGGCGCTCGGAGTAGGGGAAAACATGGAGCTGCGTCACCGGCAGCGCATCGAGAAACTGATAGCAGTCCTCGAAATATTCGGGGCGTTCGCCGCGGCAACCCACCATGACATCAACGCCGATGAAGGCGTCGGGCATCTCCTGCTTGATGAGATTGATTTTGTGGGCAAAGACGTCGCGGGTGTAGCGCCGGTGCATCAGACGCAGCACCTCGTCGTTGCCGCTCTGCAGGGGAATGTGGAAATGGGGCATGAAGGCGCGGCTGTGGGCGCAGTAGTCGATGAGGGCGTCGTCGATGAGGTCGGGCTCGAGCGAACTGATGCGGAAACGCTTGATGCCCTCCACTTGGTCGAGCGCCTTGACCAGGTCGATGAATTTCTCACCCGTCGTTCGGCCGAAGTCGCCGATGTTGACGCCCGTCAGCACAATCTCCTTGCCGCCTTCGGCCGCAGCCTGCCTGGCTTGCTCCACCAGCGATGCTATCGTCGGATTGCGCGAGAAGCCCCTGGCATAGGGAATGGTGCAATAGGTGCAGAAGTAGTTGCAGCCGTCCTGCACCTTCAGGAAGTAGCGTGTGCGGTTGCCGCGTGAGCATGAGGGCTGGAAGGTCTTGATGTCTTTCGTCTTCACGTGGTGGAAGAGGTGGAGGTGCCCCTCTCGGGGCTGGCTCCAGGCGTCAGAGAGATATTGTATGAGATTGGCCTTCTCGTTGGATCCGAGCACCAGGTCGACGCCGTCAATGCGGCTCACCGTCTCGCTTTCCAGCTGGGCATAGCAGCCGGTGACCACAATGAAGGCGCCCGGATTCTCGCGCACCATGCGGTGGATGGCCTGCCGGCACTTGTGGTCGGCCGTCTCGGTCACCGAACAGGTGTTGATGAGGCAGATGTCGGCTTTCTCGCCCTTGGCGGCTGTCACGACGCCCATCTCCTGAAGCATCTTGCCAAATGTAGAGGTCTCAGAGAAGTTGAGTTTGCAGCCCAACGTATAGTAAGTGGCCTTCTTTCCTTGAAAAGCTGCGGAATCAATCATAATCGCGTTCAATATATATTTAGTGCAAAGGTACACTTTTCAACGCAGAATAGCGTTGTTGACGCCCCTTTATTTAACCATTGAGAATGTTGGGTAACATTTTTAACGTTTGTTGCGCATATATAAACCGTTGTAAATCAATACATTCAAAAAAGTTACAAAAAAAGTCGAAAAAAAGTCGATAAAAAAAGAACAACGTATCGAAAAAATGCCTACCTTTGCACCGTTGTTAATAAACAAAGAAAGTTTTACAGATTAAAAAAGCAAAGAAAATGAAGAAATTAGTTTTAATGTTCGTAGCTATCGCAGCTATCTCTTTCGCATCTTGTGGTAATAAGAACCAGAGCGCAGCTCCTGCTGGTGACAGCGACACTACTGCTGTTGACACTGCAGACACCGCTGCTGTTGATACCGCTGCTGCTGACACTGCTGTTGCTCAGTAATAAAAAGAGGTATTCGTTAGCACGAATTGAAAATTGAGAGACACCGCTCCGGACGTAAGTTCGGAGCGGTTTGTCGTTATGTATGGCCCCAGGCGCTACACGGATGAAGAAAATAACAGCCGCAGCTGCCTGGCGCGTCAGCTGTTTTTAGTAGTCTACCGTAACCGCTGCGGGGAACAGACGGTAGGGATCGTACCATAACAGGCAGCTCTCCACCAGATTGGCGGTGCTGATGTTGGGCTTTCCCTCGTAACGTACTTTGCCGTTGATCACAAGCACAATCGGTCGGTTTAAGTCGGCTAAATGGCGGTTAAGGAACAGTTTTATTCTCCCGCCACTTGCCTGATGATATTGCTTCGTTGTTTTCAGCTCAATGCCCCATGTCGGATCGCGTTCAACAACAGTATAGTTGACGTTGCAGATGGACATAAAGATGGTGTCACCGGCAATATCCATGGAGTAGGCGGTGCGGGCGTCGTCGTCCGCCGCCGGTCTTTTCTCCACACTGATGTTATAGAACGCGCGCCGGTGGCGTCCGTCCATGGCGTAGTCCTCCCACATCACGTGCTTGGGCCAGGGATTGCGGCGGAAGGTCTTCAGCCACGGCGTGTCGAGGCTGTAGTTGATGCCATGCCCCATGCCTTTCTGCAGTGCAATGCGATGGGTGAACAGTGAATCCGTCGCCAGTCTGGCGTTCACCGTTATCTGCAGCGAGTCAAACGCCTCCTTTGCGCGCTCGGTGAGCAGGTTGCGGTAGAAACCACGGTCGCGCTCACCTGTGAGCAGTGAGAAACCGATGTTGGCGCAGTTCTCCGGCGGTGCGTTGCGCAGCGGCTCGCCACCCGCCATTGGTCCGGCTGCGGCCCAGTAGTCGGCATAGAACGAGGCCAGCCGCTGACTGCCGTAGCCGCCCTCTGAGATGCCGAAGACATAAATGCGGTTGGCATCGGTCTGTGGATAGCATAGCGCCAGCCGCAGCAGCCGTTCCCATGCATATTGCTTTGACACTTGCCACCAGCGGTAGTATTCGCCCTCATTGGGGATGCGTGGAATGAAATAAAGGCTTGGCGCGTCGTCAAACCGCTCACTCAACCGCTTGCCGACGGCCCATTCGCTGTCACGCGGTCCAGAACCGTGGAGATAGAGAAACAAGGGCAGGGGAGTGTGCAGGCTGTCGCCCTGCCCTCCTTTCTTGCCCCAATAGTAGCTCATCGTGGCATTCGGTTCCAGCGTCTGCGGTAGTGCCCAGTCGGCCGGTGCGGCCTCAGCGAGTGGATGCAGGGTCGGCAGTCCGGTGGTGCCCGGCTGGCTAATTTGCGTGTTGGCCATGCACCATGCTTTCCATACCGTTTTGCTGACGTTGTCGATGTCTTTCGTGCGCAATGGCCGGTCCATAGGCATGGCGTCATAGTCCCAGGCATAGTTGATGAAAGCGGCGCGTCCGTGGCTGATGGCTTCCTCCTGCTTTTGCAGCTGTTGCTTGAAAAAGGCGGTGAGCCGGTCAGTCAGCACCGGTCGCCTTGACTGCTTTGCCGTCGCAGGCGTATAAGTAAGGCAGCAGACAGCCAGTGCAAAGACTGCTGCATGAAAGTGATGTAAGGTTCTTCTCATAAGGCTCCATTACAGGGGTGTGGTCTTAGTGGTTTCAAAATTACGAAATAATGGATTAAATGCCAAACGATAATGGCTTTTTCTCGGTAGGAAGTGCTACTTTGCACCATGATGAAACGATTTAATCCCCCTTCATCGCGAGTGCTAAATTTATTCCGTCAGTTTCTTGTTTTTCTCTGTTTTGTTCCTTAATTTTGTAATTGAGAATACAATAAGGAAGAACGAACCAATACAATGAAAATGAAACTGCTCTCTATGATTGTCTCGTTGCTGGGACTGTCGTGCTGCGCCAATGGCCAGACCGACAGCATTCAAACCGTTGATGCGCCTACGTTTGCGCAGCTTATCCGCACTGACTCCGCTGCCGCCGACAGCCAAGCCGTGACGCTGGTCGATGTGCGCACGGCCGAGGAATACGCCGAGGGACATATCCCCGATGCGCTCAATATCGACGTGTTGCAGGATGACTTTACGCAGAAGGCTACAGCGCGATTGCCGAAAGACCGTCGCGTGGCCGTCTATTGCCGTTCGGGCAAGCGCAGCCTCAAGGCCGCCGCACTGCTGGTGAAGGCCGGATACAAGGTGGTTAATCTCAAGGGAGGATGGCTCGAATGGACTGCCAATCGTTTGCCAACCGAATAATTTGTTGTATCTTTGCACCAATAAACCATTTAGCGCATGAAATATATACTTGTTACCGGTGGTTCCCGCGGCATTGGCCGCGCCGTATGTGTGAGGCTTGCCAAGATGGGCATGCCGGTGATCATCAACTACCGCTCCAATGAGGCTGAGGCTCAGAAGACTAAGGCGCTCGTTGAGGCTGAGGGCGTCAAGGCCGAGCTGCTGCCTTTCGACGTATCCGATGAGGCCCAGGTGACCAAGGCCATGGACCAGTGGGAGGACCAGCATCCCGATGACTATATCTATGTGTTGGTCAACAACGCCGGCATCCGTCGCGATGGCGTGATGTTCATGATGAGCGACGACGACTGGCACGATGTGCTGCGCACGACGCTCGACGGCTTCTTCTTCATCACGCGCCGCGTGCTCAAACACATGATGCCGCGCCACCGTGGTGGTCGCATTGTCAACCTCGCCTCGCTGTCAGGACTGTGCGGCATTCAGGGCCAGGCTAACTACAGTGCGGCCAAAGCCGGTCTGATTGGTGCGACGAAAGCCTTGGCCTTGGAGGTTGCTCCGCGTCAGATCACGGTGAATGCCGTGGCACCGGGCTTTGTCGAGACCGATATGACGCATGATCTTGACCATGAGGCCCTGGTGAAGACCATTCCCATGCGCCGTTTTGCCAAACCTGAAGAGGTGGCCGAGGCTGTCGCCTTCCTTGCCTCAGAGGGTGCCGCCTATATCACGGGCGACGTCATCAGCATCAACGGCGGACTCTATATGTAACCTCGCCATGCATCTCTCACCTTCGCTCAAAGCACAATACACTGCCGACCATCTCTCTGCGCGTGAGGCACAGCGGCTGGCCGAGTTCATTGCCTGGGGACCTGCCATATTCCAGGCCTCAAGGCTGATGGTGAAGTTCGGCGTGCTGGCGTTGCTGCGCGACCACGACGAGGGGCTGACGCGGCAGCAGATTGCCAGCCACTGCCATCTGAGCGACTACGCCGCTAAATGTCTGTTGGAGGCGTCGCTCTCCATCGGTACGGTGCTGGTCAACCCCGACACCGACCGCTATACGCTGTCGAAGACCGGATGGTTCCTCCTCAACGACCCCGCCACGCGCGTCAACATCGATTTTAACCACGATGTCAACTATGAGGGCTGGTTCCACCTGGAGGAGTCGCTACTGAACGGCAAACCTGAGGGCCTGCGCCTCTTCGGACCGTGGCCCACCATCTATGAGGGCCTGTCGAGTCTGCCCCCTGAGGTGCAGAAGAGTTGGTTCGGTTTCGACCATTTCTACAGCGACTCGTCGTTCCCCGATGCCCTGCGCATCGTGTTCGACGAGCACCATGTGCGCACGCTCTACGATGTCGGCGGCAACACGGGCAAATGGGCCCTGCAATGCGTCAGCCACAGTGCTGAGGCCAGAGTCACGGTGCTCGACCTGCCCCAACAGATTGAGATGATGCGCGCCAACATCAGCGGTAAGACCGGCGCCGACCGCATCTCCGGCTACGGCATCGACCTGCTCGACGAGCGGCAGCCGTTCCCTGAAAGCCCCGACGGCCCCGATGCCATCTGGATGAGTCAGTTCCTCGACTGCTTCAGCATGCCGCAGATCGTGAGCATTCTCAAGCGCGCCAAGGCCTGCATGAAGGCCAACTCGCGCATCTACATCATGGAGACCCTTTGGGACCGGCAGAAATATGAGCCGGCCACATTGTGTCTTACGCTGACCAGTCTGTATTTCACGGCAATGGCCAACGGCAATTCAAAGATGTATAACACCGAGGATATGGCGCAGTGCCTCGATGAGGCCGGCCTCGCTATCGAGTCTATCCACGACCACCTGGGGCAGGGCCATTCCATCCTTGTGGTCAAAACGAAATAAGCATGGCGGCAAAAGAGTGGCAGGGCGACACCTTCGGCAACAACCGCATGCACCGTTGGCTCATAGCCATGCTGCGCCATAGCGATGTGCGGCTGTACTACGCCTTCGCGGCGGTGTTCGTCGTTCCCGTCTGCCTGGTGGTCTCACCGGGCGCCCGCTACGCCTTCCGCTATTTCCGCCAGCGGTGGCATGAAGGCGTGGTGAAGGCACTGTTGCACACCTACGTCAACCACGTGCTCTTCTCGCAGGTCGTCATCGACCGCTTCGCAATGTATGCGGGCAAGCGGATGCGGCTCAAGGTGGAGCATTACGACGTGTTCAAGCGTCTGGCCGCAGCCGACGACGGCTTCGTCATGCTCAGCGCCCACGTGGGTTGCTACGAGATGGCTGGTTATGAGTTGGTGTCAGACCGCAAGCCGTTCAATGCGCTGGTCTATGGCGGTGAGAAGGCCTCGGTCATGGCCGGTCGGCAGCAGCTGTTCGGCCACAACAACATCCGCATGATGGCCATACGCCCCGATATGAGTCACCTCTTTGAGATGAACAATGCGCTGGCCCGCGGCGAGATTGTCAGCATTCCCGGCGACCGCGTCTACGGTTCGCCGCGCACGCTGACCGTGAGTCTGCTCGGCGCCCCCGCCCAATTGCCGATGGGCCCCTTCCAGGTGCCGGTGATGCGCGGCCTCGACGTCATCGCCGTCAACGTGATGAAAACCAGCGCCACCGGCTATACGGCTTATGTTGAGCCGCTCGATTACGACCGACAGGCATCGCGCAAAGTGCAGGTCCAACAGCTGGCCGACGCCTACGCCAAGGCGCTCGACCGCGTGTTGCACCGCTATCCGACGCAATGGTATAACTATTATGATTTTTGGAAATGACAGCTATTGATTATAATAACCCGGGAGAGGACTTTCTCCGCACCATCGACATCCATACGCTGCTGCCGCAGCAGGAACCGTTTGTCATGGTGGGTCGCCTGACCCACTACGACGACAGTGGCGTGGAGACGGAGACCGATATTGCCCCCGACAACATCTTCGTGGACAACGGCGCCTTCTCCACGACGGGACTGATAGAGAATATCGCGCAGACCTGCGCCGCCCGCATCGGGTATGTGAACAAGTATATCCTGAAGAAGGGCGTGCAGATTGGCGTCATCGGCGCCGTGCGCAAGCTCCGTGTGAACGGTCATCCAAAGGCCGGCGACACCATCGTGACCAAGATGAGCATCATCGAGGAACTGCTCGGCATGACGCTCGCTATGGCTACCGTCAGCCTCGGTGACGACCTGCTGGTCAGTACACAGATTAAACTCGCAGTGAAGAATCAAGATGAGTGAACTCAAGGCATCAAAGCTCTTCGACATCCGCTTCAGTGAGGTCGACTCCATGAAGGTGGTCTGGCACGGGTCCTATGCAATTTACTTCGAGGACGCGCGTGAGGCTTTCGGCGCTAAATATGGGTTGGATTATATGAACTATCTCAACCACAACTGCTACGCGCCCATCGTTGAGGAGAGCATTCATTACCATAAGTCGCTGCGCTATGGCAGTAAGCCCCGCATCGACATCACTTACAAGCCAACGCGGGCAGCAAAGGTGGTGTTCGACTATGAGATACACGACACGGTCAACGAGGACCTTATCGCCACCGGCCATACGGTGCAGGCTTTTGTCGACACCGACTATCAGCTCATGCTCTACAGTCCTGACTTCTACGTGGAATGGCAGGAGAAATGGAAAGTATTTGACCGATGATACGTGTTGCTGCCCATCATATTCTGTCGCCGCTTGGTGCCTCGACGGCCGCCAACCTTGACGCCGTGCGCCGTGGTGAGACCGCCGTGCGCCGGTGGGAAGGTCTCTGGCAACTGCCGCAGCCGTTCATGGCCTCGCGCTTCGACGACGCGGCGGTGGACTGGCTGCAGCCGGGCTGTACCCGCTTTGAGTCGATGGCCATCGCCTCTATACGTGGCGCTATCGCTCAGTGGCAGCAGCATGTCGGTGAGGAAAGGGCCTGCGTGGACAGTCCCCGCACGGTGCTCATCCTCAGTACGACGAAGGGCAACATCGCCCTGATGGGGCAGGAACAGGGAAACAACAGTCGGCTGTGGCCCGGAACCACTGCCGCGACCATTGCCAAGGCGGTGGGCTTCACCACTGAGCCAATCGTCATCGACAATGCGTGCATCTCGGGAGTGTCAGCCATCATCCTCGCCACACGCCTGCTGAGGATGGGACTCTACGACAATGCCGTGGTGTGTGGCGCCGAGGAACAGAGCCGTTTCATCGTCTCCGGCTTCCAGTCGCTCAAGGCCATGTCGCCGCGGGGCTGCCAGCCTTTTGATATTGACCGCATGGGGCTGAACCTCGGTGAGGCTGCCGCTACGGTTGTGCTCACCCGCATCGATGACGCCCGATTGCCGTGGCATGTGGTGGCCGGCGCGATGCGTAACGATGCCCATCACCTCAGTGCGCCGTCGATGACCGCTGAGGGCGCCTACCGTGCGCTGTCGGCTGTCGCCACGGGCCTCAGCGCCAGTCAGTTGGCGTTTATCAGCGCCCACGGAACGGCGACCATGTTCAACGACCAGATGGAGGCTGTCGCCATCGACCGCGCCGGACTCAGTCAGGTGCCGGTCAATGCGGTGAAAGCCAACTATGGCCATACGATGGGCGCCTGCGGGGTGTTGGAGACTGTGCTCTCGATGGCTGCCGTCGATGCGGGAGTCGTTTTGCCGACCAAGGGCTTTCATGAGCTTGGCGTGTCCAAGGCCATACGCATAACGACGAGCGAGTCGACGACGGCGGCGAAGTCGTTTGTCAAGATGGTCTCAGGCTTTGGCGGTGGCAATGCCGCACTGCTGATGAGCAGAGATGAACAGCTCGACGGCGACAGACCGGTGAAGACAGTGCACCATGAAGTGCGCCATACCCTGCGGCTTACGCCTGACAGCGTCACCGTAGACGGCAAGGCGCTCGACGTCAACGCCACAGGTAAGGCCATGCTCACGGAGCTTTATAAGAAAGAGGTGGGCGACTATCCGAAGTTCTACCGCATGGATCTGCTCAGCCGTGTCGGGTTTATCGCCGCCGAGTTGCTGGTCAAAGCCGAGGAAGGCAATGTCGGAGCCGACAGCGCATCAAGGGTTGTGATGCTCGTGGGCCGCAGTGGGTCGATACAGGCCGACTTGAACTACTATCAGTCCATCTGCCGCCCCGACGACTATTTCCCCAGCCCCGAGCGCTTCGTCTATACGTTGCCCAACATCGTCGCCGGTGAGATTGCTATCCGCCATCGTTATCATGGTGAGACCTCGTTCCTGCTGTTGCCCCGCCGCGATGACGAGGCTGTCACCACAATCCTCCGGTCGGCCTTCCTCGACGCCGAAACGACGAGCGTCTTGGGCGGTTGGATTGACTGCGAGGATGACAGTCGGTTTGAAGCCGAACTTAGCATTATTGAATAATATAAACAAGAAGATATGGAAGAATTGATTAACGAGCTCAAGCAGCAGATTATTGCCGCACTGAACTTAGAAGATATGACGCCCGATGACATCGATGCCGATGCGCCGCTCTTTGGCGAAGGCCTTGGACTCGACTCTATCGATGCCCTTGAGCTCATCGTGCTCATGGAGAAGCAATACGGCATTCGTCTGGCCACGCCGGCCGAAGGCAAGGCCATCTTCAAGAGTGTGCGCACGATGGCCGACTACGTTTCCAAGAACCGTAAGAAGTGATGCAGCCGGTTGTCATAACGGGGAAGGGCATCGTCTGCGCCATTGGCCACGACGAGGACAGCGTTGCTACATCGCTGATGCACCGGCAGTCGGGCATCGGCGAGATGCGCTATCTGCAGTCGGTACACCATGAGTTGCCCATTGGCGAGGTGAAGTTGAGCAATGCGGAGATGAAGCAGCTGCTCGGCATCGACCCTTCGCAGCGGGTGAGCCGTACGGCGCTCATGGGCATGATGGCGGTGAGACAAGCCGTGAGCGAGGCTAAGGTGCAGGCCGATGGCCGTCGTCGCATCGTACTGATTTCAGGTACGACGGTGGCGGGCATGGACATCACCGAGCAGGTGTTCGGTCAGATGGTGGCCAATGGGGTCGGTGACGAGTGCCTCGACCACCACGACTGCGGCAGCAATACGGCTGACATCGCCCGTTATTTCAACCTCTTCGATGACTATACCACCATCTCCACGGCTTGCTCATCGGCCGCCAACGCGCTGGAACTCGGCGCCGATATGCTCAAGGCCGGCGATGCCGACATCGTCGTGGCGGGTGGAACTGAGGCGCTGTCGAAGTTCCATCTCAATGGCTTCAATGCGTTGATGATCCTCGACCATGCACCCTGCCGGCCGTTCGACAAGTCGCGCGCAGGCCTCAACCTTGGCGAGGGCGCGGCTTACGTCGTGTTGGAACGACAAACTGACGCTGAGCAACGTGGAGCGCATATTGATGCTTACCTCTCGGGCTACGGCAACGCCTGCGATGCCTTCCATCAGACGGCGACATCGCCCGACGGTCTCGGCGCACAGTTGGCCATGCGTGAGGCTTTGACGATGGCTGGACTGAAACCGGCCGACATTCAGTGGGTTCACGCCCACGGTACGGGGACGGTCAACAACGATGAGAGCGAGAGCCGGGCCATTCGTCAGGTCTTCAGCGACGCTCAGCCACCCGTCTCCAGCACCAAGGGCTTCACGGGGCATACTACGAGCGCCTCAGGCAGTATCGCCGCCGTCATCGCCATCATTGCCATGTACCGCCGTTTCATTCCCGTCAACCTCGGTTGGTCGCAGCCGATGGAAGATGGATTGAGCCCTTATATGCAGACGGCCCCGATCGACCTTCACGCGGTGATGGTCAACTCCTTCGGCTTCGGCGGTAACGACTCCTCGCTCATATTGACCGACCAGCCGACAGCGACAAAGCAACCCGAGCTTAAAGCTGAGGCCGACATCGTGGAACTGACCCGGGTGGAGAACGACAGTCTTGAGGCGACAAAGCGCATCCGCCAATATGTCAGTCCGATGGAGTCGCGGCGCATGGGTAAGTTGATGAAGAGTGCGATGCTCACGTCGCTCGATGCGCTCAAGCAAGCCGGGGTCTCTTGCCCCGATGCCATCGTTACGGGAACGGCGTGGGGATGCCTCGAAAACAGTGAACAACTGCTGTTGCAACTCATTGAGGGTGAGGACCTGTTCAAGCCCACGCTGTTTATGCAAAGCACCCACAACACGCTGAGCAGCGCCATCGCCATTCACCTGAAATGCCACGGCGCCAACCTCACCTTCACGCAAAAGGAGCAGTCGTTCGACTGGTCGCTGTATCAGGCCAAACTGCTGTTGCGCCTCGGCCGCGCCAAAACGGTGTTGGTAGGCTGCCACGATGAGCGCACGGCGCTGTTCAACCGCTTCTTGGGGCAGGAAGCTGCTCCGGTGCGGTCAACGGCGGTGGTGCTGACAATATAAATTGAAAGAACAACATTCATGATGGGAACCGTCTATAAGATATTGCCTTTGGCCCTCGTACAGAGTGCGTTGTTAGCTGGTGGTCAGGTTTTTCTGAAGTTTGCGATGATGCGCATGAAACCCTTCAGTTGGACGTGGTCGTTCTTCGGCAGTGCGCTGACCAACTGGCCCTTTGCGGCTTGTGGTTTGTGCTTTCTTGCCGCCTCGCTGCTGTGGATGTATATGGTCAAGGTGTTCCCCTTAAGTACGGCCTATCCGTTGGTGTCGTTGAGCTATGTCTTCGGCATGGTGGCGGCCATCGTCTTCTTCCATGAGGACGTGTCGCTGACCAAATGGATCGGCGTCGGTCTGATCATGGTAGGCTGTTGCCTGATTGCCAAATAAAAGGAAAGGAAGTGAAGAGATGAAACCATTCAAGCGTATATTGACCATAGCTTTGCTGCTTTTGCTGACGCTCTCAGCCGGGGCGCAGAGCATCACCGAGGCGCAGGCCAGACGACAAATCAACGCTGCCGCTGCCCGCATGCGGACGCTGACGTGCGACTTTGTGCAGACCAAGAGCCTGCAGATGCTCAAGAGTAAGATTGTCTCCAAAGGGAAGATGTATTATGCGCAGCACAATAAGCTGCGGTGGGAATACACGTCGCCCTACAGCTATACGTTCATCCTCAACAACCAGTCGGTATGGATGAAAAACGACAAGGGCACCAATCGCATCAACGTGTCGCAGAGCAAGATGTTCAAGGAGATTACGCGTATCATGATGAGCAGTGTGGTGGGCAGTTGCGTAACCGACAACCGCGACTTCGACGTCACGCTTCAGGGTAAGGACAACAACTGGAAAGCCATGATGAAGCCCAAGCGCAACCCTATGAAGCAGATGTTCCGCACCATCACCGTTTATTTCGACTTGAAGCGTCAGATGGTCATCGGCGTGCGGATGATTGAGAAGAACGGCGATACGACGGCCATCGTGCTGAAGAATGCATCGATAAATACCCCAATCAATGAGAAAGTGTTTAGCCTGCATTAGTCTGCTCATTACGCTGTGGTGTGCGGTGCCCGTCAGGGCGCAGCAAGACAGCATCCGCTATCCCTTCAGCAGCGGACAGCAAGAGCAATACGCCGCTACGGTGACCGCCTCGAAGGGGTACATCAGCGGCATCTGCGTGTTGATCAACGAGAACGACACCATCAAAGGTGCCATTGTCAATGAGTTCGGCATCTCGGCGCTCGACTTCTCTTACGACGTGAAGGCCGACAAGGTGACGCTCAACCACGTCATTGCCATGCTCGACAAGTGGTATATCCGAGGCGTATTGCGCGAGGATATCCGCCAGTTGCTGAGCCTCGTGCGCAAAGGAATATACAGTTACGACGATGAGAAATACCACATACGGTATGACTTAAAGCCGATGAACCCTTCAAATAACGATAACAATGATACTGAAGAACCAACTTTACCGGATTGAGCAACTGCAGACGACGGATGAGGCGACCAACTTCACCGTCAGCCTCATCGGCAGTTGCTTCATCTATAAGGCCCATTTCCCCGGCAATCCCATCACGCCAGGGGTGTGCATCGTGCAAACGGCGAGGGAACTGTTGCAGGAACTCGTCGGTCGCGGCTTGGAGATTACCGAGGCCCGCGATGTGAAGTTTCTCAACATTCTCTCACCCACCGACCGCAGTCGGGTGACATTCACGTTTACCGACGTAGCTGAGGCTGACGGCCATGTGAAAGCGAAGGTCAGCGTCCACGATGACGACTTCGTGTTCTGCACCATCGCCTTCACCTGTGCTTGATCTTAAGATAAGGAAGACAACAACCGAATGACCACACCAACCGTCGATAAAGCCGCAATCCGCACATCGCTCCACAACCGGGGCATCTGCGTCATCATCCCTGTATATAATAATGTGGGGACGGTGGATGCCGTGGTGTCTGATGCCTTGCAATATTGTGGCGACGTGTTTGTTGTCGATGACGGCAGCACCGATGGTACGACAGCTTTGCTGCGTCAGCGGTCTGACATCCGGCTGGTGCATTACGACTGCAACCGTGGTAAGGGGCATGCGCTGAAAGAAGGCTTCCGTGCGGCATTGGCAGAGGGCTTTGCTTATGCCATCACAATGGATGCCGACGGTCAGCATTCGGCTTCCGACATCCCTGCTTTCCTCACCGCCAACCGCCGCTGGCCCGACGCCCTCATCGTGGGGGCTCGCAGTGAGCGCGGTGCCTCCGACGCCAAAGGCAGCCGCTTTGCCAATCGTTTCTCCAATTTCTGGTTCTGCGTGCAGACCTTCCATCACCTGCCCGACACACAGACCGGTTACCGTCTTTATCCCTTGCGTCGGCTCCATGGCTACCGTCTGATTACTGCGCGCTACGAGGCCGAACTCGAGTTGCTTGTCTTCGCCTCATGGCATGGCGTGGCGCTCCTCAGCATCCCTGTAAGCGTCTATTATCCGCCGCGTGGGGAGCGCGTCAGCCATTTCCGGCCAGGGCTCGACTTCACCCGTATCAGCATCCTCAACACCTTGCTTTGCCTCTTGGCCGTGGTTTTTGCCCTGCCATTGTGGCTGTTGCGTACCACGGCAACCCTGCTGCGCACCATTGGTACGGCTGCGATGCTACTCATTCCCTTGTTTTTCATCTTTACGCCATCGATTTGGCTCTACGTCAAAATAGGTAAGATGACGGAGCAGAAGAAGCGCGCCATCCATCAACTCATGTATCGCGTCATTCGGTTTGCGGTCTATCGCATCGGTCTGCCAGGCGTGCGCTTCCGGTGCCAGGTCAATCCCGAGGTCGATTTCAATAAGCCGTCGGTCATCGTATGCAACCATCAGTCGCATCTCGACTTGCTTTATCTGCTCACGCTCTCGCCGCGCCTCATCTTCCTTACCAATGACTGGGCCTATCACAATCCGTTCTACGGCTTCATCATCCGCCATGCGGAGTATTATCCCGCTACAATGGGCATCGACGAGTTGCTGCCGCATTTCAAGTCGCTTGTGGCGCGCGGTTATAGCATTGCCATCTTCCCCGAAGGCACGCGCTCGGTTGATTTGCAGATAGGTCCGTTCCATCGGGGTGCGGCTTATGTAGCCGACGAACTCGGTCTTGCCATCACGCCCATCTTGCTTCACGGGACGGGGCATGTGCTGCGTAAGCATTGTCATCATCTCAATAAAGGACTGGTACGTCTTATCGTGGACAAGCCTATCAGCGTTGAGACGCTTCAGCAACACCCCACCTTAAAGCAGCAGACGCGTCTCTTGCATGACCGCTATGTGGAATGGCTGGCTCAGGTCGACGACGAGATGGCACGCAACAATAGGAGGAACGGCCAATGAGACAGTTGAGATACCTATTTCTCCTCATCGTGCTGCTGCTCAGCTTCGGCATCGTAACGGTTCAGGCCCGTAAGGTCAAGGACGTCAGCACGATGTTGACGCCATATCTGGCTCCGGGCAGCAGCCGTCCGGCCGTCATCGTCTGCCCCGGTGGCAGCTATTTCTGGCACGACATGGTCAATGAGGGCGACGCTGTGGGGCGATGGCTTCAACGTAATGGCATATCGGCCTTTGTCTTGCGCTACCGCACGGCCTACGTACCGGCATTCATCTTCCACTACCGGCTGCTGTTTCGTGGCAACCGTTATCCTGATGCGCTCAACGATTTGCGTCAGACCTTGCGTTATCTTCGCCAGCATGCTGCCAGCCTGCATATCGACGGTCATCGCATCGGCGTGATGGGGTTCTCGGCTGGTGGACATCTGGCCATGAGCGCGGTCGAACTGCTCCCCGAGAGTGAATGGCCATCGTTTGTGGCTCCCATCTATCCCGTGGTCACGATGTCGCATCCCTGCGTCCACAAGCGATCGCGCCGCGGATTGCTCGGCGACAACAGAACCGGCAACCGCAAACTGTGCGACAGCCTGTCGTTGGAGCGTCATGTGCCGGCCAACTGTCCGCCGGTGTTCCTGGTCAATTGCAAGGACGACCCTATCGTTCCACCCCACAATGCCGAGCTGCTCGACTCCGCACTGACGGCCAAGCAGGTGCCGCACCGCTATATTCAATATGCCACCGGCGGCCATGGCTTTGGTGCGTCTAATCTCAAAGGAACGGCTGAATGCCGCCAATGGCGCAGTCGGTTCCTGTCGTGGTTCAAGGCGTTGAAACTTTAATGAATGAAGAAAATGGAAACAACCAACTTTGATGATATCCGTCCTTATACCGACGCGGAACTGCCGGCAGCGATGCAGCGCATTGCCAGCCACCGGTTTTTCCCCATATTGGCTTATTACGTCTACCCTGGGACCAACATCGATGACGTAAGACAGAAGTTGCTGTCGTTTAAGACTATCCGCGACTTCCAACTTGAGGTAATGCGTCGGGTCAACGAGCAGGTTATCCAGCGGAGCATCAGTCATTTCACCTGCAACGGCCTCGACCGTCTGAAAGCCACCGCGTCTTATCTTTATGTCTCCAATCATCGAGACATCATGTTGGACGCCAGTTTGTTGGAGTATGCCCTGTTTTTGCACGGCTTTGATACGACGGAGATCACTTTCGGCGCCAACTTGATGCAGGGTGAGCTCGTCACCGACATTGGCAAATGCAATAAAATGTTCCGCGTGGAGCGGCCTGGCGGCAATTGGCGCGACTTTTATCATGCGTCGGTTCACCTCTCGCGTTATATCCACTACACCATCACCGAGAAGCATCAGTCCGTCTGGATTGCGCAGCGCAACGGACGAACGAAGAACGGCATGGATGCTACCGACCAAGGCATCATCAAGATGTTTGGCATGGCTCGTACCGATGATAAGGTCGGCGTATTGTCAGCGCTGCATATCGTACCGGTCTCTGTGTCGTACGAATGGGAGCCTTGCGACATTCTGAAGACGCTCGAACTGTATGCCTCGCAGTCGGGGCGCTACACGAAGAAACCCGGCGAGGACCTTAACAGCATCCTCACCGGCGTCATGCAACCGAAGGGTGACGTTCATTTTGAGGTCTGCGCGCCTATCACCGACGCCGAGCTGAAGGCGCTCGATCCGCTGACCAGCAATGAGTATCACAAAGCGGTGGCGCATCTGTTGGACACACGCATCGTTAGCGCCTATCACTTGTTCCCCAACAATTATATTGCTTATGACCTCAGATATGGCTGCAATAAATACCAGCAAATGTATACTACTGAGCAGCGTGAGGCCTTCGTCAACCACATGAAGGAACTCGACCGCTACGACACCTGCAACATGGAGCAGCTATACGACCTGTTCCTATCCATTTACGCCAACCCGATTGTCAACAAACGTAAGATGAATGAATAAGCTGGTACTTCGTTTCTATGATTACTTCAGCAAGCACCGACGGTTGATGGTGCTGTTGCTCTTGGCTACCGTGGCATTGTTTGCGGCATTGATCTTCCGTATTCATTTCAAGGAGGATATCACCGACTTCCTGCCCCTTGACCAGACCGACCGTCAGGCGATGAAAGTATACCAGAATCTCTCGGGTGCTGACAAGATAGTGGTGCTGATCAGCCGGAGCGATGGCAAGTCGGCGCCCGACGAACTCGTTGAGGCTGCTGATGACCTCACCGCGCAGTTGCAACACGCTGGCATACAGCCACGATACATCCAGTCGCAGATTGATTACGATGCCGCAGACCAAATGGCATCGTTTGTCTACGACAATATTCCTTACTTCCTGACGGATGCCGACTACCAGCGCATGGAGCGCTTGTTGAAAGACCCCTCCTATCCGGGGGAACAGTTGGAACGCGACAAGCAAATGCTCTTCTTGCCGGGCAGCGGACTGCTCTCAGCGCATATCGGTCAGGATCCCTTCAATCTTTTCACACCCGTCGTCCAACAGTTGGCCGACCGGCAGGTTGCCAACTATGAGCTTTACGATGGCTACCTGTTCACGCCGCGGCTCACCCACGCCCTGGTCATCGTCAATTCGCCGTATGGCTCCAGTGAGACGGCGCACAACAGTCAGTTGGTTCGTCAAGTGGAGCAGGCGCGTGGCGAGGTGATCCGCACGCATCCCTCGCTGAAAGTCCAATTGACCGGTGGCCCGGTGATTGCCTATGGTAATGCGCATCAGATTAAAATCGACAGTCTCATCTCCGTTATCTTAGCCGTCGTACTGATAACGTTGCTGCTCATTGCTGCCTTCCGTAGTCTGCGCAACATCCTGCTTATCGTGGTGTCGATAGCTTGGGGCTGGCTGTTTGCCTTAGGTATGCTCTCGCTCGTCGACCGCCATCTCTCCATCATCGTCATCGGCATCTCATCGGTCATCATCGGCATCGCCATCAACTATCCGCTGCATCTCATCTCCCATCTGAGCCATACGCCTGACCGTCGTCATGCGATGGGCGAGATACTCATGCCGTTGCTCATTGGCAATATCACCACCATTGGTGCCTTTCTTACGCTTGTGCCACTGGAGTCGGTGGCCCTGCGCGACCTCGGTCTCTTCGCGGCCTTTCTGCTTTTGGGCACCATCCTGTTTGTGGTGCTGTTCCTTCCTCATCTGGTCAAGCCGGTGGTGAGCAGCCGGCCTCATGCCGTTTTCTTGGGCAAGGTCAGCAACCTGCGGCTCGACCGCGTCGATTGGCTCATCGCTGTCGTCGCCCTGCTCACGTTGCCCTTGGCTTGGTTGAGCACGCAGTGCCGCTTCGATACCGACCTCACCCATATCAACTATATGTCCGACGAGCAGCGCGACGCCATGAAGGTGTTGTCGCAGATGCGCTCTGAGGACGACAGTCATAAGACGGTCTTCTTCCTTTCCACCGGTAAAAGCCTCGATGCAGCCCTGGCGGCTGATGAGTCTGTGCACGCTAAGTTGCTCCACGATAGTCAGTCAGCAGGCGCTGCTTCAATCAGCGGTTGTGCACCTTTCTTCTGTTCGAAGGGAGAGCAGCATCGGCGTCTCCGGCGTTGGCAGGCTTTTGTTCAACGCTATGATGCCCAACTCAAGACGGTGCTTTCGCAAAATGTTGCGGCCTCTGGCTTTGCGCCAGATGCCTTTGCAGCCTTCATTCAGACACTCGACCGCAGCTATCGGCCGCAGCCTCAGCTTTATTTCTCGCCTTTGCAACCGGCGTTGGGCCAATATCTGTATAACGACCCGACGGAGAAGACGTGGAGCGTTGTCACTCAACTCCGTGTGCCGGCTATCCGCCTTGATGCCACGCTCAACCGCTTACAGCACATCGGCGACAGCCGTCACCATGCGTTTGAGATAGGGCAACTCAACAGCGTGATGGCCAACAACATCAACAACGAGTTCAATTACATCGGGTGGGCCTGCGGCTTCATTGTGTTCTTCTTCCTCTGGTTTGCCATGGGCAACTTCGAACTGGCCGCGCTGTCCTTCCTTCCGATGGCGGTCAGTTGGATGTGGATATTGGGCATCATGGCGCTGCTCCACATCGACTTCAATATCGTGAACATCATCCTGGCGACGTTCATCTTCGGTCAGGGCGACGACTACACCATCTTCATGACCGAGGGCAGCCAGTACGAATACGCCTACGGCCGTCGGTTGTTGGGCTCTTACCGCAACAGCATCCTCATCTCGGCGCTCATCATGTTCATCGGCATCGGCACACTCATCATCGCACGCCATCCGGCCCTTCACGGTTTGGCCGAGGTGACCATCGTCGGCATGTTCTCGGTGGTACTGATGGCATGGCTGCTGCCGCCGTTCCTTTTCCGCTGGCTCGTCAGCCGTCATGGTGAATTGCGCCACCGGCCGCTGACACTGAGGTCGCTGCTCATGCCGCACCGCTATCCCCAGCAGTGTGCCACGGGGCAGCCTCGCGAGGCTTACGTGGCCTATGTGCGCGACGTGTATTACTATTGTGGCACCGACATCGTGAAGACGGTGCGTAAGGCCACAGCCGCACCGACTGATGCGATTCAGCACGACGGTCAGCTCATCGTACCGGGGGGCAGCTATGGTGCGGTGGCGCTGATGGAGGCGCTGGCTCATCCTGACCTTACCGTCATTGCTCAGACCATAGACGATGCCGACCGCGCCGTGACCGAGCGCATGGCTTGCCGCATCGCCCCAAATATCAAGACAACACCACAAGACACAAGCCTATGAAGTACTCCCTATGCATGTTATTGTTGTTCGTCAGCACGTTGCTTCCGGCTGGCGCACAGTCGTTTGTGAAGGTCAACCGCAACCGTACGGTCACCGTGAGTGCCCGTTTTCCCAAAGCCGATGAGGTGCGTCTTCGCGGGTCGCTGGCCGTAGAGATAAAACGCAGCAACCTGATCAAGCGCCTCAATCTGGTGCCGCGGATGTTGCAAAAAGAAGATAAGGTGTCGCTCGAAGAGCAGAACGGGCATTGGACCTTCACGTCGAAGGCGCTGCCGTCTGACCTCTACACCTACGTCCTCAGCGTCGACGATGCCGACACCTTGGATGCGGCCAATCCCAACAAGGTGCGTGAGGTCAACACGTGGTACAACTGGCTCATCATCCCCGGTGGCCGCGGCGACGACTACCTCACGCGCGACAATGTGGCTCACGGTCGTGTGGAGACCGTGTGGTATCCCTCGTCGATTGCCGGACTGCCGCGCCGTCGTATGATGGTTTACCTGCCGCCCAATTACGACGGAACTCGTCGTTATCCGGTGCTTTACCTGCTTCATGGTGCGGGCGGTGATGAGAAGTCGTGGCTCGAACTGGGCCGGGCGGCGCAGATTATGGATAACCTCATTGCCGACAAGCGCTGCAAGGAGATGATAGTCGTCATGCCCAACGGCAACGCCGACCGCGCTGCGACGCCCGGTGAGGATCCGTACAACAAGGATATCGAGGCGGCATCGGCAGTGCCGTCGATGTTCGGCCGCATCGAGACCGCGTTCATCCCCGATATCGTCAACTACATCGACAGCCATTACGCCACGCTTGCCGACAAGGCTCACCGCGCCATTGCCGGTCTGTCGATGGGCGGCATGCACACGCTGTTCATCGCGGCCAACAACCCCGATACGTTTGACTATGTCGGTCTGTTCTCGGCAAAGATAGTTAATGAGTTTATGAAGGAGAACCGACTCCGGCGTATCAAGCACGCTGGCAATCAGGCCAATACCATTGGCGACCTCATACCCTCTATTACACGTAAGGGCCCGGGCAAGCAGGTGTCGCAGTTGAAGCAATATGCCGACTCGGGCAATGTCGCCATCTACGACAGTCTCGACGCCAAGCTTCAACGACAGTTCGCCGCCAAGCCGAAGCTTTATTACATCGCCATTGGCGACACCGATTTCCTATTGGATGAGAACGAGGCGTTCCTTGCCAAGCTCGACGAGAAGCACTATGCCTATACCTACAACCCCACCGATGGTGGTCACGAATGGATGAACTGGCGCCGCTACCTTGTCGACTTCCTCCCCCGTTTGTTCCCCGATAATCCTTAAAACAATGAAAGAAGAAATAAGAACTATCCTCGAAGACCTGCTTCCGCTCGTCAACTTCGACGCCGACTTCCTCTTTGCTGAGCTCGACTCGCTCGGCATCACTGCCATCCTCATGGCGCTCTCGCAGCACTATGGCATCGACTTGGAGTCGGAAGATGCCACGCCGAAGAACTTCCGCAACCTCGACAGCCTCGTGGCCCTTGTCCAGCGTAAGCTCAACGAGAAGGCTTCTCATTAGCCCCCCCATAAAACCCATCCACCCATCCACCCCATCCACCCCATAAAACCCATCCACCCCATAAAACCCATCCACCCCATAAAACCCATCCACCCCCAAAACCCCATCCACCCCCAAAACCCCATCCACCCCATAATCCCCCATCCCTCTCCTCATGCTCAATCACTTGGAAGACTATATCGCTCGCCATGCCGCCGCCACGCCCGACCGCGTTGCCGTCGACGACCATGGCACCGTCTACACTTACGGCCAACTTTGGCTGATGGTGCAGCAGGAGGCCGAACGCCTGCGTGGCAACGGCTATGGTCCAGGTCGCCTTGTCTTTTTCCGTACATCGCAAGACGTTCATTTCATCGTTACCTACCTTGCCGTCCACCTTATTCAAGCCGTTGCGGCACCGATGGGTAAGGATCTTCCTGAGGCACAGCTGACTGAACTCGAAGCCCGTTACCACGACACGCTGCTGCCAACCGACAGTGGCGGCAAGGCTGGCATTGCCGACGTACTGTTTACCACGGGAACGACGGGGGCGCAAAAGGGGGTGATGCTTTCTCATAAGGCGCTGTTGGCCGACGTTGACAACCTCATCGCTGCGCAGGGCTTCTGTGCCGACACGGTATTCGTCATTGCCGGACCGCTCAATCACATCGGCAGTCTGTCAAAGATGTGGCCCGTCTGGGTGGTTGGTGGCAGTCTGGTGCTGCTCGACGGCATGCGCGACCTCGACGCATTCTTTCGGGCACTCGACCGCCCCGTGGGTAAGATGGCCACGTTCCTCGTTCCGACGGCTATCGACATGTGTCTGCGCTTCGGCCGCGACCGTCTGTCGCAGTTGGCTCGCCGCATCGACTTCATCGAGACCGGTGCCGCCGCCATCCCGCAGCAGTGCATGGACGGACTTTGCGCTGCGCTGCCTCATTCGCGCCTTTACAACACCTACGCCTCAACCGAGACCGGTATCGTTTGTACTTACGACTTTGCCCATGGTCAGCACGACCCTCGCTGCCTCGGAAAGCCGATGCGCAACGCCGAGGTGCGCATCATGCCCGACGGCCGCATCGCCTGCCGCGGCGACATGCTGATGAGCGGCTATCTCGACCATGACCACACGACCGAGACCATGCTCGATGACGGTTGGCTTGTAACGGAGGACTTGGGTGAACTCGATGCCGAGGGCCATCTGCTGTTCAAGGGTAGGAGAGGGGAGGTCATCAATATCGGTGGTTATAAGGTATCGCCATTAGAGGTGGAGCAGGCCGCGCGCACCGTACAGGGACTGTCCGACTGCGTCTGTCTCGCTGCCGACTCGCCATTGCTCGGCCACGTGTTGAAGCTCATCTACACCACCGACGACGGGCAACCGATGGCCAAACCGCAGTTGGCCCGCCAACTGGCCGCCCGCCTCGAACGCTTCAAGGTGCCTGCGCTCTATGAGCATGTGGCCGCCTTGCATTATACGTTCAACGGGAAAATCGACCGTAAATATTATCATCACATCACTGATAAACAATAGGTTATGGAGGTAAGAGATGTTTTTGCCATGCGTAAGGACGGCCGCTATGAGGAGGCTTATAAGGCCATCTCCAGTCTTTACGCCTTTCATCGTGGACCGCACACCAACCTCTGCATGTTCTGGTGTACGCACGACTTGTTCAAACTACGCCTGCAGCAGAAACGGGTGGATGATGCCCGCCAACTGCTCTATCAATTGGTGAAACTCTACAGTCAGATTGACGACCGCTTGGCGATGGGCAACCGCGCCATCGTCAATGCCGCACTGGCGCTGGATAAGCAGATTGATAACTTCAACCTGATTTATTTCATGCCTTACTTCAACCGTCTTACGGAGACCGATTGGCAGCCCTACGTCGTGCAGGGCCACACTGTTCCGTCGCTTGGTCAGCAGGTGGTCAACCATCTGCTCAAGAACCTGCCCGCCCGCAACGCGGCTTACATCGACGCCATTGCCGACATCTTCCATAAGGCCTTTGTCAAGGCGCCCAACTATAAGGGCAACCTGCGCCATCTGGCTCAGATGCATGCATTGGTGGGGCAGAACGACAAGGCCATCAGTCTCTACAAGCGCATGCTGTTGCGTTATCACGACAGCTACCTCTACGTGGAGTTGTCAAAGCTTGTCACCGACGAAAAGCTGCGTCTTGCCCTCTGCTGCATGGCGGTGGTGAGACAGCGGCGCCCGGAATATGCGGCGAGATACCACCTTGAGTTGGCTGTGCGCCTCAAGGTGGGTTATCCTCATCGTGCGGCTTATGAGCTGCAGCGTTATATCGAAATCCGTCAGCATCTGCGCCAACCGGTGTCGGCCTTTGCCCAGCGCATGCAGCGGGCGTTGCACGGCATACAGCCTGTCACCGCTGAATCTGAGCAACAGCTGTACGACCGCGCCGAACAGGTGGTCAACCAATACATACAGGGTTAACTACTTGACCTCCACCCGCAACGGTTCCCGCAGGTTGGCCTCCTCGTCGTCCATCACAGCTTGCCACTGGTTCATCGTGCGCACGTCGTAACCACTCCATGCGGCACCCACATAGTAGGTGAGCGGCTCACGATTGGCCACCTTCTTGATGCCCACGGCATGACCGGTGGCACCACTTGTCAGGGTGTGGAGCGGCAGATAGCGCGTAGTGGCGCCGGGGAAGATGCCGCCGATATACACCTGACAGTTATTGCCTTCCATATTGTCGGTTGGATCGGCATAAAGGGCTTTGTGGGCGTTGATGCGCAGTGTGGTCGTATCTTTTTCGTGGACAACGAAACCGCCAGCCACCTCGGCGGGACGACGCAAGCCGTCATACCACACGGTAATCTTATTGAGATGGCGCCCCTTGTCCAACTGCATCACACGATGCTCGGTGACGGTCTGACCATTGATGCGGGCTGGATTGAAGGTCAGCGACAGCGTGAAGCGCAGCGGTCCATTGTCGAGAATCTCATAGTCGCGGTAGCAATAGGGCATGACCAGACTGTCGCCCAACAGAATGGCGGGTGCGCCGCAACCCAGTGTGGCACCGACCATATAGGGGTCGTAGCCATAGCCGTGGTCGACATGGAAAGAGCGGTTCAACAGCAGGGAATCGCCCTTGGCCGGATTGGCTTTCTTCATCTTCACACCCTCGAGGTTGAGGCGGTAGCGCTCAGGTGCGACAATCTCGGGCGTATTTTTCACCCACACGTCTACGCCGTAAGCCTTCTCGCCCGTCCGCTGCAATGCCGGACCATAGACACGGTAGGCGCAACGGTCATTCTCCCAGGCGATGTCGTCCTCGCGTTCCTTATATAATGCGCCGCTCACCCACACGTGCATCGGCTCTGCTTTACCCGGCCGCAGGATAAACGTTGTGGTCTCATGCGGACGCACCGAGGCATCGACAAGCAACAGACTGTCGTGTGTAATCTGATAGTCGACCTGCACACCACGGGCGTTGAACACGCGCAGACCATTATGACCTAACAGCCGACAGACACGGCGGGCATCGGTTGATACGACCTCCTGACGCTGGCGGTCGGAAGGATTGGTCACGGTCAGCTTCAGTTCCTGAGCTTGCAGGTTACAGCTAATACCTAATAGCGCAACAAATAAGAATTTAGTTTTCATCTTCATATATGATTTGCTTTCGATTTTGTTCAAATACGTTCGATTTTGTCCAAAGAGTCATTCCCAACCGCCTGCACCCCCGTTTTGAGGCCAAAAAATCCAAGATTTTCTTCGCCGTTACGATGAATGTTTTGTACTTTTGCAGGAAAGAGATACTAATGATTAGAGCATTCTCATTGCGCTAACCCCGTGCAAAAGTAGTAAAAAATCATTTTGCAGCAAAGAAAATATGAAAAATCAAACACAATGGCAAAATAAAGGGGATGGCCTTATGTAGTTTGCGCGGCTCATACGTAAAATAATATGGAGACATTATAAAAACTAATTATAAATTATAAAATCATGGTAAGTTTCTCTCTTAAAGACAGAGTGGCCCTTGTCACAGGTGCCTCACATGGTATTGGAATGGCTATTGCCGAAGCTTATATGGATGCTGGCGCCAAAGTTGTGTTCAACAGCAGTAATGCCAAGTCGCTTGAGCGCGGACTGGCTCAGTATCATGCTGACGGTTATAACGACATCCGCGGATACGTATGTGATGTATGCGATGAGAAGGCTGTGCAGCAGATGGTGGCACAGATTGAGCAGGAGATTGGCACCATCGACATCCTTGTCAACAATGCCGGCATCATCCGCCGCATTCCGATGGAGGAGATGAGCGTCGAGGAGTTCCGCAAGGTTGTTGACACCGACCTCAATGCACCTTTCATCGTGTCGAAGGCTGTCATCCCCGGCATGAAGCGCCTCGGCCACGGCAAGATCATCAATATCTGTTCGATGATGAGTGAGCTCGGTCGCGAGACGGTGTCGGCTTACGCTGCCGCTAAGGGTGGACTGAAGATGCTTACCCGCAATATCTGCTCCGAATTCGGTGAATACAACATCCAGTGCAACGGCATTGGCCCGGGCTATATCGCTACCTCACAGACAGCTCCGCTGCGTGAGCGCCAGCCCGATGGCAGCCGTCACCCCTTCGATGCCTTCATCATTTCCAAGACACCGGCAGCCCGCTGGGGCACCGTTGAGGACCTGCAGGGACCAGCTGTATTCCTCGCTTCACCGGCTTCCGACTTCGTCAATGGCCACATTCTCTATGTCGATGGTGGTATCTTAGCATATATTGGTAAGCAGCCGAAGTAATCATGAACGTATTCTCATATATCATCTCCTTGGGCGCCTCGGTCATGATGCCTATCCTCTTCACCATCATTGGTGTGTGTATAGGCATGAAATTTGGCAAGGCGCTTAAGTCGGGTCTTTACGTGGGCGTCGGCTTCGTTGGTTTGGGCATTGTCACCTCACTGCTCACCACCAACTTCAGCGACCCGCTCACGGCTATCTCTCAGATCTACCATCTGCAGCTCAACGTCTTCGATATGGGTTGGCCTGCTGCCGCCGCCGTGGCCTACAACACGGCCGTGGGGGCGCTCATCATCCCTATCTGCTTGGGTATCAACTTCCTGATGCTCATCACGAAGACCACACGCACGGTGAATATCGACCTGTGGAACTACTGGCATTTCGCCTTCATTGGCGCCGTGGTTTATTTCGTCTTCGACCAGAGCCTGCTGTGGGGTTACTTCGCCGCCATCGTCTGCTACATGATTACGCTGGTTTGTGCCGACCTTACGGCCGACCGCTTCCAGCGCTACTACAACCTGCCAGGCATCTCTATTCCGCAGCCTTTCTGCCAGAGTTTCATGCCGTTTGCGCTGGCTATCGGCTGGCTGTTGGAGAAGATCCCCGGTTTCTCCAAGCTCGACCTCGATGCCGAGGGCATGAAGTGTAAGTTCGGCGTATTGGCCGAGCCCCTGGTGCTGGGTGTCATCGTCGGTATGCTCATCGCCTTGGCAGCCCATCAGGATGTCAAGGGAGTGCTGTCGCTCGGTGTGATCATGGGTGCGGTGATGGAACTCATTCCGCGCATCACCAAGCTCTTCATCGATGGTTTGATGCCTATCTCCGACAAGACCAAGGAGGTTGTTGACCGCCGTTTCAAGGGTAAGAAGGTGCATATCGGCATGAGTCCGGCGCTGGTCATCGGCCACCCTACCACGCTCGTGTGCTCACTCATCCTGATTCCGGTGATCATCGCTGTGGCAGTCGTCGTGCCCGGCAACCAGTTCTTGCCCTTGGCTTCGCTGGCCGGCATGTTCTACCTCTTTCCCATCGTCTTGCCCTATACCAAGGGCAATGTGGTGAAGACGCTCATCATCGGTCTGGTGGCTTTGACCATCGGTTTGTATTTCGTCACCGATATGGCGCCTGACTTCACCAAAGCCGCTTCGGCCGTGTTCGCGGCAACCGGCGATAAGGCCGCCAAGGTGCCTGACGGGTTCGAGGCCGGCAGCATCGACTTCGCCTCGTCGCTCTTTGGCTACACCATCTATGCCCTGATGAAATACATCAAGTGGATTGGTGCCGCCATTCTCGTCGTCATCACCGTTGCACTCATGTTGGTCAACCGCCGCCTCATCGTCAAGGATGAGCGCCTGGCAAAGCAGCAGATTAATAATAACACTGAAAGTAACTGATAAAATGAAGAAACTTGTTTTGTTTGCCGCCTTCCTTTGCGCCAGCGTCTGCACCTGGGCGCAGGGCTATGAGGTGAAGGCAGAGAATAGTTACACCTATTATAATACGCGCTGGCCGTCGTCGCCGGCCGACGCGAAGCATTACGACACCGACCGTCTGCGTGCCGAGTATGCCATCGAGAAGGTGTTTGCCCCAGGCGAGGTCAACTGGACCTATACGCTCTTCGACCGTCTGCTCATCGGTGGCGCTGAACCCACAGCCACTCCGCTGAAGCTGACGAGCATCGCACCGCTCTATACCGAGAAGCCCAACGACAAACGCCGGTTGCTCGACAACCGTGAGATTGGCATCATCAATATCGGGGGCCCCGGTGTGGTGACCGTCGACGGCAAGAGCTACGACCTCGACTTCCAGGAGGCGCTCTATGTTGGCCGCGCTACCGACAAGGCCAACAAGGAGATTGTACTCTCAAGCAAGGATGCCGCCAATCCGGCTAAGTTCTATATGAACTCGGCGCCCGCCCAGTGCGAGTACCCCACGAAGAAGGTGACGCTGAAGGAAGCCAACAACATCAAGGCCGGTTCAATGGCCGAGAGCAACGACCGCGTTATCCATCAGATGCTTATCGACGGCGTCGCCGGTGTGCGCACCTGCCAGCTGCAGATGGGTATCACCGAACTGAAGACCGGTTCGGTGTGGAATACGATGCCGGCCCACACCCACCTGCGCCGCATGGAGGCTTATATGTATTATAAGGTGCCCGAGGGTCAGAAGATCCTCCACATCATGGGTGAGCCGCAGGAGACGCGCCCCATCTGGCTGAACAACGAGCAAGCCGTCATCTCGCCGCAATGGAGCATCCACTGCGCTGCCGGAACGAGCAACTACACTTTCATCTGGGGCATGGCCGGAGAAAACCTGGTCTATACCGACATGCAGACGGTGAAGATTCCAGACCTCAGATAAGGTGCCAACCCTGCCCACGGCCTTCAGGCCGGGACAGGGCGCGCATCATTAAGCAACAACGTTTTTTACCTAAAATAAAAGAGTTAAAATGAAGAACAAAATTGTTACCTTAGGGGAACTTATGCTTCGTCTGTCTCCGGCTGGCAACAGCCGTTTCGTTCAGGCCGACAAGTTCGACGTCATCTTCGGTGGCGGCGAGGCCAATGTGGCCGTCAGCCTGGCCAACTACGGCCATGAGAGCTGCTTCGTCAGCAAACTGCCTGCCCACGAGATCGGTCAGGCTGCCGTCAACTCACTGCGCCGTTATGGTGTTGACACACAATACATTGTACGCGGTGGCGACCGCATCGGCATCTACTATTGCGAGACCGGTTCGGCCATGCGTCCTTCGAAGGTAATCTATGACCGCGCCCATTCAGCCATTGCCGAGGCCGAAGTAAGTGATTTCGATTTCGACAAGATTATGGAGGATGCCGTGTGGTTCCACTGGACGGGCATCACCCCGGCCATCTCCGACAAGGCTGCCGCCATCGTCGAGGAGGCCTGCAAGGCTGCCAAGCGCCACAACGTGACCGTCAGCTGCGACCTCAACTTCCGCAAGAAGCTGTGGAGCTCGGAGAAGGCGCAGCGCATCATGCGTCCGCTGATGCAGTATGTCGATGTCTGCATCGGCAACGAGGAGGATGCTCAGCTCTGCCTCGGCTTCAAGCCCGATGCCGATGTTGAGGCTGGCCGCACCGACGCCGAGGGCTATAAGGGCATCTTCCGTCAGATGCTCAAGCAGTTCGATTTCAAATATGTCGTCTCTACGCTGCGTGAGTCTCACTCTGCTTCCCACAATGGCTGGAAGGCCATCATCTACAATGGCGATGAGTTCTATGAGTCGCGCCATTACGACATTCTGCCCATTGTTGACCGTGTCGGCGGTGGCGACAGCTTTGCCGGTGGTCTCATTCATGGCTTGCTGACGAAGAAGACGCAGGGCGAGGCCCTCGAGTTTGCTGTGGCTGCATCGGCATTGAAGCATACCATCCCCGGCGACTACAACCTCGTCAGCACTGCTGAGGTGGAGGCCTTAGCTGGCGGCGACGGCAGCGGACGTGTACAGCGGTAATGCAGTGGTACAATATCGTATTAAATGGAATAAATTATGGCTAAGTTTAATCAAATAGAAGTTTATCAAAAGATAGCAGCTACGGGCATGGTGCCCGTATTCTACAATGCCGACGTTGAGGTGGCCCAATCGGTCATCAAGGCTTGTTACGACGGTGGCGTGCGCGCCTTCGAGTTCACCAATCGTGGTGACTTCGCTCACGAGGTGTTTGCGCACGTCATCAAGTTCGTGCGCAGCGAGTGCCCCGAACTGGCATTGGGTGTAGGTACCGTCATCGACGCACCGACGGCCGTGCTTTACATGCAGATGGGCGCCGACTTCGTGGTGAGTCCGTTGCTCAACCCCGAGGTCTCTCGCGTTTGCAACCGTCGTTGCGTGCCTTATGTACCGGGTTGCGGTTCGGTGAGCGAGGTCAGCACCGCGCAGGAGCTGGGCAGCTACATCGTGAAGTGCTTCCCCGGCAGTGTCCTCACGCCGAAGTTCATCAAAGACATCCTTGGTCCATTGCCTTGGAGCAAACTGATGGTCACCGGTGGTGTGGCTCCGACCGAGGAGAGCATGAAGGACTGGTTCGGTGCAGGCGCCATGAGTGTTGGCATGGGCAGCAAGCTCTTCCCCAAGGATAAGGTTGCAGCCAAGGATTGGCAGTATGTCACCGACAAGTGCCGCGAGGTGCTCGGCTACATCAGTCAACTGAAATAGTTTATAGGCCGTCGGCAGGAATGCCGACGCTCCTACATTTTTTGTTTTTATCCCTCAGCAGTCTCAGCAATGTTACAACTTGTTGTCACTCAAAAAGATATAACCGAAAAGTAGGCGCAGAAGACCTCGCAAACCCTCAGCAAACCCTCAGCAACCCTCAGCGGGCTGAATTGCGCATCTCTGCAGTTCTGTAGGACGCTGCTGCGGTTCTGTAGGACGCTGCTGTGCAGCGTCTCTATCGATTCGCGATACCATAGCTATCGCACCGCGATACCATAGTTATCGCACCGCGATACCATAGTTATCGCATCGCGATACCATAGTTATCGCACCGCGATACCATCGATACCATAGTTATCGCATCGCGATACCATAGTTATCGCACCGCGATACCATAGCTATCGCAAAGGCCCTATCGACGGCTTGTAGTTATCACAAGGCGGTTGGTGGCCGGCACAAGACCGGCCACTACACTGGCTGCTTCGTCGGCAGGAATGCCGACGCTCCTACTTCTGCTTATTGTAATGACTGGACTTCTGTCTTCTGTCTTCTGGACTTCTGTCTTCTGGACTTCTGGACTTCTTTCTCACGACTTCGGTCTTCCGCTTATTGTAATGACTGGACTTCTGTCTTCTGGACTTCTGGACTTCTGGACTTCTAATAACTTCCGACTTCAGTCTACCGTCTTCCGACTTCGCTGAGACTTCGCTGAGGGTTTGCGGATACTTTTGCGCCCGATGGATTGCCGCATCTATCTGTATATCAAATAATTATTATACTGCTGAGAGTGCTGAGGGATAATAATTCAAATTACTCAAGTCTATAAGTATTTGATAGATAGAATCATTAATCCGTAATATCGTAGCTCGTAGCGAACGAATAAATATCAACCGCGAAGCGGTTGCGGAAGATAGCCCGGGGTTGAGCGTCAGCGAAACCCCGGGAAGAGAGGTTTGTCGGTGAGCTTATTCATATTACCCCGTAGGGGTTCCGGCGAAACGATGGTTCGGATACGGCATTCATCGTCCAAGAAATTTTGGTCTACCAAATTATCTATCGCACTGCTATGTCTTGCCGCAACCCCTACGGGGTAAAATGAATAATCCCACCGGTGTTCCCTACCCCCGGGGAATCGCTTCGCTCATCCCCGGGCTATTCACCGCAACCGCTCCGCGGTTGGTAAACTAAATGAATAATCCCACCGGTGATTCCTACCCCCGGGGAATCGCTTCGCTCATCCCCGGGCTATTCACCGCAACCGCTCCGCGGTTGGTGGCCGGCACCAGGCCGGCCACTACACTGCTACCAAGGTTGCATACCTCCACGGACTTTATCCGCTGCGCCGAAAAATCTGCGGAATCGAAGGTATAACAGTAATCTGCTAGATCTGCGTCATCAGCGTGAAAAAGAATAACGCCGACATCTGCGAGATCTGCGGCATCGGGGGGAGATTATCCTAAGGCAGCATACAAGAATCACGGAGAATTGTTGGCAGTTTGTTTTATTCTTTGTACCTTTGTGATATAATCAAACAGCATGCTGTATCCAAAGAATATAGAGAACAAACTGGGATTTGACAAGGTGCGGGAGATGGTGAAGGCCCAATGCCTCTCCACCCTCGGCAAGAGCCTCGTCGACGAGATGACTTTCACCGACGACGCCGAACAGATTAACCAGTGGATGGCCCAGATCAGAGAGATGCGGGCCATCGCCGATGGCAACGTTGACTTCCCGTTGACCAACTGCTTCGACATGCGCGAGGCGCTGAAACGCGTGCGCATCCAGAACACATGGCTTGAGGAGTCGGAGCTGTTCGACATCAAACGGTCGTTGGAGACCATCAATGCCCTCGTCGACTTCCTTTACCAAGGTGAGGCCATTGAGACGTCGGATGATGGCGTCGAGGCCGATGGGGCTGCGGAGGGCGGCGCCGGTGACCTGCCCGTATTGAAGAAATGGCTTTACCCCGCGCTGCATGACTTGGCCGACGGCGTGGCAACCTTCCCCATCCTTGTTCAGCAGATCAACCAGATTATCGATAAGTTCGGCCACCTGCGCGACAACGCGTCGCCCGAGCTGTTCCGCATCCGCAAGGAGTTAGCGGCCGCCGAGAGTTCCATCTCCGGCATCCTCAACCGCATCCTGCGGTCGGCCCAGAGCGACGGCGTCGTGGATAAAGACGTGACGCCTACGCTGCGCGACGGCCGGTTGGTCATTCCCGTCATGCCGTCGATGAAGCGGAAGATACAGGGCATCGTCCACGACGAGAGCGCCACCGGCCGCACCGTCTATATTGAGCCCACCGAGGTCGTCGAGGCCAACAACCACGTCAGGGAACTCGAGGCCGAGGAACGGCAGGAGGTCATCCGCATCCTCACGGTGATGTCGGCCCGCATCCGGCCCCATGTACGTGAGATACTCGACTCGTTCGCTTTCCTGGCTCAAATCGATTTCATCCAAGCCAAGGCGCGGTTGGCCAAGACGATGGATGCCTTTGAGCCGCAGGTGCAGGCCACGCCACTCATCGACTGGATCAGGGCGCGCCATCCGCTGCTTGAGCTCCATCTGAAAGACCGCATCGTGCCCCTCGACATCATGCTGAAGCCCGAGGAGCGCATGCTGATTATCTCCGGTCCCAACGCCGGCGGTAAGTCGGTGTGTCTGAAGACCGTCGGACTGCTGCAGTATATGCTGCAGACCGGACTGAGCATCCCCGTGTGGTCGCGCAGCCGCTGCGGTGTATTTAAAGATGTGATGATTGACATCGGCGACGAGCAGAGCTTGGAGAATGACCTCTCGACCTATTCGTCGCATTTGATGAATATGAAGGTGATGATGCGTCAGGCCTCCGACCGTTCGCTTATCCTCATCGACGAGATGGGCACCGGCACTGAGCCGCAGATTGGCGGCGCCATCGCCGAGAGCGTGCTGGAGGAGTTCTGCCAGGAGAAGGCATGGGCCGTCATCACCACCCACTACCAGAACCTGAAGCATTTCGCCAAGAGTCACGACGGCGTGGTCAACGGTGCGATGCTCTACGACCGCCATGAGATGCGGCCGCTGTTTCAGTTGGCCATCGGTCGCCCCGGCAGTAGCTTCGCCATTGAGATAGCGCGGAAGATTGGACTGCCGGAGAAGGTCATCAAACATGCGTCAGACATCGTCGGGTCGGACTATATCCAGAGCGACAACTACCTGCAGGACATCGTGCGCGACAAGCGCTACTGGGAGCAGAAGCGTGCCACCATCCATGAGAAAGAGAAGGAGCTGCAACGCCGCATCGACCAGTATGAGTCAGGTGTCAACGATGTGGCGCGCGACCGTAAGGCCATCCTCGACAAGGCGCGTCAGCAGGCCGAGGACTTGTTGCGCGAGAGCAACAAACGCATTGAGAACGCCATACGCACCATCAAGGAGGAGCAGGCCGAGAAGGAGGCCACCCGCCAGATTCGCGCCGAGCTCGACACGTTTAAGCAGTCGGTGAGCGACGACAGTTGGCAGGACCATACGAAGCGCATGGGCGCCGGTCTGCTCACCGACGAGGACTTCCAGAAGAAGGTGGAGCAGATTGAGGCCCGCAAGCGCCGCAAAGCCGAACGGAAAGCCAAGCGTGCGAAGGAAGCCGCCGAGGGTGGTAAGGCGCCGGTTCAGAAGCCGTCGGTCGACCGTCCGTTGGCTGTCGGCGATGCGGTGCAGCTGAAGGGCCTGCAGTCGAAGGGCATCCTCGAGCGCATCAACGGCAAGAACGGCGTCGTCGCCATTGGCGATATGCACACCAATGTGCCGCTCAACCGGTTGCAGTTGGTTGTGCAGACGAGCGGCGGGGCATCGGGCAATGGTGCGGCTGATGGTGCATCGGGCGGTGCATCGGCCGGTGCATCGGGCGTTGGAACGAAGACGAAGATGGATGAGCTGACCGATAAGCTGCAGTCGTTCCGCGTATCGCATGTGACCCAGGACACCATCGACGACCATCGGAAGAATTTCCGTCAGGACCTTGACGTGCGCGGTATGCGTGGCGATGAGGCGCTGACGGCTGTGAGGTATTTCATCGACGACGCCATCCTCATGGGAGTGCCCCGTGTGCGTATCCTTCATGGTAAGGGCAACGGCATCCTGCAACAGCTCATCCGCCAGTACCTCTCGGCTGAGCCCAGCGTCAGCAGCTTCCGCGACGAGGATGTGCGGTTTGGCGGAGCGGGGATAACAGTGGTGGATCTGTAGCCCCCTGGGAGAGGCCCTTATTAAAAAAACTTACCAAATGCTTGGTCATGTGAAGCAGAGTTAGTAAATTTGCAATTAGGAAACATTTAACCGACTCGCTATATGGATGGCTTATTTAGAGATGAGATAGAGATCACGCAGATAGAGAAGTTCTTCTGCAATGAGATGGGTCGACAGATTCATCGCTATATCAAGGCGCACGGTTCCATGACGATGCTCGAGAGCGTGGAGAAACGCCTCGACGTGCTGTCCGTGCCCGAGCGCGAGCATATCATGACCCGCTATATCGACCGCAACCGCCGACTGGTGGAGAATATGGACTGGCGGATGCTCGTCGCCCGGTCGATGGCCAACTTCTGCGACTCGTATGACTATTTCGAGCAGATGATTGCCGACAAGGACACGATGACGTTCTATGTAGAGCGCTTCAAAGGCATCTACCTCCGTTTCCATAAGATTGTGGAGCAAGACGGGAAGTACGGTATGGTGGAATATGACGGCCGTGTGCTGCTCCATCCGCAATACGACTTCCTGCGCACGCCCTACGTCTATGTCGATGACCTTCTGTCAATGCCCGTCATCGCTGAGAAGAACGGCAAGATGGGACTCGTCATGCCCGACGGCAAGGACACCGTGGTGGTGCCGTTCGAATACGACGACATCTCGCTGCGCGACGAGGCCCCTTGGTTTGAGTTGACAAAAGGCAATAAGACCACGCTCTGGGATGACCTGGCCCCGTTTATTTGATAAAATGGCGTCGCTGCTGAGCTAATGAAGAAGAAATGCTGGTTGGTCGTGTCCACCTTCATCCTATGGACACTGCTCTTCGCTATTCAGAAACCAATCTTTTTGATGATCTACGGTGGACTGCGTCATGTGGTCCCCGTGGTGTGGCATGGTCTGAAGCTCGATTGTTCAGTTGCCGGTTATCTGACCGCTGTTCCCGCCATCATCCTCTTATTGAGCGCCATTCCATTCCGCGGCTTGTCGGGTGAGCGCGCCAGCCGTTGGCTGATGATGGCGGTGCGCGTATGGTTCGCCATCGCCTCGCTGATCGTGGCTGTCGCCTTCGTCGCCAATATCGCCCTCTACGGTTATTGGCATTTCCCCCTCGACGCCACCCCGCTGTTCTTCATCACTTCGTCGCCGTCGGCCGCCATGGCCAGCGTCACCTGGTGGCAGGCGCTGTTGGGTGTGGTTGCCATCGTCGTGGTGTCGGGCGTCATCGGTCTCTGCTTCCATCCGTTGTGGATGGTCTATGGCAAGGATGCTTTCGATCGGCGCCCCGGCCACTGGCAGTGGCTGCCCCTGTTGCTGCTCAACGGAGTGCTCTTCCTCTTCATCCGCGGTGGCGTCACCGTGTCGACGATGAATACCGGTCAGGCGTATTTCTGCGCCGACCAGACACTGAACCATGCGGCCGTCAACCCATTGTTCTCCTTCTTGGAGAGCGTGAGCCATCAGGAGGACTTTGCCCATGCCTACCGCTTCATGAACGATGGCCGGGCCCACCGCCTCTTCGCTGAGCTCAATGCCCCCGTGAAGACCGACTCCATTCATCAGCAGGTCATCAACGCCAAGTCGAGACCCGACATATACCTTATTATAATGGAGAGCTTCTCCGATACGCTGACCCAAGTGAAGGGAGTGACTCCGGAGTTGAACCGCCTCAAGCGTGAGGGCGTCTATTTCAACCGCTTCTATGCCAACGGCTTCCGCACCGACCGCGGCCTCGTCTCCATTCTCCTCGGCTACCCGGCTCCCGGGGCGCTGAGTCTGATGAAATATCCGCGTAAGACCGAGACGCTGCCGTCGCTGGCCGGTCATCTCGGCCATGCGGGCTACGACTTGCAATATTATTATGGTGGCGACGCCGACTTCACCAATATGCGGTCATTCCTCCATAACCAGGGCTTCCAACGCATCGTCGAGGACAAGGACTTCCCCCTGTCGTCGCGGCTGAGCAAGTGGGGTGTGCCCGACCATCTGCTCTTCAACCGTGTGGAGGCCGACCTCAAGACCAAGCAGACGCGGCGGCCGACGTTCACCGTCGTACAGACCTCCAGTTCGCATGAGCCGTTTGATGTGCCTTACCACCGGCTCAGCGACAAGACGCTCAATGCCTTCGCCTATACCGACTCGTGTGTGGGCGGCTTCGTCAGACAACTGAAGGCGTCGGGGCGGTGGAACAACAGCCTCGTCATCCTCGTGCCTGACCATCTCGGAGCTTGGCCCGGCGACATCTCCGACTACGTGGTGACCCGCTTCCATATTCCGATGATCTGGACTGGCGGTGCGGTGATGCGGCCTCGCGAGGTGGCTACCTTAGGCTCACAGCAAGACATCGCGGCGACGGTGCTGGGGCAGTTGGGGCTGACCCACCGCGACATGCTGTTCAGCAAGGACCTCTTCGATCCCACGGTGCGGCATTACGCCTACTTCATGATGAACGACGGATTCGGGATGGTGACCGACGACAACCAACTGATCTTCGACAACAAACAGCGCCGTGTGATGGTAGACGCCGGTCCCCGCAGAGGCCACAACCTCGCCTACGGTCAGGCCTTCCTTCAAGTGCTCTTCGACGATATTGCAAGGAGGCGCTAAACTCATAAACAAACTCACGAACTCATAAACTCACATGCAAACGCTCCTCACTTTCCTCCAGACGCTCGACACCAATGCGACGCTGTTTATTAACGGCATGCATTGCAGCTATCTGGACAACTTCATGATGATATACACCGGCAGGTTCATTTGGATACCCCTTTACCTGAGCCTGTTCATCGTGATGATGCGCAACTTCCCCTGGCGCGTCAACGTGGCGTGCCTTGCGGTGACCATCCTGTTGGTGGCGGTCAACGACCAGGTGAGCTCCTCGCTCATCCGTCCGTTTATCGGGCGTCTGCGGCCATCCAATCCGATGAATCCCATCTCGGCTTTCATCCATGTCGTCGACGGCTACCGCGGCGGTCGCTACGGCTTCCCCTCGGCTCACGCGGCCAATTGCTTCGGTACGGCTGTGTTCGTCTATTATGTCTTCCGAAGGAGTGTGTTGTCAAAGGTGTTCGCGGCTTGGGCCATCCTGATGTGCTACTCACGCGTCTATCTCGGCGTGCATTATGTCGGTGATGTGTTGTTGGGTTGCCTCGTGGGTTGGATCAACGCCACTATTATCTACGCCTTCTTCCGTTGGACGATGCATAAGACGACAGAGACCTTCAAGCCCCATCCGAACTGTTGTAAGCTCTATACACCGTCGATGGTGTGTGGCATTGAACTGGCCACCATCCTCATCCTCGCTACGTTTACGATATTTAAGTTCTAACGTCTTATGGAGATTACGCCCATTGCCCGTTTCCATTCCCCGTTCACGTCGAAGTTCGGCGTACCTAAGCAGAGCGGACTCGTGGAGGAGTTGGAGGGAACGATTGTCTTTGAGCCGGCCTACCGCAATGCCGATGCCCTGCGCGGCCTCGATGCGTTTGATTATCTGTGGTTGATTTGGGCGTTCTCAGCCAACCGTCATGCGGCAGTCAGTCCGGTGGTGCGTCCGCCGGTCCTCGGCGGTAATGTGCGTATGGGCGTCTTCGCCACGCGGTCACCTTACCGCCCTAATGCGTTGGGCTTGTCGTCGGTGCGGTTGTCGCATATCGAATGGGAGACGCCGAAGGGGCCGGTCATTCATGTTCTCGGCGCCGATCTGATGGATGGCACGCCTGTCTACGACATCAAGCCTTATGTGACCTATGCCGACTGCCACGCCGGTGCCAGGTCGGGCTTCGTCGACCAGCATGCGACGCGTCTGTTGAAGGTGCATGTGCCCGATGCGGTGAAGGCCCTATTCACGGAGAGTGAGTTGCAGGCGTTGTGTAAGGTGCTGGCCCTTGACCCCCGCCCGCATTACCAGCATGATGCCACCCGCGTATACGGTATGCCGTTTATGGGTCACGACATCCATTTCACCGTGAGCGAGGAGGGGGTATTAGAAGTCGCCTCCCCCCCAGCCCCCTCCGAAGGAGGGGGAGAAATGAGATGATTGGAGCCTTTGAGCCAGTGTAGTGGCCTTTGAACCCCTACACTAATACCTAAAGGAAGGGCGTGAGCAGGTGGGCGAACCAGCCGCGGAACTTCTGCGAGGGCTTGCGCCATTGGTTCCATGACTCCGGCGTGAGGATGAAGGAGTCCGGCTTCTGCCGCTCAAACAAGTCGTTGAGCTCACGTGTGGTGCAGGGGTCGATGATGACCGCATTCTCCTCGTAGTCCCACGAGAGGCTGCGCGCATTGAGGTTGGCCGAGCCGACGGTGCAGAAACGGCCATCGACCATGATGATTTTCGTATGATGGAAGCCCGGTTTATAAAGCCACACTGTGCACCCGTGCTTCATGAGTTTATGGGCATTGTAGAAACCGCAGTCCGGCGTCAATGGAATGTCGCTCTTTACCGAAAGCATGATCTCCACCTTCACGCCACGTTTGGCGGCATCGCGCAAGGCTTTCTTCAGCGCATGGTTGAGCGTGAAGTAAGGGTTGATAAGTTTGATGCTGTCCTTCGCATAGCGTATGGCATTGGTATAGAACTCGCGGATAATCTTGTTGGATGTGCGCGGCTCGCGGTTGATGATGCCCACCATCTTATGTCCCGCCGTGCAGCAGGTGTCCGGCTTCAGGCCATGGAAATAGTCGTCGTGACCGAGGCCGCGGAAATACTTTGCACCATGAACATTCTGCTTCGACACCTTATTCCATATCTTCAGGAAAATACTTTGCAGCGTGTTGACCTCAGTGCCTTGAATGCGGCAGTGCATGTCATGCCACGACCCCACCTGCTTAGTGCCGTTGATGTAGTAGTCGGCCACGTTCATGCCACCGGTGTAGGCAATCTGGCCGTCGATGACCACTATCTTGCGGTGGTCGCGGCTGAAGACGTGGTTGACCCAGGGAAAGCGGATGGGGTCGAACTCATAGATCTCGATGCCGAGGTCGCGGATGCGCTTGATATCGGCCTTACGCATCGGACTGTTGTTGGACGAGTTGCCGAAGGCGTCGAACAGCAGACGCACCTCCACCCCTTGCTTCACTTTCGGCGCGAGGTGTGACATGAGCACGCGGTTGATGGAATCGTTGCGGAAATTGAAATATTCCATGTGGATGCTGCTGCGGGCCTGGTCGATGGCCTTGAAGAGGTCGTCGAACTTCTCCTGTCCGTTCATCAGCAGTGTCACGGAGTTGTCGTGGGAAAACGATATGCCGCATTCCCTGAGATGGTTTACGATGAGCGAGTCGCTGGTCTGCGCCTGCAGCGGGGTCGTCATCACCATGACGGTCATCAGCAGCCACAGACCAAACAGTCGGATAATCCTTATATGCATTCCTGAAAATCAATCCTTTATATTAATGGGTCGGCATCAGCCTCACGAGTTCAGCGTCGGTCTTACTGGTTCAGCATTGACGAGGCGTAGCTGTCGACGATGCCCAAGAGATGGCGCTCGTTGTCGCAGACGAGGACGGAGTGAATCTTATAGCGGTGCATGAGGCGCTGTATTTCCATCACCTTGGTTGTCGGTGTGACGCGTTTGGGTTCGCGCGTCATGATGTCGGAAACGGTGTGGTCGAAGAACTGCGCCTGCCAGCGCTCCATGGCTCTGCGGATGTCGCCGTCGGTGATGATGCCGATGACGCGCCGGTCGTCGTCGATTGATACGCCGAGACCGAGCTTGCCTTTCGACACCTCGATGATGGCCTGCCCCAGGTGCATGTCGCTCGGAACGATGGGCAGGTCGTCGGTGCGCATGACGTCGCTGGCCTGCGTCAGCAACCGCTTACCGAGCTCACCACCCGGATGGAACTGGGCGAAATCGCGAGGCCGGAAGTCGCGCACCTGCATGAGCGCCACCGCCAAGGCGTCACCCATAGCCAATGCGGCTGTGGTAGACGATGTCGGGGCAAGATTGAGCGGACAAGCCTCGTGGTCGACGAACACCTTCAGATGCACGGTGGAGTATTTGGCCAGCAACGACTCCGGGTTGCGGCTCATGCCGATGATGGGCACCTGCATGTGGAGCAGGATGGGGATGAAACGCAGCAGTTCGTCGGTCTGCCCTGAGTTGCTGATGGCAAGCACGACATCGTCAGACGTCATGGCGCCGAGGTCGCCGTGGTAGGCGTCGAGCGGACTGATGAAAAAGGCCGGCGTACCCGTTGAGGCCAGTGTTGCCGCAATCTTCGCACCGATGTTGCCGCTCTTGCCCACGCCCGTGACGATAATCTTGCCGTGGCAGTGGAACATCAACGAGACGGCGCGCTCGAAGTTGTCGTCTATCTGAGGAATGAGGTCGAGTAGGGCCTGTGCCTCCTCACGGATGCATTTCTTGCCATAGTCCTGAGAGTGTTGGAGCCTTTCTTCGGCTGACAGTTTCGGTTCGGTTTTCTTATGTTGACCGTTGGTGGAATCCATAACAGTGAATATCGATTATTTGATGAGTTGTTCGATGAGAGGGCGGAGCTTGTTCAACTCCAGCATGTTGGCGGCATCTGACAGGCCTTTGTCAGGATCGGGATGAACCTCGAAGAAGTAGCCGGTGGCGCCGAATGCCTTAGCGGCTAAGGCCATAGCGGGTACGAACTTACGGTCGCCCACTGTCTTGCCGTCGCCGGCCGAAGGGCGCTGTACGCTGTGTGTGCAGTCCATGATGACCGTCGGCACAATCTCCTTCATGTCGGGGATGTTGCGGAAGTCGACGACGAGGTTGTTGTAGCCGAAGCAGTTGCCGCGCTCGGTGAGCCATACCTCCTTGGCGCCGCTGTCCAATGCCTTCTCCACGGGGTAGCGCATGTCGCGGCCGGAGAGGAACTGCGCTTTCTTGATGTTGACCACGCGGCCGGTCTTGGCTGCGGCGACGAGCAGATCGGTCTGGCGACAGAGGAAGGCGGGAATCTGCAACACATCGCATACCTCACCCGCAGGTTGGGCCTGCCACGACTCATGGATGTCGGTGGTGATGCGCAACTGGTATTTTGCCTTGATGTCGGCCAGCATCTGCAGTCCTTTCTCGAGGCCCGGACCGCGGAAGGAGTGGATAGACGTGCGGTTGGCCTTGTCGAATGAAGCCTTGAAGATGATGTCGGTGCCTAAGGCCTTGTTGATGGCTACCAGTTCGGTGGCGACGGTGTCGAGCAGTGCCTGTGACTCAATGACGCAGGGCCCTGCGATGAAAAGCGGTTGTTGTATGGCGGTGGTCATGCTTTCTTGTCTTTAAAGATCATTTTCTCAGCCTCGTCCAGTGAGTCGGCATGCTGCACCTGATGGGCGGTGTCGGAGACGATATGCACGTCGCGCTGCGGGTAAGGAATCTCGATGTTGGCATCGTTGAGCGCGTTATAAACCACCTCAAGGATGTCGCTCTCAGCATAGACCTGCTTGCGGGAGTCCACCCACGCAAGGATCTTGAAGTCGATGGAGTTGTCGCCGAAGCCGGTGAAGATGACTTTGATAAACTTGATGTAGTTGGTTTTGTTGATGCTCTCGACGGCGTTGCTGATGACCTCCTTCACCTGCGGCACCTTGGAGCCGTAGGCCACGCCGACGGGTATGATGGCAAGTTCGTTGCCGTGGTTGCGCGTCAGGTTCTTGTAGTTCTTCGTAAAGAGCTGCGCGTTTTGGAAGGCGATGACCGAGCCGTCGAGCGCCTCAAGCGTCGTGGAAGTGTAAGAAATGCTCGTGACGGTGCCGCGTGTGCCCTCAATTGAGATGTAGTCGCCTACCTTGATGCGGCCGGCCATCAGTGAGATGCCGTAGTAGATGTTCTCGAGGATATCCTTCATAGCGAAACCGATACCAGTGGACAGACCTGCAGAGATGGCAACGATCCAGGAGTTGTCGATGTTGAAGATGGCGAGCGTGATGAGAATCCACAAGCCCCAGATGAACACCTGGATGAAGTTCTTCCACATGGCGATGCGGCTCGTGACGACCTGCGGACTTGGCTTCCGCTTCTCTTCGGCTGCCTTGCGCCGTTCACGGTTCATCAGATGGGCATGCAGCGCTTGGATGGAAACCTTGTTGACATAGTAGAAAAGGAAGAACAACACCACTGCCTGCACGGCGCGGATGATGCTGAAGGTGATCTTCGTTGACTTAACGAGCGGCGTGTTGAAGATCATCCAACAGGTGTCGCTGAGGTTGAACACGTCGGCTGCCCAATAGATGGAAATCAGAATTGACAGGGCGCCGAGTATAGGCAATACGGCCGTATAAACGAGTTGGAAGAGCCATGTGCGACCGATGGGCGCGTCGCCACTGAAGAACTGTCGCTTCGGGTTGTTGCCGTATTTCTTAAGCATCGTGGAGACGCAGGTGATGGTGAGGATACAGGTGAGCTGCATGGTCCACCAGATGAGCATCTCGACCGAGAGCAGCGTGTAGCCAATGAATGAGGCAACATCACTGGCGAGGAAGGCAATGAGCGATACGTAGGCATAGAACACATCGCTTGAGGGCAATGTGGCTTTGTTGCGGCGGATGGTCAGCCACTGCCAGATGGTGCAGGCAATCAGGATGGGTGGGAAGATGAGCTCAACCAAATCGTTGGGGATGAGGATGATGCGGAAGGAAATGACGATGAAACACATCGCCATGATGGGCGAATAGATGCGGAAGCCGTGTCGTATCTGATCACCGTTGAGGCGTATGAGCAACGAAAGCAAGATGACGCCCATCAGCCAGGCGTATTCCACAAGCAGTCCGCAAGCCATGATGATGAAGTTCTGGCTCCAGCTCACGCGTACGATGCCGAGGATGATGGCGAAGGAGATGACCGTGAACGTAAGGATAATGCAGAAGCGCTTGGCCTTGAAATCCTCTTTGGCTGCCTTGTTGCGCTCCTGGCCAAAGAGCCATTTGAGGATAAAGTCGGCTTTATTAAGCTTGAGGAGTTGGGTGACAATAAAGCCGATGATGAAATAACTGGCTGCTGCGGCCAAGACACCGATAATCAGCAGTACGACAGCCAGACCCAGGATGACGCGGCTATCCCAGTCAGACATGTATTTCTTTTGCGGTCGGTATTTGTCGATGACGGTCTCGGTGGTCTCCTTCACTTCGTGGCTGAGGTTCATGAGTATCTTCAGATAGTCGGCGTTGCCGTTGGTGAAGATGGAAGCCTGGATGTCGCCATACCGTTTGATGGCATAGTCGTTGAGGTTTTTCAGTCGGCTTTCCGTCATATTGTACATATCGATGTACTGCTTCATCTGTTGCCGGTTGTAGTTGAGCGTGCGGCGGATGTTGACGGCGAGCGTGAGGCAGACATTGCGGTCAATCTTCGATTTCTCGGGCAGTGCCTGGATATACATCGAACTGAGGTCGTTGATAAGGCTGTCGAAGCGTGCAATCTCGCCGTCGGCATTCTGCACATAGGTGCGGAAGGGTGCCACATTGGTCTTGAAGTTGTGGTATTGCTCGGTGGCCTCATGGCAGGCGTAGGTCAGGTCGAAAACATATCCGTTCTTCTGCGAGTAAAGCATCATGGCATTTTGCTGACTGCGGTTCATGGCTGTGATGAGGTCGGTCATCACCTCCATGCGCTGCTTTTTCATGAGGCTCGATTGGCGTTCAAGCCTATGATGCTGCTCTGTGAGTTCGATACGCAGCATGGCGAGCGTGCCTTCGATGTTGCGCTCCTTTAACACGGCGTGCGTCGGCAACAGGAAAAGGACCGACAGCATAAGAATGAGGAACAGACGTTTTTGCATGCTTTTTACCTTATTATAATGGGCAAAGATACAGTTTTTTTCATTGTTGACAAAATATTCTCCCCCGTTTTAGTGTTTCTATAAAAAGAAAGTGTTTATTTTGCAGTGTGAAACCAATCAATCATAAATGTTAACTGTTAAAGCTATGAAAAAAGCATTGTTACTGTTGTCAGGATGCATCTTGTTGCTTGCAGCATGCAAGGGCGGCGGTCAAACTGACGGTTCGAAAACGCTCTCAGGTTTGAATCCTGCCGACTTCGACTCGACCATCAACGGCAAGAAAACCGAGTTGGTCACCTTAACCAACAAAAATGGCATGGAGGTCTGTCTGACGAATTATGGCGGCCGCATCGTTTCTATTACGGTGAAGGACAAGAACGGTAAGCCGACGGATGTTGTCTGCTCTTATGACAATATTCATCAGTATGCCGATACCGTCAAATATGCTTCCGACTATGGTGCATCGGTAGGCCGCTATGCCAACCGCATCAAGGACGCGAAGCTCGTGGTAGGCGGCAAGACCTATCAGCTGACACCTAACGACAACGGCAACTGCCTCCACGGCGGTGCCAATACGGGATGGCAGCATAAGGTATATGACATCACGCAGCGTACCGATTCCTCGGTGACTTTTGCCCTCACGTCGCCCGACGGTGATAATGGCTTCCCCGGTACGGTGAAGGCTACTGCAACTTATACATTGAAGAGCGACAACACGCTTGACATCGTCTTCCGCGCTACTACTGACAAAGAGACCGTCGTCAATATGACCAACCACTCCTACTTCAACCTTAATGGCGACCTCACCACAGTATGCGACAACGAGGAAATGTATATCAATGCCGACAAGTTCACGCCATCGGATGCCAAGTATATTCCAACGGGTGAGATCAAGCCGGTGGATGGCACCCCAATGGATTTCCGCAAGGCGCACGCCATTGGTAAGTACATCAACGACACGAAGTTTGATCAAATCAAGAATGCCGGAGGCTACGACCACAACTGGTGCCTCAACACGTTTAAGGATGGCAAGGGCAATGACAAGGTAGTTGCCGCAAGCCTTTACTCGCCGACGACCGGTATCTTGATGGAAGTCTATACCAATGAGCCTGGTATTCAGGTTTATACGGGTAACTTCCAAGGCACGGGCATTGCCTGCAAGCATGGTGTGAAATACCCGAAGCACGTCAGCGTCTGCTTCGAGAGCCAGAAGTATCCTGACTCACCTACGAAGATTGTGGCTAAGACAAAGGGCTGGGAACATTCCAATCCTTATCTGAAGCCCGGTGAAAAGTACTACAGCCATTTAGCTTATAAGTTCTCGGTGAAGTAATCAGTTAAGTAGGTTACATTAAATAACCCGCCCGACGCACATCATCTTGGATGTCATCGGGCGGGTTTTCTTATTGTCGGCTGAAGGCTGCAATCCTCTCGCAGACGTCAGCTTGAATTACATCGTAGTGTCGTTTGCTTCAGGCTTATGCACCGTGGAACATGTAGTTCTTCATGGTGTCTTGCGTGAGGCGGGTGAAGAGTTCGAGCGTCAGCTGGTCGGCCACCTCGAGGGCATGGTTGAGCAACTGGTCGCTGAAGTTCTGCAGCAGGTCGGCAGCCTCCATGGGCTTATCCTTATACAGTTCCAGGTACTTGGCCTCGAACTCGCGCTGCCGCTGGTCGTTCTCTGCCTCGAGCTTAGCATAGGTCTCCTTCACCAGAGGGGCATAGGCGTTGTAGTTGGTCATGGCCAGCGTCATCACCTTACGGAATTTCCAATATGCTGAGTCGTCGGAGCAGTGGTTGTCGCCGATGCTGTAAGCCTTCGGGAAATGGCGAATACCCTGATAGATAGGCAGGAAGACGCCGAGGTCGGCCATACCGTTGGCCACGTAGGTGATGTGTCCGATGGCGTCGGGGAGCCAAGGACGCACCTGCATCAGATGGGTCTGCGTGGTGCGGAAGATAGACACCGGGCGCCAAGGCTCGTGACCGTTGTTGTGGAGATAGGGGTCGTGGTCGGTGCCGTCGTAGTGGAAACGGAAGGCGCGACGCAGTTCGGCGATGCCGATATGACCGCTGTCAGGCTTAGCGTAGACGGGGAAATTGTTGACGTTGACATCCTGCTTCATGGAAGGTGTGAACAGCCCCTGCAAGCCCCATACGCGGGTGTAGTTGTAGGTGTGGTCGGCAATGTCGTCCTTGGAGTAAGCCGTGTGGAAGTCGAACTTACCGGCCTTGGGATCCCACAGTCCGTTCTTCTCGGCAAACGTCAGCAGGTCCTTGTCGGCAAGGTAATTCTCCGTGTCGTCGGGGTCATAGTCGCGGAAACGGCTCTGGTTGCCGGTGACGAAATACTTGTCGTTGGGAATGCGGCAGGCCAGCCAATGGTGACCGCAGGCGTTCTCGAGGTACCATGTTTCCTTGTTGTCGATGAAACCGATACCGAAGCCCTCAGCCGAACCATATTTCTCAATCATAGCGCCTAAACGCTCGACGCCCTCACGCGCCGTGTGGATATAGGGCAGTACCGTGTTGTAGGTGCAGTTCTCGGCCAAACCATTGGCTACGTAGGGGTCGAACTGCAGTGCTTTCTCCGAACTGAAGATGGTCTCGGTAGAGCTCTCGCCCACGCCGGCACTGTTGAAGCCTGCACTTCCCCATTCGTGGTGATACTGATAGTCGGGTAGGGCGGTGTAGCCCAGACGGTGCTTTGGCAACGGGCAACGGAAAGCGCTGTCGTCGGCGACAAATTCCTCAGGACCATTCTCGGTCTCTTCGAAGACGAGCCAGTTCTTGCAACGCATTGCGTCGAAGTCCTCAGAGCGGGCGTAGATGCGTGAGCCGTCGCCCGTCAAATCCCCTCCGACAACGATGGTCGTGCACTCGGAGAGGTTTGAATTTTTTTCCTTTACCATAATTATTAAGATTTAGAGATGTATGCTGATTACTTATTTCAGCGGTTGCTGTTGCTGCTTCAGCGACCTGCTATTTCTTTCCCAGCGACCGAATCCAGCGCAGGGGGTGCTTGAGGATGTTGGAGATGCCGCTCTTTGTCTCAGCGGGTGCTGCGGCGCTCTTCTGCTGTCCTTTGCCCTTTGCCTGCGGGGCACCGGCATGTGACTGCTGACCACGCTGCTTGTCGGCGAACTTGTGGCGGCTGCGCTGACGGCGTGCCTTCTCCTGAGGCGTATCTGATGTAGCGTTGTTGGCGTTTGCCGGATTGTTGGGCGTGGCAGCTGCATTGGCATTGCGGCGGTGACCATGACGGCGGTTATTCTTCTGCTGACCATTGGTTGCAGCAGACTGGCTGTTGGCGTCGGTCGACTGGCCATTGGCAGCTTGACCATTCCGCTTTTTCTGACCATTCCCTTGCTGCTTCTGCCCATTGCCTTGCGCATCCTGCGCCTTCCCTTCCTCGGGCGAGCGACGGTTGCGGTTGCGCTGCTTGCTGTCGCGGTGGGCGGTGTTGTCGCGGTCTTTACGACGGCGGCTCTTGGCGCTTGTCTTACCAGGCCGCTTCGAAGTGGTGTATTCAGGACCCTCGCCACACTCTGCGGGCAGCGGATTCTTCGTAATCTCCTTGTCAAGGAACTTCTCAATCTGATGGAAAGCGAACATGTCGTCCTCGTTGACGAAGGTGATGGCGACACCGTCGCGGTCAGCGCGCGCTGTGCGGCCGATGCGGTGGACATAGTCTTCGGCATCATGGGGCACATCGTAGTTGATGACCATTGCGATGTCGTCGATGTCGATGCCTCGGGCAAGGATGTCGGTGGCCACCAACACATCAATCTGACCGCTCTTGAACTTGAACATCATCTCATCGCGCTGCGCCTGATCGAGGTCGGAGTGCATCTCACCGCTGTTGATCTTCATCCGCAGCAGGGCCTGGTTGATTTGCTTCACCTTCATCTTACTGCCCGAGAAGATGATGACGCGCTTCAGGTCACCGGCCTTGAAAATCTCCTTGATAATCTGAAGCTTCTGCGTCTCGTAGCAGATGTAGGCGCTCTGTTGAATTTTCTCAGCGGGCTTGCTGACGGCGAGCTTTACCTCGACGGGGTTCTTGAGCAGGTTCTGCGCCATCTTCTCGATATCTTTCGGCATGGTGGCCGAGAACATAATGGTCTGACAGTCTTTCGGCAGTTTGGAGGCAATCTTCATGATGTCGTCGGAGAAACCCATGTCGAGCATACGGTCGGCCTCGTCGAGTACGAAGAAGCTCACCTTTGACAGGTCGATGTTGCCCATGCTGATGTGGGAGATGAGTCGGCCAGGGGTGGCGATGATAACGTCGGCGCCGAGGCGCATGCTCTTCATTTCCTGATCATAGCGGTTGCCGTCGTTGCCGCCATACACAGCGACGCTCGATACGTCGGGCAGGTAATAAGCAAAGCCCTGCATGGCTTGGTCAATCTGCTGCGCCAGTTCACGCGTCGGCGACATCACGACGCAGTTGACAGCGTCCTTGGGGTAGTTGCCGCTGTCGAGTTTAGAGAGAATGGGCAGCAGATAGGCGGCTGTCTTACCGGTGCCGGTCTGAGCTACGCCTAAAACGTCGCGGCCTTCCAATATAGGGGGTATACAGTTTTCCTGAATAGGGGTACATTCCTCAAAGCGCATGTCGTAGAGTGCGTCGAGAATGTTGTCAGTCAAGTCTAAATCTTCAAATTTCATAATCTTTTCTTTTGTTGAGTGGTTGCCGGTCGGTAGGGCCGTATCCGACCGTTGACATAATTAGTTGGGCGCTTTCGTATAGCAGAAGAGGGCCACGAGGACGAAGACGATGTTGGGCATCCACGCGGCCAACATGGCGGGGAAGCCGGCATTGATGGCCAGCGTAGCCGAAACCGTCTGGAACAGGATGTAGGCAGCCGACAGCGCCAGGCCGATGCCTAAGTAAAGCCCCATGCCGCCCTTACGCTTGCGGGCCGACAGCGAGGCGCCGATGATGGTAAGGATGAAAGAGGCGAATGAAGAGGCGATGCGGTTGTGGTATTCCACCTCATATTGCACCACATTGCCCGAGCCGCGGTTGATTTGCTTCGAGATATACTCCTTCAGTTCCGGCGACGTGAAGGTCTCCTGCTGGCCCTTCGAATACACCAGGTCGGTGGGCTCCATCTGAATGAGCGAGTCCTTCTGCGTTCCACTGGTGATTTGCTCCCTCAGTCCCCGCAACTGCCTCAGCTTCCAGTTGCTCAGCTTCCAGTGGTATTTGGCATCGGCGATGGTGTCGTATTGTGCCTCCATGGCGGTGAGGTGAGACACGAGCTTCTTATCCTCAAACTTATCGAGGCAGAAGCCGTAGCCGCGTTTGGCGTTGTTGTCGTAGTGCTGGATGTAGGCAATGACGCCCGGTGCCACCTGCAGTTGGACATTCTCAGCCGACGTATTCTTCTTTTTGTTCTTATAGAGCGTCTCGAAGTTCTGCTTGATGACCGACCCATGAGGTATGACATAAGCAGAGAGATAATAAGACAGACCCGATATCAGCACGCAGGTGAACATGTAGGGCCGGAGCAAGCGGCGGAAGGAGATGCCCGTGGCCATCATGGCGATAATCTCGGAGTTGCCGGCCATCTTCGAGGTGAAGAAGATGACGGAGATGAAGACGAACAGTGCACTGAAGAGGTTGGCGTAGTAGGGAATGAAGTTGGCGTAATAGTCGAAGACGATGGCGCGCAACGGTGCATGGTATTGCGTGAACTTCGCCAGGTTCTCATTGATGTCGAATACAATGGAGATGCTGATAATCAGTGCAATAGACAGTACATAGGTGCTGATGAACTTGCCGATGATGTAGCGGTCGATGCGCTTGATGTAGCGGAAGGGGTTGAGGTATCTAAGGAAGCTCAGCCGCTTGGCCGTCCACTTGGCGCAACGCTGCAGCAGACGGGTGTGCACCTCTATCCAGCGGAAGAAGCGGTGGAGCCATGCCGGGTGGCGGGAGAGCCACCGCATGACCTTAAAGTAATGTCTGTGCTTGCGTATCTTGTTATAGCTTTTCATCTTCTCTTTCCCAATTGATCGATGATGCCGCTCTTCCACTTCACGAAGTCGCCCTGCTCAATATGGGAGCGGGCATCGCCGACGAGCCTCAGGTAGAAGGCCAGGTTGTGGATGCTGGCAATCTGCATGGCGAGCAGTTCACCCGCCTTGAAGAGATGGTGGAGGTAGGCCTTGGTCGTGATGCGGTCGATTTCGCAGCCGTTGGGGTCGAGCGGCGAGAAGTCCATCTCCCATTTCTTGTTTCTCATGTTCATCGTACCCTCGTAGGTGAAGAGCATGGCGTTGCGGCCGTTGCGTGTAGGCATGACGCAGTCGAACATATCCACGCCTCGCTCGATGCCCTCGAGGATGTTTTGCGGCGTACCGACACCCATGAGGTAGCGCGGCTTGTCTTTGGGCAGGATGGCGTTGACCACCTCAATCATCTCATACATCGTCTCAGTTGGCTCGCCGACAGCCAGTCCGCCGATAGCGTTGCCGTCAGCACCCTTGTCGGCTACGAACTTCGCCGCTTCCTGCCGGAGATCCTTGTAGGTGCAGCCCTGAACGATGGGGAAGAGGCTCTGATGGTAGCCGTAGAGCGGCTCGGTCTCGTTGAAACGTTTGATGCACCGGTCGAGCCAGCGCTGGGTCAGTCCGAGGCTCTTCTTGGCGTAAGCGTAGTCGCTTTTACCCGGCGGGCACTCGTCGAGGGCCATCATGATGTCGGCGCCGATGATGCGCTCGGTATCCATCACATTCTCCGGCGTGAAGAAATGCTTCGAGCCGTCGATATGCGACCTGAACTCACAACCCTCCTCGCGCAGCTTGCGGATGCCGGTGAGCGAGAACACCTGGAAGCCGCCGCTGTCGGTGAGGATGGGACGCTCCCAACCATTGAAGCCATGCAGTCCACCGGCTGCCCGCAGCACCTCGAGGCCCGGCCGCAGGTAGAGGTGATAGGTGTTGCCGAGAATGATCTGCGCCTTCACCTGCTCACGCAACTCGCTGAAATGCACGCCTTTCACTGCGCCGCAGGTACCTACTGGCATGAAGATGGGGGTGAGTATCTGTCCATGGTCGGTGGTGATGACGCCGGAGCGCGCATCAGAGTAGGGGTCGTTGTGTTGAACTTCGAATTTCATGCGTTGTCAGTCTTTGACGCTTTGTTATCCTCCTTCGTATCCTCTTCTTTGACGGTGAGGTCGACGGGGTTGGCGACCAATTCGTCGGTCAGTGCGAAGTCCCACACCTGCTGCACATTCTCAACATAGTGGAAGGTCACGCCCTTGAGGTATTGGGCAGGGATTTCGTTGACATCTTTCTCATTGTCCTTGCAGATAACGATGTCGGTGATGCCGGCCCGCTTTGCTGCCAGCAGTTTCTCCTTGATTCCACCTACGGGCAGCACCTTGCCGCGCAGGGTAATCTCACCCGTCATGGCGGTGTTGGCGCGCACCTTACGCTGCGTGAGTGCCGAGGCTATCGACGTGGCGATGGTGATGCCGGCCGACGGACCGTCTTTCGGCGTAGCGCCCTCGGGCACGTGGATGTGGATGTTCCAGTTGTCGAACACGCGGTAGTCGACATGCAGTAGGTCGCAGTGGGCCTTGACATACTGCAGGGCGATGATGGCGCTCTCCTTCATCACGTCGCCAAGGTTGCCGGTGAGCGTGAGCTTGCCGCCCTTGCCCTTCGACAGCGAGGTCTCGATGAAGAGAATCTCACCGCCGACACTGGTCCAAGCCAAACCCGTGACCACGCCGGCATAGTCGTTGCCCTGATAGATGTCGCGGTAGAAAGGTGGATTGCCCAACAGCTCCTCGATGTCGTCGGGGCCGATGGCTTTCTGCGGCAGTTCATCGTTGAAGGCCTTACGGTAAGCCAACTTACGCAGCACCTTGTCGATTTGCTTCTCCAGCTGACGCACACCGCTCTCGCGGGTGTAGCGCTCGATGATTTTCTCCAGTGCAGCCTTGGTGAAGTGTATCTTCGGTGTCTCCTTGTCGAGGCCGGTGTTGACCAGCTCCCTCGGTACGAGGTGACGCTTAGCAATTTCGATTTTCTCCTCGGTGATGTAGCCTGTCAGCTCAATCACTTCCATGCGGTCGCGCAGCGGCTGAGGAATGGTGGAGAGGTCGTTGGCGGTAGCGATGAACAGCACCTTCGACAGGTCGTAGTCTACGTCGAGGTAGTTGTCGTGGAATGCGTTGTTCTGCTCAGGGTCGAGCACTTCGAGCAGCGCCGATGCGGGGTCGCCGTTGATGGTGTTTTGCGTCACCTTATCAATCTCGTCGAGCACGAAGACCGGGTTGGAGGAGCCTGCTTTCTGCAAGCCCTTGATGATGCGGCCGGGCATGGCACCGACATAGGTGCGGCGGTGACCGCGAATCTCGCTCTCGTCGTGGAGTCCGCCGAGCGATATGCGCACGTATTTGCGCTTCATGGCTGCGGCGATGCTCTTGCCCAACGAGGTCTTGCCCACGCCCGGAGGACCGTAGAGGCAGATGATGGGCGACTTGAGGTCGCCGCGCAGCTGCAGCACGGCCAGATACTCCAAGATGCGCTCCTTCACCTTCTCCATGCCGTAGTGGTCGCGGTCGAGGATGGTGCGGGCACGCTTCAGGTCGAGGTCGTCCTTGGTGCAATGGTTCCAGGGCAATGACACCAGCTGCTCGAGGTAGTTCACCTGGACGGCGTATTCCGGACTCTGTGGATTGAACGAGTCGAGGCGGTTGAGCTCCTTGTCGAAGGTCTGGGCGATAGCCTCGGGCCAGTCCATTTTCTTTGCTTTGGCAGCCAGCTCGTCTTTCTCCGTTGAGCCGCCGCGGTCGCCCAACTCTTCCTTGATGTTCTTGATTTGCTGCTGTAGGAAGTAGTCGCGCTGCTGTTGGTCGAGGTCGATATGGGTCTTGCGGCGGATGTCGACCTTGATATTCTCAAACTGCATCTCGCGGCTTTCCACCCTCAACAGCTCCAGGGCACGCTTCTTGACCGAGCCAATTTGCAGCAGCCTGATCTTGTCGTTCACCGGCAGCGGCAGGTTGGTGCAGGCGAAGTTGACCAATAGCATGTCGTTGCTGAGATTCTTGATGGCCATGATGGTCTCGTCGGGAATCTCGTCGTTGATGGTAATCAGGTTCTCTGTGGTATCCTTGACGTCCTGAATGATGGTGGCGTACTCGCGGTCGCCCTCCTTGGGCAGGGTGTCGGTCAGCGGTGTGACGTTACCCTTCAGCCACGGCGTCTTGGCTGTGACTCGCCCAATCTTACAGCGCCCGAAAGCCTGGAAGATGGCGGTGATGTTGTCGGAGGTCGGCATCTCGATGATACGAATCAACTTTGCGTAGACACCGTATTTGTAGATGTCTTTCTCGCCGGGTTCGTCAACATCCTCATCGGTCTGACACACGATGGCGCACATCCTGTTGTCCTTGTCTTTGGAGAGATAGCGTGCAACGCCGATGCTTGACTTGCGGCCAAGCAATATGGGAACCAGCACACCAGGGAAAAGCACCATGTTGCGTGTGGTCAGCAGCGGTAAGACTCCGGGGGCACCGGGCTCAATGAGATGGCTGACATCGCCATCGAATTCGGCAATCATCTGAATCTTTGTATTGTTTTTTGGCATCTTTTGCTTACTGATAGTCTATTATATATAAGGTGTAAAGTCAATGCAGCCCATCGGCCACAATTTGTGCAAAGTTACAAAGAATATACTAAAAACAAGCATTCTTACGTTGGAAATAATATGGGAGACTGCTTTAACTTCAAAAAATTCAGCCTTCGTCAGGATCGCTGCGCGATGAAGGTGGGTACCGACGGCGTGCTGCTTGGTGCGTGGGCCGTTGGCGGTCAGCGCATCCTCGACATAGGCTCAGGAACGGGGCTCATTGCGCTGATGATGGCGCAGCGCTTCCCCGAGGCGACGGTCGATGGGGTGGAGATGGATGAGGAGGCTGTGGCGCAGTCGCGCGAGAACGTGGCGGCCTCGCCGATGGCCGGTCGTGTGGTGATTCATGGTGCACGGCTGCAGGAGTATGAGCCTGTGGCGCCGTATGATGCGATGGTGACCAATCCGCCGTTTTTTGTCAATGCGCTCAAAGCTCCTGAAGCCCAACGCAATATGGCACGCCATGCGGTGGAGCTGACGGCCAATGACATCTTCGACTTTGCCGCACGGTGGCTGACGGAGGAGGGCCAACTTTCCGCCGTCATTCCTATGGACTGCCTCGATGACTACGAGATGACTGCGGCGCTGCACGGTTTCTTCCTCTCGCGGCTCTACAACGTGCGCACCAAGGCAACGAAGCCGCCGAAGCGATGCCTTGTCAGTTTCTCGCCCACACGCCCCACCACGTTCGACACGCATACCGTGGCCCTGCAAGCGGCCGACGGACAGCCGACGCCGTGGTATCAGCAATTGACCCGCGAGTTCTATTTGAAATTGTAGATGGATCATATCGCGTCGCGATAGCTATGGTATCGCGAGCCCTATGATTGATGAGATGAGGTATGGACATAAAAAAAGCGATTACCTTCACAGGCCACCGCTCCAAATCTTCAATAGGTATTAGTTACGTCTAAGGCAAAAAGATTGTTTTCAGGATAACGATGACAAAGATAGTGCTTTATTTTGAAACGTCAAAATTTATTTCAATTTATTTTTCGAAAAACGTTATTTTCCATAATTATTCCTTAATTTTGCAAATGAAGAAGGCTTAAATGTCAAACCCATATTACAAAATTCCTATTACAAAGATGAACCTTAAAAGATTTTCATGGTCACTGGTCTGTCTCGCTGCTGCTGCCTCGCTGTCGGCAAAGTCATCAGGACAAGTGACGCCTGTAAGGAGCAACATCAATCTCAAGACGTGGCAGTTCTCCCGCGACAGCCTCCATTGGCAGACGGTGAGCGTGCCTCACGACTGGGCCATTGCCGGACCCTTTGATAAGAAGTGGGACTTGCAATATGTTGCTATAGAGCAGAATGGCGAGACGCAGAAGACGGAGAAAAGCGGCCGCTCGGGTGCGCTGCCTTGGCTTGGAAAGGGCTATTACTACACTCACGTGAGTCTTTCGCCGTCGGCCGACAAGCGGGTGGTGCTCAACTTCGACGGTGCCATGGCTGAGCCTGTGGTCTATGTCAACGGCCACCGCGCCGGCTACTGGGCTTACGGCTACACGCCTTTCCGCGTCGACATCACGCCGTATATCGTCGAGGGCGACAACACCATTGCCGTGTCGCTGCACAATGTCGAGGAGAGCAGTCGCTGGTATCCGGGCGCCGGACTCTATCGGCCGGTGACGCTGGAGGTGATGCCCAAGGTGCATCTCGACCAATGGAAGACCTTCATCTCGACCAAAAAAAGAGGTGGTAAATACCTTGTAGCCTATGAAACAGTTTTGCCTGATGTGCCCCAGGGCTATCGGATGAAAATTGATATTCTTGATGGGGAGGGTAAAGCCGTGAAATCTGACAAACAATATGAGCTTACTCGGGGAACCATAAGGCATTTTTTTGCCTTTTCGAAAGACAGCGCTCACCTGTGGTCACCTGAAACACCTTATTTATATAAATGCGTTGCCACGCTGCTTGACGATAAGAATAATGCCGTTGACCAGCTGACGACGAGGTTCGGCATCCGCACCATTAAGATTGACTCCATCCACGGCTTCCAGCTCAACGGCGTCAGTCGGAAAATCCAAGGCGTCTGCCTGCATCACGATCTTGGTCCCCTCGGCGCTGCGGTCAATAAGGCTGCCCTCATCCGTCAGATCAAACAACTGAAAGATATGGGTGCCGACGCCATCCGCACCTCACACAACCTGCCCTCGCAGATGCAGATGGAACTGTGCGACTCGCTGGGTATGATGGTCATGGCCGAGAGCTTCGACATGTGGATTTATCCGAAGTGCAAGAACGGCTACTCCCGTTTCTTCAAGGATTGGAGTGACCGTGATATCACCCATCTGGTCGAAGCCAACCGCAACCATCCGTCGGTCATCATGTGGAGTATCGGTAATGAGATACCCGAGCAGTGGAGCTATGAGGGCCGCGTCATCGCTGAACACCTGCAGAACCTCTGCCATCGCCTCGACCCCTCGCGCCCGGTCACGCAGGGCATTGACAAGGTCGACGACGCATTGAAGTCGGGCTTTGCTCAGGTGATGGATGTGCCGGGCTTCAACTACCGCGTGCATAAATACGACCTTGGTATGAGCAAACTTACGCGTGGTTTCCTGTTGGGCTCAGAGACCGCCTCGACCATCAGCAGCCGTGGAGTGTATCATTTCCCGGTGAAGTGGGGTGTGGTGGAACCGACGCCCGACGGACAATGCACGGGGTACGACGTCAACTGGTGTTCGTGGAGCAATCTGCCTGAGGAGGACTTCATGGCTATGGATGATAAGCCCTACACCATCGGTCAGTTCGTGTGGACGGGTTACGACTACCTCGGCGAACCGACGCCCTACGATAAATTCTGGCCGAGCCGCAGCAGTTATTTCGGCATCATGGACCTGGCCGGACTGCCCAAGGACCGCTTCTATCTCTATCGCTCGGTGTGGAACCGCCAGTCGCACACGCTCCACATCCTGCCCCATTGGACTTGGCCCGGTCGTGAGGGTCAGGTGACACCCGTCTTTGTCTACACCGATTATCCCGAGGCCGAGCTGTTTGTCAACGGCAAGTCGCAGGGTAGGGTGAGGAAGCAGTTTGGGCTGCGCACCGACGACCAGCACCCTGGTACACCTGAAGTGGCTGAGGCCCGTGCCCGCCGCTACCGTCTGATGTGGGACAAGGTGCGCTATGAGCCGGGTGAGCTGAAGGTTGTCGCATACGACGAACAGGGACGGCAGGCCGCTGAGGCCGCGGTTCGCACCGCGGGAAAGGCCGCGGCCATCAAGCTGGAGGCTGACCGCACCACCCTTAAAGCAGACGGTAGCGACCTTGCCTTTATAACGGTCAGTCTTGTGGATAAGAACGGTACCGAACTGCCGCAGGCCGATGACGAGATGGAGATGACCGTTAGTGGTGCGGGTACCTTCCGTGCTGTCTGCAATGGCGATGCCACATCGCTGGAGTCGTTCTGCCAGCCTCAGATGAAGCTCTTCAGCGGTAAGCTGGTGTTCATTGTCCAGGCCAAAACCGTCAAGGGTACCATCAAGGTCACTGTCAAGGACAAGCGCAACGGACTGACCAAACGGCTGCTGCTGCGGACGACGGACTGAGGGCTGCGAGTGGCAGAGAAACTCACAGATGCAATCGACCATCACAATCAGCTCGCTATAGAGAGCGCCAATGAAATTTAGCGGGCGGTGGTGGGTCGTATGATGGGTGAGTTCGGTCATAGTGCAGTGATTTTGATTCGTTTTGGCGCAAAGATACGACAAATTCACTGACAATGGTGCGTTTTTTATTCTCACCGCCGCACATAGTTTCCCTATTCGTTGAAAATCAAATAATTACGCATGCTCCGCAGCCTTCACGCGCAATCTTTGACTGGCTGATGGCAATTGGTTGGCAGGAATTTCATCCAGTGTAGTGGCCGGTCTTGTGCCGGCCACCAGCCGCATGGCGCATCCGTCAAATTCAGAAAACATTTCCGAGAGGTGCAGGCATCATATCCGGCAATCTCACGTAATCTCATTACAAGTAATCTCATTAAGCCGCGGCGATGTTTTTTGTCGAAATCTCACATCGTGTACCTTATTAATATTATATATATAATAATGTATACCCTGTTTTTGGAGTTAGAAAATCCTTAATGAGATTACTTGTAATGAGATTAAGTGAGATTTTTCCCCAATGTCAAACATTTTCATCCAGTGTAATGCAGCCAAGGCTGCCAGTGTATTGACTACGAAATTCTCGACGCTTCTGTGCCTCGAATGCTCCACCTGAGCAATGTTCTTCAACTCATCATTGACGGTTTCGATGATGGCCCTCTTTCTAAG
>ONAR01000014.1 GCA_900315835.1 uncultured Prevotella sp.
CTCTTCCCGTAAGATAGCCTCTGAGTGTTACAGGAACATAGAGGTTATGTGGCTCATCTGCAAGCTCACTCCTGATTTCCGTACCATATCTGACTTCCGCAAGGACAACAAGGCATCTATTAAAGGTGTATTCAAAGAGCTTAATAATCGGTTTGATAAGCTTGGCCTTTTCCGCCATACCTATTATTCTATTGATGGAAGCAAGTTCAAGGCTGTCAACGCCAAGGACAACAACTTCACTTTAGCTAAACTTGACGACAGAATCAAGCGTCTTGAGGAAGACGTGGATAACTACATGGCTCTTCTTGATGAAGAAGATGCTAAGGAGAACAATGAGTGCCAGTTCAGCAAAGAAGAACTTCAGGAGAAGCTCGATGCCTGCAAGAAGAGACTGGATAAATATAATGGTTATCGCTCCGAGATGGAGAAGACCGGTCAGGCCCAGATGTCTCTTACTGACAAGGACGCAAGGCTGATGAAGCAAAATGAAGGCTTTGGTGTAGGCTATAATGTTCAGACAGCCATTGACGAAAGTCATCTCATAGCAGACTTCCAGATTACTCAGAGCCCTACGGACCATGGACAGATAACCCCAGTCATGGAAGGGCTCAAAGACAGTTTTGACAAGCATGGAACGATTACAGAGAGTATTGCGGACAAGGGCTATATATCTCCGACCGATACAGCTGCATCCCTTGCAAATGGCAACATACCGAATGTCATTCAGCGTGATAATGCTACCTCTACGACTGTTGAGTATGAATACCAAGAGCATGATATTACAGATGCTCAAAAGAGCAGTACCAAGCCTGAGGACATTAAAGCTTGTCTTGAGAGTGGCGTTGTGCCGGACTGCTATAAAGGAAGACTGACATTCAACGGGTTCGTTGAGAAGAATACATATTCTAAGAGTGCCGATGTTCCCGACAGTGATGTCGCGCGCATGACTACTGAAGAGAGGCAGAATCTTGCTAAGGACAGAAAAGTGTTTGTCCGTGACGCAGAGCGCAACCTCGTATATTGTCCTCTTGGAGAGATTCTTCGTCAGAAATCACTAAAGAACAATGGTAAGTTAAGGTACTGCAACAAGCTGGCATGCAAACACTGCCAAAACAAGTGTACTGCTTCTAAGTGGAAGGAGGTCGATTTTGACAAGGATACTCTTATCCAACGGTCGAAGTTGACGCCTCAGGAAGAGAAGAAAGATCTTCCAAAGGATAATCATACACCGAACGGCAAGCGGAAAGCCATAACAAGAAAGTATGCGACCTATACACTTCAGTACGACATGAAGAAGCTCGATAACAGGAAGTGTATGTCGGAACATCCATTCGGAACCATAAAGAGAAGTCTTGGAGATTACTACTTCTTGTTGAAGACCAAAGTGAAGGTCGAAGCAGAATTTGCACTTTTCAGCATCTCCTACAATCTTAGGAGAGCACTCAATATGCTCTCTCCGAAGGAGTTGATGGCTGCAATGGCCTAAGATGGCCATTAGACGTCTATTTTGCTGTTAAGGCAGTCCCTACTCGGGCTAAAATGGAGAGATATAGACTCCATAAATTTTACAATTCAAAAAAAATAGTCTCTGAATTTGAACCCTCCTGAGGCCTTCTATAGGCTTCGTGTGGGCCTCAAACGCCCCGTAGCCGCCCTATAAAAGGTTTTCGGACGGCCTGGGGGGGGTAGGGATGGCAACAACGGCGTTATATCATGGCCTGCGGGGTTAGACGGCACCATTTACGGCCCTACCCTCTTGTCTTGAGACCGCAAGAGAATCCACCAAATGGGGAGGGGGAGATTACAATCATGAGAGTATTAGGAGAGTATTAGGGAGATTTTGGCGGACCTGGGGGAGGCATTCCCTGTCAGATGCCCCCGGCGCTTTCCTTGTAAATCCACACCGCATTGCCCTTGCGTTGAAAACTGATGGGTACTGTTGACTGTACGAGCTTCAGCACGGAGTCGATGTTGCTGGCCAGATAGACGGCACCCGAGTAAGTCTCAGCGTTATCGACATTGTCGGCAACGTGCACCTCGACGCCATAGAGCTGCTCAATGGTACGCGCAATGGTGTTGACGTTGGCATTGGTAAAGGGAATGAGACGGTCGTGCCAGGCCGCGACGATGCGCGTGTCCATCATCTCCATGTTCTGCCGGCCAGTCAGCGTATTGATATGGATGCGCTGATTGGGCTTGAGCAGCATCCTGGCATCACGCTTCACGTCGCGCACCTCTACGGAGCCCTCGATAAGGCTGACGCTGGCCAACTGCCGCTCACGGCTGACCGCGAAGTCGAACTTCGTACCCAGCACTTTCACATCAACGGGGCCACCGGCTACGACAAACGGCCGCCGACGGTTTTTCGTCACCTCAAAGTAGCCCTCTCCCCTCAGCTCCACACGGCGCTCGTCTGCCTCGAATACGGCAGGGTATCGCAACTGCGAGCCTGCCTTGAGCCATACCGATGTGCCGTCGGACAGACGCACCAGACGGGGATTATTGCCCGTAGCGGTGGCGACGAGCTTCTCAGGACCACGCAGGGGACTGTCGGCGCCGGCGAGCCAATAGGCCATCGCACCAACGAAGACGATGCCGACGATGACCGCAGCCCGACGCAGCCACGTGCGAAGTATGACCTCGCGGTGCGTCTTACGGTTCTCGGCATCAATGCGACGATGCACGTTGCGCAGGTGCTGCGACACCTCACGCGCATTCATTGAGGCGGCAGCCACACGACGATGGACCGACTCCAAACGGAACAGCGCTTCGGCATGGGCGGGGTCGGCGTCGAGCCATTCCTTCACGGCGCGCAACTCGTCGGTGTCGCAGCTGCCGTTGAGGAACTTTATGATGAGTGTATCGTCAATCTCCATTGTATCGAATCCTTAATCTTTTAATCCTAAAACGTTACTATTGTACCTAATTGAAGACATGAAGCACAATATAATAACAAATAGAAGGCGCTAACTACTTAGACGAAAATCAAAAATATTTTCATTGCACTCCTGGTTTTATCCAATCGCTTCCGCAACACACGCAAGGCCGTATAGATATGCGCCTCCACGGTACGCACCGATACGCCCTGTCTTCGGGCTATCTCCTGATGGCTTATGCCCTCGATGTAGCTCATCTCAAACACCTGGCGGCTCTTTGCAGGCAAGGCACTGAGTGCGTCGCCGATGGCCGTGCGCAGGTCGCCGGTCTCGGCATCGTGTTGCGGATTGCCCATCTCGCTTTCAAGGTAGGCCATGCGGCGGTCGTTGATGGCAGTGAGCAGCGACAACTGCTCCTCACTGCGGTTGGCCGCACGCAGCAGGTTGATGCAACGCGTGAACACGGCGCGATAGAGATAGGCGTCAATCTTGTCGCCCCACTCCACGCTGTCGCGCCGCCGCCAAAGCTCTAAGAACACATCCTCGACCACGTCTTCGGCATCGTCCTCATTACCGACGATGCTTCGCGCGTAGAAAAAGAGCTTCGGATAGGCTCGCTTGAACAGGTTGTCGAACAGCAACTGACTTTCCATTACCTACTTTATACCGTTAATCATCTTACACTATGCATGAAGAAGAAGCAAGAGAATCGTGACCGCCAGCATGTAGTCAAGGTCGGTCTTGCCCTTCAATCCAGCCCGCATGGCGGCGAGGGCTTTGGTGATGTGTTTTTCAACTACCTTCTCCGAGATGCCCAAGGCAGCGGCGATCTCCTTGTTTTTCATGCCCTCGTTGCGGCTCATGGCAAACACCTCACGCGTACGCGGCGGCAGACTGGCAATGATGGCATCCAACTGACGCTTCAAGTCGTCGTAGACGAGTGTGGCATCGGCATCGCCGGTCATGTCGAGGGCGTAGAGCTGCTCGCTGCCCTCCCGCTGCCGCACTGCGTCAACCTGATAGCCATCAACAAGCACCTGATGCTTCAGGTAGTTAAGGCACCGGTTGCGCACCATAGTAAACAGCAGCGACGACAGCGATGTGGGGGTCAACGCCGCGCGGTGCTCATAAAGGCGCAGGAAACAGTCCTGCACCAGATCCTCCGTAGCATCCTCATCGTGGACAAACCGCATGGCATACCTGCACAGCCGCTGGTAATACGCCGAGAACAACGTGGCGTAGGCCGTCGCGTCTCCTCTGCGTAATGCCTCAAAAACAGCTTCATTATTGGCGATAGTCATCATTCATGCGGGTTATTGTGTTGCAAAAATAGGTAAAATATAACAAACATAACAATTTTACCCATATTTTTTTCGACATTAAGGCCAATAACATGATTGGGCTACTTGTAATGAAGCATATTGTTGCTGCCAAACCACACTACCTTCATTGGCTTAACAGGTTTCCCGTTGACGCTCACATGCAACCAAATGAAACGATTGTAGACATATTCACGGTAAAATGTGTATGAAACATCAATATACCGTCGTTCTTTGGCAGCGAGTTGTATGTGATTCGGCATCTTCAGCACACGGTTGTTTGGATGCCTCGTAAAAGTTACCGCCATAGGCTTGTCGGTATCGTTGGCTATGCCTAAGCGCAGCGAGGCCGTTTGCCCAACGCCCGGCGAGGAAAACGGCAGAAGTGCCAAACTCATATAAAGGCCGCGCCCAAAAGCGTAGGGAAAATCCTCCGTGACAGGATGAAGATAGCCAACTACATTACCCTCCACCCAACAACGCACGTAGAATCGGCCATTATTGAGCAACACGCGGACCTCCTTGAAAAAATGGCCTGGACGAAATGCCGGGTTGAACGTTACTTTCACCATACCGATCTTGCCAGGTCGAATGACCTCGCGAGTATATTCAGTCGTAGTACAACCACATGAGGCATCGACCATTGTAATGGCTATAGGCATATTGCTGTTGTTCGTAAAACGAAACAGATGGCTTACCTTACCTTCTTTCTCATTTATCTTGCCGAAATTATAAACCTTTTTGTCAGGCCGGAATGAAGAAAGGTATGCAGGCTCCGAATGGCCCTGGGCAATTATGCTGCTACAAGCAATGAGTGCCGACACAAAGAACACTAAGCGGCATCGCCACAGCCGAATATGATTTTTCACGCTCATTTGTCAATACATCAACTAATAACAAGCTCCGCAATGCAATCCTCTATCCCAAAACATGACAGAAGACGCATTGCGGAAAATGAATTACTATAAGCTAATCGCTTAACTATTCAGACAGCTATTCCGTATAGGAGATATTGAAGCCGCCTAACGACACATAACTCTTGCCCCAATCATAATCCATATAACCCCAAAAGTATGAATCCTGATCAAGAGTCAGCGTAATGCGTACGTATCTTGCCGGCATGCCAGCGTAGAGAACATACCAAGATGTAGAGTTCCAGCCTTCTCTAATATCTACAGATTTGTGGTCTGCCGTCGAACCAAGGCCTGTCCACTTCTGTTGATCAGTGCTGATTTCAACATAAGCATTACTCATAACATTAGAAGAGACTGTGAAACCGCTTACATTGTAGTTCTTGCCCAAGTCTATGACGCATGAAGCCTGCTCCTTTTTCTCCTTAATAGCGAAATAACGGTCCCAAGAACTGTCGCTGAACAGATTGCTGAATGTATTCTCGTCGAAGTTGTCTGACGAGACGAGCTTCCATTCACTGGCTGCCTGTGACAAGTCCATCGCAGTACCTACCAGTGCTGTGGCATCATCATTGATACAGCTCTCTGAGTAAGTAAGATGGATGTAGGTGACGGCCGCATCAGATGAAGGACGAAGTCCGTTGTCGGCAGAGGCAATCACCACCGGCACCAGATAGCCGTTGGGGTCGTTGAGCTGAGCTGCCATTTGGTCGTTGATGGTGGCCTTGATGGTGTCGGTTGACTGCAGTTTACCAGCCTTGATGGTGGCCGTGGTACCACTAAGTACGACAGCTCCATCGGGCGCTGCGGCATACTTTGTGCCATTGGCGGCATTGTATTTCTCCACTAAGCTGTTGTCAAAGCCCAAGGTTACGTGAGCGTCATTGGCAGCCGCTCCAGTGGATTTTACAATGAGGTCTGTATTCAATGAGGTGATTACACCTACCGGCGTGTTCACCACAGTGCCGTTGGTTACATTCCGTGCATTGGCGAAATAAGCACGTGAATAACTATAGCCGTCAACATCATACTTTTCATCGTCGCTACAGCTCGTTATGGCTGCAGCGCCAGTCAACAATGCTCCAAAGAGCAATATCTTAGAAATCGGTTTCATGTCTATTCTTCTTTTAGTAATGAATTAGAACTTAGAACGGGCATTTCTGGTTGTCGAGCCATTTCACTGTGCCATGAGGATGAGCGTTATGCCCGTGTCCCGTCTCGTCGAGCACAGTGCCGTCAGACTGCAATTGCCCGTCGAATCTCCAATAAGCAATAAGTCCCTGAGAGGTGGGGTCGACATAGCACACACTGTTTTGTATTTGCGACTGTGTGCGTGCCACATTCCAAACCCTGCACTCGCTAAGACATCCCTTGTAGGTCCAATGTTGTCCGTAAGAACGGCCTATGGCAAAGGTATCGTCCCATCCATGACCACCGTATGACATAGCCAGGTTGATCTGACCGCCTTGGGTCTGTTTCTCAACCTCCAGATTGCCATTCAGGTAGAAGCGCACCTTGGAACCGTCATAGACCACAGCTATATGATACCACTGATCATTCTCAAAGGTCTCCTCCAAAGTGGTCTCATAGTGAGGCTTGTTGTCCGGATGATAATTAGAGCCTATTGACACTTTGGCAAAATTAAGTTTATTAGAGGGAATATTGGAACCGTCACCAAAACGGAGCAGCAGACTCTCATGGCTTCCTAAGATGGGGTTGATGTATCGCTCCGCAATCTCCGGTGTCAGCTGGGAAGGTCTTACTTTAATCTCAAGGGTCAGCTGATTGAGCGCCCACACAGGGCTACTCTCCCCTTTGAATGTAGGAACATCAAAGAATGCGCCACCATTTAATTGTGCGACCTTCGAAGTGATGACCTTCTTAAACTGAACGAAGGCCGTGCGGGAACTTTCAAGAATGCCCAATCCTCCATTCTCCACTTTGGTAATGGTCACAGGAAGACAATAGCTTTCCCCATCCTTGAGCTTGTTGCTTTCTGCCGATATTTCAATCGGAGTGGATACCGTTTTTCCGGACTGTATAGTCACATTCGTTCCTGATATGCTATAGCTGCCGTCGGGTGGCAACTGATAATCCGTCCCATTAGAAGCATTGTATGCCTCTAACAATTCAGGCGCGGGAGCCACATCCACCTTGATGTCCTCTGTGGCCTTGGCACTTGAGGTGACCGTGAGGCCAATGCTCGACTGACCGTCAACTAAGAAGCTTACGCTGTTTGTGCCGAGCGTACCCGTCATAAATACTGCGTCACCATAATCAGGCGACTCCTTACATCCAGACAGAGCCACCAGCAAGGTGCATAAAAAATAAATATACTTTTTCATCTTTAATTCTTATAGATTAATGATTAGTGTACAGCCGGGTTTTGTATCTGTATACACTCACGGAAACGCTTGTACGGCTCCGTGTTATATTCCGTAATAAAGTAGTCGCGCTGACCATAGAAAGCACCGAAACCACCCTTGCGGCCCTGAGCCGGCTCCCATTTGGCCTGTGTGTAGAGCTTGTCACCCTTCGTGTTCCAGTCATCTCCCCAGTTGACGCAGAACACCTGCTTGGAAACAGGACAACCGGAAGTGGGATATGGGGTACCACCACCATAGTTCTGAATTAAGTAATAGTCAATATAGGGCTCTACGCCATCCTCATAAGATCCATCCACACACAACAGCTTGTTTACATCATTATGCTCGGTGCCAAATCTTTCCCGAATCAGCTTCAATCGCTCTTCTTTGGTTTGGTCTGGATTGGGTCCCATATACAATGCCAAATGCTTCATAAACCTGACAAAACGATCTCCGTTCAGGAAATCACCTTCCGGCTCATAATCTGCATCAAAACCATCAAGGTCATTTTCAAAGACCTGGTCAACATAGTATTCTGCATACATGTCGATGGCTCTGTTAATGGTATCTTCTCTTTCCTGGCCTTCCGGCATAGCAAGTCCTTTATTAAGCAGTGCCTTGAAGTCGTGAGAATCGTCTTCCGCACCTAATCGGACAATTGCTACGTAAAGCATTTTAGTTCCTTTGACTTTTTGCGTAAAACGCAAGTCTTCCCACAACTGTGTGTTTTCTTTTGGTGGGATACCTCCGCCCCAAATAGAACAGATATCAAGACTGTCCGGCAATCCATTGAACCGAACCGCCATAGAGTTCTGACCGCTCCATTGAGAAAACCACATGAATGAAATTTCATGATCACTTGCTTTGTAATCTCTGAGATTCTGATAGTATAGAGGACTATGCGTCAACGGTTTCTGTATTTCCTCATTCTCTACATCGGTGCTGCACGAGGAGAAAATACCCACGATGGCAATAAATACCATCAGTAATCTTATTTTGTAGTGCATCATTGTATTGCTATATTAAAAATTCAACGTTTAACATCCCACCACAATCTTGTACCGGCATTATCTTCTCCATTAAGAAGCTTGACGGCTGCCTGCGTATTGGTACTGTTGTTAGAATATTCGGTTGTCGGGAACTTCAGACGACTGATCATCTCTCCCTGTTTTACTTCTCTTTGATAATCATAGGATTGTATCTTCACCCAACCTGGATAGCCCGTGCGGCGCATTTCACTCCATGCCTCCTGCCCATCAGGGTAGAGTGCTATCCATTTTTGTATCATGATACGCTCCAACTTCTCATCATTACTTGCTGCATCGTCCCATGCAACAGGAAGCATCGACAACATACTGCTTACGTCAGTTGATCTACCCGTCGATACATCAACGAAAGCCGACTTGGGCAAGTTGGTTTTGTTATTAATGTATCCATCCACGTTAGCGGCAACTCCAGCAGAAGCAAAGGATGTACGAATTCCTTCTTCATAATATTGTTGGACAGTTTTATCTCCTAATCCAAACCTCAGTTTTGCCTCAGCCAAAAGGAAATAAGCTTCAGCTGCATGTACCCACTGCATATCGCTGCCTTGACTAAAGTTCATTCGGGAAGTGACTCCCTTATAGCTTGCTTTGTTAATATGACTCATGCCATTTCTAACACCATGAAATTCGCCCGTTTCGTCTGCCGGCTGGAAATAGACTGAAAGACGTGGATCATTGTAACCATTAAGATAGCAATCCATTGTAGCACTCATGTGTTCGTCGTCCCAGCTTGTTCCTATCTCCCACAAAGGATGACGGAATGTTAAAGTCGTTGTCTGATGGAGAATGGCATCATCATCGGCAGATTTCATGAGTCCGATGCGCTGACTTATCGCAGCCTCAGCTTCCTGACGGGCCTTAGCTTCGTCAACATTAGAGATACGCATGGCCAGGCGAAGCCTGATTGTATTGGCGAGCCGGATCCATTTGGTCACATTGCCATTATAAACATTGTCGTAATCGGCAAGATAAGTACCCGACTTATTTGTAGATACATAATCCGTAAGGACTGTGATCGCACTGTCAAGCTCATTGAAAAACTGATCATAGACATCTTTTTGAGCATCATATTCCACTTGAACAGCTTTACCAAACTTACTGTATGGTATAGGTCCATACATATCGGTAATGCGGTTCATGGCCAGGACCTTGACCACATTCGCCAAGGCTCTTGCCGGCGAATTTGAGGTCGTCACATCATTAATAGATTTCCATGGCTGCATGATGTTCTTGTACGCATCGTTGAACGGGGCGTTATACCAGTTCCAATAAAGCGCATAATGGTCGTTATTGTAAGGAGCATAATCCCATGATGTGATAGGTGCGAAATAGCTGGCAAAAAGGTCGCCTTCCAAAGCCTGGGTAATCTGATATTCGCCACCCATGTCCTTACCAACAATGAATACGCCACGCTCCATCTGAGAGAAATAAGCGCCTGTGTTCAAGTTGTCTTGCTGCATTTCTTCCGGTGAAACCTCATTCGGATTGACATTCCATTTTTCAAATTCATCTGTACACGACGAAAATGACAATCCACAGAGAAGAAGTGTGCAACCAAGCACATTTTTTATTATCATATTAGACTCTTTCATCGATTGTATCATTAGAAATTAACTTTTACTGAGAAACCCAAGTTGCGAAGGCTGGGCAGCATGAAGTAGTCCATACCATCAAAACCTGTTCCCGTGCTGGCGGTCAGCTCAGGATCATACGGAGCCTTGCAATAGAACATAAGCAAGTTGCGACCGGTAAAGGCTACATTCATGCCTTGAATCCATGGCACCCACTTATTAATGGGAATGTCATACCCTAAAGACAATTCCGCAAGACGAACATTGGTAGCACTGTAAACATAATAGGATCCAACACCTGACCCAACGGTCTGATACCATTTCTGCACTGCGGGCATTGTACCACCATTTACAGGCACATATCCCCTATCGCGTGCTTCGGCTGTAGCCTTAGAGACACCGTAAGTGTCCATCAGAGCCTGAGTCATAGAGACACCGACACCACCAATTCGTGCCTTTATCAAGCAGGAGAGGCTAATGCCATTCCAAGAAAACGTATTACGCCATCCCATCCGGTATTTCGCCTGAGAATTACCGGCATAGATATAACCGTCTTTATACTTGCCGGCATTTTTGTCAACCATGACATCGTTGGTCTGGTAGTCAACATAGATGAAACCTTGATTGTCAGTCTTCAGAGAAGTCACATACAGATCACCCATCGAACCTCCTTCAGTTATCATGGATTTAACATTACCCAAAGTGATCAAATTCAAGTAATCCTGTGAAATAGTCAGACCATTAGCCAACGAAGTAGGCTTAAGCAGCTTTACGACTTTGTTCTTGTTGAGTGAGTAAGTAAAAGTTGAAGACCAGTTAACCGGACCCAAAGGTTGGTTGAGAGTAAGATTAACCTCAATACCCTTGTTGTTAATCTGTCCACCATTGATATAGATGCTGCTGTAACCGGACGAAGAGGGTAACGTCGGGTTGAAGAGCTGGTTATAAGTGGAAGTGTGATAAAGAGAAACATTCAGGTTAATCTTGTTCCCCCACAGATGACTTTCAACACCTACCTCCCACGACTTTGTCCGCTCAGGCTTGATGTCGCTGTTGGGATAGGTTGGAAGGGTTGTAGGTGTTCCACTCTCAAACGGATAAGTCTGGAAAGGCACGAAACGCTTCGGTGCATTACCCACCTCGCTGTAACTGCCACGAACCTTGAGGAAAGTCAGCACATTATTTTTAATCCCCGGAATAAGGTCGGTGAGGATACCTGTCAGTCCCACCGACGGATAGGCAACAGACGAATGACCTGTTCCGGCAAGAGCAGATGCCCAGTCGATACGGCCGGTGAGATCGAGGTACAAACGGCTCTTCCACCCAAGCTGAGCAGTCGCGAACACACTCTGCACCTGATCATGATAGATGCTCTCATCTGGCTTTATGCTGGAGATATTCAACTGGCTTAAAGTAAACTTATTGGCAACCGAGTTAAGATCTCCCCCGACAGAAAAATACTTATAATCAACATCTTGAATCGAGCTTCCTAAGGCACCCGTCAGCGAAAAGTCACCGAAATACTTGTCGATATTGAGCATCACGTCGCCATAAATCTGACGTGTGGTCTCATCGTTCTTCTCATAGTAACCATACTTACCGGCGAAGATACCATCGGTACTTGCAGAATATTTCTTCTCATAAAGTGCAGAGGTATGGTCAACCTTAGCACGACCGCTGAGCGAAATGCCCTTGGCGATGTCGTAAGTGAGGCCGCCGCTGACGATGAAACGGTCCTTATGGTTCACCATGTTGTCGCGGTTGATAATCCAGTAGGGGTTCTGCATACCTATACCATTGTTACCCCAAGGCCAGTATTGCGTCTTGAAACCACGGCTCTCATCGTACATCTCAAACAACTGATAGGTGTTGAGGCTGTAGCTCGGCGACATCAGATAAACGGGAACGATTGGATTCATGTACTGACCCTCAGCCACCATGTTGCGCTCGCGCACGTTCATATACATGGCGCTCAAGTCCATGTGCAGCTTGTCCTTGATGAGGTCGGTCGTATTGCGCATGGAGATGTTGTAACGGTCGAGGGTATTGTTCTCTACGATGCCCTCAGCATTGGTCGATGCCAAAGACAGGAAGGTCTGGCTGCGGTCTGAACCTGTGGAAATCGTCACAGCGTTACCCTCGTTGTAACCCGTCTGGAAGAAATCAAGGGGATCGTAGCTTGAAGGCTCAGTAAGCTTATTGCCCCAACTTTGCAGTTCACCCGTAGCAGCGCCATAGGTGTTCTGGAACTCCGGTGTGCGGAAAGGACTCATAAACGAGGTGTTGTTGGTGTAAGTGACGTGGGTCTTACCTTCCTGACCTTTCTTCGTACGGATCATGATGACACCGTTCTGAGCCTCACTACCATAAAGGGCAGAGGCGGCAGCACCGCTAAGCACCGACACGCTCTCAATGTCCTCAGGGTTGATCATTGAGGCACCGTCACCTGACTGGCCAAAACCTCTAAACCAGTTATTCGGCTGAGTGGTCTGCAGCGAAGGCATGGGGATACCGTCGATGACATAGAGTGCATTGTTGTTGTTGCTGATCGACTTGGCACCACGCATCACAACCTTCACGCCACCACCGATACCAGACGAGCTGCTGCTAATCTCAACGCCGGCCACCTTGCCGGCAAGGGCATTCATGAAGTTGGCATCCTTGACGCCGGTAATGTCGTCACCATTGAGCTGCTGCACATTGTAGCTCAGGGCCTTAGCCTCTTTCTTGATACCGAGGGCGGTGACGACGACCTCGTTCAGGGCCTGGGTGTTCTGCGACATCCTGACCTCAAGATTGGTGCCGTTGGCCGTCACAATCTTCGGCTCGTAACCGAGGTAGCTCACCTCGAGCTCTGCACCGTTGGCGGCATTGATAGTGAAATTACCGTCGATGTCGGTCACCGTGGCGTCTTTCTCGCCCTTAACGCGAATGGTAGCACCGATAATCGGGTCACCGTTCTCGTCAAGCACCTGGCCTTTCACCGTGCGCTTTGCACCCTTCGAGGTGTTCTGCTGCACCTGCTGATGAGTGGCGTTGCTCTTGTGGATTGTCACCATCCGACCATTGATGGTGTAAGTCAGGTTACGGCCACTTAATACCTCATTGAGTACAGTGCTCACTGGGGTCTGCTTAAAGGTGGCGTTCACCTTGCCTGCCGATTTCACATCATCCACATTGTAGATGACTGAAAGCTTGGTTTGCTGTTTGATCTCCTCCAGCACGCTACGCAGTGAAGCGTTGCGGAACGTCTTGGTCACTGTCTGTGCCGACAGTCCCAAAGACCCAATGAGGAAAACAGCACACAGAAAGACTTTCAATAGTCTGTCATGCTTCTTGTTCATTGCTTGTAGGTTTTATAGTTCTAATTAAATGAATAAAATGAGTCAGTCTATGAAGATTGGAGCAGTAATGGGCTGCTGATGCTGCCCAGGGGTGGAGGCTGCCGTGGCAGCCCAAGGGGTAGAGCGAGGCGTTACGACTATCTCTCGATAGTGACGTGACGGCCATGCCGCACAATCTTTGTGCCGGTGACCTGACGCAGTGCCTGCAGCAGATCTTCCAGCTTCATCGCACTCGTGATGGAGATTGACAAGCGCGTTGTCTTCAACTTCGCTGAGCGGATGTCGATATCCACGTCGTATTGGCGTGAGAGTATTTTGGCAAACTCGTCGAGGGTAATCTCGCCGTAGTCAGCACCATTGTTGGTCCAGACATTCTGCTCATCGCTTCCGGTCAGCTTGGTCAGCTTACCCGTACTGCGATTGAGCCTCACTGTCTGGCCCGGGGTCATCATCACTTGTTCCTGACCGCGGTTGATGCAGACGCTGCCTTGCAGCAGCGCGGTCGTCACCATGGGGTCATCGGCATAGGCCGTCACTGTGAAGCGTGTACCTTTCACCACCACGTCGTAGCCGTTGGTGCGGACGGTGAACTCCTGACCGTCCTGCTTATGTTTCACTTGGAAATAGCCCTCACCTTCGAGCGATACGTTGCGGTTGGCCTCGTTAAAATCGGAGGCATAGCGCAGGGTACTGCCCGCATTGAGCCACACCTCACTGCTGTCGGGCAACAACACGTGGGTCTTACTGCCCATCGGGGCTGTCAATGCATATTGCTGAACGGGCTGGTTGGGTTTGAGCCAATAGGTCAATACGCCGCTCATCACCATCAGTAAGACGACTGCCGCAGCGGCGGCCAGACGGCGAAGCGTGATGAAACGGGTATGAACAGCGGGCTCATCCGTCTGAGTGGGCTGCTGCAAGCGGTTGACCACATTGGCAAAGGCCAAGGTCGTACGCTCGTCCATGAAGTGACCGGACTGCCACTCGGCCTCCCACTGGCGGAAAGCAGACAGATGCGTAGCATCCTGCTTCAAATATTGAAACAGCACTTGCTCTTCTTCCGGGGTTATCGTGCCCTCGAAATAGCGATTGGCGATGGCTTTGATGTTGTCTTGCATCTGTATGTTCTTTTGGGTCATATTCATTAAGGTAACAACTCGGCAAACGCCAACCCACCCTCCTACCCCCACTTTTTTCAAATTATTTTAGACATAAAGAGAGGTGACCATCACGGCCACCTCCCTTACCTTGTTGCATGAAGCAAGCTTTAAATATAACAGGTCGTTATCCTTCAATCTTTTCGTTAGACTAACAGCTAATCATGTTCAGTAATTCTGTTTACTCTACATTGACGGTGGCCTTGAGCCGGATGTCGTCGGAGGCAGCCCCCGCCATGAATTCCACCTCACCGGGTTCAACCACCTGTTGCATCTGCCGGTTGATGATGCTCAGGTCGGCCTCACCCACCAGCAGCTCCACCTGTTTCGTCTCGCCGGCTTTAAGCGAGAGGCGCTTAAACCCACACAGCTGCATGGCGGGCTGCGAAACGCTTGACACCGTATGGTGCAGATAGAGCTGCACCACTTCGTCACCGTCGAGCGAACCGGTATTGGTGACATCCAACGTGACGGCATATTGATGGCTGCCGCGCGGCGTCACCCGCATGTTGGCGTAGCGGAAGGTGGTATAGCTCATGCCGGCACCGAAGGCGTAGGCAGGAAGGGCCGGGCCCTCGACATAGTTGTGCGGCAACGGCACGCGCTTGTTGTAATACACGGGTAACTGACCCTCGCTGGCGGGAACAGAGAACGGCAGACGTCCGGCAGGATTGACCTTGCCAAAGATGACGTTGGCCAGCGCCTCGCCACCGGCCTCACCGGGATAATAAGCGCAAAGCAGGGCGTCGGCATTGGCCTTGGCCCAGTTCATGTTGAGCGGCCGGCCCTCAATATACACCACGATGATTGGTTTGCCCGTAGCCTTCAAGGCCTTGAGCAACTTCATCTGGTCGCCGAGCAATGTGAGCGTAGAACGGTCGAAGCCCTCGCCGCAATCCATGTCGCTGATGGCACTGTTGCTGGCCTCGGCAGCTCCCGTTGCCTTATAATTGGTCTTGAAATCGCGGGCACTCGACCCACCTACGGCCACGATGACGGCGTCGGACTGACGTGCCGCAGCCACGGCAGCGGCAATATCGCTGTTGGTGGTATCGCGGATGGCGCAGCCCTTGGCGTAGACCACATGGTCCTCGCCAACCAGTGCCTTGACGCCTTGCAGCAGCGTAGTCACCTTGCCTTCGGCCTGTGGAGCCGTGTAGTCGCCGAGCATGTTGTACACGTTGTCGGCATTGGGTCCGACGACGGCCACTTTCTTGCCCTGTGCCAGCGGCAGCGTGCCGTTGTTCTTCAGCAACGTAACCGAAGCCACAGCCACACGCAGCGCCACGTCGCGGCTGTGGGCGTCGTGCACCGCACTGGCGGCCTTCTCGTCTACGAAAGGATGCTCAAAGAGTCCCATCTCCATCTTCATCGTCAGCACGCGGCGGCAAGCCTCATCGATGAGCGTCGAATCCATCTTACCCTGACGGGCGGCGTCGACAAGCGTCGCATAAGCCTTACCACCGAGGTCGACGTCAACACCGGCGCGCATTGCCATCACAGCAGCATCCTGCAGAGAGGCAGCCACATGGTGGGTCTCATAGATGCCATCGATGCTGTAGAGGTCGGACACCACAAAACCCTTGAACTGCCAGTCGTGGCGCAGCACGCCATTATAGAGGTCGCCGTTGCCGGTCGAAGGCACGCCGTCGATGGAGTTGTAGGACGTCATTACCGATAAAGCACCGGCATTGACGGCATCGTGGAACGGCCGCAGGAAATGCTGCCTGAGGTCGCGCTCACCAAGGACGCTCTGGTTACCGTTCTGTCCGCCTTCGGTCGTTCCGTAACCGATGAAATGCTTCAGCGTGGCCAGCGTGGCATAGGGCTTGTCAAGATGTCCGGCACCCAAGCCATCGACCTCGGCCGCACCCATCTTACCGGCCAGAAACGGGTCCTCACCCATCGTCTCCTCCACACGCGACCAGCGGGCATCTCGCGCCAGGTCGAGGACGGGACCATAACTGATGTGGGCACCCTGCAGTCGGATTTCCTTACCAATGACCTCGCCCATCTCGCGGGCCAGTTCAGGTTGCCATGTAGCGGCCACACCGATGCCCGTGGGGAATACGGTGGCACCGATGGCCATGTGGCCGTGGGGTGCTTCCTCGGCAAAGAACAGAGGAATGTAGAGGCGCGAACGTTTGAGGTAGTCGCGCTGTAAGGCATTGCAGGCCTTGGCGGCCAACTGCGGATTGAGACCGTTGTCGAGCGTCTTCTGCGTCCAGGGGTCGGCGCGGAGCGTGGCCCACAGCATGCCAATATGAGAATCCACCACTTCGGGCACAAAGCGGGCTGAAGGCGTCACCTTGTTGCCCATGCGGTCGTAGTAGAACCAACCGAGCGGACAACGCAGCTGTCCGACTTTCTCTTCAAGGGTCATGCGCTGCAACAGGTCGCTCACGCGTTGCGCTATAGGCAGGGATGCGTCGCGGTAAGGCAACAGCTCGCGCTTGGCCGTTTTAGCTGATACGGCGGCAGGCAGCAACAACACTGCGGCGGAAAGAAAGAGTAAAGGTCGGCGCATCAACGTCGCGAGGCGATGGCGTAAGCCGTTACTCCTTATTATATATGTATTCATAAGTTGAGTTTTATGGGTTGTCGTCGGGTTAATCCTTTTGCTTCTCCGGTACGCTGTCAGGATAGGTGAATGGTACGAACCACGTGATGAGCAAAGCGGGGATGGTGCAAACCAACACGACGCAGAAGAACGTGCGGTAGCCCAACGCATCGCTCACCAGTCCGCTGATCATGCCGGGAATCATCACGCCGAGGTTCATGATGCCGCTGGCAAAGGCGTAATGGGCCATCTGGTGCTTACCGGGCGCTACCTGCTGCATCATAAACAGCGTCAGGCCGACGAAGCCGAAGCCATAGCCGAAATACTCCAAGACGATACCCATGCCGATATACAACAGACTCTCGGGTTGGAAGATAGCTAACAGCGTATAAGCGACGAAAGGCAGGTTGAACACCAATGCCAGACGGAACAGGCAGTGTTGCAAGCCTTTATGGGCAATGTAATAACCGGCGAGGATGCTGCCAATGACGAAGGCGGCCGCACCGAAGGTGCCATAGCAGATACCAATCTGCTGTTCGGTCATGCCCAGTCCCTGATCGGCGCGCGAGGCCTTGAGGAACAACGGTACAATCTTCATCACAAAACCTTCGGCGAAGCGATAAAGGATGATGAAGCAGATGTAATAAACGATGTGCTTCTTCTGGAAGAACTCCATGAACACCCGACCCAGCTCGCGCAGCGACTCGCGGGCGCCCGGCTTGACCTCCACCTGACTGCCAGAGGAGGGAAGAATGAAGAAATGCCAGATACCAAGCGCCAGCATCATGCTGGCAATGATGAGCATGATGATGGTCCACGCCATCTGTACGCCGTAGCTGTCAATGAAGATGCCGGCAAGATAGACGAGACCACCTGTGGCAGCAATCTTTGCAATATTGTAGAAGGCGCCCTGCCATCCTATCCACCGGGCCTGGTCCTCCTTGCTGAGTACCGACATATAAGTGCCGTCGGCGGCAATGTCGTGTGTGGCTCCACTCATGGCGATGACCGCCAACAGGGCAATGGTGATGGCGAAGAAGTGGGGCAGGTGGAGCGCGAAGGCTACCAGCGCAAAGACCACACCCGAGATTAACTGGGTGAGGACAACGAAGAACTTCTTGGTGCGGTAGAGTTCGAGGAAGGGACTCCACAAGGGCTTGAGCGTCCAAGGCAGCATGATGAGTGACGTCCAGAAGGCGATCTGCCGGTCGCTGACGCCGAGGCCTTTATACATAAGCGAACACACCATGTTGAGCACAACGAAGGGAAGGCCCATCGCAAAATACAGCGTTGGAACCCATGCTACCGGACTCACATGGCGGGTGTCTGAGGAAGAATGTTGCATTGATATAGGATTGTTGTTTTTTAGCTTTTATAGTATTTATAGACGCTATAGATGCTATAGATGCTATAGTGGCTATAGACTCTATAGTTTCTATAGCGTCTATTGATAGAACAATCCTAACAGCCTTTACACCACCTATTTTAACAAACTTTTATGTCCAGAGACGCAAGATGGGCAGCCATCTGACCTGCAGATGACTGCCCACCCTGTTTATCGAAGCTTACGACCATCCTCTCGGCCCAGGACCGCCGGGGCCGCCGAAGCCGCCACGCGGAGGACGGCCACCGCCGAAGCCCGGCCCTCTGCCAGGACCGCCGGGGCCTCTCATGCCACGGCGTGCATCCTTCGTACCAAAGAGGTTGAAGCGATAGTTGACGTGGAGCATGAAGTAGCTGTTGATGGCGTTGTACTCGGTGTCGCTGCGCATCGAAGCCGTGATGGATCGGCTGAGGTTGCTCTGCTGCTGCAACAGGTCGTAGAACTGCAGCATGACGACGAGCGACTTATCCTTGAGGAAGCTCTGCGAGAGCTGGGCGTTCCAGATGAGTTCATTGGTGTTGAGCGACTTATCGCTGTAGCCACGACGGCTGTTCATGTTGAGGTCGGTGGCCAGCGTCATTCCCCACGGCGCGGTGGCACTGATGTTACCGCCATAGCTGAACTGCCACGTGTTGAGGTTGGAGGCAGGCTGCAGTTTGTTCTTCGAGTGGCGGTAATCAAACGAACCGTTGAGCTCTATCTCCAGCCAGCTGTTGCGATAGCTGCCGGCGAGGCGCTCGGAAACGGTCATGTCGCGCGTCGTGTTCTTCAGTGAATTGGAGTTGCGCTGCAGCGATACATAGCCCACATTGTTGGCATAGTTGAAGTTGGTCCACGTGTTGACATTCCAATAGCCGGCCGAGTCGAGCGGCGTATTGAACATAAAGGCACTGTTGACGTTCCAGTTGCCGTTGATGTTCTCGGGGCGGGTCAGGCGTCCGCCGGTGGTCTGGTTATAGGTTACGCGGTTGCTGATGGAGTTGGTCGTATTGGAATAGTTGACGAAGGCCATCATCGCCTGCTTCGTCTGCTCGGAATAGTTGTTGAAGAACAGCCGCATGTTCTGCGTGAAGGCAGGCTTCAGTCCAGGGTTACCGGTCGAGATATTGAGCGGGTCGGAGTCGTCGTAGATATCGAGCAACTGCGAGATGGTGGGCTGCGTGGTCGATGCGCTATAGTTGAAGCGCAGGTTGCTCACCTTGGAGAAGCGGTAGCGGAAGTCAAAGTTCGGGGCGAAGTTGAACACGTTGCGCGTAGTATCGACCGAAACGCCCTGATAGTCCTGCACATAAGAGGAGTGCAGGGGCTGGAACATCATACCGGCATTGAGCTGCCATTTGGGGCGGATCATGCGGAACATCAGACGTATCTCATGGCGGTAGTTCTTATACTCAGAGAAGCGGCTCAGCTCATCATCACGATAGTCGGTATAAGGCTTCGACAGCCGCGTGAGGTAGTTGTCCCAACTGCGGTAATGCATCGTGAGGCCGCTGAAGAAGTCCTCACCCAAATTGGAGAAGTCGTAGGTGGAGCGGTCGCTCTTGCTGTAGCTGTACTCATACTTATAACTCAACTGCAGGAACGTGCCCTTCCACAGCGGCTCGCTGTACGTGGTTTGGACGGAGTAGCTCCAGTTCTTCGACGGCGCGAGGTTGTAGCGGTTGGTCTGATACGTAGAGTCCTGACCGAGGGCGTTGAGCAACTGGTACAGATGGACGTTGTTGGTGGAGAGGGAGTTCGACTTGCTGTCGCTGTAGCTGCCATCGCCGCGCAGGGTGATGTTGCGTCCGTTGGAACTGAGTTTGCGGTTCAACTGCAGCACACCGCCGATGGTGTTGGTGCGCGAGTAGGTGATGCTGTTGGCAACATTGGAGTTGACGATGACACTGTCGGCGGCCAATGTGCGCATGGCCTCGGCCACAAGCGGGTCGTCGACATAGAGGTAAGGATCGTCATTGAAGGAAGCCGACGACGAGGAGCTGAGGCCATCCGACTTCGACAGCGACACTCTCGGACGGAACATGATGTTGGTCATCGTGTCGGGCATCCATTCCACACGGGCGCGGAAATTAAAATTGTTGCCGCGCGAGTAGTTCTGCGCGAGGCGATTGGAATACGACCCCACCGTACTCACGAAGTTCTGGGCGCTCCGCTTGCTGTAGGTGTCGCCGTCGCTGTGGTTCCACCGTGCGCTGGCATCAACGATGATTTTATCTTTCTTCTCGTAGTTGAAGTTGACGCCAGCCATCTTCGAGGCATTCAGTCCGTTGCGCCCCTGTCGGAAGGCACCGCCGCGGCCGCCGAATCCCATGTCGTTGACGTTGTTGGCATTGCCCATTCCCATGATGCGCATATCCTTGTTGAAATAGCCGCCGAAGAGTCTGCTGGTGTAACGGTCGTGGTTACCCACACCGACGTCAGCGTTGGCCATGAGTCCTTTATTCATGCCGGGCTTCATGCCGAAGTCGAGCACGGTCTGCTCATCGCCGTCATCGATGCCGGTGATGCGGGTGAGGTCACTCTTCTGCTCATAGGCCTTCACCTTATTAATAACACTTGTGGGAATATTCTTCAGGGCTGTCTTGGTGTCGCCGGTCATAAACTCCTTACCGTCGACCAGAATCTTCTTCACCTCCTTGCCGTTGATGGTAATCTTACCGTCGTCGCCAACCTGTGCGCCGGGCAGCCGCTTCACGAGTTCCTCAATGGTGGAACCCTCCGGTGTACGGTAAGCTGCAGCATTATATACAAAGGTGTCTTCTTTCAGCACCACCTTCTGCGCCTGCGCCGTCACCTCAGCGCCCTTCAGCATAATGGCGTCGGACGACATCTGGATGCGGCCCAAAGTGACGGACTGTTCGCCAGTGACCCTGACCTGCTGGACGTGGGTCTTATAGCCGATGCTGGTTATCTTCAACAGATAGGTCTTTGCCTCTTGCGGCACCTGGAGCACAAAACGGCCACTGTCATTGGACAAGGCACCGGCGACATAAGACGAGTCCTGCCGGAGCAGCTGAACGGTTGCCTGCTGCAGCGCCTCGTGGCTTGACTTATCGACAAGCACACCCGAGATAGTGGTCTGCTGGGCCATCGTCAGCATGGCGGCCAATAAGAACACGCCAAGAAGGATGAATTTCTTCATGTGAATAGGGTTTTCCTGAATAAGTTACGTTCCTTTGACGTTAAGACTTGGCAAAGGTTTAAAACGATTTATTGCACATTGCCCCCATAATGTGCGCAAAACGGGCCTTCCGTCTCTTAAAAAGTATTAAGATATGAGGTGGCAAGGCTACAACGGCAAGGAATATTGCGTATATTTGTAAGCACGCAACACAGGGGAAATAACACGATTAAGTTAGGTTAAGTTATGAAGCAGAGAATTGTCTTTTCGCACCAATTGGCTACCGACTTGGCTTTAGCCATGACAGAATGTGAGCATGAGCGCGTTTTCATCCTCACCGATGAAACCACGAAGGAGCAGTGCTGGCCGCTGCTGGACTCCTTCTACGGACTGCGCGATGCCACACAAATCACCATCAAGGCCACCGACACCCACAAGACCATTGAGACGGTGTGCGACGTCTGGCGCGCACTCGACAAGGGCATGGCCACACGCCATTCGCTGCTCATCAACCTCGGCGGCGGCATGGTGACCGACCTCGGCGGCTTTGCGGCATCGACCTTCAAGCGCGGCATCGACTTCATCAACATCCCCACGACGCTGCTGGCCATGGTCGACGCATCGGTGGGCGGAAAGACCGGCTTCAACTTCGACGGACTGAAGAACGAGATTGGCGTGTTCAACGATGCGAAGTTCGTCATCTTAGACACCGAATTCCTGCGCACGCTCGATGCGCACAACGTCAGGTCGGGCTACGCCGAGATGCTGAAGCACGGCCTCATCTCTGACAATAAGCATTGGGCCGACCTGCTCAACTTCAACCTTGCCCAACCCGACCTCAAGCACCTGCAGACGCTGCTGGCCAAGAGCGTCGGCGTGAAGGAGAAGATTGTGGAGAAGGACCCGAAGGAGAAGGGCATACGCAAGGCGCTGAACTTCGGCCACACCTTCGGCCACGCCTTCGAGAGCTATTCGCTGCGCGCCTATGAGCAGAACGGCAAGACGCCGCTGTTGCATGGCTACGCTGTGGCTTACGGTCTCATCTGCGAACTCTATCTGTCGGCCATCAAGACGGGCTTCCCCACCGAGAAGATGCACCAGACGGTGCGCTTCATCCGCGACTACTACGGCAACTACCCCATCACCTGCGACGACTATGACAAGCTCATCGACCTGATGCGGCACGACAAGAAGAATAACTCGGGCGTCATCAACTTCACCCTCCTGTCCGATGTCGGCCAAATCAACATCAACCAGACGGCCTCGGACGACGAGATCAAGGAATGCCTCGACTTCTACCGCGAGGGATAGATAGCATTAGAATCTTCCGCGAGCATCATCGCCAAGTCGGCGGCTTGCTGGCGCGCTATCTTACCCGTTTCCGTCATGGGAACGCGGTCGACATGGAAGTAGCGGCGCGGCACCCAGTAATGCGGCAGCGCGTTCATGCAGATTTCCTCCAACTCAGCCTTGTCACTCTGCTCGCTCAACAACACCACCACTTCGCCGAACTTCTCATCGGGCAGCTTCGTAATGGCGAAGGGCGCACGGAGGAAGGGCTTCAGCGTATGCTCCACTTCCTCGATTTGTATCTTTATGCCGCCCGAGTCAATCACATTATCTTTTCTTCCCAACACGCGGAACTGCCGACGGCCCGTAGCCTTATCGGTGCGCAGTTGGACGCGGTCGTTGGTCACGAGCCTGCCCTCATGCACCAGCGGGGCGTCGATGACGAGACAGCCATCGGGCGTCTGGTCAATGGTCACGCTGTCGAACGGTGTATACCAAACGCTGGCCCCATCGCCGCTGAGGCGGCGCAGGGCGATATGCGACAGCGTCTCCGTCATGCCGTAGGTGCTCCAAACGGCGTTGGGGAACTGCCGCAGCGTACGCGCGAGTTTGTCGTCGATGGCGCCACCTCCGATGATGAGATGCTTGATTTGCCGCAACTGCTCGCGTTCCTCAGGCACCTGCAGCGAGTTATACACCTGCAGTGGCACCATCGCGGCGAAGGTCAGCGGTTCGAGTTCGCTGTCTGCGATACCAGATTTTTCTGACGGCAGACTGGCCAAGGGATGGCCCGACGGCGTTACACTGATGAGCCGTAACTTCCGCTCCAGCGCACGCACCACGACCATCTTACCGGCGATATAGTCGAGCGGCATGCAGAGCAGCGCCGTATCGCCGGCCTTCAATCCGAGGAAGTCGCAGGTGATGCGCGCCGAGTTGAGCATGCGCCGCTTCTCCACCCACATCGGCTTCGGTTTACCCGTTGAGCCGCTGGTATGCACCAGCACCTTGTCGTTGTCGTCATGCCACTGGGCCAGAAACTCATCAAGCGTCAGCATAGCCGGTCTCCCTCCTGCCCCATCGCGGCCTCATAAAACCACATGCCGTCGCCACGCAGCACCAGCGGTGAGGCGACGTTGTCGGTGTAGAGCAGTCCCGTGCCGAGGCCCTGCGGCATGGTGATATGCGGACCGTAGACCTCAGCGCAGAGGTGGGCAATGGCGTTCAAGCCGACATTGCTCTCGAGCGCAGACGTAATCCAACTGCCGATGCCGCGCTCCCGGGCGAGTCTTATCCACTCGCGACAGCCACGCATGCCGCCGTGCAGACTGGGCTTCAACACGAGGAAGGCGGGGCGTATCTCGTCGAGCAACCGCTCTTTCTGCACAAGGTCGTTGACGCCGATGAGCTCCTCATCAAGCGCGATGGGCAACGGCGACAGCCGACAAAGGCGCGCCATCTCCGGCCACTGATGCTGCTTGATGGGCTGTTCGATGGAATGGATATGGTATTTGGCCAGTGCCTCGAGTCGGTCCAGGGCGTTGTCGGGCGTGAAGCCGCCGTTGGCATCAACGCGCAACTCTATCTGTTCGGGCGTGAAATGGTCGCGGATATGCCGCACGAGGTCGAGCTCGCGGTCGAAGTCGATGGCGCCAATCTTCAGTTTGACGCAGTGGAAACCGGCGCGGAGCTTCGCCTCCAGTCGGGCGTACATCTCCTCGAACGTCCCCATCCACACGAGGCCGTTGATGGGGATGGCCTCCTCGCCGCGGGCAAAGGGCGTAGCCGAGAGCGCCCAACGGCCTCCGGCATCGAGTTGGGCAAACGCGGTCTCGAGACCGAAGAGCACTGAAGGATAAGGGCGCAGCATCTCATAGGGAATGCCGCCGGTCTGTTCGACAAAGCGGCAGACCTTATCAAGCAACGCCTCATAGCGCGCCTCCGGCATGGCGTCGCAGCTGAGGTCGGGTAATGTGGAGCACTCGCCCACGCCCACGATGCCATCCTGCTCCACCTTAATATAATAAGACAGGTGGACGGTGTAGACGCCACGCGATGTGCCTGCCGGCTCCTTGAAGTGGAGCAGGCGTTTGGTATAACTTACTTTCATATTGCTATCATTTATGCCCTCAGGTTCTGCGCCAACTGCTCCGTACTGCTGGCGCCGACGAGCACACTCGTCACGCCCTCTTGGTCCAATATCCAGTCAAGCGCGTAGGCGGGCAGCGTCTTTTCCTCGGCCGCAGCGGCGTCGTGCCAGCCGCGGATCTTCGTCAACAGCTCCGGCGTGAGCACCGACTCGCTGAGCGAACTGTGCTGCGCCATACGGCTGTCGGCGGGAATGCCGTGGAGATAACGGTCGGTGAGCAGGCCTTGGGCCAACGGCGAGAACGAGATGAAGCCGATGCCCTGTTGCTGGCAGTAGTCGAGGATGCCCTCCTGCTGCGGTGCGCGGTCGATGAGGTTGAGCCGACCCTGATAGATGAGCAGTGGCGTGTCGTGGTCGCGCAGATAGGTTACGGCGGTTTTCAGCGCCTCGAGGGGCCAACGGCTGATGCCGACGTACAGCGCCTTGCCCTGTCTGACCACGTCGACCAGTGCCTGCAACGTCTCCTCAAGCGGCGTCTCAGGGTCATAGCGATGGCTGTAGAAGAGGTCGACATAGTCGAGGTGCATGCGGCGCAGACTCTGGTCAATGCTGGCCATGAGGTACTTACGGCTGCCCCAGTTGCCATAGGGACCGGGCCACATGTCGTAGCCGGCTTTCGACGAGATGAACAGCTCATCGCGGTAGGGCCGGAAGTCGTCGTCCATCAACCGCCCCATGGTCTCCTCTGCGGTGCCATAAGGCGGACCGTAGTTGTTGGCCAGGTCGAAATGGGTGATGCCGTGGTCGAACGCATAGTGCGTGATGGCGCGGCTACGCTCATAGCTGTCGCCCGCCCCGAAATTATGCCAAAAGCCGAGGCTCACCTTGGGAAGGAGCACGCCGCTGCGCCCGCAACGGCGGTAGAAATCGGCGTTGCTGTAGCGGTCGGTGCTGGCTACGTATTGCTGCTTAACGTTCATAATGGTTGTATTAATCGTTGGATGTACAAAAATAAGTAAAAGTCGCAAATAATCAAAAAAGCGCGGCGACAAAATCGCGGTCTTGCGATATTTTAGCTATATTTGCCCTGTAATTAGACGGTAACATGAAAATCAAGATATTCTATTCGCATAAGGAGGAGCTGTGGAACAGTTGGAGCCACGCCGGCGGCATCGTCTTAGGTGTGGCCTTCGGGGCGCTATTTCTCTACCTCTGCTTCACGCGCGGCAACGGTTGGGCCACGGCGGGCATCATCCTCTACCTCGTCGGCATGCTCGGCTCCTACATTGCCTCGACGGTGTATCATGCGCTGTCGGCGTGGTCGCCGTGGAAGGAGCGGATGCGTAAATGGGACCACGCGGCCATCTACTGGCATATCGCCGGGTCGTATTCACCCATCACGCTCATCGCCCTGCGCCAAGAGGGCTACTGGGGATGGGCATTGTTCTGCTTCGTCTGGCTCTGCGCCATCGTAGGCACCATCACGAGTTTCCACAAGCTGAAGGCACATAGTAACCTCGAGACGCTGGTGTATATCGGCATGGGCATGAGCGTGCTCATCGCCTTCAAACCCCTCATCGACGCAGTAAGCCCCGCGACGGTGGTATGGATCATCGCCGAGGGTGTGTGCTATGTCACCGGTGCCCTGTTCTACACCCTGCGCAAGCGACGCTACATGCACACGGTGTTCCACTTCTTCGTCCTCGCCGGCAGCGTGTGCCACCTCATCGCCGTGTGGGATATCCTTATGCGCTACCTTTATTGAGACATAGTAACATAATAACATAATAATAGAGGACATAATAATATGGAAGACGTCAACATCTTAATCCAAAAGATGATAGAGTGTGCCAAAGCTATACGGCGACAGTTGGGCCCAGGGTATCTGGAAAGTGTCTATAAAAATGCGATGCTCATCGAGATGCAGAAGCATCACGTGGCATACCAGACTGAAGTGCCATTGAACGTTTTATACGATGGCATTATTGTGGGGAAATACAGGGCCGACATTATCGTTGACAACCGGCTAATACTCGAATTAAAGGCAACCACATACCTTACCGTGGCCAATGAGATCCAATTAGTCAACTACCTCACTGCCACAGGCATCGACGACGGGCTGCTCATAAATTTCGGCGCCGACCAGTTACAGTTTAAACGCAAGTACCGAGTGTATAGACAAAGTAAACTATAGACATAGTAACAAAGAATACATAAAGACATAGTAAACAGGACATAAAGACATAGTAACAGAGGAAACATAAAGACATAGTAACAGAGGAAACATAAAGACATAGTAACAGAGGAAACATAATGACATAGTAACAGAAGAAACATAAAGACATAGTAACAGAGGAAACATAAAGACATAGTAACATAATAAACATACTTTGGGGAGGCTGAAGTTACAATGGTTGCACGGACAATGATGACAGCGTGATAGGGCTTATATTGTTCCTTTGTTATTATGTTACTATGTCCTGTTTACTATGTTACTATGTCTTGTTTACTATGTTACTATGTCCTGTTTACTATGTTACTATGTCCTGTTTACTATGTTACTATGTCTTGTTTACTATGTTACTATGTCCTGTTTACTATGTTACTATGTCTTGTTTACTATGGTTACTATGTCTTGTTTACTATGTTACTATGTCTTTATATTTACTCTGTCTCAAGGGAACTGGGGGTATTTAGAGAAGTCGGGCTTCCGCTTCTCGAGGAACGCGTGACCGCCTTCCTGCGCCTCATCGAGGGTGTAGTAGAGCATGGTGGCGTCGCCGGCGAGCTCCTGGATGCCGGCCTGACCGTCGAGCTCAGCGTTGAAGCCGGCCTTCATCATACGGATGGCGAGCGGAGAGCGCTCCATGATGGTCTCGCACCAACTGACGGTCTCATCCTCCAGTTGGTCAAACGGCACCACCTTATTGACGAGCCCCATCTGCTCAGCCTCCTTGGCCGAATACTGGCGGCAGAGATACCAGATCTCGCGCGCCTTCTTCTGTCCGACGATGCGGGCGAGGTAGCTGGCGCCCAGACCTGCGTCGAACGACCCCACCTTCGGACCGGTCTGGCCGAAGATAGCATTGTCGGAGGCGATGGTCAGGTCGCATACCACGTGGAGCACATGACCGCCACCGATGGCGTAGCCGTTAACCATGGCGATGACCGGCTTCGGCAACCGGCGGATCTGCATCTGCACATCGAGTACATTGAGCCGCGGCACCCCGTCGGAGCCGACGTAGCCGCCACGCCCCTTCACATGCATGTCGCCGCCAGAGCAGAACGCCTTGTCGCCGGCACCCGTGAGGATGACGACGCGGATGTCGAGCGTGTCGCGGCAGTAGGTGAACGCCTGACTCATCTCCCACACCGTCAGCGGCGTGAAGGCGTTGCGGTAGCGGGGGCGGTTGATGGTAATCTTAGCGATGTGATGATACTCCTCGAAGAGTATCTCCTTAAAGTCGAAGCCAGCGATGGGCTTCCATTCTCGTTTTTCCATTGTTTTATGTTTTTAGAGGGGCGCATCGGGGCCGCCATACAGCAGTGGCGGCCAGCGCCCCAACGGTGTTAGTGCTTAGCAGAAGAGACGGAGGCAAGGTAACGGCGGTAGCAGGCCCAGTCGGTCTCGGCGTCGGTAAAGACCTCAAGCAGGATAGGGCGGGAAGCCACAGGAGCCGTGAGCCGCCGCAGACCCTCCTCCAACGAGGCGGCATCGGTGGCTGAGTGGTATTCGACGCCATTGTCGGCGCACATGCCACGCGCCGAGGTATGGTGGCGCGCCATCACATTGCGCACGTCGCCATCACTGACGAGGCTGGGGGCGAACTTCTCGAAGATGGCACCGCCGCCGTTGTTGAGCAACAGGATGCGCAGGTTACCGCGCAAGCTCTCATTCCACAGCGCATTGCGGTCGTAGAAGAAACTCAGGTCGCCGATGACGCAATACACCGTCTTGTCGGTAGCCAACGAAAAGCCGGCGGCCGTCGACAGCGATCCCTCGATGCCGTTGACGCCACGGTTGCAATAGATATGATGCCGGCCATAGATGCAGCCTAACCGCACGGCCATGCTGTTGGCATAGTGGAACACCACACCGTCATCATCGGCACAGCGTTCCTCGAGACGCTTGACCGCAAGCATCGCGGAGAAATCAGGAATGAAAGCTGTGCGCTGACGACTCGCGTCTTCTATCAGCAGAAGCCATCTGTTGAGCCACTCACTGCATTTGCGAGGGCCAATGGCGGCAAACACGTCAGCTGGCCGCGCCTGCACCACACCGCGCAGGTTCATGAAGGTATCGGTCACCTCTCCTTCCTCATCCACCCGCCAGCAGGCAGCCTGACGCGCCCGTCGAAGGTATTCCTTCAGGCGCTTGCTCACCAGCGTGCCGCCAACGTAAAGGATGAAGTCGGGTTGCCATTCGTCACCATCGTCAATGAGGCTCATCATCTCCTCCACCAGACTGATGCCCGGCATGCCCAACGGCTCATACAGCACCACATAGTCCTTTTCCTCCAACGCCCGGACAACCGGGGCTGGCATCTCCGCGGAATTCATCTGACCAATGACGATAATTGGCCTACGAGCCGCGGACAGCGCTTTCAAAAGTTGCTGCGCACAGGGTAAAACGCCATTGCCGACAGGCGCCGTAATGGATGAATAAAAATCGATTTTCCGCTCCTCGGGCAACGCTGCGACACTGAAATCATACAGCGGCGGCGTTATCGGCACATTGATATGCACCGGACCGCCACCATCGCGCCGGGCAGTGATGAGCGCCTCATTGACCAACCGGTTGCAATACCACTGCTGTTCGTCGCCGTCGGACTCGGGCAGGGTCACGGCCTTACGCACGAAGCGGCCGAGGGCATCGGGCTGCGGCAGCGTCTGACCGTCGAGCTGGTCAATCCACTGCGCGGGGCGGTCGGCTGAGACCACGACCAAAGGTTGATGCTGGTAATAAGCCTCGGCCACAGCGGGCGCGAGGTTGAGCAGCGCCGTACCCGAGGTGACGCAGACCACCACCGGAAGGCCGGTAGCCTGACAGAGACCCAGCGCCTGAAAGCCCGCCGACCGCTCATCGGTCACCGGGAAGCACTGGATGGCGCCAGAGGCATTGAGGTTGTGTACGATAGGGGCATTGCGACTGCCGGGGCAAACCACGGCATGACGTATGCCGTGGGCGATGAGCAGGGCGGTTAGCAAGTTGACATTGGTTTTATTGGAGAACATGAATAATAGGTTATCTCAAAACATTACGTATGATGTCGAGTTTTCGTTCCGTTTCCTCCCATTCTTCCATATCGCGGCTTTCCTTGATGAGTCCACCGCCGGCGAACATACTGAAATCGCGCTCATTGCGCTTGCCCATGCAGCGCAGCGACACAAAGAGATTGGTCATGCCCTGGAAATTCCAGGGGCCGCAGAAGCCGCTGTAGTAGTAGCGTGGCGTATTCTCATACGTCTCGATGGCCGCCATAGCCTCATCACGGGGCAGACCGCAGACCGCCGGCGTGGGATGAAGCACCTCGACGAGCTGCTCGGGCCGGCAGTTGGGCTTCAGCTGGAAATCGAAGTCGGTGCGCAGGTGATAGAGCGATCCTGCCTCTGTGGTATAAGGTCCGTTCATCCGGAGGTCGTCGACGTAAGGCTCGATGGCCAGCTGGATGAACTCGGAGACGAGCAATTGCTCACGCTGGTTCTTCATACTCCAGTCGTCCGGCACCGTGCTGGTACCGGCCAGCGCCATCGTATGCCAGCCCTCGGCCGTACGCTCGAGCAGCACCTCAGGCGTGGACATGAGCCAGGTGTTGGTCAGATCGCTGCCCACATAGACAATCATCTGATGAGGATAGAGGTGGCAGGCCTTCAAAAACAACTGCACGCCGTCGCCCTTTTGGAAGATGACGCGGCAGTCGGCCCGCTTGGCCAGCACCACCTTCTCGAGTGTGCCCGAGTTCAACATGTAATGCATCTGCGCAAAAGCCTGACGGTAACCCGCCCGGTAGCTCGCCTCATGCCATTGCAGCTCATAAGGCTCCGACTCAGCGGGGACCTCGGATTTCAAGACCACGGTCGGCTGGAAAAGCACCAATGGACAATCGGGGCTTGCCTTGAAAGGCGCCATCACAAAGCCCGAGGCACCGTTGAGCTCGCTCAGACTGCCAAGCCTCAGCACGGTGCAGATGAGTTTATAATAGACGTTATCGTCGGGTAAGCGGAAATAGACAAAGTTGCTCATCGTTTAATCTTTCCTTGGCGTAATGACGTAATTGGTGACATGGACGGTGGAAATCAATTCATCATTCGAGTTTCTGATGTCCACCTGCCACTCGTGTAGGGTGTTGCCCTTGAACTGCAGCTTGGCGTAGGCCGTCACGGTATCGCCCTCGCGCACAGCCCGCAAGTGGTTGCCACTGACGTTGATGCCGACGCAGATGCGCTTGGGACAAAGCGCCATCGATCCCACGCCGGCCAGGTTTTCGGCCAGCGCCAATGACGCACCGCCCGACAGGAAACCAAACGGCTGACTGTTGCGCCCGTCGACTTTCATGCGCGCCATTACCGTATCAGGCTCTGGCGTAGATAAAAACTCCATGCCAAGGGTCTTGCTTAACCCTGGCTGGTTTTCCAAAACGCTCCGCTCCTTTTCTATATTCATGGCAACATGGTTATTATTTCTATTTCTTATATCAATTTCAGCATTCTTTCCGCAAACTTACAACATTTTTCCCAAACCAACAAATTTTCAAACGTTTGTTTTCTTTCGTTATGAAAGTATCACCATCAAGGATGTAAGTTTTCATTACCAGGCAACGCTCAGACAATCAGAAAAAAGCAGACAAAAGGGCCTCTTCTAAATGCCTCAATTTTAACACTAAAAAATGGCGGAAGTGGGGCCGAAGAACGGCAAAAACGCTCCGAAACCACCGTTGCGGCCCTGCCGCAGTGCGAAAAGCGTCACTTCGCGGTGCGAAACCATAGCGATCGCGGTGCGATAGATGCCTTATCGCAGTGCGAAACCATAGCGATCGCAGTGCGATAACATAGCTATCGCGATGCGATAGATACCTTATCGCGGCCTCATTGCCGCCGTTGGCAACCCGCAATCGATGTCGTATTTACATAAGATATTGATTGACAGAAGATTACGTAAAAGCGTTCAGTTTGCCGTATTTCGGGGCAATGATGGTGCCGCTGACTTCTGACGCCATTCTGAGGGCCCTAAAACGATGAAATAAGTTTACAGTTCTCCACTGATATCCATGTTGTGGCCATGCATTGTGCCGGGCAACATCCTTGGCTTGAGCAACTTGGATTGCATCATTATATTCTCTTTAAAAAAGCTAATCTTCAGCAAAAGCATGGCGAAATGAATATTATTTTGTATTTTTGCAGTCGTTTAGCAGTATAGCAAGATTATATTATCAGATTAATCAGGAATGAATATCTTAGAGTTGAGTGAGCAGGAAATTGGCCGTCGCCAAAGCCTGCAGCAATTGCGTGACATGGGCATCAACCCCTACCCCGCCGCAGAATATCCCGTAACCAACTGGTCGGACGACATCAAGGCCAACTTCAAAGAAGGCGAGAAGCCCGAAGTGACCATCGCCGGCCGTATGATGAGCCGCCGCGTCATGGGTAAGGCCAGCTTCGTGGAACTGCAGGACAGCAAGGGCCGCATACAGGTATATGTGACACGCGACGACATCTGCCCGGGCGACAACAAGGACCTCTACAACGTCGTTTTCAAGAAGTTGCTCGACATCGGCGACATCATCGGCATCAAGGGTTTCGTCTTCAAGACGCAAACCGGCGAGATCTCAGTGCATGCCCAGGAGCTCACCCTGCTTTCGAAGAGCCTCAAGCCGCTGCCTATCGTGAAGTATAAAGACGGCGTGGCTTACGACAAATTCGACGACCCCGAGATGCGTGCCCGCCAGCGCTACGTCGACCTCATCGTCAACGACGGCGTCAAGGAGACCTTCCTCAAGCGCGCCACCGTGCTGCGCACCATGCGCCAGTTCTTCGACAACCACGGCTACACCGAGGTGGAGACACCTATCCTGCAAAACATCCCCGGCGGCGCTTCGGCACGGCCGTTCATCACACACTTCAATGCGCTCGACATCGACATGTATATGCGCATCGCCACCGAACTGTATCTGAAGCGACTCATCGTGGGCGGCTTCGAGGGCGTGTATGAGATTGGCAAGAACTTCCGTAACGAGGGCATGGACAAGTACCACAACCCCGAGTTCACCTGCATGGAACTCTATGTGCCCTACAAGGACTACAACTGGATGATGAGCTTCACCGAGCAACTGCTCGAGACCATCTGCATTGCCGTCAACGGTAAGGATGAGGTGGAATATCAGGGCAAGGTGATCAGCTATAAGGCACCTTTCCGCCGGTTGCCTATCCTCGACGCCATCAAGGAGAAGACAGGCTACGACCTCAACGGTCTGTCGGAGGAAGAAATACGCGACATCGCCATGAACAAACTGAAGATGGACACCGTCGACGAGACGTTCGGCAAGGGCAAGCTCATCGATGAGATCTTCGGCGAGTTCTGCGAGGGCACGTTCATCCAGCCGACGTTCATCATCGACTACCCCGTCGAGATGTCGCCACTGACCAAGATGCACCGCTCTAAGCCCGGTCTGACCGAGCGCTTCGAGCTGATGGTCAACGGCAAGGAGCTGGCCAACGCCTACTCTGAGCTCAACGACCCCATCGACCAGGAGCAGCGTTTCATCGACCAGATGAAGCTCGCCGACAAGGGTGACGACGAGGCCATGGTCATCGACCACGACTTCCTGCGTGCCCTGCAATACGGCATGCCGCCCACCAGCGGTATCGGCATCGGCATCGACCGTCTGGTGATGCTGATGACGGGCAAGGAGAACATCCAGGAAGTAATGCTCTTCCCCCAGCTCAAGCCCGAGGTGAAGATGCCGCAGACGCCCGTCAAGGAATGGGAAGAGAAGATTGGCGTGCCCGAGAATTGGGTATACGTGCTGCGTAAGGCAGGCTTCAATCTCATCTCCGACATCCGTTCGCAGAAGGCGCAGGGCCTGCAGCAGAAGATGCTCGAAATCAATAAGAAGTATAAACTCGACTACGAAAAGCCCAGCGTGGAGGAAATCCAGCTATGGATTGACAAGGCGCAGGCATAACCCCTAAAGCGCATCCGAGCGCTTCCGCCTCACGGGTGGAGGCGCCGCGGATGCAATATAAATAATGTATAACTGCGGAAAGATAGCTGTCATTGGCGGCGGTTCATGGGCTACGGCCTTAGCCAATGTTGTTGTTAGCAACACTGAGCATATAGGATGGTATATGCGCAGGGAAGACCGTATTGCCGAATTCAAGCGCACGGGCCACAATCCGGCCTACATCTCGAGCCTGCAATTCGACGTCAACAAGATTACGTTCTCGTCCAACCTCGATGAGATTGCGGAGAACAACGACACACTCATCTTCGTAACGCCGTCGCCCTACCTGAAGGACCATCTGAAGAAACTCACGGTGAGCATCAAGGACAAGTTCGTCGTCATCGCCATCAAGGGCATCGTCTCCGGCGAGGATCTGCTGTGCTCGGAGTATTTCCATCAGAAGTTGGGCGTACCTTACGACAACCTCGCCGTTATCGGCGGACCGTCGCATGCCGAGGAGGTGGCCATGCACCGATTGACCTATCTCACCATCGGCTGCAAGGACCTCGACAAGGCACAGGCCTTCGCCGATGTGATCAAGACCGACTACATCAAATCTCATGTGTCGACCGACATCATCGGCATCGAGTATGCGGCCGTGTTGAAGAACGTCTACGCCATTGCCGCCGGCATGTGCGATGGCTTGAAATTCGGCGACAACTTCCAGGCCATCCTCGTGAGCAACGCCATGCAGGAGATGTCGCGCTTCCTCAATGCTGTCAGCCCCATCGAGCGCGACCCCTACGGCAGCGCCTATCTCGGCGACCTGCTCGTGACCTCGTACTCCGGCTTCTCGCGCAACCGGTGCTTCGGCACGATGATTGGCAAAGGCCACAGCGTAAAAAGCGCCCAGATAGAGATGGAGATGGTGGCCGAGGGCTACTACGGTACGAAGTGTATGACCGAAATCAACAACCGGCTCCACATCGACATGCCCATCCTCAACGCCATGTATCGCGTGCTCTATGAGCAGGCAAGTCCGCTGAAGGAAATTAAACATTTAACTAATTTATTTAGATAAACAAGTACTATGCGTAACATTAGCTTAGACATCACCAAGGCTGCCCAGTTCCTTCCCAAAGGCGCTGTGGAAAGCTTGGAACCCAAAGCAAAGGCCGCCCAGGAAGCGCTGGAGAACGGCACGTGTGCAGGTAACGATTTCTTAGGATGGCTGCATCTCCCCTCGCAGACCACCGACGACTTCCTCAACGACATCGAGGCTTGCGCCGAGATCTTACGTTCGGAGTGCGATACCGTCGTCGTGGCTGGTATCGGCGGCTCCTATCTCGGTGCGCGCGCCGTCATCGAGGCCCTCGGCAACTCGCTGCAGTGGCTCGTCAACGACACCGCTAAGACCCCCAACGTGATCTTCGCCGGCAACAGCATCAGCGAGGACTATCTCGCCGAGCTCACTGAATATCTGAAAGACAAGCGCTTCGGCGTCATCAATATCTCGAAGAGCGGTACGACAACCGAGACCGCCCTCACCTTCCGTCTGCTTAAGAAGCAGTGCGAGGCTCAGCGTGGCAAGGAGACCGCCAAGAAGGTCATCGTCGCCATCACCGACGCCGTGAAGGGTGCCGCACGCAAGACCGCTGAGAAGGAAGGCTATCAGACTTTCGTCATCCCCGACAACGTGGGTGGCCGCTTCTCGGTGCTCACGCCGGTAGGTCTGCTGCCCATCGCCGTGGCCGGCTTCGACATCAAGGCCATCATCAAGGGCGCGCAGGATATGGAGGCCGCTACCGCCAACGGTGTCGCCTTCGCCGACAACATCGCTGAGCAGTACGCCGTGGCCCGTCAGGCCCTCTACACCCAGCTTGGCAAGAAGATTGAGATCATCGCCAACTTCCAGCCGAAGCTGCACTTCATCGCCGAGTGGTGGAAGCAGCTCTACGGAGAGAGCGAAGGCAAGGATGGCAAGGGTATCTTCCCCGCTGCCTGCGACTTCACCACCGACCTGCACTCGATGGGTCAGTGGATTCAGCAGGGCGAGCGCTCCATCTTCGAGACCGTGCTGTCGGTAGAGGAGCCCAACCGCAAGTTGCTCTTCCCCCACGACGACGAGAACCTCGACGGCCTCAACTTCCTCGAGGGCAAGCGCGTCGATGAGGTCAACAAGATGGCTGAGCTCGGCACACGTCTGGCTCACGTCGATGGCGGCGTACCCAACATCCGCGTATGCATTCCGCAGCTCAACGAGTACTATCTCGGTCAGCTCATCTACTTCTTCGAGAAGGCCTGCGGCATCAGCGGTCTGATGGAGGGCGTCAACCCCTTCAACCAGCCCGGTGTGGAGGCTTACAAGAAGAATATGTTTGCCCTGCTCGGCAAGCCCGGCTATGAGGCCGACACCAAGGCCATCAAAGAGCGTCTGGCCAAGGAGCAGTAATCCAAGATAACATCATTGCAAGCTGAGCCCCGCCCAACCATAGGGGCGGGGCTTATGCTATATTATTTGTTCACCACATCAATGAGCATCATTCAGCAAGCCGCAAACGACTACAACGCCCGACTGAGGGAGCTGTACCCCGACGTGCAGCCAACGTTCAACCCTAAGGCCGTGCTTTTCGATATGGATGGCGTCCTCTACGACTCCATGCCCCATCACGCCATTGCCTGGACCCAGTCGATGGCGCAGTTCGGCATCAACATGAGCAAGCACGACGCCTACGCCACCGAGGGCGCACGCGGCTTCGACACCGTGCGCGACATGGTGAAGCGGCAGAAGGGCATCACCATCAGCGAGGAGCGCGCCAAAGAGATTTATCAGGTGAAAGCCCAGATCTTCCACCAAATGCCCGAGGCGCCGATCTTCGACGGCGTGAAGGAACTCATGCGGCAGATTGTGGCCTGCGGAATGACCGTGAACGTGGTGACGGGCAGCGCGCAGAAACCGCTCATCAACCGCTTGCTCACCGACTTCGGCGACGTGCTCACGCCGGAGCATATCACCACCGCCTACGACGTGAAGCGTGGCAAGCCCAATCCCGACCCTTATCTCACGGGCCTGCGAAAGGCGGGTGACCTGAAGCCCTGGGAAGGCATCGTCGTGGAGAATGCGCCGCTCGGCGTCAAGGCTGGCGTGGCGGCCAACATCTTCACCGTGGCCATCAACAGCGGTCCGCTCCCCGACAGCGCCTTGTCAAGTCAAGGCTGCAACCTGCTCTACCCCGCCATCACAGACCTGCTCAACGACTGGCCGCAGATGGTAGCATGTAGAGCATGAGTGGTATTCACTGATTTCCAAGCGATTAAAGGTATGTACAGACTTCTTTTCTTTGTCCTTCTCCTGTTCGCCGTGTTACCCATCAAGGCGCAACAGCAGCGTCATCGCCTCGTCGTCTGCGACATCGAGACGAAGGTGCCAATGCGCAACGCCATCGTGGCCACAGCCGACGGCTACCGCGACACATCCAATTACCGGGGCGTCTGCTATGTGCCTGACCAGTTCGATACGCTCGTCGTCTATAAGGCCAAGTACCTGCCTGAGGTGCTGCTGCGCAAGGAGTTGAAAGACACCACCTACCTCATCCCCGAGGGCAAGACCATCGACGAGGTGACGGTCTGGGGCAAGACCACGACCAAGGATAAGGTGGACATGTGGAAACGCAACACACCGCTGCCCAATCCGGCAAACGGCATGATAAGCTATGGCTTTGACTTTGCCAACATGATTGACAAGCGCGGCCGTCGCGACCGCAAGCACCTGCGCATCACCCGCGAGAAGTTCAAGGAGATGGACAACAGCGGAGACCCCGTCGAGCGCGCCTACCTCGAAGCCATGGAGGAGCAGCGCCGCAAAAAAGAACAGGAAGAGAAACAGCAGGAGGAACAGCAGAAGAAAGGGCAGCAACCCGCTCCCCAGCAGCCCGCTCCTGCTACTCAGCAACCCGCTCCCACCAAATAGCGGCTGCCTTTCCCCGCCCGGTATGCTCCGGTTCTGTAAGTCGCTGCTGTGCAGCGACCACCCATTCACCCCATAAAACCCATTCACCCCATCCACCCCATAATCCCCACCCATGCCAGATATCAACCATTCCCGCATCGCCGTTCTGCTTTCAGGCGGCGTCGACAGCAGCGTCGTCGTTTATGAGCTCGTCAGCCGCGGCCTACACCCCGACTGCTTCTATATCAAGATAGGTCCCGAAGAGAAAGAAGAGTGGGACTGCAACTCCGAGGAAGACATGGAGATGGCCACAGCCGTCGCCGCCAAGTACCATTGCAGCCTACAGGTCGTCGACTGCCACAAGGAATACTGGAGCCAGGTGACCCGCTACACCATGGAAAAAGTCAAGGCTGGCTATACCCCCAACCCCGACGTGATGTGCAACCGTCTCATCAAGTTCGGCGCCTTCGACGAGAAGATGGGACACAACTACGACCTCATCGCAACCGGCCACTATGCGCAAACCGAGTGGATTGACGGCCACAAATGGCTCACCACCAGCCCCGACCCGGTAAAGGACCAGACCGACTTCCTCGCGCAGATTTACCAGTGGCAACTGAAGAAGGCCCTCTTCCCCATAGGCCACTACGAGAAGAACGAGGTGCGGGAGATAGCCGAGCGCGAGCACCTCATCAACGCCAAGCGCAAGGACTCGCAGGGCATCTGCTTCCTCGGCAATATCGATTATAACGAATACGTACGCCGCTACCTCGGCGAGCAGCCGGGCGACATCATCGAACTGGAGACTGGCCGCGTCATCGGTCAGCACCGCGGACTGTGGTTCCACACCATCGGCCAACGTAAGGGCCTCGGCCTCGGCGGCGGCCCGTGGTTCGTCGTGAAGAAAGATGTGGCAAAGAACATTCTCTTTGTCTCCCACGGATACGACCCTGCGACAGCCTATAAGAAGGATTTCCGCATCCACGATTTCGACTTCCTCACCGAGGGCATCACCGCCCTACCCGAGCGCGCCACCTTCAAGATACGCCACACGCCCGAGTATCATCCGGCTACCATCGAGACCGACGCCGACGGCATCTTCACCATCCATAGCGACGAACCCATCCACGGCGTCGCCCCCGGCCAGTTCTGCGTCATCTACGATGAGCAGCGCCACAAGTGCTACGGCTCGGGCGAAATCACCGTGTAAGCGCCACCCCAACCGTTTAAGCAACACTCCAAACGTGCAAGCGCCGTCCCATAAAAAGCGTTGGCATTGCAGAATCCACTACGGACTGCAATGCCAACCGAATATCTAAACCGCGAACTAAGCGGCATGCCCACAGCACAAAGCGATAGAGATGCCTACAGCGCAATCGTATAGGAACGCCTACAGCGCGAACTTATAGCCAAGCGTGAACTGGAACACGCTGTTCTTGGTGCCATCGCCATCTGCCGTGATAGCGTTGGTCACGCCGATATTGTAGCGGGCATCAAACTGGAAGTTCTTATAGCAATAAGAAACGCCAACGGGGATGGCCAGATCAACGCTCTTCACGCTTGCGTCATCCACATCGCCGGCCCTCAAAGCTTTCTCCAAGTCGACCTCAGCAGATACACCGTTGGCAGCGACCTTTATTTTACTGTTAACCTTAAAGCCCGGCTGAACGCCGAACTTCAACGCCAAACCTTTATAAACGTAGATATTGGCCAAGATGGGCACGTTGATGTAATCCATCTTAATCGTACCATTGCCCTCATCAGTATTTGCTTTGATGCCCTGTTGAGAATAGAGGGCACCGAAGGAAAGCGCGAACTGCGACGTTGCCCGATATTCCAGTTCTGCACCACCGACAAAGCCCACACGGGCATCGCCGCCATCGGAATTAGTCATTGTGGCAACGTTGATGCCGGCCTTGGGTTGAATACTCCATTGTCCAATCTCGCTCTGCGCAAACACGCCCGTTGTACACAGGGCGAAAGCAGCTGAAAGTAATGCTTGTCTTAACATGTTAGTGCTATTAAAAGGTGAATACTAAACGTAAATATTATAAGGTGAAGTTACGTCCTCACGAGGTTGCGGCCCGCGTCAATCCTCAGGAAGATGAACAGCAGGATGGTGAAGCCCCATAGCGACGAACCACCATAACTGAAGAAGGGCAGCGGGATGCCGATGACGGGCGTCAGGCCCAGCACCATGCCCACATTGATGAAGACGTGGAAGAGGAAGATACTCGCCACGCAATAGCCGTAGACGCGCCCGAACTTGAACGGTTGTCGCTCGGCCAAATGGATGATGCGTAGGATGAGCGTAAGGAAGAGCAGCAGCACGCCGGCAGAGCCCACAAAGCCCTCCTCCTCACCTACCGTGCAGAAGATAAAGTCGGTGTCTTGCTCGGGCACGAACTTCAGTTTGGTCTGCGTGCCGTTGAGGAAGCCCTTGCCTTTCAAGCCGCCTGACCCGATGGCAATCTCACTCTGGTGGACGTTGTAGCCGGCGCCGGCGAGGTCATCGTCCAAGCCGAGCAACACGTTGATACGCACACGCTGGTGCGGTTCCATGATGTCGTTGAGCACATAGTCGGCACTGTAGAAGAAGATGATGGAGCCCACCGCGAAGAGGGCGATGAACAAATAGTGCATGATACGCGTCGAGAGGCCCTCGTAGACGAAGTAGCCGATGATGGCAGCGCAGAGGAACAGCTGCACCCAAACGATATCGAAGGGAATGACAAACTCGGAGAACAGCAGCATGATGAGCGTCAGACCGAGGCATACGCCCGCACAGGCGAGTGCCCGCTGCTTGTTGCGCGCATAGATGTAAACCATCGCCGAGGAGAACAGCTGCACCAGCAGCAGCACGATGAACTTACCCACCGACGTGGGCGTATCCCAGAGGAACACCTGCTCGTACTTAATGCCCACGACGAAATAGATGACCATCGCCACGCCCGTAAAGAGGAAGGCGCCGGGCATGCCCTCGCGATAGAACATCAGGAAGAACGACAGATAGACAAGCGCCGAACCCGTCTCGCGCTGCCCGATGATGAAGAGCATCGGCAGCACCACGACGCCCACCGCCGCGAAGAAATGGCGCGGGTTCTTCATGTCGAAGCCGTAGGTACTCATCAGCTTCGACACCGCCAGTGCCGTGGCGAACTTTGCGAACTCGGCCGGCTGCAGGCGCAGCGGACCCAGCACCAGCCACGATCGCGAGCCTTTAATCTCATGCGGGTTGAATATCGTAACAAACAGCAACAGCAGCAACGCCGCATAGATGACGTAAGCGAAGGTGTCGTAGAACCGGTCGTCGAGCATCAGCAGCACGAAGCCCAGCACCAGCGACGTACCAATCCAGACAATCTGCATGCCGGACCGCGTGGCGAGGCTGAAGATGTCGGTCTCGCCGTACGTATAGCTGGCGCCGCACACGCTCATCCAGCCCAGCGCCAATAACGCCAGGTAGATGGCCACCGTCCACCAGTCGAGGCTACGGATGACACTCGGTCGCTTATCTGTTTCTTGAGCCATAGGCAATTCTTCTCTTCTGCAGTTCATCCGCCTCACGCTGACGTGCGGGCGACAGTTTTCCTTTGATGTATTGTTCGAGCAGCACGCCCGCTATAGGCACGGCGAAGTCGGCACCAAAGCCGCCGTTCTCCACATACACGGCGATGGCAATCTTCGGGTTGTCCATCGGCGCGAAGGCCATACACACGGAGTGGTCCTGACCGCGGTTCTGCGCCGTACCCGTCTTACCGCAGATGGGGAAGTCGAAGTTGCGGAAGTGCTTACACGTACCGCCGAGGGCCGACGACCGCATGCCCGCCACGACGTAGTCGTAAGCCCGGCGTGAGGCGCGCGTATAGTGGCGGCGCGTGAATGTCGTATCGATGGCGCCGCCCTTGATGCTCTTCACCACGTGGGGCACATAGTAGTAACCACGGTTGGCGATGGTCGCACCGAGGTTGGCAATCTGCAGCGGCGTGAGGTTGACCTCGCCCTGACCGATGCCGATACTGATGACGGTCAGTCCATTCCAACTGCCGTGGTAAGCCTTATCGTAGAACTGCGCGTTAGGAATCAGACCGCGTTTCTCACCCGGCAGGTCAATGCCAAGGCGGTAGCCGAAGCCCATGCTCACCATGTAGTCGCGCCACGTGTTCATGGCATCTTCCACATTCTTATATTTGCGGCGGTTGCTCATCATATAGAACAGACCCCAGCAGAAATAGCCGTTGCACGACGTACTGATAGCGGGCACGAGGCTCAGCGGTGAGGCGTGGCTGTGGCAGCCCACATGCAGGCCGCGGTAATAGAAGCCGCGGTGACAGGGGAAGAGCGTATTGGGCGTGATGATGCCCTCAGTGAGGAAGGTCAGTGCCTGCGAGGTTTTAAACGTCGAGCCCGGCGGGTACTGACCCATGATGGCGCGGTTGAGCAGCGGCTTCCATACGTTGTGCGTCAGTTGCTTGTGGTAGGCCGACCGGTTGCGACCCTCCAACAGCCGCGGGTCGTAGCTTGGCGACGACACCATACACAGCACCTCACCCGTGGAAGGCTCGATGGCGACGATGGCGCCAATCTTACCCTCGAGCATCTTCTCGCCGAGGGCCTGCAGGCGCACGTCGAGGCCCAGCGTCAGGTCGTGACCCGGCTTAGGCCGACGGTCGTAGCGGCCATTCATGTAGTGGCCCTGCACTCGACCGTGGGCGTCGCGCAGGAGTATCTGCACGCCCTTCTCGCCACGCAGCTCCTTCTCATAGCTACGCTCCACGCCGAGCTTACCGATGTAGTCGCCCGGCTGGTAGTAGGGGTCCTCATCGATATCCGACTGCGACACCTCCGACACCTCACCCAAGACGTGGGCACCGTAAGGGTACTGGTATTGGCGCACCGTGCGCTTCTGCATATAGAAACCGGGGAAGCGGAACATCTTCTCGCGGAATACGCTGAAATTCTTGTCATCGACCTGCGTCATGAAGAGCTGCTGCGTGAAGCGCGAGTAGCCGGGGTTCTTCGCGGGGTCCTTGATGTCGTTCATCCGCTGGATGAAGTACTCCTTGGTGATGCCGAGGGTCTGGCAGAAGTCGAGCGTGTCGAGATGGCCGTGCTCCTCGTTCATCACCACCATAATATCATAAGACGGTTGATTGAACACTAACAGCTTGCCGTTGCGGTCGCGTATGATGCCGCGGCTCGGGTATTCAATCTTCTTCAGAAAAGCATTGGAGTCAGCGCTCTTGCGATAGTCATCGCTCATCAACTGGAGCGCAAAGAGCCTGACGATATAGACCGCAATAATGAATACGGCCACACCGCCAATGACAACCTTCCGATGTTCGAGGTCGAAATTACTCATGCTATTCCTCCACTCCTATGCCCTGCCGCATTGCGAGGCAAGGCCTTATTATTGTTTTCTCAAATTGTCGGTAACCATGATCAACAGCAACGTCAGCACCGTACTCGACGTGAAGCTCAGCAGCCAATGGAGCCAGTTGAAGAAGGTGAACGACTCCAACGTGAAGAATACGAGGCAGTAGCCACCCGTGAGGATGGCCGCGTAGCTCAGGTAGCGCGTAGAACCGAAGCTGAATATTGCCGGCTGCATATCGTCGTTGCTGTCGCGCTGCATAAACAGTTCAAGCACATAAGGCTGCAGCAGCCCCATGAGCGTCATCGACGCCGCGGCCAGACCCGGCGTGTTCGACGACACATCGATGCCCAAACCGAGCAGGAAGCTCCACACCAGGATGGCCCAACGCGGATAGTTGCGCTGGAAACTGATGACGAAATAGATGTAGAGCAACGGCACCGCATAGCCAAAGAGATGGATATGGTTGAGCACCAATACCTGCGCAACCAGCAAACCCAGAAAGAGCAGCAACCGTTTCAAGAAACTGATGTTCATGGCTAATGACTTTCTTTAGGGCGCAACGAGTCTTGTGCGGCCCTCAGCACATTGAGTTGTTCCATCACCGGCGCATTGTCGATGACACACACGTCGCGCAGGCGGCCGAAGTCGGTCGACAGGCGCACCTGCAGCCGGTACGACACGCCATCGACGGAGTTGTACACATGCAAGATTTTACCGACGAGCACTCCCGGCGGGAAGACCGACGAGAAACCACTGGTCTCGACATCGTCATACAGCCGGAAACGCGCGTGGCGGGGCACATCCTCGACATAAGCCAGCCGCGTGTCGCCGCCATTCCAATGCAGGTAGCCGAAATAGCCACGCCCGCGGATGCGGCAGCTGACGTTGGACTTATCGTTGAGCAGGGGGATAACCACAGCGTAGTGGGCCGACGTCAGATAGACGATGCCCACTACACCACTGCCGCATACCACGCCCATGTCTTTGCGCACGCCCTCGGCCTCACCCTTGTCTATCGTGATGAGGTTGTCGTGGCGGCTGAGCGAGTTGCTCACCACCTTGGCGGGAATGAGCTTGAAGCCCTTGAGCAGCGCCAATTCGTCGCGGTTGATCCACGTGGAGTCATGCGTCTTGTCGGTCAACTGATCCGACAGCATGCGCACCTGCTGCTCGAGGTAGAGGTTGCGCTGCGTCAGCTCCTGATTGGCCTTCGACATGGAGAAGAACGACTCCACCTCGGCGTTCCAGCTCAGCATCTTGGCAGAGACGGCGTTGGCTGATGAAAACCACACGCTGCCCTGATAGCTGTTGTACTGAACCATCAGCACGACGCTAATCACCTCAAGCAGTACAAAAACAAACCAGTGGTTGTAACGCTGTATGAAATCTATGAGATTGTGCATCCGCTTATCTCATCAGGAACGAGAAGCGATCTACGTTCTTCAGGGCAATGCCGGCACCCTTGGCCACGCTGTGCAGCGGGTCCTCAGCAATATGGAAGGGGATGTTGATCTTGTCCTGCAGACGCTTGTCAAGGCCACGCAGCAAGGCGCCACCGCCGGTGAGATAGATGCCGTTCTTCACGATGTCGGCATACAGCTCTGGCGGCGTAGCCTCGAGGGCTGACAGCACAGCGTTCTCAATCTTGGCCACGGTCTTGTCGAGGCAGTGGGCAATCTCCTGATAGCACACCGGCACCTCCATAGGCAGGGCCGTGATGCGGTTAGGTCCGTGGACGATATAGTCCTCGGGCGCCTCGTCGCCAAGGTCGGTCAGGGCCGAGCCCACGTGTATCTTGATGCGCTCAGCCATACGCTCCGACACCTTCACGTTGTGCTGACGGCTCATGTATTCCTGGATGTCGGCAGTGAGGTCGTCGCCGGCGATACGTATGGAGTTGTTGCTCACGATGCCACCGAGCGAGATGACAGCAATCTCGGTAGAGCCACCGCCGATGTCGACAATCATGTTGCCCTCGGGTGCTTCGACGTCGATGCCAATACCGATGGCAGCAGCCATAGGCTCAAAGATGAGGTAAACGTCGCGGCCGTCGGCATGCTCGGCAGAGTCGCGAACGGCACGCAGCTCCACCTCGGTAGAGCCCGACGGCACACCGATGACCATGCGGAGCGACGGCGAGAACAGACGGCTGCCCGTATGCACCATCTTGATGAGGCCACGCATCATCTGCTCGCAGGCCGTGAAGTCGGCGATCACACCATCGCGCAACGGACGGATGGTGCGGATGTTGTCGTGCGTCTTCTCATACATCATCTTTGCCTTCTCTCCCACGGCAATCATCTTGCCGGTGCGGCGGTCAAGCGCCACCACGGAAGGCTCGTCAACAACAATCTTATCATCACTGATAATGATGGTGTTGGCCGTACCCAGGTCCATGGCAATCTCCTGGATCATTGAAAACATTCCCATTGTAGAATAAAGTATTTAAGCTTAAATATAAGAATCTTACTCGATTACTATTCGTTAGTGCTTCATAAACCACTCGTGGATGGCGGTGTCGTAGTGGCTGCTCACGGCGAAAGCACGCTCGGCAAGCATACGGCGGTCCTCCAGGTCGGTCTGTGCACCCTTCTGGTTGAGGATGGAGAGCAGCACGGGGTACTCGGCCTTACTCGGCACGATGACCACATCGTTGAAGTTCTTGGCTCCGGCGCGGATGAGTGAGATGCCGCCGATGTCAATCTTCTCGATAATCTCCTGCTCTGAGGCACCGCTGGCCACGGTCTGCTCAAACGGATAGAGGTCGACGATCACCAGGTCGATGGCGGGAATGTCGTATTCCTTCATCTGCTCCTGGTCACCGGCATTGTCGCGGCGGGCAAGGATGCCGCCGAATATCTTGGGATGAAGGGTCTTGACGCGGCCGCCGAGAATTGACGGGTATGTGGTCACATCCTCTACTTTCTGGCAGTCGTAGCCCAGTCCTTCAATAAACTTCTGCGTTCCACCTGTACTAAGGAATTTAACGCCTTCCTCATCAAGTTTCTTGAGAAGGTCATCGAGACCATCCTTGTGGAAAACGGATATTAAAGCCCTCTTGATTTGCTTTGTTTCAGCCATAATATTAATATTGAACTTGATACTCTGCTGCAAAGTTACTAATTTTTATGGAAGTGGCACGCCGTAAGCGCTTTTTTTCGATGCGGCAAACGTTAAATTGTTTCAGATAAGGCGCATTTTAATGTAAATCAAGTAATTTTGCAGGAAGACGAATAATAAGGAGAAACAATGATGAAGAAAAGTCTGTTGATTGCCCTTTTGGCAATGCTTGTTTCGACGACGATGGTGCACGCCCAGCGTCGCATTATTGTGTTTGATCCTGAAATCAACGAACCTGCCCGCGCGGTCACTGTTTGGGCCGACCACCACAAGGCCGACACCACCAACATTCTCGGGCAAGTGACCATTCCCGCCCAGTTTGATACGCTCTACGTCAGCAAGTCGGGCTACGTGGCCCTGCGCATTCCCCGCGTCTACGTCGAGGACTCCATCCCACTGATACGCGACTACAACCACATTGGCGAGGTGGTGGTCTACGCCGAGCGGTCGACCAATCTCGACAATGCCGTCAGGCGATGGACCAAGGAGGAGCAGACCGAGGTGGAGCTGCGCAACCCCATCACCGGCATCGGCTTCAACATGAGCGACGTGTTCAGCCGCAAACAGCGGCGCGACCGCAAGCACGCCCGTCAGCTGGAAAAGATCTTCAAGCAGATGGACAACGACGACAGCCCCATCATCCAGAGCTATCGTAGGGCGCTGAGAAAGAAGAAAACAAATAGATGAAAACAACAGTAATACCGTATGAATAAAAGAATTACCCTACTCTCCGTTGGCCTGATTCTGTTGGGAGCAACGGCTTTTGCGCAGCAGACGAAGCTGCCTAAGGTAGTCAACCGCTATGGTCAGACCGTTGACATGCCGGTGTTCGGCTCGCCAGAGGCCAACGACATCGTGCCGCGTCGCTGCGTCACCACAAGGAACACGGACGGCCAGACGGGCTCCACAAGAGCCATCTCTACCAAATCCAGCTACGTGCCGCACACGGGCAAGGTGACCATCCCCGTCATCCTTGTCAACTTCAGCGACTGCAAGTTCACCGTCAACGAGCCACTGAAAGCCTTTGAGCAATTCTTCAACGGCACTGAGCAGGTCAACTTAGGCAACGGCAACAACACCAACCATGGCTCCGTGGCCCAATATTTCAGTGAAGTGAGCGACAGCGCCTTCACGCCGACATTCAAGGTTCTCGGACCCGTGACGCTCAGCCACAACGTGCAATACTACGGCGGCAAAAACCCAAATGACGCCGACGACGAGAAAGACACGCAGCTGGCCACCGATGCCATTGCGGCCCTGCAGGCATCGACAGACGCCATCACCAACACGGCCCTTTATTCCAGCGACGGCAGCACCATCGACTGCGTCTATCTGGTGTATGCCGGACTGGGACAAAACTACGGCGGTGCCGCCACCACCGTATGGGCCAAGACCTACAGCTACAACCAGAAACTGAAAGACAAGAATGTCAGGTGGGTAAGCATCGCCTCGGAGCTGTCTCCCTTTAAGACAATATTCAAGAACGACACGGTACAAAAGATTACCGGTATCGGCGTGACCGTCCACGAGTTCTCACACGCCCTGGGCCTGCCCGATTTCTATCCGACTGCTTCAAGCGCATATGTTGACAACCAGGAGATGGAATACTGGGATCTGATGGACGGCGGCGAGTATCAAGGCAAGGGCTACAGCCCCGCGCCCTATACGGCCTTTGAGCGCAATGAGATGGAATGGCCGGTAGACATCGAACAGCTCACTGAAAACCAGGAAGTCACCATGAGCGCCGCCACTGCCGAAGGAGGCGTGGCTTACCAGATAGTCAACCCCAACAACGAGAATGAGTATTTCTTGCTCGAGCTCATCCACAAGTCGGGCTGGAACGCGAAAGCTTACGGTGCAGGACTGCTGGCTTATCACGTCAACCGCCCAAGCACCACCATGACGATGCTCACACGCTACAACGATGTACCCGGCTTCCCCGGCATGGCCGTCATTCCGGCCGACAGCGCCTGTCTGTCTTCCTACATCGAAGCCAACGGCGACAATTATTTTTCATCGCTCAAAGGTGACCTCTTCCCCGGCACCAGTATTACGACGGAGCTGAGCGACAAAGCCCTGCGCCCCAATTTCTGCTGGTACAACACCGACTTCAATTGGTACAACGCTTCCAAAAATACGAAGCTGACGACCAACCGCGCCCTGACCAATATCGCTTATGACGATGCGACGGGTGTGCTGACGTTCAACTACATCAACGACGTGGCTGCTACGGGCATCCGCCAGCTCCGCCTTGACAGTGAGACCAGCAAGGCCATCTACACCCTCGACGGCCGCTATGCCGGCACCTCACTGCAGTCGCTGCCCCACGGCATCTATATCGTGGGCGGAAGGAAAGTCGTGAAATAAGCCACAGGCGAACAGCCTCACCGGCCTCACCCCCTGCCCCTCCCAGCCTCACCCCCTGCCCCTCCCCAAAGGGGAGGGGAGTAGAATGCTTATACAACGGATTGGGGGTGGCGAGGTGATAGTGTAGTGGCCGGTCTTGTGCCGGCCACCGTCCGCAGTTCATACAAACGAGTCAGAACAATGTAATACCGGCAGATGGTGGCCGGCACAAGACCGGCCACTACACTGAAACCGATGAGCCTCAGATGGCTCTGCGTAAGAAATAAAATTCGGGGGTAGTGTAGTCATAGACTTATCGGCGTAGACCATAACCACGGATTTGCTCGTTGTCATGAATGGCGACGCTCCCACAATGCCACGCAAAAACAAAAGAGCCACTCCCCGAGAAGAGGAATGGCTCTTTATTTCGTTGTAATCAACAGAAGATGGATTACTCGCCAGAGACGACGCGCTTCTCCTGGATGCGTGCAGCCTTACCGGTGAGCTTACGCAGATAGTAAAGCTTAGCGCGACGCACCTTACCGCGCTTGTTGACCTCGATGTGGTCAATGGCAGGCGACTCTGCGGGGAAGATACGCTCTACACCCACGGTGCCCGACATCTTGCGGACAGTGAAACGCTTCTTCAGACCGTGACCGCTGATCTTGATGACAACGCCACGATAGAGCTGGATACGCTCTTTTGAACCCTCGACGATTTTGTAAGCGACAGTGATGGTGTCACCTGCACGGAAGGCAGGGATGGTCTTGCCGGTTGCAAATGCTTCCTCAGCAACTTTAATTAAATCCATTGTTTGTAATGATTAATGTTGTTTGTCGTTCCCACCCAACATAGCCTGAGGACTCTTCCCTCAACCAGCGGTTAGGCCGAAAAGCGGTGCAAAGGTACTGAGTTTTAATGAAATGGGCATCACCTTGGACTGCTTTTCTTCGCTTTTTAACATTTATCGGCTAAACCGGGCCTCGATACGACCGATGTAGATGGCGTTTTTGCCGTTTTGGTCGACCGGAACGGGTTTACCGTCGAGGTTGTTGGCATAGTGCAACTTGGTGAAATAGCTGTGGCTGTGACCGCCCAACACGAGGTCGATGCCACGGGTCTGACTGATCAGGTCCTCGTCGCAGACGCCCTCTTCCTCCCAACCGAGGTGGGAGACGAGAATGACGAACTGGCAGCCTTTGCGGTGAAGTTCATCAACCACACGCTGGGCTGTCGACACAGGGTCGAGGTACTCGGTGGAGCGGTAGTTCTTGCGGTCGACGAGGCCGTCGAGCTGGGGGCTGAGACCAAAGACGCCAATCTTGATGCCCTTCCGTTTGATAATGACGTAGGGTTTGACGATGCGGTCGAGGCCAAACTCGTTGAACTTGTAATTGGCGCAAACGATAGGATAGTTGAGCCGACGGAAGACCCGCGCCATGTTCTCGAGGCCGAAGTCGAACTCATGGTTGCCGATGGTGCCGGCGTCGTAGTGCATCAGGTTCATCAGGCCGCTCTCCACGTCGCCCTTGAACAAGGTATAATAAGGTGATCCCTGACTGAAGTCGCCACTGTCGAAGAGCAGCAGGTCGGGGTCTTTCCGGCGCTCCTCCTTGAGCATGGCGATGCGGCGCAGGAAGCCGCCGCGCCCCGCCTGCAGGGTGTCGGCAAGGTGAGTGCTCTGGGGCATGATGCAACTGTGGGTGTCGTTGGTATGGAGAATGGTCAGCACTTTCTCGCTTTGCGCCACGACAGCGGCGCTCAACAGAAGACCAACCAACAGGATAGGAATTCTTTTCATGACTGTAAGCTCGGTTTATTGAATGGTGAAACGGCCCTCGACCTTGGCGTCGACGGTCTTGCCCTGCTGGGCGAAGTGGCGGAAATAGCCGACGATAACGTTGCGCACGTCGTATTTCTCGTCTTGTGGCGACACGATATCGGTCTTATCCTTGAATGCGGTAAGGCCGTCGTTGCCCTGCGCCAGATAGTCGAGCGTCACCACGCGGTAGCGCTTGGCGGGGTCAATGGACTGGCCGTTGAGCGTAGCCTTGATCAGTTTGCCGTCGCTGCCGGCCACGATGTTGACGCCATGACTGACGCCCTCGCCGCCACGGGCCGCCATCTCGGCAAAGAGCTGCAGCACCTTGTCGCCGGTGAGCGTGAGGAAACAGATGTGGTTTTCGAAGGGTGCCACGTTGAGCACGTCGCCATAGGTGATGTCGCCCTCGGGCAACGATGCACGGATGCCGCCCATGTTGTAGACAGCGAAGTCGGGATGTTCGTTGAATTCATCGCCCCCCCAGAGCAGGATGTCTGACAGCAGATTGCTCAGCGTGCTCTCGGGCTTTCGGGCCGCCATGTCGCGCGCCGACTTACCGACGACGGGTTTCATGAGCGAGTCGACCGTATGCGCATAAGGCGCGATGAAGGCCGCAGCCTGGGCATCGGGATGGGCGTCGTAGCGCGCATCAATCAGCATGCGCGTGCCACTGATGCCCGTCAGATGATAGGAGGAGTGGCACGAGGCGAAAACAAACAGGCACGATGCAGCCGCCAAAGTGACGGGCTTGAGGCATCGTGACAAGTGATGGGGATTGGAAATCATAGTCGATAACGGATTATTTTGCTGCCGTGCTTACTCAAAAAAGAAGGTAAGCACGATCATCTTCGATCGGGATTTGTTGACCGACAAGGCGTAAGGCCGCATCGATACATCACGCATGCGGTCGGCATGCTTGGTGTCGAGGCTGTTGGTGAGGCCATACATGAACTTCAACTCTGGCCGCAACTTGAAGAAAGGCAGGTAGAAATCGCAGCCGAGGCCAGCCTCGAAGTAGCAGTCGTAGCGTTTGAGCTTGATGTAATCGTTGTCCTTGCCGGTGAGATTGACGATGGGGCTGAGACCCATCATCATGTAGGGGCGGTGGTTGCCGTTGCGCTTCGACGCAAAGATAAGGTCAAACGATGAGCCGAAATACACGGTCTTCATCGACTGCTGGCGCGTGTTCGTAGCTTCTTCCGACTGCTCATTCCTATTGTGGAAACGGATGTGGCGGGTGCCGAAGTAGAGCGTCGGCGCCATGCGGAACTGGAAATGCTCGCTGAGCCGCAACTCACCCAGCACACCCACGTTGAAGCCATTGTCCCACCGGTCCTGGTCGGCGGTGATGTCGGTGGTCTGCTGCGTACCGTCTTCGAGGGTGACGACCTGCGGTCCGGCATTGACAAACTCCAAATCCTGCAGGTGGGTACCCACAAGAATACCGAAATGGAACGGTCGCAGGTCGGTGTAGGGGCGGTTCTGCACCACATCATCCTGCGCCACAGCCCCATGCCACAACGCAAACAGCATTACCAGAACTAACGCTAATCTTCTCATATTTCAATAAACGGCCACCCGCCCGCTTTTATTGTTTGCTGCGGCAAAAGGAAGGCAAAAAAGTTAATTATGAAAAAAACGCGGCAAAAGCGAAGTATCTTCCGCAGAATTTATTAACTTTGCAACGTACAAAACATTATTTACATCTTATATACATTAGCATTATGGCATACGTAATTGGAAACGACTGTGTTGCATGTGGTACATGCATCGATGAGTGCCCCGTAGGCGCAATCTCTGAAGGCGAAATCTACCACATCAATCCCGATGAGTGCACAGAGTGCGGCACATGCGCCTCTGTTTGCCCCAATGAGGCTATCAGCCTCGCTGAGTAATCGGCGATGCATCCTTTCGGGAAGCATAAACCTTAAAAGTCTTGCCTTGGTTATCCCTGTTGGCAAGACTTTTTTCGTTTGAGAAAACTGACATATAATTATAACAAAAGAAAGATAAAGATGAAGTATTTTAAGACCCTGCTCACAGCCCTCGTCATGCTGTCACCGCTGGCCACAGAAGCGGCCAACTACCTGACGGTCACCGACACCGACGGCAGTAAGACCAGCTTTGTGCTGACGCAGAAACCTGTCGTCAGCTTCACCACATCCAGCCTGCGCCTCGTGGCCGGCAACGATACCATCGACTATCCGCTGAGCCAGTACCGCAGCTTCGCGCTCACCGACGACAATGAGACGACCGCCGTCAATACCATCAAAGCGGCCACGAGCGGCCACGTGTTCACCCTTGGCGAGACGCTTCAGGCCAAAGGATTGGAACCTTACAGCACCGTAGCCATCTACACCATCAGCGGACAGCAGGTGCGTCAGGCTAAGGCCGGCGCCGACGGTGCGGTGTCGATTCCACTGAACGGCCTGAAGGGCGTGATGGTGGTGAAGACCAGCACCAAGAGCTTTAAGTTCATCAAGAGATAACCCATTACACATTATATTATTAAGCATCATATATCATTAAACATCCACATGAAAAAGATATTTATCCTCGCCATCATCGCTCTCACCTATGTCGCTGCCATGCAGGCGCAGACCGTCACCATCAACAAGACCGACGGCTCGACCATCGTGCTGCAGGCATCCGAAATCAATAACATCGTCTTCGAACCCGCCGAACTGACCGAAGCGCAGAAGATTGCAGGTACCTACACGGGTAAGGACAGCATCAACGTGGGGGGAATGTTCCCCTATTATGCCGAAGCTGAGGGCGAATATAAGATTACAGCCAATACCGACGGAACCATCAACGTCACGCTGCCGGAGGAGAAATTTAGCCAAACGGCCATCGGCGACCTCGTGGTGGGCTCTTTCACCGTCAGCAACATCGCGTGGGACGAGAGCGCGCAGGCCTTCGTGCGCAACTACAGCAAGGACGGCATCAAGTTCCATTTCAAGTCGAGTACAATGGATAATGACTATGCCCTTGACAAGGACAACTGCAAAATGACCGTCAAGAGCAATGCCGACGGTACCGTCACCGTTCTCAACACTTACCAGATGGGCAGAATGCCATTCCCCATCTACAGCACTGTGGTGGTAACCAAGAAATAAAGGAACTTCTGCTGAATGAGTCTCAATACTATCTTCCGCAGCATCACCGCCTGTGCCGTCGCAATCATCTTAGGGTCATGCGACGGCATGTTCGGCGGGCTGTACGACACACCCGGGAGCGACATGCAGGCAAGGGAGGGTCAGCTCATCATCAATGCGACAAGCTGGAGCGACTGGTACTATGTCGACTTTGACTCGCTCGCAGCCCTGGCCGCGGCAAAGGACAGTGCGGGACTGGCCGCGGCGCAGACGAGGTTCACACCCTACCCCATACCCGTCACGCTCACGGGAGAGAGAAAAGATTCGGTGACGGGCATATACACCTATTGGTACGATGTATTCGGTAAAGGACTGTCGGTAAACGAGAGGCGCAGCTTCCGCCCCACTGACCTCCAGCCCGAGCCAAAGCACTGGAGCATTGCCGTGCACCGAGACAACGTGCGCACGAACGGCGCGGCGGTGCTGGAGACCAACTTCACCTCCATTGCCCAGCTGCCTAAGCAAAGCTCCGACTTCTCGGGCGGCGACTTCAAACCAGACGAATGGAGCGAGACTGACGTGTGGGTGGACCAGTCGCACATGCTGCAAAGCCTTATCGGCAACCAGGGCATCAAGATAAACAAGGTGCTGTCGTCGTGGCTCACCGTGAGCCTGCCGCCCATACCGCCTGCGTTCACCAGCAACAGCCACGTGTTTCTCATACGCTTCAAAGACGGCAAATACGCGGCGGTGCAGCTGGAAAACTACATGAACAAAGACGGTACGAAATGCTGGCTCACCATCAACTATAAATATCCGTATTGATGATTTCAAAGGAATATATCATTGGAATGCTCGCCGCAACGGCAACGTTACAGTGCCTGGGGGCTGAGCCTGCAGACTCGCTCTTCTCCGAGGAATACCTGCAGCAGGTGGTCGTCACGGGAACACGCTCGCCGAAGCTGCTGGCGCAGTCGCCGGTGCTTACGCACGTGATTTCGGCAAAAGACATTGAGAAGACCGACGGTACCAACCTCAGGGACGTGCTGCAGCAGCTGATGCCCGGCGTGGAATTCAGCTACTCGATGAACCAAATGCCTCACATGAACTTCTCCGGCTTCAGCGGGCAAAGCATGCTCATCCTCGTTGACGGCGAGCGGCTGGCCGGTGAGACCATGGACGACATCGATTTCGACAGACTCGACATGCAGCAGGTAGACCACATCGAAATCATCAAAGGCGCAGCCTCGGCACTCTACGGCTCGAATGCCGCAGGTGGCGTAATCAATATCATCACGAAGAAAACCAGCAAGCCTTTCGCCCTCAACCTCAACGCGCGGCTGGCCCGACACAACGACCAGCGCTACGGCATGGTGTTGCAGAATGGCGGTAAGGCACTGCACAACGTGTTGACCATCCGCCGTACGGCGCAGGACAACTACAACGTGGAGAGCGCTGCCAACCCGGTAACGCGCGTCATCTCGACCATCTACGGCGATAAGACATGGAACTTCGAGGACCGCCTCGCGTGGACACCAACGAAGCAGTGGACGGTCACGGGGCGCGCCGGGTACTTCTTCCGTCAGGTCGCCCGTTCCGAGGATACGCCCGAGCGCTACCGCGACTTCAACGGTGGACTGACGGCCAACTGGAAGCCGACCAAGCACGATCAGATGATGCTCAGCTATGTCTACGATCAATACGACAAGTCGGACTACCAACGCATCACGAAGCTCGACGTGCGCGACTACTCCAATGTGCAGAACACGTTCAAGCTCATCTACAACCACTATTTCGCCAACGACAACGTGCTCACCACCGGCGCCGACTACATGCACGACTACATGTTCAACAAGAAGCTCGACGGAAGCACACGCCGGCAGAACAGCTTCGATGTGTTCACGCAGTTCGACTGGAATGTCTGCAAGCAACTGGAGATGGTGGGCGCTGTACGCTACGACTATTTCTCTGACAACGACATCCAGCGGGTCACGCCGAAGTTCAGCCTCAGATATGAGCCGCTACACAACCTCAACATCCGCTTCGGCTATGGCATGGGCTTCCGCGCCCCGACGCTGAAGGAGAAGTATTATGAATACGACATCGCCGGCATCTGGACGCTCGTGGGTAACCCCGACCTGAAGCCGGAGATCAGCCATAACCACAACCTGTCGGTGGAATACACGCACGGCAACTATACGTTCATGATCAACGGCACCTTCAACCGCGTCAAGAACAAGATAGGCACGGGTGCACCTTACTTCGCCAATGCATCGGACGAGTTGCCTACCCTACCCTATATCAACCTGGCCAACTATAAGCTTTACGGCGCCGACGCATCGGTGCAGGCCCGGCTGTGGAAGAGTGTCACTGCGAAGCTGTCGTATGCCTTCGTCCACGAAGAGTTCCCCAAAGACAAGGAAGGCAAGAGCATCAACAACCAGTATATCCCCGCGCGTAAGCATTCGCTGACCGCGCACATCGACTGGGACCACACATTCTCGACCCATTACGGTCTCAACATTGCCCTGGACGGCCGCTATCTCTCCTCGGTCGACAATAAGGAGTTCATCGACTATTACGACATCAGCAAGGGACTGGAAACAATACATTATCCGGCTTACACCCTATGGAAGCTTCAGGCAGTAAGCCGCATCAAGGAAGGCATCAAGGTCAGCATTGCCCTTGACAACCTATTCAATTACAAGCCAAAATATTATTATCTGAACTGCCCGCTTACCGACGGCAGCAACCTGATGGTAGGCCTGTCGATAGACATTGACAAGCTGTTCTGAATTCAATCGGTTTTGGTGTAGTGGCCGGCCTTGTGCCGGCCACCAACCGCCGATATACCAACAGCACACCATCGGGTAATACTACAGTGGCCGGCCCTGTTCCGGCCACCAGCCGAAAGCATAAAGCAATACTTTCTGCGGCTGGTGGCCGGCACAAGGCCGGCCACTACACTATAAACGGGAGCCCCACGGGGACTGACAAGTCGGTTACTTAAGATTTGCCACCTGCTTGGCCATCTCGTTCTCCGGGTCGATGCTCAGCAGCTTCTCAGCCCACTCCTTGGAAGCAGACGTATTCTTAGCCACATTGTACTCATAGACCATGAAGTAAGAATAAGCAGCCTTCAGCATGGCATTGTCGTTGGCAGTGCGGTCAGCCTTGCTCTCCAAAGAGGTAATCAGTGCCTGATAGTAAGGCTTAGCCAAGCCCTGCTTGCTGTCGGGATCGAGCACAGAGTTGATGCTGCCACGAACATAGTTGCAATAGTTGGCCTGCTCGGGGAACTTCTCTGCGGTCTTACCATAGACCTCATCAGCCTTCTTATAGGCAGCTACAGCGCCAGCCTTGTCACCGGCCTGCTGCTTCTTAGCGGCAATCTCAGCATAGAGACCGCCAAGGCTCTGGTAATCTCTGAACTTCGGATTGGGAGTAGCCTCAAGTGACTCGTCGAAGTACTTCACTGCGTTGTCGTAATCGTTCTTCTCGTTGTAGACATCGGAAAGATTCTTGAGCAGCGTAGGCTTCTGGACAATGGCGTTATTATCGGAGTCCAGGTCCTTTAATGCCTTCTGATAAGCATCGATAGCCTCATCCCAACGCTTTGACTGCTGCAGGGCGGTGCCATAGTAAGCATAGTCATCAGCGGTGATATGGGCGCTGTCGCTCTTATTGAACAGACGGTCGGCATAATCCAGGGCATTCTGCGGATCCTTCTTATCGGTATAGCTCCAGAATACGATACGGTTCCAGCCTGCACGACGGGGGTCTTTCTGAAGGCCGGCCTTAGCCACCTCAATACTACGGTCACGCTTGCCAAGCAGAAACTCTGTCATAGCGTACTTCGAGATATCGTCGTCCTCCATCTTAGAGAGGTCGGTAATCTTGTTATAGTATTCCTCAGCCTTCTCGAAGCGGTTGGGGACGCTCGACTGATAATAGATACGGCCGGCAAGGGCATCGACAGGGTAATCAGGACGCTGAGCACGCAGCTCCTCGAGGTTCTCAACAGCCTCCTGAGGACTACGGCCACGCAGAATCATGGCGTACTTGTAATAGCCTTCGGGGTCCTTAGGAGCGAAGTACTTCGCCTGCTGATAGTTCTCAGCAGCACCACCGGCATCATCCTTCGACACGCAGATGTCGCCCTTGAGCAAGAAAGCAGGTGCATACTTACTGTTCTTAGCCAATGCGTAATCGGCGAAGGCCTCAGCATTGGTCAGATCCTTAGCGTTATAGAATGCCTTACCAATAGCAACAAGAGCCTCGGGACTCTTCTTGTTATCCTTGTAGAGCTGCTTCACCGACTTGTCATAATCGGGGCCCTTTGCTTTGACCAATGCTTCTACTTGAGACTGTAAGGCCTTCGTATCAGTTTGGGCCATTACCGGCGCAACCGTTCCAATAAGAAGAGCGCCTGCTAAAAGGTATTTATAAGTTTTCATAATCATGTTGATTTTAAATTAAACTTATGTTCTTTGACTACGTGGAGACTCGCCGACCGCCGTCTGATTGATGTTTTCTCCAACGAAACACAGCGTATCATCACGAAGTTTATAACATGACGTTAGTATGAATAAAAAGTTGCTTTCTATGCCTATTGTTTATCTTTTATTGACCGACGTTAACATCTCTGATGTTAATATTGCCCAAAACAGGGAGTAAACCGGCCTTCATGACGATACGCTGCCCTTTAGGACCTTCTATGAAATGAGCAAATCCCCATGGCAGGCCCTGCCGCGGGTCGTTGACCAACGCGTAGACGGTGCGGATGAAAGGATACTCATCATTATAGATGTAGTACTGGTAGGGCTTACGTCCGCTCGTTGCCGTTGCAGGATGAACCTTGCTCACGCTCATCACACGGATGTTCTTATTGAATGTAAGATTGGTCGTATCCCGCTTGTCATTGAGCCAGTTATTGCCAATGATGCCTATGGTACCGGGATGCTGCTCTACGTATGATATCACCTCAGCGGTCTTGTTCACTGCCACCACATTCGGGTTGACAATGGCCTTTCCGCCAAGGAGAGAATCTTCTACCCAATGCACAGTGCTTGACTTAGGATTGTCGAAGACCACTGTGATGATACCACCCTTTGAACCTTTATATATCTGGTTCCAGCGGGTAGTCTTGCCCAACATGATGTTCTTGAAGTCGGTAGCCGATATCAAAGTATCTCTACTGTTCTTGTTGACGATGAGCGCCAAAGCATCGTAAGCAATCTTAACCGACTGTGGCATAAACTGCTTTGCTTTCAGCGCCTGTATCTCCGAAGGACGGAAATCGCGCGTTGTGAAAGCAAGCCATGTCTTACCATCCATCAGCTTCTTGATGGCTGTCGACTCGTCAGTATAAATAGGAGTGACTTTGGCTTGCGGGTAATCGTTTTCGAATACCTGCTTCTCTTCGTCGATGATGGGACTAAAACTTTCATCAGAGACGAAAGAAATCGCCCCTGATGAATAAGTATCTGTCCTTCCATCCTTGCTCTTCTTGCCATTACCGCAAGAAGAGCAAAGACAGACAGACAATGTTAATCCTACTAAAATGTAAGATGCGAACTTCATAAATCTAATATTACTGCAATCTGAAGGATACAGGCACGTTGTACTTCACACGCACAGCTGAACCGTTCTGCTTACCAGGGATCCAGTGAGGCATGCCTTTGATGACACGTACTGCCTCCTTGTCAAGTGAGGGGTCAACAGAGCGTACAACATTCACGTCAGTGATGCTGCCGTCACGCTCGACCACGAAGGACACGACCACACGACCCTGAACACCATTCTCCTGTGCGACAACAGGATACTTGATGTTGTCATTGAGGTATTTCATCAGGGCACCCTGGCCACCGGGGAATGAAGGCATCTGTTCTACGACATCGAACACCTTGTTCTCCACCTCGGGCTTGGGCTCAGCCTTGACAGGCTCGTCCACCACACGCTGGGTGACTTTCAGCACCTCACCGGCATCGGAGTTACCCTTAACATCGAGGGCACCGATAGCAGTGTTGGTCTGCATCAACTGGTCTTGGGTCTTCATCTCTTCCTCAGGCTTCACCTCGTTATCCTTCTTGATGACAGGGGCGGTGAACTTGATTGAAGACTTAACCTCTTTAACCACTTCCTTCTTCTGCTCCACCTCAACCTTACGCTCAACCTTAGCTTTTTGCTGCTTCTTGGGCTGATTGAGGGCGGACAGTTCTGTTATAGCATCATTCTTAGCATGCGCCAACTGATACTGGTCGTATCTGGTTTTCAACCAGAAGCCGATAATCAGAATAGCTGCAAGAACGACGATGGTGACAATAGCCTTAACGTTTCTCTTAGGAGTGCCCTTACGGAGCTTATAGGCACCGTAGGCCTTATTACGTCCTTCAAATATAAGGTCACACCAACCGTCTCTTGTTAAATCAATATTTGCCATTTTTTAACCTTTCTTGTTTAGTGATACCTTATAGCTTGACGTTATTCTCCTTCAGGAGCTTCAGGTCATTATCATTGATCTTATCAATCACGTACTTACCGATAGAGCAAATCTGCATCTCATCCAGCGCATCAACAAGGTTCTTATACGACGCATTGTCGGTAGCCTTGATGATGATGGTCAGCGTGTTGATTCGCTGTCCGTCGATAATACCGGCCTTGATTTGAGCAAGCCGCTGATTATAGATAGAGTCCGGCATCTTCTTGTTAGGATTGTCTTTTTCCTTATCAAGCTTAGCCTTAGCCTCCATCACGGTCTTAGCAGGCTGCGTGCCATCCTCGGTCTGGTGATTGAAGATGACAGAACGGATACCCTTTGCACCCCAGGTTGTCTTCACCAGACACTTAGGATTTTCGGGCTTCACCTGTCCAGCCACATAGTAGAGTTGGTTGTCGGCCGTGCAATAGAACGTAAGGGTATACGATTCCTTCGTCACGGTCTTATCCTGATCTGTAAGGTTCTTATCGTTACTCGGCATACTCAATTCCATCGTCTGGGGTTTAGCCAGAGACGTACAAAGCATGAAGAACGTGATAAGAAGCATCATCATATCAACCATAGGAGTGAAGTCCACACGGACATTCATCTTCTTCTGTTTGCTTTTTCCTACTGCCATCTTTTAGTCCTCCGCTTTCTTATATTGAGTAATCAGATAGTAACGGTTCTCACTCATATCCTGAAGCTCACTCATGATCTTCTTGATTGTCTTGTAAGGCGTCTTTTCATCGGCCTTGATGGCAATCTTGGCGGCCGGGTTGGCGTCCTTGGCGGCCTTCACCCAGATTTGGAACTCACTCATGGCAGCATCGCCCGTCTTACCTTTTACAGAGTCGGTGGGAATGCCATATTTCTTGAGCTCCTCAGGCATCTGAGCCTCGTCCAGGCTAAGAAAAGCCTGAAGCTTGTCCATAGGAACGCCCCACATAGGAGTATTCAGGAACTTCTTCGTCTGAGCGCCAGACAGAGAAATACCGAACTGGCCGGTAACGTCCGACAGAACGTTCTGCACGTCGGTAGTCTTGTCCATGCTCATGAAGATTTTTCCGTCATTGCTGACGAGCACATTCAAGACGTTGTTTTCCGGGACCTTGATTTCCGATACGGATCCAGGCGTGTTTACCTTCACTGGCTCCTGCTTGACAAACGTAGATGTCAGCATGAAGAAAGTCAGCAGAAGCACCATCACGTCGGACATAGGGGTCATGTCGATCCAGACGTCTGCCTTCTTAATTTTTACTTTACCCATAGCGATAAAATTTTAAAGGGTTAGCAAAAATTAAGCCTCGTCTGTGTGGTTAGCTTCGTAAGTCTGTGCGATTGTGTAACCTACCTCATCGAGTGCATAAGTCAGCTTATCGATCTTATTGGTGTAGAAGTTATAAGCAATAACAGCGCACCAAGAAGTTGCGATACCGAAGGCCGTGTTGACCAGAGCCTCAGAAATACCAGTTGACAGAGCAAGTGAGTCACCACCGCCACCAGCAGCCAGAGCCTGGAATGAACGAATCATACCGGTCACAGTACCGAGCAGTCCGGTAAGGGTACCGAGGGTAACGATAGTAGCGAGAATCGGGAGGTTCATCTGCAGGGTAGGCATCTCAAGCTGAGTAGCCTCCTCGTGAGCCTGCTCGATGCGGGCCACCTTCTGGCTCTTCTTCAGAGAAGCGTTGGCACCGCTCTCCATGTCTTTGTAAGCGTGCAGTGAAGCCAGCACAACGTTAGCGACAGAACCCTGCATCTTGTTGCAGAGATCCTCAGCCTTGTTGAAGTCGTTGGCAGCAAGAGCAGCCTTGATGTTGGCCACGAACTTGGTCAGAGAACCCTTACCGAAAGCGGTCTTCAGAGCGAAGTAGCGCTCAACAGCGAGGCAGAGCACGGTAAGCAGCAGCGTGTGGATGATAGGCACCACATAACCACCCTTATAGATTGTACCGAAGATGTTGAGAGGAGCATTAGCATTGTCACCACCCTGGAAGTTGGAGCCACTGCCAAGCCATAAATTGTAGATGCAAAGTGCTGCAACGAAGCAGAAAACAATAATCCAGAATGCACCTCTGATACCAGTGAAGCCTGAAGACTTCTTAGCAGCCTTGGGGGCTGCGGCCTTTTGTGTAGTTGCCATAGTTTTTGTTTAAATTTTGGTTATAAATGAATAATTGATTTTCCTATAAGTTCAATAGCATTGTTTATTATGTAGCATCGGACAGCATGTAACCTACGATTAGCCCACAGTCGCCTTTGCACGCACAAAGATAACAACTTTTGTATAGATATTCCTTTGTTTGCGTTCTTTTTAACACTATTTTTAGATTAAACTTGCGCAAGCCTCCTTAATGCGCCGTAAAGCCTCGCGAATGTTATCGTCACTCGTTGCGTAGCTCATGCGGAAGCCGTTGGGTTCGCCGAAGGCGTCACCGGCGACGGTGGCTACATGCGCCTTCTGGAGGAGATACATCGAGAAGTCGGTCGAAGTCTTGATTACCGTATCGCCACAGCGCTTGCCGAAGAAGGCATCGCACATGGGGAAGAGATAGAAGGCGCCCTGAGGCACGTTGACCTTGAGGCCGGGAATCTCACGTGCGAGCTTCACGATGAGGTCGCGACGGCGCTCGAAGCCGTTGCGCATATCCTCAACGCACTGCTGGTCACCCTGATAGGCAGCCAGAGCGGCCATCTGACTGACATCGCAAGTGCCGCTGGTGTATTGGCCCTGCAGTTTGTTCATACCCTTCACAATCCATTCGGGAGCAGCCACCCAGCCCAAACGCCAGCCGGTCATGGCGTATGCCTTACTCACACCGTTGCAAATGATGGTGCGCTCCTTCATGCCCTCGCATGCGGCGATGCTGGCCTGGAAACCGACATAATTGATATGCTCGTAGATTTCATCCGACAGCACAAACACTTCGGGGTGCTTACGCAGTACGACGGCCAAAGCCTCGAGTTCAGCCTGCGTATAAACGCTACCGGTAGGATTGCTCGGCGAGCAGATGATGAGCATCTTGGTCTTCGGCGTGATGGCGGATTCCAACTGCTCGGGCGTCATCTTATAATCGTTCTCGAAAGCCGTACGCACTGCGACAGGTGTGCCGCCGGCCAACTTCACCATCTGCGGATAGCTTACCCAATAAGGTGCGGGGATGATTACTTCGTCGCCGGGATTGACCAAGGCGAGGATAGCGTTGCAGACGCCCTGCTTGCCGCCCGTACCTACGATGACCTCCTTCGTGGTGTAGGTCAGATGGTTCTCACGCGCCAGCTTATCAACGATAGCCTGACGAAGAGCCAGATAGCCGGGAACGGGAGAATACTTTGAATAGTTATCCTCAATGGCCTTAATACCCGCCTGCTTAATAGGCTCCGGAGTCATAAAGTCGGGTTCACCGACACTCATGTTGATTACATCAATGCCTTGTGCTTTCATTTCATTGCTCTTCTGCGACATTGCCAATGTTGCGGAAGGGGCAAGACGATTTAGACGATCTGATAGTTGTGCCATAGCCAGTCTATTTATTGCGTACAAAAGTAGACATTTTAAATGAGAAAATGCAGAAAAGTAACATTATTTAGAAAAAAGGCTGCGAAGGCATTCATTTTATCACCTCGCGCGGCCTTCCCTCTTCATTAAAGGTGCAGTGTATGCCCCATCCTATCGCGCTTTGTACGCAGATACTTGATGTCGTAGCGGTTGGGCGTTATCTCGATGGGTACGTTCTCGACAATCTCCAAGCCATAGGCCTCAAGGCCGACGCGCTTGGTCGGGTTGTTGGTCATGAGCCTCATCTTATGTACGCCGAGGTGACGTAGCATCTGGGCGCCACAGCCATAGTCGCGCTCATCGGGCTTGAAGCCGAGGTGGATATTGGCATCGACAGTGTCCATACCCTTCTCCTGCAGCTTGTAAGCGGCAATCTTGTTCATCAGTCCGATGCCGCGACCCTCCTGCTGCATATAGATGACGACGCCTTTGCCCTCTTTCTCAATCATCTGCATCGACTTATGCAACTGTTCACCGCAGTCGCATCGCATGCTGCCGAGTATATCACCCGTGGCGCAAGAGGAATGCACCCGCACCAGGATGGGCTCGTCCTCTTTCCACGTACCCTTGACCAGCGCCATGTGCTCAAGGCCATTGCTCGTCTGGCGGAAGGGAATGAGATGGAAGTGACCATAGATGGTGGGGAGGTCGACCTCCTCGCCTACCTCAATGCTGGTCTCGCGCTTAAGGCGGTATTTAATAAGGTCGGCGATGGAGATAATCTTCATACCCCATTCCTTGGCTTTCTCCTGCAGTTGCGGCATACGCGCCATGGTGCCGTCGTCGTTCATAATCTCCATCAGCACACCGGCGGGATAACATCCGGCGAGCTTACAGAGGTCGATGGCGGCCTCGGTGTGACCCGACCGGCGCAGCACACCGTTGTCCTGCGCATACAGGGGATTGATGTGGCCGGGGCGGCCGAAGGTCTGCGGCGTAGAAGCTGGATCGGCGAGCGCCTTGATGGTCTCGGCGCGGTCGTGAGCCGACACACCGGTCGTGCAACCCTCGAGTTTATCGACGGTGATGGTGAAGGGGGTGCCGAGCATCGACGTGTTGTCTTCAACCTGATGGGGCAGGTCGAGTTCCTCGGCGCGTGAGATGGTTATGGGTGCACACAGCACCCCACGCGCGTTCTTCAGCATGAAGTTGACCTTTTCAGGCGTTATCATCTCAGCCGCGGTAATCAGGTCACCCTCGTTCTCACGGTCCTCGTCGTCGACGACAATGACAAACTTCCCTTGCTTGAAGTCCTCCAGCGCATCCTCGATGCTGCTTAATTTGAATTCTGCCATATTGTTTCTATACCTTTTACATTATTAATATATAGCACCGGCGCCCACCTACGAGTGGGGTTCGTGCTCTTTGTGATTGATAAGCTGTGTGTTTGTGTATTTGATGACACGCAGGTCGCGCAACAGCCGGAGGCGGAAGCGCCACATGCGGAAATAGAAGAACATGCCCACCGGCACGATGATGGCGGACACGATGTTGAGCCAGCGGCGGTCGAACGGACGCGTATGCGCCTTCACCGCCAGCACCGGGTAGTGGTTGAGCAGGCTCAACACCACTGTATCGCGGGTGTTGGCGAGGTCCTTGATGGTAGCCTCGAGCTCTTCGTTAATCTCTTCTATCTCATGGTCCTCCTGATACTTGAAGAACACCTTGATGACGTTTGGCGGCGACTTCAGGTTGTGTCGGCGTGAGTAAGCGGTCACCTTGTGGTTAATCTTCAGCAAGGTTTCCTTATCCTCAGCATAATGAGGCTCTTCGATGATAACCTCCTTGCCCTGAATGCTACGTTTCAGTCTGAGTCCGAACGCCTTACGGAAGAAGGCAATCCAACCGTCGGCGTTGAACACCACCGAGTCGTTGCAAGCCTTATAAGTGATGAAAATGGCCAGCGGCGTAAGCACCGCGGGGGCCAATGCATGGCCAATCCACACATTCCACGAGCCCTGACGCGCCATCGTGTAGCCGGTATTGTCGAGGATATAGAATATGATGTAAACCAGGACCGAGATGATGACCGGCAGTCCCAGGCCACCCTTGCGGATGATGGCACCGAGCGGCGCACCGATAAAGAAGAAGATGATGCACTGCAAGGCCAGCGCGAACTTATTCTCCGCCTCGAGGTAATGGTTGCGGATGATGCGCTCATTGTCGTGCGCCATCATCGCTTTGAAATCGAGATCGGAGCTCATGCGCTGCACGTTGCCGAGCGCCATCGACATGACGTTGGCCTTCTGGTCGGGCGTGAGTTTGGCATAAGCCTGGTCGAAGTCGAGCTTGCTATGCTCCGCCTGACGCACCTCCTTGATGGAGTCGGGCTTGCTCAACGCAGGCGTAGTGAAGTAGAACTGCTTGGCCTCACCGTAGAAGGCGCGGCCAATACTGTCGTAGGTCTCGTTGAGCGAGTCCACATCCGACCGTATCTGGGCAAGGCTCTTACCACGCGCATTGTTGGAGAGCGCCGACATATCGGTCAGGTTGAAGCCGTTGTCGAAGTCAATATAAATCTGCTTGGAGATAAACGACTCACGGCGATAAGGCACTGCCGCCGTACCGCCAAACTGGTCGTCCTGCATATTCTCAAACCACTCGCCGCTCCACAGCGACAGCAGCAGGTGTTTCTTCTCGGCCGTCGACTGTATCATGCCGCTGTCGGCAAGGATGATGGCCGCGTCCTCATAGCTCTGCGTCATGCGGTATATCATGATGCCGTAAAGCTTGCCGGTCTTCAGGTTCTTCTTCTGCACATAAATGTTGCAGTTGGGAATGCCGTCGTAGAAGATGCCCTCGGGTATCTCAAGCTCGGGACTTTTCTGCTTCATCGACAGCAGCAACTGTGCAAACTTCATGTTGGCCATGGGGCCGATGTTGTTCTGAAAATAAAAGGAGACACCCGCAATGAGTACCGTCACGACGATGAGCGAGCGGAACGACTGCATCAGCGAGATGCCGGCTGCCTTGATGGCCGTCAGCTCGGAACTCTCGCCGAGGTTACCGAAAGTGATGAGTGAACTCAGCAGAATGGCCAACGGCAGGGCCATCGGCACGAACATCAGGGCGATGTACCAGAAGAAATGGGCGATGACATCCAGCGACAATCCCTTGCCAATGAGGTCGTTGAGCTGTCTCCAAAGGAACTGCATCATCAGCACGAACTGGCAGATGAACAGGGCTCCTAAGAACAGCACCGCGAACTGTTTTAAGATGAATATGTCGAGTTTCTTTATGCGAAGATTCATTGATATCAACTTGGACGGTCTACCGTAAGCCTTCGATTTTGCTCACTTCCCGCTTCCATCGTGCAAAGATAATGGAAAATTGGCAAATAGTCCCATGTTTTTAGAAAAAATAAAAGGTGCAGCGCGATGCTACACCTTATTATATATGTGAGGCCGGTATCGGGCGCACCCCTTACGCGGGAAGCGCCCTCGCGGTCTACTCCTCCATGAACTTCTTGGCCGAGCGCAACTGATGGCGCATGTTGCTGAGCAACTGCTGCGACTCCTGCAGGAGGTTGAGGTAAACCATATCCACCTGATAGTACTTGTTGTCCTGACTCGTCTGCATGCGGTATAGATGGTTCTTGCGGATGACCGACAGCTCATCCTTGCAGGCATCGGCCTGAGCCAGCACCTTGCGGTATTCGTCGTAGTGGTTGGTCTCAATCTCGTCGGTCGTCCCCTTCATCAGCTCGTTAATGGTCTGACGAATAGGTTCATACTCCTTTACATAAGCCTCGGGAACGGGAACGAAGTTGTTGTCGACATGCTCCTTAATCGGTTGCAGCATGCGGCGCAGCGTATAAATATACTGCTGGTCGCTGTTAGCACCGATGTGGAACCACGTGTTGCGCTCAACGGCCATCTCCAACGGCGACTTCTTCAAGCCGAGCATCTCCTGGCGACGCAACTTCTTCAAGATCTGCAGCGTCTTGCGCAGTCCCTTGTCGCTACGGCGCAGGTCTCTTACTTTCTGATGGCTGAAGGCGTCGAGAATGATGTTATATTGCTCGAGGGCGAAGCGGCAGGTCTTGCTCTGGGTGTCGCGCACATGGTTGCGCAGCATCTCCCACACGAGCTCGGGGTCGCGGGTGTGCATCATCAGGCGGAAGCTGTCCTCAGCCTCCTTCGACTGCTGCTTCTTGCGGTTGTACTGACGCTGACTGCGCCAGAGCAGATAAATGACAAGCACCATAAAGCCGCCCTGCACGATAAATCCGCCATACCACATGCACAGGCAGACCAGCGCACAGGTGATGAATGCCACGCCGGCGGTGATGAACCAGCCGCCGATGACGCTCAGCACGCCCGTCACACGGAACACAGCGCTCTCGCGGCTCCAGGCGCGGTCGGCCAGACTCGAACCCATGGCCACCATGAACGTGACGTAGGTCGTTGACAGCGGCAACTTATGGTTGGTTCCGAAGACGATGAGCATTGAGGCGATGACGAGGTTGACGGCGGCGCGCACCATATCGAAGGCAGCGGTGTCGTCGGTCAGTTCCACCTCGTTGGCATTGAAGCGGCTGTTCACCCACTTGCGGAAACCCACGGGGAAGATGTGGGCAATCGAAGACACAGCCGACTGGCTGAAGCGAACGATGGCGCGGGCGGCCATGCTTGAACCGAACATCTCGTCGCCCTCATCCTGACGCGAGAGGTCGACCGAGGTCTTGATCACGTTCTGCGCCTTCTTCGACGTCCCCATGGCGATGACCATGATGATGCCGGCGGCCAACAGATAGAGGATTGGTGAGCGGGCCGAGTCCATCAGCGACGTCATCATGAACTGGTCGGCGCCCAAACCGTGGGCGTTAGTAGTGAAATCGCGGTAAGAGTCGAGGCCGGCCAGAGGCACGCCGATGAAGTTGACCAGGTCATTGCTGGCAAAAGCCATGGCGAGACCGAAAGTACCCATCAGCACCACGAATTTGAAGATGTTGACCTTCAGCAGATGGAGTACCTCCATCACCACCGTCGAACCAATGAAGGTGTAGACCAGCAGCATGTTGGTGTTCGCATCGATATAGTTACGCACGCCCTCGGAAATATAGGGGCTCTTGCCCATGCCCTTGATAAAGATGAAGTAGGAAAGGGCAGTAAAGGCGATACCACCGAAGATGGCGATGGAATAGCGGCTGTGCTTCTTATAGTTGAAGGTGAAAACCACACGACTGATCCACATCACCACGGTGCCGACGATGAATGCGACGGCCACCGAGAGGAAGATGGAGATAATCACCTTCATGGCCTCGGTCGAGTTGACGAGGCTGCTCATGTCCTGACTGCTGTCCGTCCACACCTTCAGGGCAGCGAGCATGACCGTTCCGCCCAACAGCTCAAAGACCAGCGACACGGTGGTCGAGGTCGGCATGCCGAGCGTGTTGAACACATCCAGCACAATGACGTCGGTCACCATGACGGCCAGAAAGACGGTCATCACCTCATGGAAAGAATAATGGTTTGGAACCAGAATGCCATGACGGGCCACGTCCATCATGCCCGACGACATGACCACGCCCAACATGACGCCAAATGAAGCAATGATTAATACTGTGCGGAAGGTCGCCACACGGGCGCCGATTGCCGACTGAAGAAAGTTCACGGCATCGTTGCTCACGCCTACAAACAGGTCAAATACCGCCAGGCAAAGCAGGAAGATGACGATGCAAAGATAGATGGTTTCCATTTAATAGAACTAATAATTTACGATTTCTGCGCAAAATTATAGAGACTATGTTACAGGCCTGTTGCTGCAATATTACAATTGTGTTACAGCAGCGGGAAAGACGAAAAATATCTTAATCCCCCACTTTCTTTTGTCGCATCCATAATAATTGACTACCTTTGCGGCCTCAACAAAAAACACAAAACCATACATCATGAACAAAAACATCATGCTGCTCGCAATGGGCATAGCCGCGCTGGCCGTTGGCTGCAACGGCAACAAAACGAATAACACCAACACGGCCGACACCACGGCTGTCAACACGTTGCTGGGTACCTACGAGGGTACGTTGCCCGCTGCCGACTGCCCGGGCATCAACACCAGCCTGACCATCAACGCCGACAGCACCTACGACCTCACGTCGCACTACATCGACCAAAAAGATACCATAAGGGAGAACGGCGTCTATCATCTGCACAACGGCAAACTAATTGAGTTGGTAACGCCCTCGTCAGGTGATAAGAACTATTATAAGGTGATGAACGACAGCACCCTCATTATGACCGACGACAAAGGCGAGGAACCTACGGGTGAGCTGAGACAAAATTACCAGTTGCACAAGAAAGCACAGTAACCGTCAAGGGCCAGGCTATTCCCGATAGTCAATGGCCCTTTTTGTTTGCCGATTTCTTTTCTTCTTTGTACTAATTACAAAAATATCTCATCAAATCTTTGGTGTTTACAAAGACTTTCCTTATCTTTGCAAACATGAAGAAATACCTGTCAGTCATAGTCACCGGCATGGCTATCCTCATTACCATGATAGCCGTTGACATACATCATCATCATTATGGCGAGATGATGTATGTCGTTGCCGCGGATTGCTGCAACGGACAGGACGAAGACCAACACAAGGAAGACCAGCAGCCGGAAACCGCCGACCACTCCTTGCATTATTTAGCTGCAAGCTTTGTGAAGGTGGTAATGGACCAAGACTCCAATGCTGACAGCCATTTTCTGCATTTCATGGCAGCATTGACGGCTGTGGAACTTCCCGATATTTTCAATGATTATCATACCATCGGAAAACAACTTGCGTTTTCCACACCGCCGCGCTATCACCTTACGTGGATAGTACAGAGCCTTGGCTTCAGGGCTCCACCGGCACTCGTTTTCTAAGACTTTGCCCTACACCTTATATTATATAGGTCACTGACTGTCTCGTATTTCCAAGACAGCCAGCATTGGGCAATGCTGTATTCCAACCAAACTATTCACCCTATCTTTTAATATTAACCCGTCATGATTAAGAAAATCATCGATTACTCTATCAACCACAAGCTGATGGTATGCTTTCTTGTTGTTGCCATTATCGCTGGCGGACTATGGTCAATAAAGACTATCAATGTCGATTCCACGCCAGATATCACCAATAACCAGGTGCAGGTCATCACCGTGGCCGAAAACTTATCCACTGCCGACATTGAGCAGTTCATTACCTATCCCGTAGAAATGGCAATGGCAAATTTACCCGGAGTTGAGGACGTGCGCAGTGTTTCGCGCTTCGGTCTCTCTCTTGTCACCGTTGTCTTCAAAGATAATATGGGCACCTACCTGCCACGGCAATTAGTGCAGGAAAAACTAAGCACCGTAAAGGAAGAAATTCCGAAGGGCATGGGAAGTCCGGAAATGGGTCCCATAACAACCGGCCTTGGAGAAATATTCCTTTATAGCCTTGAGGCCGACAGCTCACTTTACACGCCTCAACAACTGCGAACGCTGCAAGACTGGACTGTGCGCCGGCAGTTGTCAATGATTCCCGGCGTAGTAGAGGTTAATTCTATGGGCGGCAGTATCAAGCAATACGAGGTAGCCTTTTCACCCGACCGGCTCAATGCCGCCGGCGTAACCATCTCCGAGCTCTTTGACGCTTTAGAGAGGAACAATGCCAATACCGGAGGTGCCTACATTGAGCGCAACCATCAAAGTCACTTCATACGAGGTGAGGGTGTGGTGAAATCGGTTGACGACATCAAGTCAATCGTCATCAAGACCAATTCTGGCGGCACGCCCATCACCGTGGCCGATGTAGCCGACGACGTACGCTACGGCCATCAAGTGCGCTATGGTGCCTTCACCAAAGATGGCCATGAGGCGGTAGGCGGTGCCATCATGATGCTTAAAGGAGCCAACAGCAGCAAGGTCATTGACGATGTGAAGAAACGCGTGGCCGAAGTGCAGCACACGTTGCCACAAGGAGTTGTCATAAAGCCGTTTCTCGATCGTTCCGATCTCATAGCACGCACCACGTCAACCATAGCCCGCAATCTTATCGAGGGGGCGCTTATAGTGGTGTTCGTTCTTGTGCTGCTCTTGGGCAGCATACGTGGTGGCATCATTACCGCATCACTTATTCCCCTCTCGCTGCTCTTCGCTTTTATCCTCATGCGGCTAACCGGCGTATGGGCCAACCTGATGAGCCTCGGAGCCATCGATTTCGGCATCATCGTCGATGGAGCAGTCATCATCGTCGAGGGCACGGTGCATGAACTCGAGCGATATGTTAAGTCTAAAGGTACGTCAGAAAACAGCATGACTACTGAGACCGTAAACAAACTTACGGGCAAAGCAGCCGGCAGCATGATGCATTCTGCCTTCTTTGGGCAGATTATCATTCTTTTGGTCTTCACGCCAATTCTTTTTCTCTCAGGCATAAGCGGAAAAATGTTTCAGCCTATGGCCTTTACCTTTGCCTACGCCTTAGCTGGAGCCATTCTGCTCTGCCTTACATACGTACCCATGCTCACGGCCGTTCTCAATGGTCCAACGGTAAGCCGCTGGCAATGGCTGCGCCGTGCAGAGGACCTCACGGGACATCTGAGCCACTGGATTATGAACATCTGCTATGTGCTCTACCGCCCTGCCCTCCGGCTGTCTCTGCGCTATAAGTCGGCGGTCATCGGCATGACCCTGGCCGTATTCGCCGGTACGGCCGTGCTGTTCAACCGCATGGGCGGTGAGTTCATACCCAGTCTCGACGAGGGCGACATCGCTTTCCAGCTTTTCCTGCGACCGGGCAGTTCACTCTCCGAGACCATAGAAAGGGAGACGGAGGTAGAGCGCATACTGCTAAAAGAGTTTCCCGAAGTGAAGACCGCATGCGGACGCATAGGCGTCTCGGCTGTTCCCAACGACCCAATGGGCATGGACTTTACCGACAGCTTCATCATTTTGGAGAAAGACAAGAGCAAATGGAAAAGTGCCAAGAACAAGAAAGAACTGTTGGCAAAGATTGAGGCAAGGCTGTCACAGTTGCCGGGCATCAGTTGCGCGTTTAGCCAACCCGTTGAACTGCGCACTAACGAGCTGATGACAGGCATACGCGAGGATGTCGCCGTCAAAGTCTATGGCGAGGATCTTGACACGCTCAACGCCATCGGGCACCGACTTGAGAAAATCGTGGCCGCTATACCCGGGGCACGCGACGTGGCAATGGAGCGCACCTCGGGCCTGCCACAGATTACCGTCAAATACAACCGGGACAAGTTGGCCCAATATGGACTTGATGTTGACAAGCTTAATCAATATGTGAGCACAGCTTTTGCTGGCGGCTATGCCGGCGAAGTGTTCGAGGGCGAGAAGCGTTTTTCACTCGTGCTGCGACTCAATAACGACAACCGCCGCAGCATTGACGACATCAGCACATTGCTCGTTGACCTGCCCGACGGAAGACAGATTCCCATGAGCGAACTGGCAACCATCAGCTACCAGCCTGGCCCAATGCAGATATCGCGTGACGGGGCTTCGCGCCGCGTATATGTGGGGCTCAATGCCCGCGGTCGAGACGTGGCCTCTATCGTAGCCGATATTGACAAAGCTATCAAACAAAAGCTCCATTTACCGTACGGTTATCGCATCACCTATGACGGATCATTTAAGAACCTTCAGGAAGCAACTTCCCGCATGGCCATAGTCGTTCCCATAGCTTTGCTCATCATATTTCTGCTGCTCTACTTTGCACTAAAATCGGTGGTCGAGGCTCTGATGATTTACATTGCCGTACCTTTGGCCACACTCGGCGGCGTCATTGCCTTAGCTGTGCGTGGCATGCCATTCAGCATCTCAGCCGGCGTAGGATTCATCGTTCTGAGTGGTGTAGCCGTGCTCAACGGATTGGTGCTTATCAATCGCTTCAATACCCTCAAGGCCGCCGGCGTAAAGAGCGTTGCACTGCGCATACACCGTGGCACGCGAGAGCGTTTGCGCCCCATCCTGCTCACCGCAGCTGCCGCCATGCTCGGCTTCCTGCCGATGGCCGTCAGTGGATCGGCTGGTGCTGAGGTGCAACGGCCATTGGCCACCGTCGTCATTGGCGGCTTGTTCACATCCACCATGCTCACACTCGTACTGTTGCCGGTGCTCTACGCCATTGTGGCAGGCCTGGGCAAAAGGAAAACAACCAAATGAATAAAAACTATGAAGAATAAATTTATAACGGGACTCTTGTTGCTGTCCTTTCCCCTCATTGCAAATGCACAGCAACCCATCAGTCTTGACGAGGCTATCAACAAGGCTGTAAAGTCATATCCAAACCTGACGGCCATGCGCCTCAACGAGGAAAAGAACAAGATAATGCAGAAATCGGTCAGTGTCTTGGGCGACATCGAACTTAGCGGAGGAGGTGAGGAGATTGGTCACGGCAACGATGCCGTATATACGTTGGCAAGAGTGCGTCAGAACTTCGATTTCTTTTCTGCCGCTACCCGCCGTAATGTTTTTCGCCAGCAAACACGTCTCGCACAGGCCGAGACAAAAGTAGCAGAAAGAGATTTGGCCCGGCAGGTGAGCACCGACTACATCATCGACTATGCCACACGTCTGCGTTGTCAGAGTTTGCAAACGCTTGACTCGCTTTATGCCGACTTCGAACAAGTGGCAAAACGTCGCTATGAGCTGCAAGCCATCTCGTTGCTCGAATATCAAGCGGCTGCCAACCGCCGTCGCCAGGTCTCACTATCGTTGGAAGAAACACGTAACGACCTTGAGGTGGCCCATCGCAATCTTAGCCGTTGGCTGTCGGCCGACACTATCTATATGGCCTCTCAGCCAGATCTCTCCTTGACCTCCACCGCGATTGCGACCGACCCAAGCCTTCACCCAAAGGCGCAGTTAGCCCAAGAGCGCACGATGCTTGCCGAAGCCGACATCAAAGCCGCAAAGCGGCGTCTCAGCCCTAATCTCTTTGTTGAGGGCGGCGTACAGAAGATTGGTCCGCGTTCGGGTTACTACGCCTGGCAAGTAGGCATCAGTCTTCCTCTGTCCTTTGGCGCCAACCGGTCCGTAGTGAAAGCTTCTAAAACAGAACTTGCACGTATTGCTGCAGAGAACGAAGCCACCATGCGTAGTCTCTCAACCGAGCGGCAGACCCTGTTGGCGGCATACGGCAAATACAGCAAAAGCGTAGCTTACTACCAACAGACCGCCTTGCCTTTAGCGCGCGAGCAACGACGGACTGCCACCCTATCCTATCGGGAAGGCAGCATAGGCTATCTCGACCTCATACAGGCCCTTACCGATGCAATGAATACGGAGCAGAGCTACATTGACGCCTTTGCTAAACTGCTCGACACCAAATACAAACTCCTTTACTATTAATTTCCAAATACAATTATTGAAATATGAAGAACATCATGAATATCATACCCTGTCTGCTGATTGTCATAGGATTGTTAGCTTCATGCAAAGCAGACAACAAAGATACCACGCCAGCCGAAGCACATGAAACTAATGCCGTTGAGACATTCACTCTGACTGCGGCCAATGCCCGTCAAAGCGGCATAGAGGAAGGCACGGCGACCATGCAACCGTTTGCCGATGTGGTTAAAGCCAACGGTCAACTGAAGGTTAATCCACAGAGCACTGCCGACGTAGCCTCACCAATGGGAGCCAACATCAAGCGTATTCTTGTGGTGGAAGGACAGCATGTGGGTCAAGGACAAGTGCTGGCTATTGTAAGTCATCCCGACCTGCTCGACTTGCAAGGCCGTTATCTTGAGGCCTACAATCGGATGAGCTTCATTGAGCAGGAATACAAAAGACAGAAGCAACTCTACAACGCCAAAATAGGTTCTGGCAAGGAACTGCAGCAAATCACCTCAGAATACCGGCAACTGCAAAGCCAACTGCGAGTCAGCGCCCAGCAACTTAGTCTGCTGGGCATCAATCCGGCAAGTATAAGGAAGGGACATACCATCAATTCCATCGCCATAAAAAGTCCCATCAATGGAACCGTAGAGCGTATCACGGCACAGACCGGTCAGTATGCCGATCCCCAGACCTCACTCTTCAGCATTGTCAATACCGACCATGTCTATGCCGACATATTGGTTTATGAGAACGACATCGACCGCGTGGCTGTCGGCAACAGGGTTACGCTTTCTGTAAAAACAGCCGCCGACAAGAAAGAAGGCCGTGTTGTCTCCATCGGCAAAGTCTTCGATGCCAACACGAAAGCTGTGCACGTGCGCGTTGCGCTCTCCGGCAACGGAAACGGTCTTGTACCGGGAGCATACGCGTCGGCAGCAATAATGGGCAATACATCCAACCGCCTCGCCGTACCCGAAGACGGTTTGGCTTCGGATGGCGGCAAGGATTTCGTGTTCATCGTAAAACGAAAAGGCAAGCACATGGAGTTCACACCACGGCAAGTCACTACAGCCATGACAGCCAACGGCTACAAGGAAGTGACGGGCGGCCTGTCTCATGACGAGACCATTGCAGTAAGCGGAGCCTACACGCTGATGTCGGAATGGAAGAAAGCCGACGCCGAGCAATAGCAAGGAAGAGGGGGCGCACCATTAGCGGTACGCCCCCTCTTTAGGTTCAATTATTTTATTCCAGCGGTCATTAACAACCCCCGCCTAACGTTTTTTCGAAACGTACACGCGGAGCAAGTCATTGATGATGCCATCGGCGAGACCAATGTTCGGCACCATAATCTTTTCAACATGTGCACTGGAAGCCACATGGAGGAATATCTCTGCGGCAGGAACGATGACGTCGGCACGGTCTGGCTTGAGGTTGAAAAGCTGCATGCGCTCTTCCACGCTCATCTTATTGAGCCGCTCATACAGCCGGCGCAAGACGTCGACAGGCAGATATTCCTTCGTTTTCTCACGCTTATTGGCCAAGCGGTAGAGTTTGTTGATGTTGCCGCCACTACCGATGATGACGATATTGTCATAGCCCTTGGTCACCTCGCCGATGGTCTGTTTCATCTCTACGAGCACGTTCGGCTTCACCTTATTGTTCAACAGTCGGATAGTACCCACGTTGAAGCTGTGGCTGTAGAGGCGCTCGCCATTGCTGATAAAGCTCACCTCGGTGCTGCCGCCGCCCACGTCGACGTAGAGGAAGTTGCCCTCGCCCGACATCAGGCTGTAGTGGTTGTCATAAACCATCTGCGACTCCTCGTCGCCCGAGATAATCTCAATCTTGATGCCCGCGCCCTTCTCAATGCTTTTCAGCACCTCCTTGCCGTTCTTCGCGTCGCGCATGGCCGACGTGGCGCAGGCACGGTAGATATTGACATCGTACACCTTCATCAGCTGTCGGTAAGCCTTCATCGTGTGCAGGAACTCGTAAGCGCGTCTGTCTGAAAGCTTCCCGTCGTTGAACACGTCCATGCCCAACCGCAAGGGGACTCGCAGGAAGAGGCTCTTGCGCAGCTTCTGGTTGCCGTCGATGTCGATGTCCACATGTTTCACCAAAAGGCGGGCGGCGTTTGACCCGATGTCGATGGCAGCAATATTGAGACTGTCAATCCTCATGTCACTCATGTTGCGTATTCTCCTTTAAATAAGCGTTGTACAATTGCTCCTGCGAGCGGAAAGCGGGATGCGCGTCGTCGATGGGCTGCAGTGCATTGGTGCCCTTGCCGTCAACGATGCGGCCGTTGGTGTTGTCTCTGAGTCCGTATTCCACCGTGCGGAGCAGGTCTCGCTGCAGGTCCTCGTCGTAGACCGACGTCATCACCTCGATGCGCGAGAGCAGGTTGCGCGGCATCCAGTCGGCCGAGCCGAGGAAATAGCGGTTCTTTCCCCCGTTGCAGAAGATGAGGATGCGCGAGTGCTCGAGATAGCGGTCAATGATACCCACGGCCCTGATGTTGTCGCTCAGCCCCCTGATGCCCGGCACCAGCGAGCAGTTGCCGCGAATGACAATCTCAATCTTCACGCCGGCCTGCGAGGCCTGGTAGAGCTTGTGCACCACATCCTTATCGGTGATATGGTTGATTTTCATCTTCAGCCAGGCTTCCTTGCCCTCCTTTGCATGCTTTATCTCATTGTCGAGCATCCGCAGCACGCGCGTCTTCATGGCGTAGGGCGACACCATCAGCTCCACGAAGCGCGGATGGATGTAGGGACGGTCGATGAAGTCGAACACGCGGGCCACCTCGTTGACGATGCGCGGCCGGGCCGTCATCATCAGGTAGTCGGTATATACCTTGGCGTTGCCCTCGTGGAAGTTGCCCGTACCGATGCAGGCGATGTTTCCTTTCTTCGACTCGATGTAGAGCAGCTTCGAGTGCACCTTGAGGCCCTCAACGCCATAGATCACGTTGACACCCTCCTCCTGCATGCGGCGGCTCCACTTGATGTTGCTCTCCTCGTCGAAGCGGGCCAGCAGCTCCACCACGGCCGTCACCTTCTTTCCGTTGCGGGCGGCGGTGATGAGCGCCTTCACCACTTTAGAGTCCTTGGCCAGACGGTAGAGCGTGGTCTTGATGGCTTTCACCTCAGGCTTGATGGCCGCCTCACGCAGCACGCGGATATAGCCGTCGAACGAATGATAAGGCACGTGGATGAAACGGTCCTTCTCCCTGATCTGGTCAAGGATGCTCACGGGCGACAGGAACTCCGGCTTCATCACATGCTGCCATGCGGGATATTTCAGTTCTGTATGGCCGCAGTCGGGAAACGTCATCAGGTCCTTGTGGTTCTGGTAGCGTCCGCCTGCGAGGCTGGTGTCAAGCTCCTTGATGTCGAGGCGGTCCAGGATGAGCTGCTGTATCTCCTTGGGCATGTCGCCGTCGTAGATGACGCGCACGGCATCGCCGCGCTTGCGGCTGTTCACGCCGGCCGTAATCTTTTCCAGCGTGCTGTAGTCCTGGTCGTTGTCAATGTCCATCTCGGCATCCTTGGTAAACTTGAACGAGTAGGCCTTGTAGGCACTCTCTTTCATGCCGAGAAAGATGAGCGGCAGGCAGAAGCGCACCACGTCGTCGAGATACATGATGTCGTCGCGTCCCTTTTCCGACGGCAGCTTGATGAAACGTCCGAAGAGCCGGTCGGGTATCTTGACGATGGCGTATTTTGTCTTCTGCTTTTCCTTGATATCCACACGGTCGACGACCAGGTAGATGCGGTTGTCCTCCAGGCGCGAGATTTCCTTAATCTCCGAGAGCCAGATGGGGTTGACCGAGCCGTTGAGCTTGTTGTAGAAGAAGTCGGTCAGGAACTTCTGCTGCGCGTCGTTGACCTCTTTCTCGGTAATGATGTTGATGCCGTGGCCTTTGAGAGCGTTCCTCACCGAGGCCACGGCATTGGAATACTCCACACTGTATTGCTTGTTGAGCTTGTTGATGGCTTTCAGACTTTCCTTCAGCACGCCCTTGGTGTTCTTCTCCAGATGGGGATTGTCGAGGAAGCGGTTGATGGAGGCCACCCTGACACGGAAAAACTCGTCAAGGTTGTTGGAGTAGATGCCTAAAAACGACAGGCGCTCCAGCAGCGGCACCTGCTCCTTCTCGGCCTCCTGCAGGATGCGGTGGTTGAAGTACATCCAGCTCACGTCGCGCTCTACATAGGTACGTTTCTCTTTTGTCATAAGGCTGTAGATATTTGTGTCGTTGATTGTCGGTTATTTGCTGGCCGGATTGGCCACGGTCTCGTCCTTGGCCGTTGTCCCGCGCCTCGCGGAGACACGCTTCTGAGGCTTGTCGGAATTGTCGGCATGACGCGGTTTGCCTGATTTATCCGCATACGCAGTATTATCGGCTTTGTCTGACTTTGCCGGCTTCTTGCCAACCGTCTTCCTGTCAGCCTTGCCGGCCTCCTTGTCTTTGTCCTTTTCCTTACCCTTGTTGTTCTTTTCCTTGTCTTTGTCTTTGTCCTTTTCCTTGTCTTTATCCTTACCCTTGACCTTGTCCTTACCCTTTCCCTTGGCGGCATCGGCGGCCATCTGCCGGTCTACAATCTTGTTGTCGGCCTGTTCCAGAATGATGTATTCCTTGTCGCCGTCATAATGGAAGAGTTTAGAGAAGGCCTTGAAAGTGCCTGTCGGCACCACAATGCGGTGCAGGTCATCGCAGTCGGCCAGCACGTTCTTGTTCATCTTCTCCGGAAGTCCCTCGAAAGTAATCATCTTCAGCTCGTCGCACTCTGAGAAAGCGTAGTCGCCAATGCGCTTCACGCTGGCGGGAACATGAACATCATCAAGGGCATCGCAATCAGAGAACGCGTCTTTCTCAATCACTTCCAGGCCGGCGGGCAATGTGACACGCCGCAGTCTGCTTTTCTGGTGGAAAGCCTGCTCGCCAATCACTTTCACGGTGTCTGGCACGACAAAGCTCTCGCTGTTGCTCAAACAATAAATCAGGCAATCCTTGCCCACAGTATAGACGGCCTCGCCGTCAAACTCGAAGTCCTCGCTGTCTAACTTCTGCAAAGCGAGATTAAGCACAAGATTTTGAAAACGGTTATCCTTTCTCTTGTTGGCTGATGTCAATAAGTCGACAATGGCTTTCTTGCTCTTTTTCATAAGTTCCCATTGAATTTTTCTGCAAAATTAAACATTACCACGGTAATAATGCCGTTACACGTGTTACATGTTTGTTACACTCGTGTTACGTGACACAAATGGGGACAAATTCTTACCCTCGCACGGGTTTTGCGTCATCGGTGACAGTGTAGTGGCCGGCCTGGTGCCGGCCACCAGCCGCAACATCAGCGTGAAAGACTATACTGAGCCCCATGCTGATCTCGTTGATGCGTGGGGACAATGCCATGCCAAGGGCTGGTGGCCGGCACCAGGCCGGCCACTACACTGCCGCCGGTGATGTACAATACTGCCGCCGGTGACGTACAACACTGCCGCCGGTGACGTACAACTCCAAGGACGCTGGCACAAAGGTTTTCCTGGCTTTAATTAAAGCCACAGGGTTTGTCGGGTACACCGTGATGAAGTCAGAATCCGTCCGTAGGGGCGGGGGTCATCCCCGCCCAACCATTTGCGCGTATATAAAAAAACAGACACGCATACAGGAATACCCTTCTGACTTCGTCAATGCGTCACCCTGAATCGGACATAAGTTTATTGGAAAATAGTCACGTACAGACTCAGAGCTCCTCAGGGAGCGTAAGCATGTACATGCTTGAACGACACCACGAGACGGCTTGATCGACACCACGAGACGGCTTAATCGACAAGCTATGGCGACCGCCCTACTTAACTATGGCGACCGCCATGCACTACAGTGGCGACCGCCCTACTTAACTGAGGCGACCGCCACGTCTTCTCGCTCAAGCGATTTCGCATTCACACATCGCCGATATGGAAGCGTCATCCGGCCTGTATCTACCCGACCGGGGATAAACATCTTCATGCGCAACCATCAAGGGGAAACATCAAAGACTTGGAGAAGTCCGGAATTCCGAACTTCTCCAAGTCTGGGTTGCTTTTCCTCCCCCGAGGGGATATGCCGGCTTAGTAGTCGGTGTTCTCAGGGTCGAAGTTGGTCCAGCCCTGGAGCCAGTTGTCGCCTACATTGAACGCGCCGATGTAGTTGACCTTGGTGAACCAGCTGGAGAGCAGCGAGTTGGTGAAGTCAGCCGCGCCGACGACCGGGCTTGAAGCCTGAGGCATATAGCCGTTGGTCAGCATGAGGTCGGCGATGTTGGGGTAGACCTTGTTGCCGCTCTGTGCGAGGAAGAATGTAGAGGAGAAGCTTTTCTTCGTGGCATCATAGACCGGTTTCTTGGAAGCGTCATAGCCGGTGACGAGCTGGTCAACATAACTCTTGTTGGCATCGCTGCCCGTCACATCCATACCTGCGAAATAGATGTTGTTGAGATGAAGCAGGCCCTTGGTGGCAGAGTTCTGGGTGTCGCCCTTCTCGCCGTCGAGGATCAGGCCGATGGGCCAGCCCACGGCAACCGAGTTGAAGCAGTTGAGCATCGAAGCGCGGCGAATTTGCATGGCAGCCTGAAAGCGGCCGAGTGCCGAACCGTTGTTGGGGTTGAGGTTGCCGCCAGTGATGTAGTCGGTCGTATTCTGGAAACTTGCGTCCAGCTTGGTGCCGACGAACGTGATGTTGGAGAAGACAGCCGAAGTGTAGGGCGACACATCGCCGCCGTCCGACTTGTTGTCGCTCTCGAAGCCGTTGCTCTGTGACGTGTCGGCAATCTTGCTGTCGCGCACCGACAGGCCGAACTGCACCTTGCCGCTGAAGCCGTTGTCGGTATCGAAGTCATCGTCCCAGCCGCGGTAGGCAATCAGGTACTTGCAGTTGACGGTGCCGCCGAACCACTCATAGGAGTCGTCGTTGGAATAGCTCACCTGCACATGGTCAATCTGGGTGCCGGAGCCGACCGAGCCAAAGGTAAGACCGTTGATTTCCTTGTCTTTCTCAAAGGGATAGCCGGCAAACTCAATGCGCACGTAGCTCAGCGCACCCGAGTTGTCAGCGTCGTCGGTGCCGCCGTGCTTGGTGCGCGGGCCGCCCTCAATCTGCATCTCCGACTGGTTGTTCTTAGCCTTGCCGCAGAGAATGATGCCGCCCCAGTCTCCGGGCTTGCGGCTGCCCTTGGGCTGCTCAGAAGTGAAAACGATGGGGCTGGCAGCCGTACCCTTGGCAATGAGCTTGCCGCCGCGCTCGGCAATGAGGCTGGCCTTGGTATCCTTGTCGCCCTTGATGATGGTGCCGGGCTCGATGGTCAGCTCGGCGCCGTCGGCTATATAGACCCAGCCCTTGAGCAGGTAGGTGCCCTTCTTCAAGGTCTGCTTGCCGGTGAACACAAATTCCTGGTCGCCATTGCCTATCTCGGTGCCGTTGGCATCTTCCTTGCCGTTGGTAAAGAGAATGTGGTCGCAGGCATTCAGTCCGCCGTCCTTAGTCCATTTGTAGACCTCAGTCTGAGGGGTAGTTCCGCCGTTGTCAGAGTTGTCGCTGCTGCAACCGGCCAGCCCGGCGGACAGCATCAGGATGCCGAGACATCCGATAATCATTGTCTTGTTCATAGAAAGTTAGAATTTGTATGTAATAATTATGCCTATATTTCTTCCAGGCTTGTATTTCCTTGTTATCTCCTCGACCGTTCGCTTCGAGCCGTCATCGTAGGTGACGTGGGCGAACTGCTTGTATTGCACGTCTTGCGCGAGCAGGTCGCGCACGTTGAGCTTCAGCTCCCAGTGGCTGCCGAAGGTCTTGGTGGCCGAGAGGTCTATCATGTCACGCGGCATCTCGTAGCTGTCGGGGATGCGTGCGTTGTCCTCCTCGCCTGTCGACCCCTCGGAGCGTCCCACGCCGATGATGCGCTTGCCTATGCGGTTGTACAGCAGGGCGATGCTCAGGCCGCTGGTCGGGTGACGGTAGAACAGCCCCGTATTGATGAGGTAAGGCGACTGGCCCTGCATGGGGCGGTTCTCCTCATGCGAGCCTGCGGGGAACTTGACGCGGCTCTTGATCAGCGAGCCGTTGAACGAGAGGCTGAAGTTGCGCAGGCCGATGAAGTCAAGCCGCTTGCGGATGTCGAGTTCCAGTCCGTAGTTGTTGGCCTGGTTTGCGTTTTTGAACGAATAGATCAGGTCGGTGCCGCCTGCCACAGTGTAGGTCCACTCTATCGGGTTCTGGAAATGCTTGTAGAAGGCTGCCAGCGAGACAATCTCGCCGTCGGTGGGATAGAACTCATAGCGCAGGTCAAGGTTGTCGATGTAGCTGTTCTTCAGCTCCGTGTTGCCCTGCACGTTGGAGGCCAGGTCGAAGTCGTAGTACACCGAGGAGCTGACCTCGCGGAACTCAGGGCGGTTGACACTGCGGCCATAGCCGAAGCGCAGCTGGTGGCGGTTGTTGAACCGGTAGGTGGCGTTGACAGAGGGGAAGAAGTCGTCGCCCTTGTAATGGCGGCTCGTCTCGCTCTTCTCCGTGTCGCGGGTGTTGGAGATGAGCTCCATGTCGTTATGCTCAAACCTAACACCGGCCAGCACGTTGAGCGCGCCAAAGGGCAGCGTCAGCGAGACGTAGCCGGCTCCGAGCGTGTTCTTGCCGCGGTAGTTGTTGCGCCACTTCGACAGCTCAAGCATGTAGAGCTTGTCCTGACCCAGATATTCATTATCCGACAGCAGCGTCGGGATGTCGATATAGCGGAAGCCTGCGGGCAGGCTGTTGTTGTTGGCGTCCCAGTTGTAGATGAACTCGCTGGTGGTGTATTTCCTCGTACGGTATTCGCCATAGGCGCCGGTGTGCAGCTTCGGCGTCCAGCCGCCAAGGTGCATGTCGTAGACGTTGTTGACATTGGCCGAGATGATATGCTCGCCCAGTCTGGTCCACTCGCGCGAGATGTCGTTGCCCGTGGTGAGGGCGTAGCGGCCGCTCTCGAGCGCGTCGTCGGTGAGGTACCGTCTGCGGTCAGGCAACCGGCGGTTGGCATACGCATAGCCGACACTCCAGTCAAGGGCATCGCCGCCGAGGGTATGCTTGCCGGTCAGCTGACCGTTGTAGACAGTACGGCTCCTATAGTAATATTCTGCCGATTTCTCAAGGTTGGACTGCGCCGATATGCCCTCACGCCAGGTGTAGCGGGTGTTGGTAAGATGGTTGAAGATGTTCTTCAGCTCATACTTGCTGTTGCCGTCTCTGGACAGCAGCGTGAAGTTGAGCATCGCCCCGAGGCGCGTGTTGAGGTTGTACTGGTCGTCGGTGCTGTGGCGCAGGTAGTTGGGCTGGTCGTGGCTCACGTCGTACAGACCATAGAGGTTGTTCTGCATGTCGTGGTTGGTGCGGTACTCGTTGGAATAGTTGACCGCGGCAATCATGCCGAGCTTGCTGCCGCTGAGGTTCCATCCGCGGGCCATGTCGGCCGACAGTTTCCAGTCGGCCCAGGGCGTTATCTTCTTTGTAAACCACTGGCTGTTGCGGCGGTTGAGCAGGAACTGCTGGAAATGGGCCTCGTTGTTGTAGCTCAGGCCGGCCGAGACGTTATAGCTGTTTTCCGATGGTATTTCCTTGGTGTTGATTATGATGAAGCCGCCCGTGAAGTCGGAGGGATACTCGGCCGTCGGCGTCTTGACAATGGTGAGGTTGTCTATCTGCCCGCTCGGCACAATGTCAAACGAGAACGCGCGGCTGTCAGCCTCACTGCTCGGCACGGCGCCGCCGTTCATCCACACATTGTTATAGCGCTGCGACAGGCCGCGCACCATGACGAACTTGTCATCGATGAGCGACACGCCCGGCACGCGGCGGATGACCTCACCCGCATTGTTGTCCTGCGACAGCTTGATTTCCTGGGCCGAGATGTTGCTCACGATCACGTCGCTGCGCTTGGTCTCAAGAATCATGGCGCGCTCGGTGTTGCGGCGCTTCACGCCCGTCACCTGCACGCCCTGCAGCGTCTGCTCGTCGGCCTGCATCCTCACGCTGACCATATTGGCCGAGGCATCCCTGACAGCCTCTACGCCGTTGAGCGTGCAGGGCTGATAGGACACATATTTTATGGTAAGGTTGTATTTTCCATGTTTCAGGCCAGTCAGGTGGAATTTTCCGTCGGCATCAGACACTGTCCTGACGGAAGTTCCCGCAACCTCAATGGTTGCTCCTATCAAAGGCTCGTTGGTTTTGGCATCAGTAACTATGCCGCTGATATCGTCGGCCAGCATGGTGGCGGCTGTGCCTAACAGCAATCCCGACAAAAGCAGTCCTCTCTTTAAGATCATCATCTAATTCTCTTCTTTTCAAGTTCGATGCAAAGTTACGGCCGCAACATTACAGAGCCTTTTCGATGGTATGATAAAGAGATTACTATGTTGTTACAAAGAAATGACAGCCTCACCGGCCACGCATTCTCAAAGGAGTCCAACGCGTCTCGGCTCACTTAAACACACAGAAACAATAAAGGGTGAGCCGACAGTCCGGCTCACCCTTCGTATAGCTCGGCGGCTAAAGGCCGCATCGGCTATTGTTATTTGATTTCAATAGCCCTACCCGATTTCTTTTCATCCTCCTTTGTCATCTTAGGCAGCGTGATGGTAAGGATGCCATCGGCCACCCTGGCGGCAATGCGGCTCTTGTCCACATCATCAGGCAGCGTGTAGGTCTGCTGGTAGTTGCTGTAAGAGAACTCGCGGCGCAGATAGTGCTCCTTCTTCTTCGGCTCCTCCTCCTTGTGCTCGAGTTTGTTCTCAATGGCGAGCTCCAAGTTGCCGTCAGCATCAAGGCTGACACGTACGTACTCCTTCTTAATGCCGGGAACGGCCACTTCCATCGTGTACTTCTCATTGTCCTCCTTTACATTCACTGCGGGCGCTGTGGCATTGGCGCGGCGAAGCGCACTGCTCATGAAACCATCACTGAAATCATTGTCAAACCAATCGTTTAATACCGGGAACAACATAAGTCAATACCTCCTATTTATATTTTAAATGTTCAACTTTTATCGAAGCGATCCGGCTCTCCTTGGCTTACCTTCCGGCTTACTTTGGGTTTGCTTTCAAGCTTCACCCTCAATGCTGCAACTCTCATGCCCATCTGCGATTAGCGACAGATTGGCACAAAAGCGCGCCATTCTGTCGCACATAGCGGACTAATTACCTTCCGGGGGCAAAACAAATCGGGTAAACCGTCGGGGCTTTGCGCAAATCGTCGTAAATTTGCAGCATCAACAAATGAAGTAAGCCACATTAACCAACCACCATCATGCGCCGATTAGACCATCGCATCCTCTTGTTGGCTCTGCCATCGATTATTCAGAACGTCACCGTTCCGCTCCTCGGACTGGTCGACATGACCATCGTGGGTCACCTCGGTTCGGCGCAGGCCATGGGCGCCATTGCGGTGGGCAGCATGGTGTTCAACGTCATCTACTGGCTGTTGGGCTTCCTGCGCATGGGTACGAGCGGCCTCACCTCGCAGGCTTATGGCCGCAACGACGTAGCCGATGCCCGACGGTTGCTGCGGCGTGTGCTGCTGCTCTCCTCGGCGCTGGGCCTGACGCTCATCGCCCTGCAGTGGCCGTTGGGGTGGCTCGCCATGCGCGTCATCCATCCGTCGGCCGACGTCGTTCCGATGGCCCGACTCTATTTCAATATCTGCATCTGGGGTGCGCCCGCCGTGTTGGGCCTGTACGGCCTCAACGGCTGGTTCATCGGCTTGCAGGATACGCGCACACCGCTCTATGTGGCCGTAGCGCAGAATCTGCTCAACATCGTGGCCTCAATGAGCTTCGTCTACCTGCTACGCCTCAACATCGCAGGTGTGGCCCTCGGTACGCTCACCGCCCAGTGGTTCGGCTTCATCATCTCCACCGGCTTTGCCCTGCGCCGCTACCGTAGGCTCCATCGCGAGCTGCAAGGTGAGGCCCGGCAGCAGGTAACGGGGTGGCGGCGCTTCTTCTCGGTCAACCGCGACATCTTTATCCGCACGCTGTTCCTCGTGGCGGTCAACCTCTTCTTCACCTCAGTCGGCGCCAGAGAGGGCGACGTCATCCTCTCGGCCAACACGGTTCTGCTGACCTTCTACACGCTTTTCTCTTATATCATGGATGGTTTCGCCTTCGCCGGCGAGGCGGTCTGCGGCAGCACCTACGGCAGCGGCGATGTCGAGGCCTTCCGCGCATCGGTCCGGCGACTGTTCTTCTGGGGTTGGATAATGGTGGCGATCTTCACCGTCATCTACGCCGTCGGCGGCATGCCGCTCGTTCATTTCATGACGACCGAACAGAGCGTGTTGCAGGTCATCGGCAGTTACTTCACCTGGGTGCTGCTCATACCCGTCTGTGGTATGGCGGCATTCGTCTACGACGGCGTGTTCATCGGCATCACCGCCACGCGCGGCATGCTCGTATCGAGCGTCACGGCGGCGCTGCTGTTCTTCGCGCTTTTCTTCATCGGCAGAGCACTGCAGCTGCCCGCCAACCACCTGCTCTGGGCCGTCTATCTGGTCTATCTGCTGGCCCGCGGCGTAATGCAGTTTGGTTGGATGAAGCTGGTGCTCCCTGCTAAATTAAGGGTTAAAGGATAGCATAAGATGCTTACCAACCGAGGAGCGGTTGCGGAGGATAGCCCGGGGATGAGCGAAGCGATTCCCCGGGGGTGCGGATTGGGGGTAAGCAAAATCATTTTACCCCGTAGGGGTTGCGGCAAGACGTCAGCAATAATGAAATACGGATGACGCGTTGGATTAATGGAACGAAGCCGATGCTGAACGCAACTGATCGATGATGTCCTTAGCCACCTGCATGGCGTAATCGGCATCCTGACCGATGGGTAGACGGATGTAGTCCTTGCGCGGCTTACGCATCGTCAGCACCACCTGGTAGTCGCCCAACGTGTAAGGTGTGGCGGTGTTGACCGTCGCCACATCAACAATGTCGTCCATGTTGACCTCGGTGCCGTCAATGATCATCAACTTGCGGTCGCGATAGACCAGGATGTTGCCGGCCAACTCATTGGCACGTGTGGCGTTGAGCAGGATGCTGTCGTCGGGCTGACCCAATACCGACACCACCATTTCAATCGATTCGAAGCGCTTGAATGTCTCCGGAACGTCGGATTGTGACTTATGCCTGAACTTCAGCCACGCATAAGCCAACGGCACTACCAGGAGCGCGAACAACATGGGCTGCTGTAAGCGCCAGTCTAAAAGGATAACGGCCACAACCAGCAACACGATGTTGCAGACCGTAATGATGTTCTTTTTCATAAAATGTCTATCGATATCGTACATGCTGATAACGCCTTTACCTTATTAATATTGCGTTACAAAGACAAAAAAGCGGACCAAACGGCGGCTTTTGTCAGCAGGTTTTTATACTTTTGCAGTATCACTTCAACCAAACCGTATGCATCCTACCCTATCCGTCATCATCCCCGTTTATAATGTGGCAGCGACACTCCGCCGCTGCGTCGACAGCGTGTTGGCGCAGGGCGTCAACGGCATCGAGATTATCCTCGTCGACGACGGGTCGACCGACGACTCGCCATCAATCTGCGACGCCTACGGCAAACGGGAAGAGATTACCGTGGTTCACCGCCAGAATGGTGGACTGTCGGCCGCACGCAACACCGGCATCGAACGGGCCTCAGGCCAATACCTCACCTTTGTTGACAGCGACGACTACGTCGGGCCCGATACCTACCGGCAGTTGCTGCCCCTGATGGGCGACTGCGACATCGTGGAGTTCCCGGTCGAACGGGAGCTGTGGCAAGGTCCGGTCCAACTAAGTTTCGGCAACCGTACCTACACCGACTGTCGTGCCTATTGGCTTGAAGGCAAGGCCTACGCCCACACTTATGCCTGTAATAAGATTTACCGGCGCGAGCTGTTCCGCGGCGTCGGCTACCCCGAAGGCCGCGTGTTTGAGGATGTGCCTACGCTTTGGCAATTGCTAAAGCGCGCGCAGGTGGTGCGCACGGTTGACGTCGGTTGTTACCACTACACGCTCAACCCCGGCGGCATCACCCAGCAGGCCGACGGCCACGCACTGCTCCAGTTGCTCGAGACCCACGTGGGCATCCTCGGCGACAAGCAACTGCAGGGCAGCCAGGGCTATCAACTTTATTACCGTCACGTGCTCAACATCCAAATCTCCGTATACGACCAGACGGGCGACGACTACGACCTCATCCTGCCGGTGATGCCCTTCTGGGGGAGTCTGAAGCTGATTGCACTCCATCTGTTTGGTCTGCGGGGCCTCTGTCGCCTGCACCGGGCGTTTTTCAATTGATGCAATGCGCGGCATTGACGAACGGTGGCCGGCACAAGGCACAGCGACTACGCTGCTACCAAAGTCCCATCCTGAAGCCATCATTTACTCCGAAAAAAGCCGACAAAATCGTGTTATCGATTTTGCGCATTCTACGAATCAAAAAACGTTAAAATTGAGAAGGCGGTATGAGAAAATCGCCCGGAAACGACCATTTCAGCCTCATCGCATCGCGATAACTATGGTTTCGCACTGCGATAGCTATGGTTTCGCAACGCGATCGCTATGCTATGACGACGCGATCGCTATGGTATCGCGACTCGATAGCTATGGTTTCGCAACTCAATAGCTATGGTTTCGCGAGGCGATTGCAGCCCAATGCGACCGTCACTTGGCCTTGTTTCAACATAAATCATTGATTAACAGCAGCTTCCGAAAATCATGCTTAACATCGCTCAGAATCGCGTATTTCGGAGCAAAGGAGGTATCCGTTGATTTCAAGCCATTCTGAGGGGTCTTAAAACACCAAAATAGTTTACAACCGTGAAAGCGTTTGAGAGGTGCGGGAACGTAGTCGAGTCGTTGGCTTGACGAGTTTTTTTCAGCCTCTACATCACTTCCCATCGATAATCTTTCAGGCGAATCCTTGCCTCACCAATACTGTCGGTCTTCACCGCCACACCCTCACGTTTAAGCAACAGCCTTTGTTCCGGCCAATTAGGCGCGAGGCGGCCACGGGCATTGACGACGCGATGGCAAGGCAAATGAAGCGACGACGGTACGACCGACAGCAGATGGCCCACCAAGCGCGAATGGTTGGGGTACCCGGCAAGCCGTGCAATGTCGCCATAGGTAAGCACCCGGCCGCGTGGTATTTGTCCGACAATGTTATATACATCCGTCGCCAATTGTTGCATATCAATCCTTGCCATGTTGCAAAGATACACCATTTATCCATAACGGCAAAGGCCAGAGGCCGGTTAATAATTCGAATTTATCAAGCATGATACCAACCGCGGAGCGGTTGCAGGAAATAGCCCGGGGATGAGCGAAGCGATTCCCCGCGCACGCAACCTGAACGATCCCACCGTACAGCGCGGTAAGGAGTTGTTCTACAAGATGGGTTGCACCAGCTGCCATCGTCCAAAGTGGGAGACCGGCGACGACAACTACTGGCTGCCGCAGATGATGGTGGACAAGAACTACACCAAGCTGCCGCGCTATGCCCATCAGACCATCTATCCTTACAGCGACTATGTGCAGCACAAGCTCTACATGAAGAACGACGTACATGGTTCATGGTGCCGTACGACACCGCTGTGGGGCCGCGGACTGGAGTTGCTCAACACGGGTGCTGAGGACCGTCTGCACGACTGCCGCGCCCGCAATGAGAAGGAAGCCATCCTCTGGCATATGTACAGCAAAGACAGCCACGCCTACTATGCTGCAAAGCAATTCTATAATCTGCCGAAGGAGAACCGCGACGCTGTCGTAGCCTTCATCCGTGCAATCTAATTTATTATATCGCTTAAGGCTATCCGGCTCTTCATCTGTGAAGGAGGCGGATAGCCTTGTTTTCGTACAAAAACATGATGTTCTGATTCCATCTTTGCATGCTACTCGCGAAATGATTCCTCAAAAAAAATTGCTTATAATAAAATAAATTATTCCTCAAAAATTTGCCTATAATAAAATAATATCGTACCTTTGCACTCGCTTTTGAGTTAAGGGAACATCAACAGAAGTTAATGCGGACTTCAAAGGAAATTAAGGCGGACTTCAAAGGTAAAGTATTGTAATACTTCCCTTCTGCCCTTTTCAAAGGCTTGTTGGCGGGATAGCTCAGCTGGTTAGAGCGTCGGATTCATAATCCGGAGGTCGTGGGATCGTGGCCCACCCCCGCTACTTGATAATCAAGCACTTACGGAC
>ONAR01000023.1 GCA_900315835.1 uncultured Prevotella sp.
TCTCCACCGCAGCAGCAACCGCAATCGCCGTCAACGGGGACAATCGTCAGGTCCTTGCCTGACCACTCGCTCATCTGTGCAGTGGACGGGTATTGCCCCACAACGGCAACCTCTCCTCCGACGAGGGTTATGGGCAGCACGTCGGCACCTTTCTCGCGAAGCAGTTGTTTCACCTTGTCATTCTTGATAAAGGCTTGTGGCTCACTGCTCAAATTGTGGCGTTTCACCTCTATGCCCATATTCTTCAGCACATCGATGAGCGTGGCGATGCGCAACAGATTCTTGTCTACACTGGGGCCGCATACTCCCGTGGAGCAGCACATGGCCGGGTCGAAAATCTCAATCTCTTTCATGTTTTTTTATTTTAATGTTTGTCACTAATTCGTTGTATGGGATATATCCCTCATGGCGAAACACGAGCTTTCCTCGTTTGTCCAGCACTATCTGCTGGGGGATGATGTCAATATGGAAATATTCCAGCCAACAGGTATTTACCGTTTGGGCCACATCTACAAAGCACACTTTTACTCTTGGAAAGTTGGTTCTCATTGAGTCTAACACGCCGTCCATCATTTTGCAGGGTATACAGTGATGGGAGCCAAACTCCAAGAACGTGTAGTCGTAGTTTCCGCCGTTCTCGGTATAGTTGTATTTCAGCCTGATGCTGTCTTCCATGTTGATTCTGCTGTCAGTCTTGCTCCCTTGCGCATTGGCTGGTAGCAGGATGAATAGCCCAAGAAGCAGGATGAGATACGCTGTCTTCATTTCTTGCTCACATCCTTAATCTTAGCCTCAGCCTCCAACAACTGCCTTACTTGGCCGATAGATGGAACCTGTCCGTTCATTACCACCTTCCCGTCAATAACGACTGCTGGCAGCGAAAGAATGTTGTAATCGAGAATTTTGACAATGTCGGTCACATATTCTACTGTGGCCTCCAACTTATCTTCCTCCACTACGTACTTCACCGTCTCGTAAGTCTTCTTACATCGGGAGCATCCCGAACCTAAAATTTTAATGTCCATTTTCTCCATTTTGTTAAAGTATATATGTATTGAAACACAAATATGTGCCTGTCAGCATGAAAACCAAGCCCACTGCAATGGAGCCCCATTTCTGTAGAATCTTCATTCGATGGTATAACTGGCCGATTTTTCCCAAGCTATACGCTAATACCCATGCCACGAGTACTACTGGCAAGGCTGTAGCCAAGGCGAAAACCACCGGAAGAAGCCATCCTGCCCGAGAGTAGGCAGACATAGGTATTAGCATGCCGAAATAGAATACGGCACTCGTAGGACAGAATGCCATGGCGAAAAGTACGCCCAAGAGAAATGCACCCCACCATCCTTTGAGATAATCTTTGGCTGTTCCGTGGTAACCAAATTGGGGGATGTGTATGTGTTCGGCCAATAACATATATAGGCCTATGACCATCAACAATGGCCCAAGCAGATAGGTGCTCCACTGGGCAAGCACATCCTGAAGGCCAAAGGCACTTGCTCCGTGGCGGATGATAGCTATTAGTACGATTCCTAACAAGGCATACGACATAGTGCGCCCCAATGTGTAAAAAAGTCCATTGCGAAGAATGCGGCTTCTGTTGTCCACATCCTTGCTGATATAGCTGATCGCGGCGATGTTCGTTGCCAATGGGCAGGGGGATATGGCCGTGAGCAGTCCTAACAAGAAGGCTGTGGCTACGGGAGTCGAGCTACTGTCCAACAGAGATTGAAGCCATTCCATAGTAGTATTATTTTAATAGGGTACGGATTTGCTGTTCCAGCTCTCTCTCAAATATTTTCTTGTTGCCGATGTGGCTGAAGGCATAGTTGGTAAAGTTGACTGTCTGCTCCTTTCTGCCATCGTGTCTAATCAAAATCAGAGATGACCAACTTATTTGGTACTTCTTGGCGAGAGCCTTGTTTTTGGACTGTGAGAAGTCAATGGTACGATAGACCACCTGGCGGGTCTTCAGTTCTTTGGCGAATCGACTTTTCACGACGTTCTTGGTGGTACTCTCGATGTCGATGCAGGTCTTACAGCGCACCTTACCGTAGAAATAGATCACCTCTACATAAGTTCGGGGACGGTTGGGCGTTGCCGAGGTCACGAAGAGTGCGAACAGCATCAGCAACAACCATGTTGGCAACAATCGGTTTGTAATGGATTTTTTCATGTTTGTCATTTGTAAAACTACGAATAATAACTCTATTATAATAGGCGGACAATACATGATCCGCCTGACAAGATTACTTGATTGTTCCGCAACCGCAGTGTCCGTTCTTGATTTCTTTGGAGAAGAAATTGCAGAACAGTTCATGTGCATACTGCCAGTTGTCGCGGTTGATGCAATATCTCACCTTTGGGGCTTCAATGATGCCCTGTATGAGTCCAGCATCTTTGAGCTCCTTCAGATGCTGGCTCACGGTTGCCTTGGCGATGGGCAGCTCATCGTGAATGTCACCGAAATAGCACTCCTGCCTGCTGGCGAGGAAGGTGAGGATCTGAATCCTGGCGGGATGAGCCAAAGCTTTGGCGAAGCGGGCTATCTGCTCAGCCTTGAGGCAATAGTCTTTCTTGGTATCCATGGTCGTCTAAATAAGTATGATGGAAATTGTTGAAAGTCTCAATGATACGGTCTCTCACTTTCCGGAACACAGAGAGTTGCTCTTCGGTGGAGCCTGTTGCTAACGAGGGATCGGGAAAACTGATATGCATCTGCCGCTTTACCTTTCCGGTGAATACAGGACACGCCTCGCGGGCATGGTCACAGACTGTGATGACGGCGTTGAGATAGTCCTTGACATTGTGCGGCTGCAAATCAGTAATCGGCATGCCGGCCTCCTTCATCACTTCAATGGCCAAAGGATGAACTTGCGGGGCAGGATAAGTGCCGGCCGACCTTACGCAGAGCTCGGCATCCAAATGTTGCAGGCAAGCTTGCGCCATCTTGCTTCGGCAACTGTTTCCTGTACAGAGAATCAATACCTTCTTCATTTTGTTCGCAAAGTTACGAATAATATCAAGAAAAGAATCATGCTTCTCATTCATTTAACTATATTTTACATTCCACGACTTATGCGTAACCATTCAGCGGATTCCATTCGGTCACTTCTAATATTCCCATGTCATAGGGACGGCTGTGCAATCATGCCTAACGGTTTAACCGGTGATGGTATTCCATCCGTTTGACGTATAGCTAACGGCCGTTTGACCAAGTAGCTGACGGCCGTCTAACGTATGGCTTACGGCCGTTGTATTTATATCATTTTAGTTATGCCAGTCAAACTAAAAACAGGGGGCATACCCTCAGCAGGTACACCCCCTATATCTTAAAGAAATCATATTGTTATTCCTTGTTGGCGCGCTTACGCTCCAGGTGGTCGAGGATAATCTTGCGCATGCGCATGCTCTTCGGGGTCACCTCGACATACTCGTCGGCCTTGATATACTCCAGGCATTCCTCCAGACTCATCACGGTCTTCGGCACGATGTGCGCCTTCTCGTCAGAGCCCGAGGCACGAACGTTGGTCAGCTGCTTAGCCTTGCACACGTTGACCACGAGGTCGTTGTCGTGAACATGCTCACCGACCACCTGACCGGCATAGACTTCCTCACCCGGATCGATGAAGAACTTACCGCGGTCCTGCAGTTTGTCGATGGCATAGGCGTAAGCCGTACCCGTATCCATTGAAACCATCGAGCCGTTGGTGCGGCGGATGATCTCGCCCTTGTAAGGCTGATACTCCTTATAACGGTGCGCCATAATGGCCTCACCCTGACTGGCCGTCAGCACATTGGTGCGCAGACCGATGATACCACGTGAGGGGATGTCGAAAGTGATGTTGACACGGTCGCCTTCGGTTTCCATGCCCGTCATCTCACCCTTACGGCGTGTGACCATATCCACCATCTTGCTGGAGTAATCCTGCGGCACATTGATGTCGAGTTCCTCAATAGGCTCACATTTCTGACCGTCAATCTCCTTATAGATTACCTGCGGCTGACCCACCTGAAGTTCGTAACCCTCGCGGCGCATGGTCTCGATAAGCACAGAGAGGTGAAGCACGCCACGGCCCTTGACAATCCAGCGGTCGGTAGAGCCAGCGACAGGCTCCACGCGCAGGGCGATATTCTTCTCCAACTCATGCATCAGACGGTCGTTGATCTGGCGAGAGGTGCAGTACTTGCCCTCACGACCGAAGAACGGCGAGTCGTTGATGGTGAAGAGCATGCTCATCGTAGGCTCATCAACGGCAATCGGCGGCAGCGGCTCAGGATTCTCGAAGTCGGCGATGGTGTCGCCAATCTCGAAGTGCTCAAGGCCAATCACAGCGCAGATATCGCCAGAGCTCACCTCGTCAACACGACGGTGGGTGATGCCCTCGAAGGTATGCAGCTCCTTGATCTTCGTCTTCTCCTGCGTGCCGTCACGGTGGCAGATGGTGATATTCATGCCATCCTTAAGCGTGCCACGATGCACACGACCCACGGCGATACGACCCGTATAACTGCTGTAATCCAGACTCGTAATCAGCATCTGGGGCGTACCCTCGAGCTTCTTAGGAGCCGGAATGACTTCCAAAATCTTATCCAAGAGGTAGTCAATGTTGTCAGTGGGCTTATTATAATCCGGTCCCATCCAGCCATTCTTGGCCGAACCGTAGACCACGGGGAAGTCGAGCTGGTCCTCAGTAGCATTGAGGTCGCACATCAGATCGAACACCATCTCATACACCTGCTCAGGGCGGCAGTTGGGCTTGTCAACCTTGTTGACGACCACAATGGGCTTCAATCCAATCTTCAGGGCCTTCTGCAACACGAAACGCGTCTGCGGCATCGGCCCTTCAAAGGCATCAACCAGCAGCAGACAGCCGTCGGCCATGTTGAGCACACGCTCAACCTCGCCACCGAAATCAGAGTGGCCCGGAGTATCGAGAATGTTGATTTTTACGCCTTTCCAAGTGATGGAAACGTTCTTAGAAAGAATGGTAATACCGCGCTCACGCTCCAAATCATTGGAGTCAAGCACTGCGCCACTGTTATCCTGACCGTCGCGAAACAATTTACCGGCGAGCATCATCTTGTCAACCAACGTTGTCTTGCCGTGGTCGACATGCGCAATAACTGCAATGTTACGAATGTCTTGCATCAATAATAACTTAAAAATACGCTAACGTTTATTTGAATGCAAAATTACGAAAAAATAATGGGAAAAGCTATGTCACGTGGGATAAAATTATTAACTTTGCATCGCATTTTCGGAGATACCGATGCATTCGAGGCTGTAAAGCGTTAAGATTAAGGCGTTTTCGCGACCAAAGGATGTTAATGATGCACCTACAATTAATCACAATTCAAATGTATTTAAACAAAGACAAGAAGACCGAGATCTTCGGTAAGTATGGCAAGGACGCCAAGGACACGGGTTCTGCAGAGAGCCAGATTGCACTGTTCACCTATCGCATCGCTCACCTCACTGAGCACGTGAAGGCTAACCACAAGGACTATGTGACCACCCGTTCGCTGACTCAGCTCGTCGGCAAGCGCCGCGCCCTGCTCAACTACCTGAAGGAGCGCGACATCGAGCGCTACCGCGCCATCGTCAAGAACCTTGGTCTGCGTAAGTAATTCGGTCAACGGAAATAACTCAAAAGCGCCATGCTTCTCATTCAGAGGCATGGCGCTTTTCTGTTTCAATACCCTAACACCGTAGCTGAAAGGGATGATGAGGTCAGCGGGTCAATGCGGAAGAATCTCCTTCAAGGGCGTCATCACGAAGTCGCGCTGATGCATCAGCGGATGAGGAATCTTCAGGTCGGGCTCATCAATATGTACGTCATCGTAGAGCAAGATGTCGATGTCGATGACGCGGTCACAGTAATCGCCGTCGACCGTTTTCCCCGTACGACCCAACTCCTTCTCAATGGCCTGGGCTACCCGCAGCACCTGACGCGGCTCGAGCGTTGTCTGACAGCAGACGCAGGCATTGAGAAACATATTGGGCGACGAGAAGCCCCACGGCTCGGTCTCGATGAGCGACGACTGCCGCAGCACCGGGCCGACGCGGTTGCCAAGCAGCTCAATCGCATTGTGAATGAGCCGCTTGCGGTTGCCGATGTTGGATCCGATGCTGAAATAAACGGTATGTTCCATCTTCAGTCAGCCAGGCAGTTAGTCAACCATGAGCAGGCTATCGCCGAAGCAACCAAACTTATAGCCATGCTTCACAGCCAGACGGTAGCACTCCATCACATTCTCGTATCCGCCAAAGGCCGCGGTCGACATGAGCAGCGTTGACTCAGGATGATAGAAGTTGGCTACCATCGCATTGGCCAACTGGAAGTCGTAAGGCGGGAAGATGAACTTGCTCGTCCATCCGTCATACTCCTTCAGCATGCCGTCGGTGCCTACAGCCGTCTCCGTGGCCTTGGCCGTGCTGGTACCGACGACGCAGATGCGGTGACCGGCAGCCTTCGTCTTGTTGACGATGTCGCAGGCCTCCTTGCCGACAATCATCTGCTCAGAGTCCATCTTATGCTTCGTCAGGTCCTCCACCTCAATCGGAGAGAAGTTGCTCAGACCGCAGTGCAGGGTGATATAAGCGGTGTTGATGCCCTTGATCTCCATGCGCTTCATCAGCTCACGACTGAAATGCAACCCCGTCGCAGGCGCAGTGACCGCACCCTCATTCTTGGCAAAGATGCACTGGAAGTTCTCCATATCCTCCTTCGTAGCATGCGAGTGCACATGCATGCCCTCCATGTCGGGGTCGGCCGGACGGCCGTTGAGAATATAAACCGGCAGCGGCGTCTCGCCAAGGGCAAAGAGGTCGTGCTTGAACTGGTCATGCGGACAGTCGTAGAGGAAGCGCAGCGAACGGCCACGGCTCGTGGTGTTGTCATACACCTCGGCGACCATCGTGCCTACTTCGTCGAAGAAGAGCTTGTTGCCGATACGGATCTTACGCGCCGGCTCCACCAACACATCCCACAGATGGGTTTCCTCGTTCAACTCGCGAAGGATGAACACCTCAATCTTGGCATCAGTCTTCTCCTTGGTGCCATACAGACGGGCGGGGAACACCTTCGTGTCGTTGAGCACAAACGTATCGCCGTCGTCGAAATAGTCGATGATATTGCGGAAATCAAGATAATCGCCTTCAATGGGTTTGCCCTTGCTGTCCTTCTTGAAGAGTTCTATCTCACCCGTTGTACGGTGCAGCACCATCAGGCGTGACTCATCACGGCGAGTGACACGGAAGGAGCCCTTCGTGCCATCTTCGTTGGTAAACTCTCTCACGAAGCTGTGAGGATAGAGCGCAATGAGATCCTGAGGCAAATCAAATTTGAATTGTGATAGTTTCATATCTTCTCCTTTATTTATTTTATCGAGCTCAACCATTCCTCGAAATGGTCGAAGCTGATGCAGTCGTTAATTGTGATGTCGCCTACGCGGGTCCGGCGGAGTGAGGTGAGGTAGGCGCCGCTGTTCAGCGCACGGCCGATGTCGCGGGCCAGCGCACGGATGTAGGTTCCCTTGCCGCAGACCACATCGATACTCATCTGTCCCTTGCCGGCATCAAACGAGGTGAGCGTGATGCTGTCAATATGGATGTGCTTCGGCTTCAACTCCACCTGCTCGCCGTCGCGGCGCATCTTGTACGCCCGCTTTCCCTCAATCTTGCAGGCGCTGTAGGTGGGCGGCACCTGATCGATGTCACCGACAAACTGCTTGAGCGTGTCCTCGACCATCTCGCGCGTGATATGCTGCCACGGATAGGTCTTGTTGACCGGATGCTCCATGTCGTAGCTGTCGGTGGTCGCGCCCAGCTGCAGCGTGGCCGTATAGGCCTTGTCGTGGGCCTGCAGTGTCTCTATCTGCTTGGTACAGCGTCCCGTGCAGAGTATCAGCACACCAGTGGCCAGCGGGTCGAGCGTGCCCGCATGCCCCACCTTCACCTTCTGTCCCACATGCTGTGAGAGCAGGTAGCGGATATGGGCCAGGGCCCCGAAACTCGACATGCGGTAGGGCTTGTCGATGGCGATAATCTCTCCCTTGATGAAGTCCATGGGCTATTCAAACATAACCATGCTGTGGCCGGTCAGCATCCAGATCAGGATGAAGGCACCGACGATGATACGGTAGACACCAAACCACTTGAACCCGTATTTTGAGAGGAAATCGACAAACCATTTCATGGCGGCCAGCGCCACGAAAAATGCCACCACGCTGCCCACGATGAGCATCACCACATTGTCAGCGGACGCCCATGACGTGCCTACGGCATGGTCACCGATGAAGAGCTCGAGGAGGTCAAGACCCGTGGCGGCGGCCATGGTAGGCACCGCAAGGAAGAATGAGAACTCGGCGGCGCGGCGGCGCGTGAGCTTCTGCGACATGCCTCCCACGATGGTGGCCATACTGCGGCTCGTACCGGGTATCATGGAGAAGCACTGTATCATGCCTATCCAGAACGCACGGCGCTCGGTCAGCGCGTTTGACTCGCTGCCCTTATTGAATATTCTGTCACAGAACAGCATGAACACGCCGCCGATGACCAGCATGACGGGTACTATCCAGATGGCATTCTTAGGGTCGAGCATGAAGTCAATCATACCGCTCTTCTTGACAGCGAACCCAATCACCCCGGTAGGGATAAAAGCCACTATAAGAAGCCAGTAGAAATTCCACTTGTGCTTTATTTTCTGCCAGGCCGTGCTGCCCGCAGGAGCCGGCGTATGGTCAAGACGGAAGAAGCGGTTCCAATAAAGCACCACCACGGAAAGAATGGCGCCAAACTGTATAATGACTGTGAAAGCACGGACAAAGGCCGAGTTTTCCACGCCAAGCAAGTTCTCGGCGATGAGCATGTGGCCCGTAGAAGAGACAGGGAGAAACTCTGTGAGTCCCTCCACAATGGCGATGATAATAGTCTGGATTAATGTCATTGCTGTTTGGTTACGGCATTATCTTCTTTCTTGTCCGCAAGCTCACCGTTGTCTTTAGGCTTACGGATGATGGCATAAATCATGGAGATAAATCCGATGAAACACACGACAGGGGCGACCTTGATGCGCCTGACACTGAAGATGTCAGGGTTGAAAGACTGCTCCGTAGAACCCGGTCCACTCATCAGAATGAAGCCGATGACGACGACGGCAAAGCCAATAGCCAGCAGAATGAAATTGGTGCGGTCGAAAGCTAAATTTCTCTTATCCATTGTATATGATTTAAATCTTATAAAGTTCACCTGCCTTCATGCGCAGGAAGCGGTTGACGGAAATACAGGTACAGATGGCGGTGATGATGATGCCGAAGCCAAACACCACCACGCCGGTGATGACCAATTCACGCCACGATACGACGGTGACAATCTCCGGTTCACTGCAATAGAGGCCATAGAAACAGAAGCCCAATGCCACGCAGGCCAACAACGCAGCCAGCATACCGATGCCGACCGACCGTCTGACAAACGGTGCGCGGATGAAGCCCCACGACGCTCCCACCAGCTTCATGGTGTGGATGGAGAAGCGGCGTGCATAGATGCCAAGACGCACCGTATTGTTGATGAGCGAGAACGACACAATGGTCAGCAAGACAGCCAGCACCAAAAGGATGAGGCCAATCTTGGCCAGGTTCTCGTTGACCGTCTCAATCAAGTCGCGCTGATAACTGATTTGTGCGACTTTGGGGTATTTCTTCAGCTCCCTCGAAATCCATTTCAAGGAGTCATTGTTGGCGTAATCGCTCTTCAACGTCAACTCGATGGACGAAGTGAACGGGTTGACACCGTCGGTAAACGTTGTCGGGTCGGACCCCATCTCCTGGGCCGCCTCCTTCAACGCCTCATTCTTACTGACAAACTTGATGGTCTTGATGTACGGCCGTTGGGCGATGCTACGCGTCAGGGTCTGGGCTTCATTGTCGCCCATATCGTGCTCGAGCATCACCGTGACCAACAGATTTTCCTTGACCAGCGCCGACAGATTGCGGCCCATAAGCGTGGAAAAGACAACGAGACCGAGCAATATAAGCACAAGGGCTGTGCTGATGCAAAGCGTCACCGACTGAAGGCGGGCTGAGCGGCCCTTGTTCTTTCTGTGTTTTCTATTCATTTCAAAATCGCGTATTACGACAAAGTTGGTACAAAAGTACAAAAATAATCACTATTGCGAGTGCAATTAACGGTCCTTAACAACGGTAACTTTGATTAGCATCAAAATTGGAGATGATTTAAACCAAACGCCATAAATTTTGCTAACTTTGCACTATCAACCAAGGAAGAAGAAAGTAGAAAGATGAGTACCATCATTTATCCCAGTCCCATCTATGGACCCGTCCACAGCCGCCGCCTCGGATTGAGTCTCGGCATCAACCTCATGCCGGCCGACGGCAAGATATGCACATTCGACTGTCTTTATTGCGAATGTGGCTTCAACAAAGATCATCGCACCCACTCGCCCTACCCCACCCGCGAGGAAGTTTACAACGCGCTGGAGCAGCAGCTCATAAAGATGCACAACGACGGTACCCACCCCGATGTACTGACGTTTGCCGGTAACGGTGAACCGACGGGTAATCCGCACTTCGCCGAAATCATCGACGACACCATCGCCCTGCGCAACCGCTGGTGTCCCAAGGCCAAGATCAGCGTCTTAAGCAATTCCACTTTCTCGGGAAAGGAGTCGGTGAGAAACGCGCTGCTTAAGGTGGACAACAACATCCTGAAGCTCGATACCGTCAACCCGGACTATATCCGCCACGTTGACCGCCCCACCCAACCTACTTATGACGTGAAGCGCATTATAGAAAACCTGAAGTGGTTCAACGGCCACATCATCATCCAGACGATGTTTATGAAGGGCGACGGCACCGACAATACGGGCGACGAATACGTCCAGCCATGGCTCGAGGCCGTGAAATATATCGCGCCGATGGAGGTGATGGTCTACACCATCGACCGTGAGACGCCCGACCAGAAACTCCTCAAGGCAAGCCATGAGGAGCTCGACCATATCAAGGCTTTGGTCGAGGCTGCCGGCATTCCATGCACCGCATCCTATTAGTTTGCGTTACCAAGGCGTGGCAATCTCATTACCATGTACTTGGTAAATACATTCGGGACCGGGTCAGGGCTCATCCGGCTTGAAAGGGTCAGTCTGTGAATAGGTAAAGGCCAGCTCATCGGGCGGTATGGTACCCTCAACCAGCTGCAGGGCAAACGCCGTCATTGTCTTTGACTCGGGCGTGCGCAGGAAGCGCTCGTCAAGGCACCAGGTGCCCAGCCGGTAGCGGTCGAGGGCATCGGCATCCTTGAAAATCGCATAAATCTCCTCCCACTCTGCCTTCCCGTCACCTGCATTTGCGGCAATATAGGCTTTGCCCTTATCGTCATCGCGGTCGTGATACCAGATGGCGGCATAAGCCTCCGGCAGGAAATCGAGACCGTTCTGCTGGCAGAAATCCTTGTAATAGTTGGCCGCACGGGCACCATGACCCACGTCGAGATAGTTATCCTTGCGCCTTGTGTCATGGAAGATGGAGGCATGAGCCAAAGCCGTCATCGAGCGGTCGTTGATGTGGCGCGCCTCGCCAATGCGTAATGCATGTAGAAGCACCCGCTCGCAATGGCCCTGCGTATGGATGTCGAGGTTGCCGGGAATCTCCCAGAACTCAACCCGCTGCTCCATAAAGGGTTCCCACTGCATGAAAAGCTGCCGCACCCGCACGGGTTGCGCATCGATAACGGCTTTGGATATATTCATAGCAACTTAGATATTAGGCGTTTCCCACTTCTTTGTCTCAGTGCAGTTGACCTGCTGGTTGAGGTTGCCGACATGCAACACGAAGTCGCCTTCCTCGAGCACCCATTTGCCATCCTGGCCAACGAAGGCGAGGTTCTTGGCGGGCAGCTGGAAGGTCACCGTCTTGGTCTCACCCGGCTGCAAATCAATCTTGGTGAAGTCGCGCAGGCGACGGTTGTCGGGTACCACTGAGGCGACGAGGTCGCTCGAATAAAGCAGCACGGGCTCCTTACCCTCGCGGTTGCCGGTGTTGGTGACGTCTACAGAGACAGTCAACACGTCATTGGCACCGAATGCGGTTTTGTCCACCTTCAGGTTGCTATATTTATAAGAGGTGTACGACAGGCCATAGCCGAAGGGCCACTGCGTGGTCACCTTGGCATCATAGTCGTAGGCGCCGGCCATCGTATTGACTTCTTCACTGACCTTATAGTCGTAATTGACGAGCGTATTGATTTCCTTCGGATAGGTGTAAGGCAGTTTGGCCGAGAAGTTGGCATCGCCGGCCATGAGGTTGGCCAATGCATCGGCGCCATAGGTGCCGGGCAGCAACACGTCGACAACGGCGCTTGCCAGCGGCTCAATATCGGCGACGAGGCGTGGACGACCCTCGTTGAGTATCAGAATGATGGGCTTACCCGTCTTGGCCAGTGCTTTAACGAGGTTGCGCTGGTTTTCAGAGAGCGTGAGGTCGGTCAGATTACCGGGCGTCTCCGTATAGGAGTTCTCACCCACGCAAGCCACAATGACGTCGGCATTGGCGGCTGCGCTGACGGCCTTGTCAATCTCCGGGGTATTCTCCTGCCAATAAGCGGCCTTCAGGTTATAGGTCACACCCGGTTCAAGGATCACGTTTTCCTTACCGTATTTGTTGGCAAGTGCCTCATAGATGGTATTGTAGACCGACAGCTCCGGCTCGGCGTTACCGCCCTGCCAAGTGTAGGTCCATCCGCCGGTGAGACAGCGCATGAGGTCGGCATTGGGACCGGTGACCAAGATTTTCTTACCCTTGGCAAGCGGCAGAATGCCGTTGTTCTTCAACAGCACCTCACTCTCCTCGGCGGCATGCAGCGACTGCTCAGCCGAAGCCTTACTGCCAAAGTCGGCATAGTCCTTACCGCCGGTGTTGGGCTGGTCGAAGAGACCGAGACGGTATTTTACGCGCAGGATGCGGCGCACGGCGTCGTCGATGCGCTCCTGAGAGACCTTACCTTCCTCGACGAGCTGCTTGAGCAGCGGGCAGAAGTCAACATTGTAGGGATCCATGCTCATGTCGACACCGGCGTTGATAGCCAGACGGATAGCGTCCTTCTTGTCTTTGGCCACATGCTCACGCGTATAGAGGTTGCTGATATCAGCCCAGTCGGTCACAATCATGCCGTCCCAGTTGAGGTCTTTCTTCAGCCATTGCGTCAGATACTCGTAGCTGGCATGCACCGGCACGCCGTTGATGGAAGCCGAATTGACCATCACCGTCAAGGCGCCGGCCTGGATGGCGTGCTTGAACGGCTCGAAGTATTTCTCGCGCAACATCAGCGGCGAGACGTAGGCCGGCGTACGGTCCTTACCTGAGAACGGAGCACCATAAGCGAAATAGTGCTTTACACTCGTCGCCACATTATACTTGCCGAGGTGGTTGTTGTCGTCGCCCTGATAACCGCGGATTTCCTGCTCCACCATCTTCGAATTGACGATGGCATCCTCGCCGAAGCTCTCCCAGATGCGCGGCCAACGCGGGTCGCGACCTAAATCCAGCGTGGGATTATACACCCAAGGGCAGTCGGCGGCGCGCGACTCATATGCGGTGGTCACGGCCATCTGGCGCGCCAGCTCGGTGTTGAACGAGGCGCCGAGGTTGATGGGCTGCGGATAGAGCGTACCACCGAGGATATAGGTCGAACCGTGGTTGTTGTCGAGACCGTAGATGGTAGGTATCTTCAGGTATTTCATCGACAGCTTCTGAATGGCGGGAATTACCTTCTGCCACTCGGCCACCGTCAGGCCTTTGCCCGGTGCATTGAGGAAGGAGCCTACCTTATATTTACTGATGATGGTGTCGAGCTTAGGCATGTTGAGCTGGAAGATCGACTTCCCCACGTAGATGTCAGCGTTGTAAGGCTTTAATTTGGCAATAATCTCCTTGTCAGGCAACTTGAGGAACTTCTCAATATCTGCATTGTTGACGCCTACGCTGGTCAGCGTTTGTCTCACCTTCACACGGTCAATCTTTTGAGACAGCGGTACATAGCCACCGACAACATCGATGTTGAGTTCAAGCATCTGACCAATCTTCTCGTCGAGGGTCATGCCTTTCAGCGTTTTCTCAATGCGCGCCTCAAGGTTGGCATCACGCGGTATGGCAGGTTTAACGCCTTGGGCGAAGACTGCACCCGTTAAAGCACAAGCCGCAACGGCCATCGTTAGTTTTTTCATTTCTTGCAATATTAGTTTCAGTTGTAATCTGTTTGAAGTTATGCAAAAATAAGGAAATTAATTGAAGCGCCCTATAGATAGGGTTCAAAGTTAATGTGTTTTAACCTTTGGCGGCCAACAAACAAAGGCGCCACACCCCGGCAATGAAAGCCGAGGCATGGCGCATGATGGAGAAGAGAGTGTCAATGATTAGTCAATTTCCTCAACGGGCTCATAGCCGCCCATGCTGCGGATGGCGTTCTTCAGCATGGTATATTGCTCAAAGAGGTTGTTGACGGCTTCCTCGCCCTTGGTATAGTCGTGCATCGGACTCTTGAGGAAGAAACTCAGGAAGCGCTGGATGCCATAACGGCCGGCGCGATGGGCAAGGTCGGAAAGCAACGTGAGGTCGAGCAGCAGCGGTGCGGCAAGAATGGAGTCGCGGCAGAGGAAGTTGATCTTGATCTGCATGGGATAGCCCATCCAACCGAAGATATCGATGTTGTCCCAGCCCTCTTTATTGTCGTTACGGGGCGGATAATAGTTGATGCGCACCTTATGGTAGATGTTGCCGTAGAGGTCGGGCTGGTCTTCCTTGCGCAGAATGGTCTCAAGGGTAGAAAGCTTGCTCACCTCCTTGGTGTGGAAGTTGGCCGGTTCGTCGAGCACCAGTCCGTCGCGGTTGCCGAGGATATTGGTCGAGAACCAACCGCTCAGTCCGAGGTTGCGTACCTTCAGAATCGGGGCAAAGCCGCTCTTGACAAGTGTCTGACCCGTCTTGAAGTCCTTGCCAGCGATAGGCAGCTTCTTCTCATCAGCCAACTGCCACATGGCGGGGATGTCGACGGTGGTGTTGGGGGCGCCCATGATGAACGGTGCATCCTCCTGCAGTGCAGCATAGGCATAGCACATCGACGGGGCGATATGCTCGCGGTCGTCAGCCTTCATGGCTGCGACGAGGCTGTCGAGCGTTCCGTGGACCTGCTCATTATAAGGCACATAGATTTCAGTTGAAGCGGCCCAGATGACGACGATACGCGCGCAGTGGTTCTTCTCCTTGAAATCGCGAATATCCTGACGCAGTTGTTCTACCATATCCCAACGTGTGGCGCAATCCTTCACGTTGTCGCCATCGAGGCGCTTGGCGTAGTTCTTGTCGAAAGCCGCCTTCATAGGCTTGATCTGCTCCAGCTCATCACGCACCGGGTCGATATCCTTTTGTTTCAACACTTCAGCGTAAACAGCAGCTTGATAGGCGTTCTGCGGATAGACATCCCAACATCCGAAGACAATGTCGTCGAGCTTAGCCAACGAGACGATGTCGCAATAATGAAGATAACGCTTGTCCTTACCGCGTCCGACACGAATCTTATCATACTGTGTCATTGAACCGACGGGTTTGGCCAATCCTTTGCGGACCATGAGTACGCCTGTCATAAACGTAGTAGCTACTGCACCGCATCCGACAACAAGGATGCCCAACTTGCCTTCAGCGGGCTTTACGATTTCTTTTTCCATTTTAAATTTAAGGCCTTTAGTATTGCAGCGTAGGTTAATTTTTAGTGTTGGTTATGCCGGGGCCATGACGCTGCAAGATTGACACGACCACTGGCAAACTGAATTATTATGACAAAATTAATAAAAAACGACGACGAATAATGAAGAAAGCGATAAAATTTACGAAATAGTAACAAATCAAGGCAGGGCAAGGGGCGATTCTGACTAATATTGATTATCTTTGTTCCTAATATGGATATAAACACATACCGCATCGAGAACGCCCTCAAGACGCAAGCCTCAGAGATAGCCTGGCTCATCATGGAGGCGATGGATTATGACTGCTGCCGCAATTTTGCGGGGCCGCATCACACATTGGATGACTTCCACACCATGCTCACCGAACTCGTCGAGATGGAGCACAGTCAATACAGCTACCGCAACACGCTCTGCGCAATGGTCGGCGACCAGCTGGCCGGTGTGCTGGTGAGCTACGACGGCAAGGACCTGCTCACGCTGCGCGAGGCCTTCATTGCCAAAGCCAAGGAGCACCTGGGGCAGGACTTCTCCGGCATGGACGAGGAGACGCAGGCGGGTGAATATTACCTCGACTCGCTCTGCGTGAAAAAGGAATACCGCAAACACGGCATCGCCACCGCCCTTCTGCGTGAGGCCATCAAGCGGCATAGCGACCAGCCCGTCGGCCTCTTGGTCGACGTCACCCACCCTTGGGCCGAGCGCCTCTACACCTCCATCGGCTTCCGCTTTGTCAATGAAACGACATGGGGAGGGCATGAGATGAGGCACTTGCAGTTTATGAGTTTGTGAGTTCTTAAGTTTTTGAGCTTTTGAGCTTTTAAGTTCACCAATTATTAACTATAGCATCATCATCTGCGTTATCAGCGAGATCTGCGTGAGTGTTCAATGCCCTGTCGATAACGCCGACCACGAAAAAGGGAGACAACCCCGTAAGGCCGTCTCCCTTCCACACTTGGTATAAAGTATTAATCGTATTCTAATCTGGGCATTATTTACTGATGATGCCGGCTTTCGTCTCCTGAAGGAACTTCACGATGTTGCGAATCTGCTCACCATCAGGCACCTGGTCCTTAATCTGGAGCATACAGTCATAGACGCTGTTCTTGCTGTGGAACAGCAGACGGTAGGCATTGGCAACATGCTTGCGCACCTTCTCGTCAATCTTCCACGTCTCCATCATCGTGTTGTTGGAACCGCCATATTCAATGGGGTTACCACCGGCGATGGCGTAAGGCGGAACATCCTTGGAGAAGCGCGTACCAGCCTGCAGCATGGCGAGGTCGCCAACACGCGTGCCAGCATTTTCTATGACTGACGAAGAGAAAATAACGCCGTTGCCTATCTCGCAGTCGCCGGCAATCTTCGTGCCATAGCCTAACACATTGTAGTTACCAATCTTCGTGTCGTGACTGACATGGACTCCTTCCATCAGCATATTGCTCTTGCCGATGACGGTTTTGCCGCCCTCATGCGTGGCACGGTTGATGATGACATTCTCACGGATGATATTGCACTCGCCAATAATCACCTCGCTGCGTTCGCCCCGGAAAGAAAAATCCTGAGGCAGGGCTCCTATCACGGAGCCCTGATGAATCTTGTTGCCTCTGCCTATTTTCGAGCCATTAAGAATGCTGACAAACGGGAAGATTACGCAGTCATCGCCAATCTCCACATAGTCCTCCACATAGACGAAAGGAAAGATGGTGACGTTATTGCCAATCTTCGCCTTTGGCGAAACTACTGCCTTATCACTAATTGAACTCATAGTCTAAGAATTTAAAAGTTATTTGGCACCACCGCCAAGTGCATAATAGAGATTGACCACAGCCTGCATCTTGTTGAAGTCGTCGCTCACCTTGTTGAGCTGCGAGTTGAGCAGATTGCTCTCTGCGGTGATGACCTCAAGATAAGTGGAGCCGGCACTGGCCATCAGGCTCTTGGTATCCTCCACATTTTTCTTCAGCACCTCAATGCGCTGGGCTTCGAGCTTGCTCTTGGCCTCTGACGCATTATACAGCACCAAGGCATTACTCACCTCGCTGCCGGCCGACAACACACTGTTCTGCCAGGTGTTGTAAGCCTGCTGATACTGGTCCTTTGCGACGCGCAGACCGGCTGTCAGCTGACCTTTAGCAAAGATGGGCTGCGTGAGGGAAGCCACCGCCGACCACAGCATCTTTCCGGGGTTGGTGATGCCGAGTCCGCCACTGTTGGTGAAAGCGCCCGTTCCGCTGATGGTCAGCGAGGGATAGAATCTGGCGCGGGCTGCCTCCACATTATAGAAGCACTCGGCAAGGGCCATCTCGTTGGCATGAACGTCCGCACGATTGTTGAGCAACTGAATGCCCACGCCAGTGGCAAAACTGGAAGGCAGGCTCTGTGCGTCAAGAGTGCCACGGGGAATAGCCTGGGCCGCCTCTCCGAGAAGCAGCGACAGGCTGTTCTCGGTCTCACGCACCTGCCGCTTAAGGTCTTCTTTCTGTGTCTTTACACTCAAATAGTTGGCCTCAGCGCTTTGCACCGCAGTCGAACGCACGCCTGCCACTGACTCATGCTGCACTTTCATGATGTCCCAAGTGTCCTTAGTCAGCGTCTCCATGTCGTCTATAATCTGCAGCTGCTTATCAAGCATCAGCAGCGTATAGTACATGTTGGCGACGTTGGCGACAAGCTTTGTCTGTACGGCCACCTGATAGTCCTTAGCCTGCAGCAGGGCCATCTGCGTGGACCGCTTGGCCGCGGTAAGATTGCCAAAGAGGTTGGCATCCCAACTGGCGCTGACTGGCAGCGAATAGGTCTTGGAGGCCTTGCTATAATCCCACGACGCAATGGTACCCTGTGGAGTGAAAGAGAAGCCCGGAAGAAAAGCCAGCTTGGCAGCCTTGAGCTGGGCCTCTGCCATATCCACATTCAATGCCGCATTGAGCAGGTTGGGATTATTGCTGAGGGCTTTCTCAATCAGCACCTGCAGCTGGGGGTCGGTGAACACCGAGCGCCAGGGAATGTTGGCGAAGCTCGTCGTGTCATTGACAGCCAAGGTATCGGCATTGCTCGCAGAGTCGCGCACAAGACCGGCAGTGTTAACCTGAGGACGCTCGTATTTTCCATATAGGCTCTTGCAGCCGGTGAGGGCCATGGCTGCAAGACCTGTAAGTATGAAATGACTTATTTTCATTTTCTGTAATTCTTTACTGTTTATAAGCATCTACGAAGTTCTGCAACACATTCTCATTGTCACCTCCATGGGCGTACTGATTGAGCTCGGCTGTAACCTCCTCGTTCTGCTCATCCTCAAACTTCAAAGGCTTAATCTTCTCCTGCAAATACTGGAAAATGCAGAACAAGGCGGGCACAACGAATATCTGAACGAGCGTACCAATAAGCATACCACCAACGGCTGCGGCACCTAACGTCTGGTTTCCGTTCTTGCCTACACCGGATGCGAACATCAGCGGCAACAAGCCTATAACCATAGCCAATGAGGTCATCAGAATAGGACGAAGACGTGCGGCTGCACCCAAAATGGCCGAATACTTAATGGCCATACCCGTCTCGCGGCGCTCAAGGGCGAACTGCACGATAAGGATAGCGTTCTTAGCCAACAGACCAATCAACATGATGAGCGAAATCTGCATGTAGATATCGTTGTTATGACCGAAGAGGTTGGTGAACAGGAAGGCACCAGCCAAACCGAACGGTACTGACAGCAGCACGGCGAGCGGCAGGATGTAGCTCTCATACTGGGCGCTGAGGATGAGGTAAACGAATACCAGACAGAGCACGAAGATGATTGCCGTAGAGTTGGTTGATTCAGCCTCAGAGCGGCTCAAGCCGGAGTACTCGTAACCATAACCGTCGGGCAGACTCTCCTTCGACACTTCCTCAACAGCCTTCATCACCTGACCATTGGAGTAGCCACTGTTGGCATTGATACTGACGTTGATAGCGGTGAAGAGGTTGAAGCGGTTGATGTTGGAAGGTCCGTAAACCTTACGCAGCTTCACAAACTCGCTCACAGGAGCCATATCGCCCGTAGCCGTACGGACATAGATGCGGGTCAGGCCCTCAGGTGTCATACGAGAGGCGACATCACCCTGCACCATCACACGGAACAGTTTACCGTAAGCATTGAAGTTGGAAGCGTAGAGGCCGCCATAGTAACCCTGCATCACTGCCAACACCACTCTCGGAGAGATGCCAGCCTGCTTTGTCTTGGCCACGTCTACATCCACCATATACTGGGGATAGTTCGGGTTGTAGGAGGTCATAGCCTGCTGAATCTCAGGACGCTTGTTCAGTTCAGCGAGGAAATCCTTGGTAACATTGAAGAATCTGTTCAAGTCACCACCGGTCTTATCCTGCATGGTCAAGGTCACACCATTCTGCACGGAGAAACCAGGAATCATAGGAGGTCCGAAGGCCAGAATCTGTGCATCTTTGATGCTGGCAGTCTGCTTATAGATCATACCCAGCACCGAGTTCTGCTCGTAGGGATTGACTACGAGGGCCATAGGATCCTTATCCTCGATGGCGCGCTTAATGCGGTCGGTGATACCACCGGCACGCTCTTCGAAAGGCTTCAACTTGATGATAAACGTAGCCTGGTCGGAACCCTGACCGGCAATGAAGTTGTAACCGAGGATGGCGTTGCGGTGAAGGATAGCCGGGTTGTTGGCCAACATCTTATCCACCTCATCCACGATCTGCTTCGTGCGGTCCTGTGACGTACCCGGATTGGCCGAGATGGTCACGAAGATGGTACCCGTATCCTCATCAGGTACCAGACCGGTCTTGGTAGTACCCATGAAAATCACCAGCGCGGCAATACCTACGACCACAAGGCCTGCAGTGACTATGCGGTGGTTGATAATATGCTCAACACCTTTCTTATATTTATTGGTCGTCTTCTCAAACACGCGGTTGAAGCCGGCATGGAAGCGGGCCACAAAGGTCTTGTTCTGCTCATTCTCCTCCTCTTTATGAGGTTTCAGGAAAATGGCGCAGAGGGCAGGCGACAACGTCAGAGCGTTGATAGCCGAAATGACGATACTCACGGCCATCGTCACACCGAATTCGCGGTAGAAGGTACCACTCGTACCACCCATGAACGATACCGGGATGAACACGGCAGCCATAACGAGGGTGATGGAGATGATGGCGCTCGAAATCTCGTTCATGGCGTCAATGGCGGCGGTCAACGAACTCTTGTAACCCTGGTCGAGCTTGGCATGTACAGCCTCCACAACCACAATTGCATCATCCACCACAATGGCAATGGCCAACAACAAGGCCGATAGCGTCAGCAGGTTGATGGAGAATCCGAAGATCCAAAGGAAGAAGAACGTACCTATCAAGGCCACAGGCACGGCAATCATAGGAATGAGCGTCGAGCGGATGTCCTGAAGGAAGATATACACCACAATGAACACGAGAATCAACGTGATGAACAGCGTGCGGACCACCTCCTCGATAGAGGCGAAGAGGAAGTCGGTCACATCATACATGATGACGGTCTTCATGCCAGGAGGCATCGTCTTCTGCACGTCAGCCAATGCGGCTTTCACATCGGTGGCAATCTGCGTGGCATTAGAACCGGCAATCTGCTGCACCATACCCATACATGCGGGCTTACCATCATTGGTCAGGTTCACATTGTACATCAGTGAGCCGAGCTCGATTCTTGCCACATCCTTGAGTTTCAATGTCTGACCGGTGGTCTTACTGGTCAGGATGATGTTGTCGTACTCAATAGGTGTTGACAGGCGGCCCTTATAACGAAGGGTATACTCGTAAGCCACTTTGGAGTTCTCACCGAACTTACCAGGAGCAGCCTCGATATTCTGCTCAGCAAGGACTGCTGTAATATCGGAAGGCATCAAGCCATACTCCTTCATCTTATCCGGCTTCAGCCAGATACGCATGGAGTAGTTGGCTGATGACGGGCTCTGCACATCACCCACACCATTGATACGCTTGATAAGCGGCACGATGTTGATGTTGTTGTAGTTGGTCACGAACTGACCGTCGTAGCGGCCATCGGAAGTGACGGCGTACATGATGACGTTAGACGTCTGACGCTTGGTGGTGGTAACACCGACCTGCGTTACCTCAGACGGCAACAGTGCCTGAGCCTGCGACACACGGTTCTGCACGTTCACGGCAGCCATATCAGGGTCGGAGCCCTGCTTGAAATAGACAGTAATCATACACATACCGTCGTTGGTGGTCTGGGAGGTCATGTAGGTCATGTTCTCCACACCGTTGATGCTTTCCTCAAGAGGCACGGCGACAGACTTCATCACCGTTTGTGCATCAGCACCTTGATAGCTGGCCTGCACCATGATGGTTGGAGGGGCAATATCCGGATACTGCTCAATAGGCAGCGATACCAAACCGATGGAGCCTAACAGCACAAGCACGATAGACACCACGGTGGAAAGCACCGGACGCTTAATGAAATTGGTAAATGTCATAGCTCTGCTTTTATATTATTTTCCGGTCATTGCCTTGACGAAGCCCTTGGCCGAGCCCTGCTCCTTGGAGAGGTTGGCAGCCTCGTCAATCTTCTTCTGGTACTGATCCTCCGTAATGGGCTTGATGGCCATGCCATCGGTCAGCTTCTGGATGCCCTTGCTCACGTAACGGTCGCCGACATTCAGACCAGAGGTGACGATATAGTTGACACCGTCGTTCTCAGGATTGACGGTGATCTCGCTGTATTTCACCTTGTTATCGTTGCCTACCTTATAAACAAAGTACTTGTCCTGCACCTGAGAGACAGCCTCCTGCGGAATAATGATGGCGTTGCTGCTCACGCGCGGCACAATGATCTGACCTGCACCACCGCTCTTCAGCAGGTGCTGGGGATTGGGGAAGTGGGCAATCAGCGAGTAAGCACCGGTGGTAGCGTCGATGACACCACTCATCTTCACCACGCGGCCCGGCTGGTTGTAGATGGTTCCATCAGCCAACTGCAGTTTCACGGTAGGCATCTCCTTGAGCACATCGGCTACACTGCCGGCAGTCTTCGACATACCGAGGATGTCGCTCTCACTCATAGAGAAGAACACCTCAACCGTCGAGACGTCAGACACAGTGGTCAGCGTGCTGGCGGTAGAAACAAGAGCGCCCTTTTTGAAAGGCAGATCGCCGACGACGCCGGAAGCCGGAGCCACAACCGAGCACCACGACAGGGTCTCGCGGGCAGAAGCCAATGAAGCACGGGCCTGAGCTACCTGAGCCTTAGCCGTGAGGTAGCTGTTCTGAGCGGTGGAAAGCTCATACTGACCAATGATGTGCTGGGCAAACAGTTTCTTGTTGTTCTCATACGTCAGCTTCGTGGTGTTTTCCTGAGCAATGGCCGTATTGAGTGCAGCCTGCGCCTGATTGACGGCTGCGCGATAAGTCTCGCTGTCAAGGGTGAACATCACCTGACCAGCCCTCACGGCCTGACCCTCATGCACATACAAGTTGGTGATGTAACCAGCAAGTTTGGGATGAACCTCTACATCCTGAATACCTTTAATGGTTGCGGGGTAAGTGGTCTGCAAGTCGGCCGTAGACCCTCCTACCGTGCGAACAGCAAACTCGTTGTCCTGCAAGTCTGCAAGGCTACCACCACTCTTCTTGCCACACGAAACGAGTGCAAGCGCAGCAATAGCCACAATCATTGTACTTTTAATCTTCATACCTTATTTAATATAATGTGTTTACAATAATATGTATCCTTAACCCTTCCTTCATTCATTAAACTACGGTTACGGGCATGATTGTTGAAATTTCGGGGGCAAAGGTACAAAGAAATGACAAAACTTATAATGAACGCAGAGTTTTTTTAACAAACATTCTCCTACATCGCGCGACAATTACAAGCTTTTCACACAACAAAGCGTCATGCAGCACCAAACAGGCATTGCGAGGGGAGAGACGAGCTACGCCAAATCGGCATTTAGCGGGAGGCAATGCTCAACGTAAGCGCGCATTCCGCAGGAAAGAGATCTTCGATTAGCGTAGCTGCACACCTACTGTCAGCCCCACTCCACCAAGAAATACTGAAAACCACATTACCGCTATTACCGCAGCAATATTACGCGTTGATTATGAGATGTTTAAGCGAGGTAATATACTTCCCAACATTACCACACTTAACGCGTTTAGTATCAGCGAGAAACCGTACTGCGGTAATTGGGGTAATGTGGTTTCACTTGTTTTTGGGGAATACGGCGTCTCACAGCCCCATTTCCTTGGCCTTTTCCTTCAGCAACTCCATCAGCGGACCACGCTCGTTGGGCACCTTATTGTCGAGCACTGCCTCTTTCAAGGCCGACTTCAACTCACCCACCGCCCTCGAGGGCTTCAGGTTGAACAGCTGCATGATCTCGTTGCCGTCGATACACGGCTGCAGCAATCGTTTGTAGTCGCGCTCCTTCAGGTCGGCAATCTTCTCCCTCACGATGCGGAAGTTGTTGAGGAACCGCGCCTTACGCACCTGGTTCTTACTCGTGATGTCGGCCTCGCAGAGCGTCATCAGGTCATCGATGTCATCGTCGGCATCATTGACCAAGCGGCGCACGGCACTGTCGGTCACCTCGTCGTCGGCGATGGCGATGGGGCGCATGTGCAGATCGACGAGCTTCTGCACGTATTTCATCTTCGCGTCCAGCGGCAATTTAAGGCGGTTGAAGATGACCGGCACCATCTTGGCTCCGACGTAGTTGTGGTTGTGGAAGGTCCAGCCCAGCACCGGATCCCAGCGCTTAGTCTTGGCCTTGCCGATGTCGTGGAGCAGTGCTGCCCACCTGAGCCATAGCGACGCGTCGGGATTGGCGCAGACATTGTCGAGCACCTCCAACGTGTGGTAGAAGTTGTTCTTATGGCTCCGGCCGTTGCGCGTCTCCACCACGTCGAGCACCGACAGCTCGGGCAGGATGAGCGGCAGCAGACCACTGCGCTGCAGGTCGACGAAGCCGCGGCTCGGGTGGTCGGTCATCATTATCTTATTGAGTTCCTCAGAGATGCGCTCACCACTGATGATCTTGATGCGCTCGGCGTTGCGCGAGAGCGCCTCAAATGTCTCATCCTCAATATAGAACTTCAACTGCGTGGCAAAGCGCACACAGCGCATCATGCGCAGCGGATCGTCGCTGAAGGTCACGTCGGGGTCGAGTGGCGTGCGGATGATGCCATCCTGCAGGTCGTAGATGCCGTCGAAGGGGTCAACGAGTTCACCGAAGCGGTCGCTGTTGAGACACACCGCGAGGGCGTTGATGGTGAAGTCGCGACGGTTCTGGTCGTCTTCCAACGTACCGTCCTCGACATGCGGCTTACGGCTGTCGCGGTTGTAGCTCTCACGCCTGGCGCCCACAAACTCCACCTCCTGGTCGTGCCACTTCACCTGCGCCGTTCCGAAGTTGCGGAACACCGAGAGGTGAGCCGATCGGCCAAGCGCATTCTTGAAAGCCTTCGCCACCTCAATGCCACTGCCAACAACCACCACATCAATATCGTTGCTCGGACGCTCAAGGAAGAGGTCGCGCACATAGCCACCCACCACATACGTCTCCAGATGCAGACTGTCGGCGGCGGCAGATATCTTGTGGAAAATGTCTTTATCGAGAAGTTGCGCCAGTTCGGCGTCACTAAGCATACGCATCGTTACGTTCGTCTATTGAATCACAATTTCAATGCAAAGTTAGCAAAAAAATCGGAATATACCACGAAAAATAGTTACCTTTGCAAACAGTATGAAGAAATTGTTCATTATCATGGCCGTTGTCCTTGGTTTAGTTTCCTGCCAACAGACCGAGGACGAGAAAGCCGCGCCCCTCATGCAGCGCATCGACTCGCTCTATCGGGCCGGCAACTATTCCGCCACGCTCAACGCCATCACGCAGCTGCGCGCCAACCACCCCAAGGCCGTAGAGAGCCGCGAGAAGGCGCTGAAGATTTGGCAGGAGGCATCGCTGAAGATGGCCCAGGCCGACATCGGGCGCACCGACTCGGCCCTGCAGGCGACTATCTGGCAATACAATGCCGCGCAGACCTTCGGCGAGAAAAACCGGCTGCGCGTGAAGCGCGACTCCCTGCAGGTGCGCTACGACGCCCTCTGCGGCACGGTGCGCATCATTCACCACCGTCAGGCGGAAAAATAGGCTTTACCGCGCTGTCTGTCTGAAAAATTAGTTAACTTTGCACTCGTATGCAGCAAGATACTGATAACATGGTACAAGATACCGACCAACAATTCAAGGACGTGCTGGGCGAATGCCGCGACATCTTCCGCAAGAAGCTCCACGACTACGGCGCCTCATGGCGCATCCTGCGCCCATCGTCGCTCACCGACCAGCTGTTTATCAAGGCTAAGCGCATCCGCTCGCTCGAGACCACCGGCAAGGCCATGGTCCATGAGGGCATACGCCCCGAGTTCTTAGCCCTCATCAACTACGGTATCGTCGGCCTCATCCAGTTGGATAAAGGCTATGCCGACAGCGTCGACATCACCAATGACGAGGCCCTGTCGCTCTACGACACTTTCGCCAAGGCGGCTTTCGAGCTCATGACGCGGAAGAACCACGACTATGGCGAGGCATGGCGAGGCATGCGCGTCAGCAGCTACACCGACTTCATCCTCACCAAGATAGCCCGCATCAAGGAACTGGAAGACATTCACAGCCAGACACTTGTATCCGAAGGCATCGACGCCAACTACATGGACATCATCAACTATGCCGTGTTCGGCGCCATACGACTGAAATAAATGACCGACGCAAAACAGCAATCCCACACAGCGAAAACCGTCATCATGACGGTGCTGGTCAACCTCTGCAGGCTGATCCTTGGGGTTACTTTTGTCTTTTCCGGTTATGTCAAGGCCGTCGACCCCATCGGCACGCAATACAAGCTGCAGGACTACCTCGAGGCCATCGGCCTGGCAGGGTCGGTGCCCGATTTCATCACCTTGGGCTGCGCCATATTGCTGGCCGCCTTTGAGTTCACGATGGGACTGCTCATGCTCTTCGCCATCCGCCGCCGGCTGGTGTCGAAGCTATGCACTGCGTTCATGGTCATCATGACGCTCATCACGGTATGGATTGCCATTGCCAATCCCGTGAAAGACTGCGGCTGCTTCGGCGACGCCATCCACCTGTCCAATCAGGCCACACTGCTGAAGAACATTGTGCTACTTGCCTGCGCCATCGTCGTCGTGCGCCGGCCGCTGCTCATGTACCGCTTCCTCTCGCCGTCGACGCAATGGATAGCCATCAACTTCACCATCCTCTACATCCTCCTGACAAGCGTCTACTGTCTCTATCATTTGCCCATCTTCGATTTCCGCCCCTACCATATCGGCGCCAACATCAAGCAGGGCATGACGATACCGCCGGGCGCGGAGCAACCGAAGTTCCACACGACCTTCATCATGGAGAAAGACGGCGTGAGGAAGGAGTTCACGCTCGACAACTACCCCGACTCCACGTGGCAGTTCATCGACTCGAAGACGGAGCAGATTTCTGAGGGCTATGTACCGCCCATCCACGACTTCTCCATCCAACTGGCCGACGGCGACGACATCACCGACAGCATCCTCTCGCGCAAGGGCTACACCTTCCTGCTCATATCGCCCCATCTGGCGCAGGCCGACGACTCCAACTTCGGCGGCATCGACCAGCTTTATGAATATGCGCAGGAGCAGAAGATACCGTTCTATTGTCTGACAGCATCGACGGAGAAGGAGATACAGCACTGGGAGAACATCACCGGCGCCGAATACCCCTTCTGCATCACCGACGAGACCACGCTGAAGACCATCATACGCAGCAATCCCGGACTGCTGTTGCTCAAGAACGGCACTATCATCCAGAAATGGAGCCATAACGACCTGCCGACCGGCGACCAGCTGCAAGGGCCGCTCAACAAGTTGCCCATTGGTCAGCTGCCCGGCAACCAGGTAGGCAAGACCATCGCCAAGATTCTGTTGTGGTTCTTCCTGCCGCTCATTCTCCTGGTGCTGGCCGACCGCAGCTGGGCTTGGAGCAAATACCTCCGGGGAAAGATCAAAGCCAACGAGGAGCGGTTGAAAGAGGAAGGTGAGAAGATAGAGAACAAGTCTAATCAAATATTGTCAACGTTTAAAACAAACAACAATGAGAAAGAAAATCGTAGCAGGTAACTGGAAAATGAACGAGAACCTGCAGGAGGGCGTTGCCCTGGCAAAGGAAATCAACGAGGCATGCAAGGCTGACAAGCCTAACTGTGGTGTCATCATCTGCACGCCGTTTATCCATCTGGCAAGCGTAGCTCAGGTGCTCGACCAGGACGTCGTCGCCCTCGGTGCCGAGAACTGCGCCGACAAGGAGAAGGGTGCTTACACGGGTGAGGTGAGCGCTGCCATGGTGAAGAGCACCGGCGCACAGTACGTCATCCTCGGCCACTCCGAGCGTCGTCAGTACTATCATGAGACTCCCGAAATCCTCAAGGAGAAGGTGCAGCTCGCACTGAAGAACGGCCTGAAGGTGATCTTCTGCTGCGGCGAGACCCTCGAGGAGCGTGAGGCTAACCGCCAGAATGAGGTGGTGAAAGCTGAGCTCGACGGCTCTGTATTCAACCTGAGCGCTGAGGAGTGGAAGAACATCGTGCTGGCTTACGAACCCATCTGGGCTATCGGCACCGGCAAGACCGCTACCTCTGACCAGGCTGAGGAGATGTTGGCTTACATCCGTTCTATCGTTGCCGACAAGTATGGCAAGGAGGCTGCTGAGGATACCACTATCCTCTATGGTGGCAGCTGCAAGCCCGGCAATGCTCCTGAGCTGTTCGCTAAGCCCGACATCGACGGCGGACTCATCGGCGGAGCCTCACTGAAGGCCGCTGACTTCAAGGGCATCATCGACGCCTGGAAGAAGTAATCCGACTTTATTCCCCTGCGTTTGCCAGCCCCGGCAAAGGGTTGGCAAACGCCTTTTCTTTTCTAAGCCATACGGCTGAACAAGAGCCGATTGTGGCCATAAAACTCATTCACTGCAATATGAAGAAAATCGCCATTCTGCTTACCGTTATCTTCTGCTTTGCCCTCAACAGTCAGGCGCAGAGCTATACCCAGCATGTGCAGCAACAGCAACAAGGCAGAGGCAAAGTCACTATCCACCAAGACAGCGAGATAGACAGCCTCGTGAATGGCATTAAGAACAATACGGTCTCCCCTACCCCCAAACAGCAGACGGAAAAGACGGAGAAGAAGGTGACGCCGACGACAAGGCCCCATGTTGCCGAACCCGTCAGGGAAAGGACTGTGGCAAAAGAAAGAGAGACTGCCAACAACAGGGAGACTGCTAACAAAGAACCTCTCCATAAGGAGGTTACCACTCCAAAGGAGAGCACTAAGGAGACGCACCGCACCGAAACGCAAAAGACGGAGGATGACGACAATGAGATGAACATCCCCACGATCGACATGCGCAAGAAGGTGATGCGCAACGCCAGGAAGGTCACCGGCTACCGCGTGCAGGCCTTCGCCGGCGGCAACACGCGCAACGACAAACAGCGCGCCCAACAGATTGGAGAGGCCATCAAGATGCGCTATCCCAATCAACCGATATACGTTCACTTCTATTCGCCGCGATGGATCTGCCGTGTGGGCAATTTCCGCAGCTACAGCGAAGCCGCCAGCATGCTCAGCGCCGTGAAGGCTATGGGCTATAAGTCGGCTACCATCGTGAAAGGAAAGATCACGGTCTTTGAATAAAAGCGCAATAACAACGATAATCACACAACGATAATGAATCCAGAAACAGAATTCCGCGAGGGACTCGACGAACTCGCCCAACACTATAAAGCCATCTTGCGACTGCTCGGTGAGGACCCCAATCGCGAGGGCCTCGTGAAGACGCCGATGCGCGTGGCCAAGGCCATGCAGATACTGACGCGCGGCTACACGCAGGACCCGCACAAGGTGCTTACCGATGCCCTGTTTGCCGAGCAGTATGACCAGATGGTCATCGTCAAGGACATCGATTTCTTCTCGATGTGCGAGCACCACATGCTGCCCTTCTACGGTAAGGCGCACGTGGCATACATCCCCAACGGCCACATCACCGGACTGAGCAAGATTGCGCGCGTGGTTGACATCTATAGCCACCGTCTGCAGGTGCAGGAGCGACTGACCGAACAAATCATGCATTGCATCAATGATACGCTGAAGCCCCAAGGCGTGATGGTGGTCATCGAGGCCAAGCACATGTGCATGCAGATGCGCGGCGTGGAGAAGCAGAACAGCATCACCACGACGAGCGCCTTCAGCGGCGTGTTTGAGTCGGCCAAGGTGAGGGAGGAATTCATGAACCTGCTGCGCGGCGAGTCGAAACGCATTTGACGATCCGCTACACCTTATTATATTATCATCCCATCAATCCCCTATAACGCTATGAAATTCATCAGTTGGAACGTAAACGGACTGCGCGCCTGCGTCAAACCCAAAACCGACGACGAAGGCAACGTGAAGAGCAAGGGCTTCGAGGCTTATTTCAAGGACCTCGACGCCGACTTCTTCTGTCTGCAGGAAACCAAGATGCAGGAAGGGCAACTCGACCTGCAATTCGACGGTTATAAATCATTCTGGAACTATGCTGACCGCAAGGGCTACAGCGGCACTTGTATCTACACCCGCCACGAGCCAGTCAACGTGAGCTATGGTATTGGCATCGACGAGCACGACCATGAAGGGCGCGTCGTCACCTTAGAGATGCCGAAGTTCTACCTCGTATGTGTCTATACGCCCAACTCGCAAGATGCTGAGGTCAAGGGCGGTAAGCCCCGTCGCCTACCCTACCGCATGAAGTGGGAGGATGACTTCCAGGCTTATCTCCACCGGCTCGACGAACAGAAACCGGTCATCGTATGCGGCGACATGAATGTGGCCCACGAGGAGATCGATATCAAGAACCCCAAGACCAACCACATGAACGCCGGCTTTACCGATGAGGAGCGCGGAAAGATGACAACGCTGCTCAGCAACGGTTTCATCGACACCTTCCGCACGCTGCATCCCGACGACGTCACTTATTCGTGGTGGAGCTACCGCTTCCATGCCCGTGAGAAGAACGCCGGATGGCGCATCGACTATTTCCTCACCTCAGCCCGCCTGCGCGACGCCATCACCGCCGCCTCCATCCACACCGAGATCTACGGCTCCGACCACTGCCCCGTCGAGCTCGACTTGAACGAGGCAATGATCTAATAGCAACTTATTACTGATTTCAGTGCATCGAAAAAGCCCGCATTCTCACGAACGCGGGCTTTTTTGTATTTTACCATTCTAACTTAAGTTACGTATAATTGCAAGAGAGAATCTATAATAATAGAATGGCTGACAAAGGATATTTATTTATTGTAAGAGAGATTTGATTAATTGCAACAGAGACCTTACTGCAGCAGTGACTTAATCTCAGACAGCGGACGCTTCTCCTGAGTGCCGTTGGGACGGGTCACCATAAAGTAGTCGTAAACCGACTTACCGTTTCTGTAGTCAACGACAGCCACGCCACCGTCACGCATCTGCAGGGTGAAGAAACCATTGCGCTGACCATTGACATACTTGCCGTGCAGCTTTTCCTTACCATTTACATAGTAGGTAGTCACCTCGCCGTTCAGCTGACTGTTCTTATCGTTGTTGAGGTCAATGAAGTTGTAACCACCTTCAGCCTTCAGCGTACCATCCATATAGAAGTCCTGGAAAACGTCCTCCTTGTTCAGACCAGTACCCTGCTGCTTGAGCAGACGGTAGTAACTTGCCTGGCTGGGATTATTGACGCAAAGCTGGTCAGCAGCATAATAAATGGTGTCTGCAACGACAACAGCCTTCTCGCTAACACGAGTGCGACCAAACGATACAACAGTCATCAGCATCATGGCTGACAGTAAGATAATCTTCTTCATAGAGCTATACTCCTTTCAAGTTGTTTTTATGTTTTCTTGTTTTTAATTCTGATGCAAAGTTATTCAATTTATATGAAAGTTGGTACTTTCCTTAACTTTATTTTATAATTAATTTTCGCGCCAAATCAAACTATAAATTTAAAGTTGGTTACAAATTGAAAGTTGCTAAAAACGGGCCGTTTTTGTGACAATTTGCAAAGTTAGCTTTTGCAATAACCGGTCTTTTCCGCTATTTTGACTGCCGTTTTGCCATAATACCATCTTTTTGCGATTGACTTACGTCAACCGGGTCGCAGTTATATGATAATTGTAAAACAAATTGATTGTAAATATTTTTCGACGTTTTCAACAGTTGATTTAAATCAAGCCATAGCCGCACAAAGTGGTTCCCATAGCAACACAAAATTATCAATAAGATGATGAAAACGGCGTTAAAGCCAACAAAAAGAAAAAAGCCTTGGGGCTTGTTAGACCTCAAGGCTTGTAATTGATGGGTGCGTACATCCTGACGCAGACCGGATGGCCGTCTTGCTGACCAGGCGTAAACCGCGGCATGTTTCTGACGACAGACGCGGCATGTCGGTCAATCTCTGGTGAAACTGGTGCCAGCACGCAGACATCGACAACGTTACCGTCGCGGTCGACGACATAGCTCATCTGCACTTTTACAGGCTTCCCCAAATCAACTTCCGGCCTGGAGATATGACTGAGATATTGCCGCAGACCCTCTTCCCCATTCTTGAAAACGGGCATTGTCGCCACCCTATTATATATAGTGTCGCCACGCCATGTGGGTACAGTGGAACTCATCACGGGCTCAACTGTCTTCACCGGTCGTTCGACCAAACGACGCATGCGCTTCTTCAAAGCATCGCTATATTGGTTGTAAGGCAGCTTCACGTCGTAAGCCACCGTGTGATCCGACGTCGTCACCTTCATGTGGAAGCAGATATCTTGTCCGTCAATCCACAATCCATCAACCTCACACCGCTGTATATCGCTGAAGTCATCATCGCTGAGCGGAGCAAACAACCGGTTATAAAAATTCTGCGATTCCATACCATTGACAACGGATGAGCTGACTACGTCTTCGGGGAGCAGCACCTCACCGTTGCTCAAATCGTAAATAATATAACGATGGACGGCGCGTGGCTTAACGACCGACAACGACTGTGGTTCGACGGTGGCATCCAACTGGTAGGCAATCCAACGACCGGGAGAATACGACAGCACATGGGCTACATAGTTGATATAGCAGAAACGGCGGTCATCAGGCAGCGTCTTAAACTGCAACGTGACGGGCTTGCCGTAATCGTCGGAGAGCCGGATCAAAGCCGAATCAAGCGAAGTAGTCTCAAAGCCAAACAACTGTTGCGACATGAAACGCTTCAACGGCAACACCTGACTGTAATTGACAGTCTCTGGCCATTCAAGGTCATAATCGACGACATTCAGTCCTGAGTCTTTCTGGAGAAACAGATGCTGACGATCGTAGCGCATGCAGTAGTTGGGCGAGATATTGTCAACGGTCTGCGCCTGCGAGACCAATGCGGCGCCCGACATCAACAGAAGCAATAGAAATTTTCTCATTGTACTAAAGCATCATTGTTTAATATTCATACTGCCACTGAACCCTATCGGTGTACGGTCAGACGAACTGACGTTGACCGATGCACTACCGTTGGGGAAAATATCGACGTAGTATTCAAACATCTCGGTGTCGTTGTTGACTTTAAAATAAACCGTGTAGCTCTTATGCTTTCCCCTTTTTATGGTAACCTGCTGGGCGCATGAGGAGAACGTCAGCGGACTCTGCTGTGTGTTGTTGTAATCAGCGCGGTAGGCCCGGCCGAAATAAGGCAGATAGCTGATGACGCTGTCGCCCTGAAGACGGACAGAATAGTCGGAGGTCAGATAATGGGCCACCATCATATTCTGCGGCTCGACATAGTTAACATTGATAGTGAAAGTCTTGGCGTGAACGGAGTCAGCCACCTGTAGCTCCAGTCGTTGTTTTTCCGCCAGACGCTCTTCCGAGGTATGCGACGTAGCACATCCCATGAACAGCACTGCTGAAATGACAAGAAATACTAACTTTCTCATAAATGAATGGTATTTATAATCAACGGCGCCGGGGTCTCATCGTGATGAGCGGCACCATCATCTCTTCCATTGAAATGCCTCCATGCTGGAAGGTATCCTTAAAATAGGAGACATAATAATTGTAATTGTTGGGATAGGCGAAGAAACTGTTGCCTGTCGCAAACACATACGTCGTACTCACATTAGGCGACGGCAGGAAGGCCTTGGCGGGGTTGCTGATGGTGAAAACCTCCTTGGAATTGTAATTGAGATTCTTTCCGAGCTTATACCTGAGGTTGGTGTTCGTATTGCGGTCGCCGATAATCTTTATCGGTTTGTCGCAGCGAATAGAACCATGATCAGTGGTGAGAATAACCGTGTAGTTGCTGTCAGCCAGTCGCTTAAACAGTTCCGACATCACGGAATGGTGGAACCAACTGAGCGTGATGCTACGATAGGCACTCTCGTTATTGGCCAATTCGCGCACCATCTTCGACTCGGTACGGGCATGTGAGAGCATGTCGATGAAATTGACCACCACGACATTGAGGTCGTTCTCCTTCAAACTGTTGTATTGCTGCAATAGACGTTCGGCACCGACCGAGTCATTCACCTTGTTATAGCTAAAACGGTCGTGGCGGCGGAAGCGCTCAATCTGGGTTTGGATGAGCGGGGCTTCGTTGAGGTTCTTGCCTTCCTCTTCGTCCTCATCCACCCACAGGTCGGGAAACATCTTGGCAATCTTGTCGGGCATCAGTCCGCTGAAGATGGCATTGCGCGCATACTGCGTCGCCGTGGGGAGAATGGTGCAATACATATCCTCGTCGATGTCAAACTGATCACCAATCTCTTGCGCAAGCACACGCCACTGATCCCAACGGAAATTATCAATCACGACAAGGAATACCTTCTCGCCTGCGTTGATGCGTGGGAAAATGCACTCCTTGAAGATGTCGGGGCTCATCATCGGCTTGGCATCGTCATCGTCAGGCGTTGTCTGACTCCTCATTCCGAAGCGACCGTTCGACTGACCGCCAATGTTGTAGGCCTCCATCCAGTCGAGATAGTGGCTCTTGATGTATTTGGCAAAGCCATTGTTGGCCTCCTCCTTCTGCATCTGCAGCATGTCAGTCATGCCCGTATCGGCAGCACTGAGTTCAAGCTCCCAGTGGACCAGGCGGCGATACACCTCAGTCCAGTCCTTCCAGGTGCGGCAGTCGTCAATACGCATGGCCAACTGCTGATACTCCTGCTGGTAACCGCTTTGCGTCACCTCGGAGACAATCTCCTGCCGATGGATGTTTTTCTTCAGCGTCAGGAGAATCTGGTTGGGATTGACCGGCTTGATGAGATAGTCGGCTATCTTAGAGCCAATGGCCTGATCCATGATATCTTCTTCCTCGCTCTTCGTGACCATTACCACAGGCGTCTGCGGCTGAATTTCCTTCACCCGCTGCAGCGTCTCGAGCCCGGTCAGACCGGGCATCATCTCATCGAGCATGATGAGATCGAAGGTCCGCTTGCGGCATTCCTCAATGGCGTCAGCGCCGTTGGTGACGGCGGTTACCTCGTATCCTTTCTTATTGAGAAAGATGATGTGGGCCTTGAGGAGTTCCATCTCGTCGTCGGCCCAAAGTATACATCCGTTGTTCATAGTTAAAATCCGTCTAAATCGTAATATTCGTCCTCCAAGTCATAGTCCTGTGTCTTGAGTTCCTTCTTCGGCTGCTTCGTCTCTTCTTTCTTTGCAGGAGGCGTAGCGGGCTTCTGCTGCTGGGTGGACGCTGACTTTTTATTGGCTGTCGCCTTTTTGCTCGCCGACTTGGCGGCGGTGGAAGGCTTGGCAGTGGTAGCTGGCTTGGTGGTTTTGTTGTTCTCTGCCCGCTTGCGCTCTGCGGCAGGTAGCGGCGCAGGAGTCTCATCATCGTCGTCGTCAAGAATGACCGTCGTGCCGGAGGTGGTGATGGGGTCCTCGGGGGTGGTGGGGGCGGTGGGTTTTATGGGGGTTATGGGTTTAGTGGGTTGAATGGGTGCGGAAGACTTACCCGACTCGGACTTGGAGGACGCTGCGGACTTGGCAGGCTGCTCAGGCTGGGCGAGCTTGGCGGGTTGCTCGGTCTTGGCGGGTTGCTCGGTCTTGGCGGGTTGGGCAGGCTTTGCGGGCTGGGCAGGCTCATCATCAACTCCGACGAAAGTATCGTTGAGGAAATTATCGATGTCGGTCTCAGTCGGTACCACTGTGGTGCCTTTGGCTGAGGGCACCGCCGTCGTATCAGCGGGAATAACCGTCGTACCCGTGGGCTGCGACTTATCCGTCGTTTCCGTGGGGATAACCGTCGTACCTGTGGGCTGCGTCTTATCCGTCGTTTCCGTGGGGATAACCGTCGTACCTGTGGGCTGCGTCTCAATCGTCGTTCCGTCAGGAACGATGGTCGTACCCGCGTCATCCGGCTCGAGGTTATCTTTGTCCGCAGACTTACTTTCCGGTTCCGGCTCGGTCACAATCTCGGCTGGTTCGGTAAGCAGATAGAACGTCGAGACCTTGAGCGGGGCGAAGTGCTTGTTATAGAACTTGGTATAGTCGTCGTAGCTATAAGCCGTACCGAGCAACGGCAAGTTCTGCGTGCTGATAAGGATTGGACGGGCCTTGCCGATGAGTCTCACCAGCTGCGGCTGCGCCGTGAGCTGACGGGCATAGGTCAACGCCTCATCGAAGTTGCGGAAACCACTGACCATCATCCGGCGAACGCCCTCATGGTCCTCAATAGAGATTTCGAAGTCGCGCACCAGATAACTGGTGAAGTTGTAGCGGGCCAACTGATACAGCAGTTTATTCTCATTGACCGAATCGGGCGCATAAGCCAACATAAACACGAACGGCGTATTGCGCTCATTACTGAGTTGCTGCGTTTTAGCCGACGCATTCGGTCCCTGCACCTCTGTACGCCGCGACCACATCTGACCGATGTCGAACTTTCCGCCACGCAGGGTCTTACCGGCTTTGACGCCATTGATAATCATACCGGCCAACGTAGCCAGCTGACTATTGGGGTATTTGGCGACCAACGAGTCGAGGTCAGCCAGACAACTCTGACTGTCGCCATCATTGAGTTTGGCCAAAGCTCCGATGAACATAAACTTATCACGGTTGGCGCCAAGAGGGAAATGCATCTGCGACAGCTGGGTGTTGGCTTTCACCTCACTGAAGCGGTCGGCCTTGAACGCATCATAGGTGGCCGCATAGAGCGAATCCTCCAAATGGACGCCCTCACGCGCATTACGCACGAAGTCGGGATCGGTGAGCAACGTCGTCCACTGGCTATGTGGATAACGCGTTTTCAAACTGTCGATATATTGCTGAGCCACAGCGGGTTCTCCTTTGCGCGAATAGAGCAGGAACAGATGATAGAAAGCATCATCCATATGCTCATAGCTCGGGTAGTGGTCGGTGAGTCTGCGCAACGCCTTCTCGCCGAGCGGCAGGTTGTCGAGCTTATCCTTGAAGATGACGCCACTATTGTAGAGACCATCCATGATAATCAGGTCGCTGGCCTGCTTGGCTTCCGGCGTAAAAGGTATATCCTTGAGATAGTATTCCCGCTTGTGCGGGTCATTTTCGGCGTTCTCCATCACCTTGTCGATGGAGTCTTGACGCGCCTGCTCAGCCTCCATCTTCGCGCGCTCCTCATCGGTAATCTCACCGCTGTCACCGTTGTTCATTCCGGCGACCACCGTCTTATTGTTGCGCTGCCAGTTGTCGACATTCTCGCGCTTACCCCAGAGTTGCTGGAACTGCTGCTTACCCTGCGCGATAGCTATCGGACTGTAGAAATACCAGTCCTTTGACTGCTGTGTGGTCGTAGTGGTACGCTTAGTAGTCTTCGTCTTCGTATTGTTGCCATTGCCTATGTCTATGTCGGACTGACCGCTTTGCTGCGCCTCAGCGGCCTCCTGCTCTGCCTTCTGCCGAGCCTCTTCCTTCTCCTTTTTCTTCAGCGCCTCAATGACGCGGTCGATGGCTTCATTGCGCTTGGCCTCATCCATGCCGGCGAGTTCCTGCAGGGAGTCCTGCAAATGTACCGCCTCGGTATAGGGCACCAGTTCATCGAGCACCTTCGAGCGGTTGGAGAGTTGCTCATAGTCAGGGCGCTCCTTGTCGAGCATACCGATGGCCTCACCATAACAGCGCTGGGCATCGGCATAGCGCTCAAGGTCCCAATACAGGTCGCCAAGCTTAAGCAACAGCACACCTTTCTCGGTGCCAGACCGAGTGCTCTTCTTGTTGCCCTGCTCATAACTGGCAATGGCCTGCGTCGTATCCTTCTGGGCGAGATAGATGTTACCGATGGCATAATACACCTGGTCCAGATAATCCTTATTATTATCCGACCGCGCCATGCGCTTCAACCGACCAATCATCTTACGCGACTGACCCTGAGCCAGCACCTCCGTTTGGGCGATGCGGGCGTTGAATTCCAGTTCATAAGGCGGATTGAGCCTCACCGTATGACGGAAAGCCTGATAAGCCTCCTTATTGCGCCCCAAAGCCTTACACAGCTGCCCCATGAGGAACCACTCACGGGCTTTCTGCTTGCGCCGCATCTCATGGCGGATGACCTTACGCAGGTAGGGAATGGCACTGGCATAGTCGCCGGTATGAAGGTAATAGTCGGTCATGGTATAGTCCCACTCCTTCTGCGCCCGCCATGGAATGGAGTCGCGCCGCATATCGCGTATCACATCCTCGGCGTCGTAAAGAAAACCGTTCTCGACATAACTCTTGGCTAACCACGCCCTGGCGAGGGCATAGATTGATGGCTGGGTCTCGTAGAGCCTACTCATGTAGGCAAATGTCGAGGATGCGGCATCGAAGTCGCCCTCATGAAACTGCGAGCGGCCCATGAGCATCCACGCCTTCCAAAGGAAGGGATTATATTCACGTCGGTTGAGCCATTCGATGTCGCGCTGGGTCTTACGGCGGCTCTTATTCCATTCTGGCCGACGCTTGATGCTATGCAACTTGATGGCTTTCTGCGACTTCAGTATTGCCCGGTCGAAATTACTTTTACCCAATTCCTTGCTGTTCTTATTGCCAACGGTGTAAAGAGGAATAATCTCGGTGTAATCATCCTTGTTGCCCGTTTCCTTCTCCAGCGATCCGTCGATATAAGCGAGTTTGCCGTTATAATAAGTATTGTAACGGGCATTAAAAGCCTCCCACCACCGCGTGCGGGCATTATTTTTCGCGGTGGAGCAACCTGCAGCCAAAGTCACTATCGACACTGCCGCAAGCAATATGTGTATGAGGTTTCTTACTCTTTTATTCAACGTTAATATAACTGCGTAAAGCCCCTATTTATTGCCTATTACTGAGATTATTTCTCCTCGCCACAAGGCTGCAAGCACTTTGGTCCAACTCACGATGCACTCTCCGACATCAGGATAAACTCATCCTTGATGCCATCCGGCATGTTGATGCCCCGCAAGATAAGGCTCCTACCCCACGGCTTCACCTCGTCGCTGCGCAGGGTCTCCAACACCTCGGCAAACTGCTGGGTCTCCTCGTCGGTATAGCTGTCTGACGGCCGACCACGAAAGGCGTCGAGTTCCTCATCGTCGTAATAGACGATGGGCTTGGTGGCGGCCTGCATGGTACACTCCTGCTCACACATGGCATTGCTGCCACTGCATGAACCGCAGTCGCCCGGTGCCACGACAATCTCGTCGCTCTCACCACGCCGATGGGAGAAGTAGCCCAAGGCAGCGCAGAACAGCCCCAATACGAGCAGGGCAAGCAACAGATAAATCATCAGCGCTTATTCGTCAATGTGAAACCATGCGCTTTTCAGATCATCCCAGAAGCCGGGATAGGACTTCGAGACCACTTCGGGATGGCGGATGCGGAGATGGGGAAACTTAATGGCAAATGGCGCGAAGGCCATCGCCATGCGATGATCCTCGTAGGTGTCGATGGCGTCGAACGACGGCTCGCATTTGGTGCCGCTCCACGACAGCTCACCATCATCGCCGATATGCAATGGATAACCGAGCTTGAGCAACTCATTGCGGAGGGCCTGCAGCCGGTCGGTTTCTTTGATGCGGAGACTCTTCAGACCGGTGAAGGTGAAAGGTATATCGAGTGCGCAACACGTACACACTACGGTCTGGGCCAAGTCGGGGCAGTTGATGAAGTCGTAGCTCAAGCGGTCGATATGGTCGGCATGGCGGCTGAGGTTGACCACTGTCGGCTGACTGGAATGCGGTTCGGCGAACTGCGTGTGGACGCCGAGCAGGGAGAAGATGTAGCGTACGACGGAGTCGCCCTGGCGTGAACCGTTCATCAGCCCGTCCAAAGAGAGGCGTACGCTGCCCTCGGGATAGAGCGCCGCCATCTCGTACCAATAGCTTGCCGCACTCCAATCATTCTCAATGAGATAGGGACGGTCGAGGTAAGGCTTGGGCTTGACGACAATCGTGTCGGTGCTGGCCCAGTCGACGTCGGCGCCATAATTCTGCATCACCCAGAGCGTGAGGTCGATATACGGACGCGACACAATCTCGCCCGTCAGATGGAGCGTCAGCCCTTCCTGCATCATCGGTGCGATGAGCAGCAAGGCCGAGATGAACTGCGAACTGATGTTGCCCGGCACCTCCAGTTTGCCGCCCGGCAGCTTATGACCGCGGATGAAGAGCGGCGGGAAGCCTTCCTCCCCCCGATAGCAGATGTCGGCACCCATCATGCGCAGGGCGTCGACCAACAGTCCTATGGGTCGGTGGCACATGCGCTCGGTGCCGGTGATGGTATGTTCGCCGGGAGTCACGGCGAGGTAAGCGGTCATAAACCGCATGGCCGTTCCTGCCGCCTTAACATCGATGACCGGCGGCATATCCTTCAGCGCTGCCATGACGACACGGGTGTCGTCGCAATCGGACAGGTTGTCGGGTAAGGTATTGCCACCGCTGAGGGCGTGTATGATCAGTGCGCGGTTGCTGATGCTTTTCGATGCCGGAAGTGTGACATCGGCATCCAGGGTTTGCGGTGCTGTTATATCGTAAATGGTCATTGTAATAAAGCTATTTTATAATGGTTATAGGCAAATCGATACGCCCGGACGGCTCCGAGGCACGCGTTGAGGTCGTTCCATTGCTGAGCTTTGGTCCGGGGATAAGTGGACTGTAGTTGAGCACATTACGGATGCGTGTCTGCTGGTCCTTCGTAATTTTGAAGCCATAGGTGAAGAAATAGTCCATGATGTTGTCGGCATTGAATGCGATGCCGTCACATGACCGACGCTGCACCAAATCTACCATGTAATGCTTAATGGTGGTATCCAACAACTGACGATTAACATATTCAAGATATTCCGCCCGGTTATAGGAATAGGTATCGGCGCAATAGTCAGTGTCGCCGCAAGAGTCTACCGGCTCCACGCTCGAATTGCTTTTAGATTCCGTAAAATCATGATACAGCCCGAGATAATGACCCAGTTCATGGGCTACGGTTACCACGATGTCAGCTGGAGAAAAGTTTGTGGCTTGATGGTTTATATTGGTATAACGGTCACTTTGATAGAAACCGCCACCCGATTGCTGACCAGCATAGAGGCTGTTGATAGCTGAGCAATAGGCATATCCCAAATTGCTTTTCTTAAGATTATCATTCGTAACCGTTGCCAAGCCCTCAAGCTGATGACTGCTTCCTTTCACCGAATAGGGCATGTGGGAGATACCGAGCACGATATTGGTGGAATCTTTTGAGTCCGGCTTGAAATTGAACATCATCACATTGATGTAGTTGTTCGGCTCCCAGATATATTTCACGTTGGCGCCAGTGTTGTCGGTCATAAATGCATTGACGTCAATGGGGTATTCCCCAGTATACTTGACGTAGTCCACACCGGGATAGCGCATTGTGTTGCCATTCTCATCCTTTGTGGCCAAAACGAACTTCACATTGATATTCTCGCTCTCGCCATACACATTGCCCTGGTAAATCTGGTTGACGTAACTCAGAATGTTAGCCAACCGCTGGTAAGGAATATACTGCGTTGCACTATTCTCGTCACTATAAAGGACATGGAATACCACCGGCAACTCATAGACATAGTTGCTGTCGAGACTGTCGACGACCTGACGCAGACTACTGGAGCTACTCTTGGAACTGCCATCCAAGTCGTCGTCAGAGCTGCAGCCAGCCATCACGGCGACCAAAGCAAAAAGGCATATCAATAGTTTTTTCATCGTCATCTAACTATAGTACCTTGCAAATTTACAAAAATAACTTTGCAAGGTGTAGGATTGCCACGTTTTTTAAGCTATCAGCCGAAGGTTTTATTGATTTTAAAGAAACCATTGCCATTTATTCGGCTTAAAGACCATTGAGTACCTTATTACGATTCCACGAAGAGGGCATCCAGGGTGATTACCTGCTGAAAGTCGCCGCTATACTCATTCTGCGTTAAGCCATAGGTCGTAATCAGCGTACTGTGGATTGACTTCCTTTTAGGTATCATTCCCGAAAGGACATTCAATCTATGTACAATAGTGGAATTGTATTGCTTGCTGATTGTGAAATTCTCATTATAGAACTTCATCTCGCACATGTTGACGACGTTATCATTCCTGTCAATGAGCATGTCTATTTGCGTGCCGTCTATGTCATCATCACCTCTCAATGACCACGAGGACTGTGAAGTGATTACACCAAGAATGCCAAGTGCCTGTTTGATTTGGGTGATATGACGGAAGCACACTTCCTCGAAAGCAAAGCCGCGCCAAATACTAATGGCTGGTGAGGTGACGTTGAACTTCCAAAAATTGTCGTCAATGTTTGTCTTTCCATCAACGAATTTCAGATAGAACATGCAAAACATATCAGACAACTTATAACGTAAGTTGCGCTTCCCTTCACCGAAAGGCACATAACTCTCTATAAAGTCACTGGATATCAATGCGTCAAGCATCTTTGAGAAGTTTCCGCTGTCGGCGATGCCCGTTTCCTTCAATATTTCCCGACGGGTAAATCCAGTCCGCCGCTCTCCCAATGATAGACATGTTGTTTTATTTTTCTGCAAACTTACATAAAATTATTCTGATTTTACACCAGTTGGATAAAAAAGTCGAGGCCACTGCGCAAATAATAGCTTGAAGACGGTAGAATGCCGTAG
>ONAR01000028.1:0-23868 GCA_900315835.1 uncultured Prevotella sp.
GTCGCCACGGACACCCTTGCCTTTGGCTATAGCTTTCCCGCTATTAGGGCAACTTCGGGACTCGCACCCGTTAGCTGATGCTCATGCTGAGCGTACTAAACATAGCCCATGAGACAACAGCGCCTCATGGGCTTCGTTTCATTTATTGGTAATGATAAACTACTACAACATCATCTTCGACCTCGGCAATGTATTGGTGCGGCTCGACAGCGAAGCCTGTCTCAACGCCTTTGCCGAATTGGGCCTTACCCCGCTGCTTCAAGGTGAACATCAGGCTGAAGGCCACCAGCTGATGCACCAGCTCGGTCTCGGGCTCATCTCAACCGAACAGTTCTGCGACGCCATCCGCAGGTTGTCGGGGCTGGCAGTCACCAACGCGGCTATCGAGGCCGCTGCCGACAAGATGCTGGCCTACATCCCCGATGCTAAGAAAGCCATGCTGCTGCGGCTGCGGGCAGAAGGTCATCGCGTATTTCTGCTCAGCAATACCATCGACATGCATTGGGACTACTGTGTCAAGACGCTGTTCCCCTACCAGGGCCATACGGTGGATGACTACTTTGATCAAGTCTTCCTCTCTCAGCGCCTTCACCTCGACAAGCCCAATCCCGCTATATATAAAGAGGTGGTGAGACAAACGGGCATCCATCCCGACGAGACGCTCTTCATCGATGACTTACCCGAGAACTGCGAGGCCGCTCGCCAGTCGGTTGGTTGGCAAGTCTTCCAAAACAAGCAGTTCGACGACTGGCTCTCGCTGTTCTGACAACGCACTATACAACAAACGTTAACGCGATAAGTACCTTATCTCAATAGCTCATCTGCTGCATTATTCCTGCAGCGGCGACGCCGAAGTATCGGTGAGCGGACTGATGGCACCATCTTTTACGCCAAGCCGCACCAGTTCATTGGCTTTCTGCGCAATGCTCTGCTTACCCGTATAAGCTTTGTTGCTCACGTCGTCGTAGTCCTTACTCAGCGTGTCGATATCCTTCCGCAGTTTGGTGAAGCGCTTCACGAACTCATTGACGCGCTTCAGCAATTCCTCGGCGAGTCCATACACCCGCAGCTGATTCTCGGTCTGCACATACTGGCGCCAAGCCAACTGTATCATCTTCAGTATCGCCATGAGGTTCTGCTGCGAGGTGATAAACACCCGATGCTCAAAGGCATCGTTCCACAATTTCTTATCGGTGGCGAGCGCCAGCTGCAGCGCGCCCTCATTGGGTACGAACATAATGACGAAGTCGATGGCGTGGCGCGGCGGCTTTACATAACTGCTATAATCCTTACGCGAAAGCCCCATATACTGCGTGCGGATGCTCTTCACCAAGTCATCGGCATACTTCTTCCGCAGCATTTCGTTATCAGCATTCACATACTCATAATACGCCTCGATGCTCATCTTCGAGTCGATGATAACATCTTCATTCTTAGGATAGTGCAGGATAACATCGGGTATCATGCGGCGCCCATTATCGTTGGTCAGCGCACGGCCCTGCTCATCGGTCAGCGTCTGCTGCACATCGTAGTTGACTCCCTCCTTGAAGCCATTCTGCTCAAGGATCTCCTGCAGGAAGAGCTCACCCCAGTTGCCCTGCAACTTATTGCTGCCACGCATCACGTTGGTCAAGCGTGTGGCCGTGGTGTCAATCTTCTGCGTCTGCTCGGCCATCGCATTGAGCTGCTGCGAGAGCGACGCCGTGCTCTTGACCGTCTCCTGATTGGTCTTTTCGATGGCGTCGTGTAGCTTGTCGATGTTGTCGCGCAGGGGCTGGGTGATATGTTGCATCTCCTCGTTGTTGGTGGTCTTCAGTTTGTCGGCAGTCTGATCGAGCACCTTCGTGGCCAGCGTGGAGAACTGCTCCTGTACGGTGCGCAACTGCTCCTGAAACTGCTGCTGCCGCAACGCCATCTCGCGGTCGGCCTGTTCCTGACGCAGTTTGGTCTCACTGGCGTTGTGCGCACGCTCGGTATCCAACTGCGCCTGCACTGCGCTCAGTTGTGCCTTGACGTCAGACAGTTGCGACCGCAGTTGACCGGCTTCATCAGCCGCTGCCTGCAACCGACCCTGCAACTCATCCTTTGCCTGACGCTCGGTCTGTGTCTGCTGCTGAGCCAAAAGCAAGTCCGACTGCACGCTCTTTAATTTGTTTTGAGTGAAGAGGTAGGCCAACAAAGCACCTACAACGAAAGCAACGATAATCAATACGATCTCCATAAGCATGTCTTATTGTCTTGCAAAAATAATGATTATCGACAAATTGACCAATCGTTTTGCGGTTAATTATTGGTTGTCTCGCATTATCTTTGTACTTTTGCAAAAGATAATAGAAAGTTGTTGTTTGGCATGCTTGCTAAGTTCACACGACATAAACTGCTTGTATTAGGTATTCTGCTTCTGGCCTGCGGCCTCACGTGGCTTGTAGTCCGCTCAATGCCCGCCACCGAAGCCGAGATACGACGCTCCACCTGTTTTGTTGAAGGCAAGAGTTTTCTTTGTCTGGCCTCAGGCAAAGACACCATTGTACTCATGGCCGACTCCATCCATCAGCAAGGCGTTTGGATCAACCGCCATTGGTGGTGGCCAAGCTGCGACGGCCGTGTGCTCACCATCGACAACGGCTTCACCCCAATTCACCATAAACATCTCGAAAACGCCGATACACTGCGCAAACTGGTCGCTGAAGGCACCGACTCGCTCGGCAGTCTGCTCAAACGAAAGGAAGTGGAGCGCAAAGAGCTCATCTATTACCTGCGCAGCCATGGCGTCATCGACGAGGGTTACACCCAGATTGCCACCTACGCCAACGCGCAGAAAATAGAGACCGACTCGCTGACCAGCCGCTATCGTAAGCTATTGGCTATCAAAAACATAAAGCAAATCAAGCTATTCCGCAAGGGCGTTTACAAGGTGTCGTGGTATGACGGCAAAGGCAAACTCCAATGCGTCAACTGCCAGCCTATCATCACCAATGCCGGTAAGTCGGGGCAGCCAGTCATTCTGCATACGCAAAGGAGTCTCAAGCCTTGGGGCGTCTACGCTGTTAGAAATGTGCCCTGGGGTGTAACCCATCATAAGAAAATCATCGTTGTAGCACTCTCGGCCACCAATAAGTTGACCGAGCACCATGCCATCCTCGTCACCGGCCACTTCAAAAGCGGCAACCGCCACGACCTGCCGAGGCTCTTTGCAGCCGACGGCAGTCCGGTATTCTCGCAGCATGGCCGCTACCTCGGTATCATTTCGAGAAAGGAGGTGATGCCATGAGAAAGTCGATGTGGCTCATTCCATTGCTCGTCATCATCTCTTTGTTGGCGGGTTGCACCATCCGCAGCAACGAGATCGTGACCGTCACCAACGACAGCCTCACCTACCGCGGTCAAATGGCCAACGGTCATCGTGAGGGCTTGGGCGTACTCTATCAGGGCGATTCTATTCTTTACAGCGGTACCTGGCATAATGGCCTCAGGCAGGGCTTGGGCTGGGTGCACGACTCCCTTGGCCGCAAGGTGGAAGGGCAGTGGGACCACGACACCCTCGTCACCGGCACCCGCCGCGATTCGGCTGGCGTCTATACCGGTGAATTCAACCGTCATCTGCAAGCCAACGGCTACGGTCATTACCGCGACTCGTTGGGCACCTACTACGAAGGGCAGTGGAAAAACGACGAGCGCACGGGCTTCGGCTTTTCCTCGCAGCGCCGCTATTTCCGCGTTGGCGAGTGGCGCCACGACGTCTACAAGGGCGAGCGCCTTAACTATACCTCGGAGCGCATCTACGGCATCGACCTCTCCCGCTATCAGCATGAGAAGGGGAAGCACCGCTATGGCATTGACTGGAGCCAGATGCGCATCACGCATCTCGGCTCGCTGTCGAAGAAAAACGTGAGCGGCAACATCGACTATAAGGTGTCGTTCATCTTCATCAAGAGCACCGAGGGCGCCTCACTCATCAATCCTTATTATTACAACGACTATCAGATGGCGCGCAAACACGGCTACCCGGTGGGCACCTACCATTTCTTCACTTACCGCACCACCGGCGCCCAGCAAGCGGCCTTCTTCCTGGCTCACAGTCATTTCAAGCAAGGCGACCTGCCTCCGGTTCTCGATCTCGAACCGCTGCCCAGTCAGATAAAGAAGATGGGGGGCGTGACTGCCATGTGGAGCCGCGTACGCAACTGGCTGCAAATCGTGGAGAAGCGCACCGGCATGCGACCAATCTTATACATCAGTCAGACCTTCGTCAACCGCTATCTCGACTATGCGCCCGACATCAAACACAGCTACCCCGTGTGGATAGCGCGCTACGGCGAGTACAAGCCCGATGTGAAGCTTTGGGTATGGCAGTTGGCTCCCGACGGCCGTGTGAGCGGTATTCACGGTGCCGTCGACATCAACGTGTTCAACGGCTACCGCAATGAGTTCAGCCGTTGGCTGGCCGCTGTGTGTAAGAAATAAGCGCCCCTACCCTTTCTTATTCATTCCATGCACCGCAGTAAGGGCAACGACCCTTGCGGCGAAGCACATGCCCGCAATTGCCGCAGACATAGCGCGAACGATTGTGGAAATGGCGGTATAAGGCAAACCAAATGTAGGCCACAAGCAGCGGATAGCCTACATAATAAAGCGTCGTAATGCTGAAGACAATGTAATCGACTGCACACACCGAAGCCAATCCACCTAAATAAACGATGGCCTCACCCATGGGCAGCTTGTGGCGCACATCGTCGAAGGCTGCGAGGGCTACGATGAGCATCGCCCATACCGACAGCAGGAAGACGCCAAGCACTGGCGGAACCGAGAAGGGATTGAGCGTAGGATGGAAGTAGAAATGCTGCCACAACTGTGGAACAAACATCTGTATGGTAGCATAGAATGTCGCTGAAGAGGCTACAATGATGCAAAGCAGCGTAGGATAGACCGAATCGATGTCGTGGAAATGAACGATGTGGGCCTTGCTGCGGAAGATGCGCCACAACAGATAAAGGGCACCGAAGAGGCTCACCACGACGAGGAAAAAGATGAGATGGATGTTGGAGAAGTCTGAGATGAACTGCGAGATAGGGTCATCGGGCATCACCTTGGGCAGCATATTGCTCTCCCGTGTCCAACCGAAAGCCGACGTATCATTGGCCAACTCCACCCAAACCGAGTCGATGCTGTCGGTGGGAATCATGCGGATGTCAGCCACCACCACATGGTCGCCGCGGTAGACGTAGAATGTATCGACATTCATGCCCGGCTGCTGCTCCTCCGGCTGCTGCCGCAGTAGTTGTAAGCTGTCGGCGCGCACCACGAAGTTGTAGTTGTTGGTATAATGATGGGTAGAGAAGAAAGAGAGCGAGTCGAGCGTCTGCTCGGTGAAATGAAAATTGCCGGGCAACGTTTTCTTCAGCGTACGATGCTGATAGCAGGAGCCAAGCATGAAGGTGAGCAACACGACTGGCAGCAGCATGAGCATCGGATGATGTCGGTTCGTTCTCTTCATTTTACCATCAATTTAATCTTTTGGATACAAGTTCATCTGGCATTCGTTGCAGCGAAACTCCACCTCGAAGCGTCGTCCGTCACCCATGCGCAGGGTCAACGGCTCCTTCCATGTGGGTTTGCGTCCGCCATGCTTAACGCAGAAACCAAGGTTGTAGCGAATGCAATAGCGGCACTGCATCACCACTGCGCGCTGCGGTTTCCTCACCTCCAAAGCCGGATCGGTGTGGTCCAATCCATGCTGCGCATAGAAAGCCTCAGCCGCATGATTGGCGATGTTATAAAGGTAAGGGTATTGGCGGTACTCCGGTGCCCAAGTCTTGGCTGGTTCATCTGACGGCTGCTCCACCATAGCGTTGGCTTTCCGCTGGCTATTCGTCCACCAATCAGCTACGGCTTCATCCATTGACTTGACAGCCTCACGCCGTAGTTCACCAAGCACACTCGAAGGTACGAACAACTGCGCTGCCTCATCGGCAATGGTCACCTGCCCACTCTCATAAACAGTGTTACCCAAGCGCGATAACTGCTTGATGATATTGTCGTGTTGTGGATTTTTAGCCACCTGATGGGCGAACGCCACGGAAGCCGTCGCTTTGATAGCTTCCCCATCGTCAACGGTCAGCGTCATCGTAAGGCTGAAACCATCCGGCGTAGTGGCGAAATACTGATCAACCGTCAACTTCCGGCTGGCGGTGTTGCCTTGCATCGCTTTGGTGAACGCCTCATCGTTGTTGCGATAGAGCGCCATACCCGGTTGTAGATTTTGGGGCATACGCAAGGGGTAGAGGCGGTTGCCCACTACCCGATTGACGCGGAAACCTTCCAACTCATGGTCTTTATTGATGAAGCAGAGACCGTCGCCATTGGCAAAAGCAGCAGTACCCGCAACATTGAATGAGTCGCGGCGCAGTTCCTTGACATGGCCAACAAACTCGCCTAAAGCCTTCGGCGTATCCATCGAAGCTATGTCGGGCTGACGGCCATGCAGGAAATAGGTGGTATAACCCCGGTTGAAGGTCTTGGCCAAATTAGGGGTGAATGCATAGGCAACGCGCCCCCACGAAGCCCGACGATAGCGGTCGGGGTGATGGCTGACGACCTTATTGAGTTGCTCACTGTAGGCAGCCACCACATTCTTCACATAGTCAACATCTTTCAACCTGCCCTCAATCTTAAATGAGGAAGCGCCGGCATCTGCCAGCTCCTCGAGGTGGTCGATGAGACATAAGTCCTTCAGCGAAAGCAAGTAGCGGTTGTTGACCACCGTCTTCCCCGTAGCATCGACTAAGTCGTACTGCATACGGCAGACCTGCGCGCAAGCCCCTCGGTTGGCCGAGCGGTTGAAGCAATACTGCGACGCATAGCATTGCCCGCTATAGCTCACGCACAAAGCACCATGCACAAACACCTCCAACTCAACATCAGGATTAGCTTCATGGATAGCGCGAATCTCCTCAACCGACAACTCCCGCGCCAATACCGCACGCGAGAAGCCAAGACTTCGCAGCCACGCCACTTTCTCAACCGTACGGTTATCCATCTGGGTCGAGGCATGCAACGCCGGCGCATAACCCACCTGCTGCAGGGCCACGCGATGCATGGCAAGCGTTGCCATATCCTGCACCAGTAAGGCATCGACGCCAATGCGGGCCAACTCAGTGATGAGCTGCTGCGTAGCCGAGAGCTCATCTTCATAGATAATGGTGTTGACCGTTACATAGACGCGGGCGCCAAAACGATGGGCGTAGTCGCAAAGGTGGGCGATATCGTCCACGCTATTGCCAGCTGCTGCACGGGCTCCGAAGCGGTCGGCGCCAATATAAACAGCGTCAGCACCATGCTCGATGGCCGCCAAACCACAGGCAAGGTTCTTTGCAGGAGCTAAAAGTTCTAATGTTCTCATGCCGAAGATGGTAAAGACGTCTGCTACTTGATGTCGTCGATGTTGAACGGCGTCTCCTGATAGACGTAGTAGTTAATCCAGTTGCTGTAGAACAGATTAGCCGCTGAACGCCACCTGACAATCGGTTTCTTTTCAGGATCATCGTCTTCATAATAGTGCATAGGCATCTCCACGTCGTCGCGTTTACCCAAGTCACGGTGGTATTCCTTATCGAGAGTGTCGGGAGCATACTCCAGATGACCGAGGATATAGAACTCACGGCCATGACGTGAGCTGACGATGCTCACGCCGGCTTCGCTGGAATCAGCGATGATATGCAGTTCCGACACCTTATTGATATCGTCAGCCCTCACCTCCGTATGACGGCTGTGAGGCATGTAGAACACATCGTCGAAGCCACGGAAGATGGGCAGGAACGTATTGACCGGGCGCGTCTTGAAGATACCAAACTTCTTCGTCTCCAACTGATATTTGGGGATGCCATAGAAATGGTAGAGCGCAGCCATAGCACCCCAACAGAGGTAGAGCGTGCTCTGGACATTGCTGCGGGCCCAATCGAAGATGCGGTTGATTTCCCGCCAATAGTCTACATTCTCATAGGGAATGGTCTCAACGGGGGCTCCGGTGATGATCATGCCATCGAACTTATGCTGCATCAGCAGCTCCGAATCCTTGTAGAACATCATCATGTGCTCCACGGGGGTATTCTTCGACGTATGGCTCTTGAGCTTCATGAAATAGACCTCCATCTGCAGCGGGGTGTTGGACAACAGACGGATGAGGTCGGTCTCGGTCGTTATCTTTAGCGGCATGAGATTGAGGATGACGATACGCAACGGACGAATCTGCTGGCTGTGGGCACGCGTCTCATCCATCACGAAGATGTTCTCACGCTTCAGTATATCAATGGCCGGTAGCCGGTCGGGCAATCTTAATGGCATTTCGTATTCCTTTCTCTACTTTATCTTAATGATGCCGCAAAGACAACGGCGAATTAACGGTTATGACAACATTGTTTACCAGAGCTGCAGACGCTCGCTCTCAGGGATGAACATCTTGTCGCCCTGCTTTACGTTGAAGGCCTTATACCAAGCGTCGATATGCGGCAGTGCACCGTTGACGCGCCACTCACCGAGGGCGTGCGGGTCACGCTTTACGCGGTTGCGAATCTCCTGATCGGTGATATTCTGACCCCATACGCCAGCATAGGCAATGAAGAAACGCTGTTCGGGTGTAAAGCCGTTGAGCGTCTTCAACGGTTTGGCGGCAGTAGCATTCTTAAAGGCGTTGAAGGCAACCTGCAGACCTCCGTGGTCGGCGAGGTTCTCCCCCAGCGTGAACTTACCATTGGCATGCAGTCCGGGCAACACCTCAATGCTGTCGAAGAAGTCGCTGTAGAGCTTGGCGCGCTGCTCAAAGCCCTTGGCGTCGGATGCCGTCCACCAGTCATGCAGATTGCCGTCGGCGTCATACTGACGACCCTGGTCGTCGAATCCGTGGGTCATCTCGTGGCCGATAACCACACCGATGGCGCCATAGTTGAAGGCTGCGTCGGCTTTAGGATCGAAGAATGGACGCTGCAGAATGCCGGCGGGGAAGCAAATCTCGTTGGTCGTAGGATTGTAATAAGCATTGACCGTCTGCGGGGTCATATACCATTCGTCTTTATCCACAGGTTTACCGGCCTTGTCGGCAATCATCTTGTCAACGGCGAAGATGCGCGTTGCAAGGATATTCTCAAAGAAACTCTTGCTGGGATCGATGACGAGCTTGCTGTAATCGGTCCACTTATTGGGATAGCCAATCTTAACGTAGAACTTATCCAACTTGGCGTGGGCGTTTTTCTTCGTGGAGTCGCTCATCCAGGTCTGGGCATCGATTCGCTGTCCGAGGCTCACCTGAAGATTGTGAACGAGCTGCTCCATCATCTTTTTACTCGAAGCGGGGAAATAGCGCTCGCAATACATCTTGCCAAGCGCCTCACCCATTGCGCTCTCCACCTGATTGGTCGCGCGCTTCCACAAGGGGTATTCCTCCTTGCGGCCAGACATCGTCTTTCCGAAGAAATCGAAATTGGCCTGACGAATTTCATCGGTCAGATAAGAGGATGAACTGGAGATGATATCCCACTCCATGATGGCGCGCAACTCGTCAGCACTCTGCAAAGGAAGCAAGCTGTTGTAAGCAGTGAAGAATGCAGGCTGACCGACAACCATCTCTTGGATGTAGTCGAGCTTAACGCCCTCAGCCTGAGCCATCTTAGCCAAGGGAATATTGGGATAGTTGGTCTCAAACTCCTTCAGACTCATCTTGTTGTAGTTGGCCTGCGGGTCGCGCAACTCTACATTGCTCTTTGAAGCCAGCGCCAACTCGGTCTCGAAGCGGAAAACGAAATCAGCTTTCTGCTGGGCACTGGCCTCATCGAAGCCATAAAGCGTAAACATCTTGACGAGGTACTTGCGGAAGGCATTGCGGATGGCTACCGTAGCCGAGTCGTTGTTGAGGTACCAGTCCTTCTGACCGAGCGTCAATCCACCCTGACCGAGGCTGAGGATATTGCGGGTAACATTCTTCTCATCAGCACCGAAATAGGCGCCATAGGGTACGCCGATACCCAACTTGGCATAGCGTAGCTGCAGGGCGTGCAGGTCGTCAACCGTCTTGGCAGCCTCCATCGCATCGAGATAGGGCTTCACCGGAGCCAGCCCCTCGTTGTTGCGGCGCTGCTGGTCCATAGCCAACTTATAGAAATCGCTGAGCTTGCGCTCCGTGGTACCTTCCTTATACTGCTTCTTACCTAAGTCCGTAAGAATGGTGTTCACCTGCTTGTTGACATTTTCCTGCAACATATCGAAACTGCCAAAGCGGCTGTATGCAGCAGGCAGCGGATGCAACTTCTGCCAACCGCCGGTGGCAAACTGATAGAAATCGTCGGCAGGGCGAACGGTCTTGTCGAGGTTGGTCAGGTCAAGGCCTGACTTGCTCTGCGCCTCAACACCAGTCGTTGAAGCCGCGAGGAACATTAACATCATCGGCACAATTTGTTTCATATTGAGCATAACTACTATTGTTGATTAAATGATTATCTGATAATTACTTTAAATTCTCTACTTGCTCCGACAGTTCAAGCCACCGGTCATTCTCCTTATCGAGGGCTTGCTTCGTCGTTGTGTATTCAGTAACGAGCTCCATATTCGAGGCGTTCTTCGGATCCATGAGTAGCGCGTCAAGCTCTTTCAGCCGACCCTCCATCTTGGCAATCTTGCTCTCGCAGTCTTCCACAGCGCGCTGCGCCTTACGGAGCTTCTTTTGCTTTTCCTTGTGTTCCTGCCAGTTCTCCTTGCTCTCAGTCTTGGCCGCAGACTGTGGTTGAGGCGTCTTGTCAGTTTGTTGCCGCAGCGTAACGTTTTCCTTCGCAACGGGTGCCTGCTCACCGATGGCCTCACCGATAGTCTCAGCCTTATGCGCCCGCAGGTAGTCGTAGATGCCGCCGATGTGCTCACGCACCTTACCGCCGCCAAACTCATAGACTTTAGACACCAGTCCGTCGAGGAACTCGCGGTCGTGGCTGACGATGATAGCGGTACCATCAAATGATTTGATGGCTTCTTTCAACACCTCCTTGGAAGGAATATCGAGATGGTTGGTCGGCTCATCGAGGATGAGCAGATTGACAGGTGAAAGCAACAGACGGATCATTGCCAAGCGGGAGCGCTCGCCACCGGAGAGCACTTTCACTTTCTTCTCACTCGTCTCACCACCAAACATGAACGCACCCAACAGGTCGTTGATCTTCAATCGCATATCACCAGTTGCCACTTGGTCGATGGTGTCGTAGATGCTGATTGACTCGTCGAGCATCTGCGCCTGGTTCTGTGCGAAGTAACCTATCTGTACGTTGTGGCCAATCTTCAGTTTCCCAGTAAAAGGAATCTCGCCCATGATGCACTTGACCAGCGTCGACTTACCTTCACCGTTCTTACCGACGAAAGCTACCTTCTCGCCGCGACGGATGGTCATGTTGACATGATCGAAGATGGTGTGCGCGCCATAATCCTTGCGGACATCCTCGCAGATGACGGGGAAGTCGCCGCTGCGCAGACAGGGAGGAAACTTCAGATGCATCACCTTGTTGTCCACCTCGTCAACCTCAATGGGCACAATCTTCTCCAACTGACGGATGCGCTGCTGCACCTGCACAGCTTTTGTGGCCTGATAGCGGAACCGCTCGATGAACGCCTTCGTATCGGCGATCTCTTTCTGCTGGTTTTGCCAAGCGCGGATTTGCTGCTCTCGACGCTCCTTGCGCAACACGAGATATTCGTCGTATTTCACCTTATAGTCCTCAATATGACCGCAGGTGATTTCTATCGTACGATTGGTGATATTGTTGATAAAAGCACGGTCGTGACTGACAAGCACCAACGCTGCACTGCTGTTCTGGATGAATTGCTCCAACCACTGTATTGATTCGATGTCAAGGTGGTTGGTCGGCTCGTCGAGCAAAAGCACGTCGGGGTGGCGCAACAGTATCTTGGCCAACTCGATGCGCATACGCCAACCACCGGAGAACTCACGGGTGGGGCGGTTAAAATCAGACCGCTCGAAGCCAAGACCGATGAGCGTACGCTCCATCTCGGCCTCGTAATTGTCACCGCCCATCATTTGGAACCGCTCATGCTCTTGCGTAAAACGGTCGACGAGATCCATATAACTCTCGCTCTCATAATCGGTGCGCTCGGCCATCTCCTGCTCCATCTTACGCAGCTTCTCCGCCATTGCGGTGTGGTCAGAGAAGGCTTTACGCGTCTCCTCAAGCACTGTAGTGTCATCGGATATCTTCATCACCTGAGGCAGATAGCCGATGGTGCAGCCGTTGGGAATACTGATTGTTCCCGACGTGGGCTTCTGCAGGCCGTATAATATCTTCAGCATGGTAGATTTGCCGGCACCGTTTTTTCCAACCAAGGCAATGCGGTCGTGATCGTTAACCACAAAGCTCACATCATGGAAAAGTGGCTTCACGCCAAACTCTACTTTAAGATTCTCTACTGAAATCATGCGTTACTTATTTAGACTGCAAAGTTACGAAATAAAATGCAAATGAGGGAATAAAACCGGAATAACCGACTCGCTTTCACTTTTTTATCTCTCTTGGAAAGTGTTCGTAGATTTGTAACGCTATCCGGCCGTAGACATAAAAAAAGACCAACCCCGAATTGCTATCAGGATTGGTCCTTTTCTATTGTGCAATGAAATTTACTTCACCTTGTCCACAATGGCCTTGAAAGCCTCGGGATTGTTCATAGCGAGGTCGGCAAGCACCTTGCGGTTGATTTCGATACCAGCCTTGTGCAGGGCACCCATCAGCTGGCTGTAGCTCATGTCCTCAAGACGGGCTGCAGCGTTGATACGCTGAATCCACAGCGCGCGGAAGTTGCGCTTCTTGGTGCGACGGTCACGATAAGCATAGGTAAGACCCTTCTCATAGGTGTTCTTGGCAACAGTCCAGACATTCTTACGGGCGCCATAGTAACCCTTGGTCTTCTTCAGTATTCTGGTTCTCTTGGCCTTAGAGGCCACGTGATTTACTGATCTTGGCATAATTTTTCTTCTTTAAACGATTTGACTAAGTTGATGAAATGATTAACGGAGGCAGAGCAGGTCGCGGACTTGCTTGAGGTTGGTGCGGTCGACGATAGCCTGATGATCCAGGTTACGCTTCTGCTTCTTGGTCTTCTTAGTCAGAATGTGACTGTGGTAAGCATGATGACGCTTAATCTTACCGGTACCGGTGAATGTAAATCTCTTCTTTGCACCGGAGTTTGTCTTTACTTTTGGCATTTTTTAATAATTAATTTGTTTGTTATAAAAGGTGGCAACGCATATACCTGGCGGTACCACACAGTATGCTTTTTATTCTTCTGCGTTTTTGAGTTTCATCAGGGCTTCAGCACCTTTGGCATTACCCATGAGACTCTTTTTGCTGGTTTCCTCAGCCTTACGCATCTTTTCTTCTTCCTTTGCCTTGGCTTCAGCAGCCAAACGGTCTCGCTTCTGCTGGCTCTGCTTGGCCACACCTGCCTTCTTCGGAGCGAGGAAGAGGAACATCTTCTTGCCCTCGAGCTTAGGCATCTGCTCTACCTTGGCATATTCTTCCAAGTCGTTGGCGAAGCGCAGCAACAGCACCTCACCCTGCTCCTTGAACAGAATGGAACGGCCACGGAAAAACACATAGGCACGCACCTTGTTGCCTTCCTGCAGAAATTCCTGAGCATGTTTGAGCTTAAACTGATAGTCGTGGTCATCGGTCTGAGGTCCGAAGCGTATCTCCTTCACCTCAACCTTCACCTGCTTCTGCTTCATCTCCTTCTGCCGTTTCTTCTGCTGGTAGATGAATTTGCTATAGTCGATGATACGGCATACGGGCGGCTCAGCATTGGGGGAAATCTCCACCAGGTCAAGGTTCTGCTGGCGTGCCATATCCAGCGCACGACGCGTTGGCATCACCTCGGTACCGCCGTCACCCACTACTCGTACTTCCCGGGCATGGATTTGACCATTAACACGGTACTGATTCTTCAAATTGTCGTTCTTCATCAACTATTTTAAAGCTCTGTTTTTATTATTGTACAAGGCATAACATACCCATTACAGCCTGCAAAATTACTACTTTTTCCACAAACCGCCAACTTTTTACTTACTATTTTCTGCTTCAACCGGGCTATTTTCATTTATTTTACGCTTAAGCGACAACTTTTCAAGCCGCCAACGACCAAATGAGCAGATAAAACCGTAACTTTGCAGCGTATGATTACCAAAGACAGCATTGAGGCAGCTTACGCCTTTTTCCATCAGAAGTGGCGCGTTTACAGCCAGTCGCACAACGAGAGGCAGAAAGATGACATTGAATATGCCATTGCCGATTATGCGCGCAACATGAACCCGGAATTATATCATTGGTTGGCCGGAGACCGCACCGACTTTCTATTTGCACACGACAAGTTTGCCGCCGACATCTCGGCAGCCATTGACCGCATGGAGCACTTAACGTGATTGGGAATTTTACGGTTACGCACCATATCATAAGGCAATACCTTAATTATAAAAATGGCAACCAGCGCAACCGATTATATACAATGAAAGGGCAAATCGCCTCACAGCGCCTTACCCTTATCTTAAATTCCTGAATAATCTAATACCTTTTAATACTGAAGACTAAATGTCTATCAGCTAAACAATCTTAAACCTAACATGTACGAAACTAAAACCTAAACTTTCAGGTTATGACGCTTCACAACCTGTTCTGACTGCAAAATTATACATTAAAATTATACCGCCAAAGAATTCGATTAGTTTTTAACCACAATTAGATTAACTGCAAACCAATCAAACACTTGTTAACCAAATATGTAAAGAATTAATTGCTAAAGCCTCTAATTCAATGTTTTTTATTACCTTTGCAGTGAATTTATCATCAAATAGCAATAAGGTTATAGAAACTATGGAGAAAACTATCATTAATTCCTACGACGAGTTTGCCACATATATCGGCAAACCGCTTGGCACTTCAGAATGGCTCACCGTGGACCAGGACCGCATCAACGCCTTTGCCGATGCCACACTCGACCACCAGTGGATTCACGTTGACGTGGAGCGCGCCAAAAAGGAAAGCCCGTACAAGAGCACCATTGCGCACGGTTACCTCACGCTCTCGCTCCTGCCCCACCTTTGGGATGAGATTGTAGAGGTGAACAACCTGAAGATGATGGTCAACTACGGCATGGATAAGATGCGCTTCGGCGTTCCCGTCATCACCGGCAGCCGCATACGAATGAAAGCCTCGCTGGCCAATCTGGAAAACCTCCGGGGCATTTGCAAGGCTTACATCGACTTCGTCATCGAAATAGAAGGGCAGCGCAAACCCGCCCTCAAGGGTGAGGCCCAGTTCCTTTATTATTTCAAGTAAACAACCCCTGCGCACCGATTAAACCAACCTGCTGATGTCCAAGCAATTGTTGAACACAGTCAGGTCTTTGATACCCGCAACCATTGGCTCAGCCTGCTGGTTAAACCTTACGAGAGCGGTGTGGGGATAAGTCGCCGCCATCTTCTCGAAGGGGAAGCGGATAATGCCGGGGGTGTTGAAACCCACACCAAGTTCGAGCAATACCAGCCGACCATCACGATGTTGCTCGACGAACTGCCGGTAGCGCTCAGCCTGCTGATACCAATGGTCATCCTCTACGAAGTGGTCGTCAACACGCAGGTTGGGCACAAGCCGCTCACCGGTCTCAGTATCGCGAGGAATGAGATCGGTAGGAATGCGGCAGTCCACTGTGGCAGCCATCATCCGACGCACCATCTGCTCATTGGGATAAAGCTGGGTCGACCGCCCGCTCTCAGTCTGAAAAAGACCATAGTCGCCCTGACAGGCGAAGATACGGTCAACATCGAAACCGGACTTCTCAAACTGCGCATCGACATTGGTAGTGAAGACAAAATAGTCCTTACCACTGACGACCCGCAGCAACGCCTTGTAGAGCGGCAGTCCGTCTGGACGGTAGCGGCAGAACCAGATATGGCGGGCCCAGCAAGCCCAATACTCCTCTTCAGTGGCGAAGGGGTAGAACCCGGAGGAATAGAGATCGGTGATGCCATAGCGGTCAATCCACTGACGAAACTCGCGTTGGAAGTCTTCACCATCATATCGTATGCCTGCAGCCGTCGATAGTCCGGCTCCCGCGCCGATAAGCACACCGTCGGCCTCACGCAGCAACTGTCGCACGTGGTCGATGCGATCAGTCAGCGCGGGTTCATTCGAGCGTCTGATGGTTGATGGCTTTTGCAACAAGCTGTCGATAGATGTAATCATCCTCATCTTTGATTGTATTAAAGATAATGGTTTCAACGCTTTTTGTTGGATAGCGGTTTGCCGTCTCCACCGCGATTTCCGCCGCCCGCTGGTGTGGGAAACGGAAAACGCCCGTGGAGATGCAGCAAAACGCGATGCTGTGGAGCTTTTTTTGCTCGGCAATGTCGAGGCAGGCCCGATAGCAAGAGGCCAGTTGTTGCTCCTGCTCCGGAGTTGGCCGACCATCGGGAATGATTGGTCCGACGGTATGGATGACATACTTCGAAGGCAGGTTGAACGCTGGCGTAATCTTTGCCGTACCCGTCGCTTCCTCATGGCCTTGCGCTTGCATAATGCGATAACAGGCCTCGCGCAACTGGATGCCGGCAGCGGAGTGGATAGCGTTGTCAATACAGCTGTGCAAAGGAACGAAGCAGCCGAGTAACTCACTGTTGGCGGCATTGACAATGGCGTCGACCTTCAACCGGGTGATGTCGCCCTGCCACACCTGCAAGCCCTTTCGCAAAAGCGTCACTGCACCTTTATCGACCAACTGCCATTGCAGTTCTCGGTCCTGCATACGCAGAAATGCTTCGGTGGCTGGCTTCGGCGGCCGCACATTCATCAATGCCCGCATCAACTGTTGTTTGCCGTTGAGGTCCTGCGGGATAGCAAACTGCTGCCCACAGTCCTCCATCAGCCAGTTGATGATGGCGTCGAGATTATCAAGCCTCTTAGCAGTATCTTTTTCCGACATATCCACTTTAAGAACTCAAAAACTCAAGAACTTAAAAACGGCGCACCCGATAAACCCTGTGGATGAAGAAGAGAACTCAAGAATGCCGTATTTTTTACAAAAACAAATAAAACCCTTACAGTGATGCAAGGGCTTCGCCCTTTGGCGCCTCGCCGTCATCGTCTTGCCCGAAGCAAGCTTCGTCAAGCCGATGCGGTTCGTCGCCAGCCTTCGTCCCTCAGGCTTGCATCACAGTAAGAAAAACCTCGCTCGTTCCTCGCTGAAAAACAGGTAGCGCGTTTACTTGTACCACTGAAAAGATGGGCTAAATCCATCATATTGCGGATATGGGTTCACGGGTAGGGCTGTGTTTTTGAGGTTTTCCTTTGTGTCAGCGTCATCATCCGACAAAGGAGGATTTGCCGTTTGCTGGGTGATGGCGGTTAGAGGCGTAGCCTCTCACAAGCCATCATCCAGCAACGGCAAAGGGCGTTGGCCCTTGACGCTGGCGCAAAGGGTTTTCTTGGTTTTGGTTACAAAACTAATAACCACAGGGTTTGTCGGGTGCGCCAAAAAACGATACCCTGCAAGAGGGCACTTTTTAGTCTCATGGTTACCTTTTGGTAGGAATTGGATGACTGCAGGCTTTGCCGAAATCGACTTTAACAAGCATTAACCTAATTACTATTCTTCCTTTGGTTACTATTGGGTACCTTTGTAGCAAATAAAAGCAATTAGCAACGATGAAGAAGGAAATCAATCCCGAATATCTCACCTGCCCCATCCGACAGGTCATCAGCCATTTCGGCGACAAGTGGTCAATGCTCGTTCTTTACTCCTTGGCTCAGAGCGAGACGGGCGTAATGCGGTTCAATGAACTGCATGCCCACATGAGCGACTGCTCGCAGAAGATGCTGTCAAAGACGCTCAAACAACTGCAGGAGAGTCATCTCATCGACCGAAAGGTTTATCCTGAAGTGCCGCCACGCGTGGAGTATTGGCTCACCGACACCGGTAAGTCGCTCATTCCCGCCATCGACCAGCTCATCGGTTGGGCCAAGACCCATTTTGATGAGGTGGTGAGGCCATAGAAAGACACGTTGAAATCTTCAAACTTTGGACTATGGAAAGAAAACGATGCAAATGGGTGAACCTGAGTAACCCGCTCTATGTGGCCTACCACGATAATGAATGGGGCAAGCCCCTGCACGATGACCAACAGCTCTTCGAACTGCTCATCTTAGAGGGTTTTCAAGCCGGCCTTTCGTGGGAGACCATACTCAACAAAAGGGAAAACTTCAGGAAAGCCTTCAAAGGGTTTGATCCGAAGGTCGTTGCCAACTTCGGAACGGATGACGTTGAACGATTGATGAACGACAAAGAAATCGTCAGAAACCGACTCAAAATCGTCGACTCCATCATCAGCGCCAAGGCTTTCTTGAAACTGCAGGCGACAGAAGGTTCATTCGACCATTACATTTGGTCGTTCACCCATGGCAAGACCATCAACGAACCTTACACCTTGCGCACCACTTCCGAGCTGTCTGACAAGATATCGAAGGACCTGAAGCGGCGTGGCTTTAAGTTTGTCGGTTCCACCATTATCTACAGTTTTCTGCAAGCCATGGGCATCATCAATGGCCATGGTAAAGAGTGTGATGACAAACCACCCGTCGGAGACCAGATGCTACATAGCAATGTAGCGCATACATAGATTTTTGTTTCTTATCCCTCAGCAGTCTCAGCGCCTATACAACTTACTGTCACTCAAAAAGATATGACCTAATCGGATGCGAAGAAGTCCCCGCAAACCCTCAGCAAACCCTCAGCGGGCTGAATTCGTGCATCTCAGACTCGCATCGCGATAACATAGCTATCGCATCGCGATACCATAGCTATCGCATCGCGATAACATAGCTATCGCAACGTCATACCATAGCTATCGCACCGTCATACCATAACTATCGCAAGGCGGTTGGTGGCCGGCACAAGACCGGCCACTACACTGGCTGCTTCGTCGGCAGGAATGCCGACGCTCCTACTTACGCTTACGACGCACCTACTTACGCTTATTGTAATGACTGGACTTCCGGACTTCTGTCTTCCGACTCCCGTCTTCTGGTCTTCTGTCTTCCGACTTTGCTGAGGGTTCGCTGAGGGTTTGCAGAGGGTTTGCAGAGGGTTTGCGGATACTTTAACGTCCACTGGGTAGCTACATCTATCTGAATATTAATAAATTATTACATTGCTGAGAGTGCTGAGGGATAATCATCACAAAAAACTTGTGCAACTCATTCTGCTGACCGGATATTGACCTGGCAATACAAGATGAATTGCCATCAGAATAGCTCTAAAAATTTTTCGACGAAATCGTTGCAGGATTGGAAACTTTTACTTATTTTTGCGACGTAGCTATTAAACCCAAAGAGCCTATGGATTATCATAAGCTGACATCGTGGACAAAGGTCTTCTCCTATCGGCAGAAAGTATTCCTGCTGATTATCGGGGGAGTGATAGTGGGACTGGGACTGCTCTTCCTCTATCTGCTGCGTATGCACACCTATCTCGTTGGCGACGACCCTGCGGCCTGCGTCAACTGTCACATCATGAGTCCTTATTATGCCACATGGAGCCATTCGAGCCACGGCCGCGACGCCACATGCAACGACTGCCATGTGCCCAACGGCAACATCGTCAGCCACTATGCCTTCAAAGGCATGGATGGCATGAAGCATGTGGCCTACTTCGTAAGCCACTCCGAGCGGCAGGCCATCATGGCTGAGGACGCCAGCGCCGAGGTCATCATGGACAACTGCATCCGCTGCCACAAGCAGCTGAACACCGAATTCGTCAAAACCGGCCGCATCGACTATATGGAGGCCAAACGCGGCGAGGGCTTGGCTTGCTGGGACTGCCACCGCAATGTGCCACATGGCGGCATGAACACCCTCACCAGCACACCTAACGCCGAGACGCAGGTGCCCATCCCACCAAGCCCCGTGCCTGAGTGGCTGCAAAAAGCATTAAGATAAAAATCATAAAGTCTTTAGATATGGCAAAGCAATTGAAGAAATGGCAAGGCTGGCTGCTCTTCGGAGGAGCCATGGTCATTGTGTTCGTCCTTGGGTTACTCTGTTCGTCGCTTCTCGAGCGAAGGGCGGAGGTAGCCAGTGTGTTCAATAACAAGCGCCAGACCTTCACCGACTCCATCGTGGCGCAAAACGAGAAATTTGCCGAGGACTATCCCCGAGAGTATGAGTCGTGGGCCATGACCGAGGACACGACTTTCGAGAGCAAGTACAACGGCTCGCAGGAAAAAGATGTGTTGGCTCAGCGCCCTGAGATGGTGATTCTCTGGGCAGGCTACGCCTTCTCGCAGAACTATAACACGCCACGCGGCCACCGCCACTGCATTGAGGACTTGCGCAAGATTCTGCGTACGGGAGCACCCGGGGTAGAGGGCGGCAAAGAACTGCAGCCAGGTACCTGCTGGACCTGCAAGGGTCCCGATGTACCGCGTCTGATGCGCGAAAAAGGCCTCAACGCCTTCTACGGCGCTAAATGGAGCGACTGGGGACCGGAGGTGATGAACTCTGTCGGCTGCTCCGACTGTCACGACGCGCGCACCATGGACCTCAGGCCGGCACGCCCTGCCCTCTATGAGGCTTGGGCACGCGCCGGAAAAGATGTACACAAGGCCAGCCATCAGGAGATGCGGTCGCTCGTCTGCGCACAGTGCCACACGGAGTATTACTTCGAGAAAGACAACCACCAATACCTGAAATTCCCACAGGATAAGGGCCTTACCTGCGAGGCAGCTGAGGAATACTACGACAGCATCGGCTTCTACGACTATATTCATCCGTTGTCACACGCCAAGATCCTTAAGGCGCAGCATCCGGGCTATGAGATCTTCAAGCAGGGCATCCACGGACAGCGCGGCGTATCGTGCGCCGATTGCCACATGCCTTACAAGCAAGACGGCGGCGTGAAGTACACCGACCACCATATCATGAGCCCGCTGGCCAATATCGACCGCACCTGCCAAACCTGCCACCGTCAGAGCGCCGAGACGCTCCGCCAGAATGTCTACGAGCGTTATGAGAAGGTGTATGAGGTAAGAGGAAAGGTGGAGAAGGCACTCGCCACCGCCCACATCGAGGCAAAGTTCGCCTGGGATAAGGGCGCTACCGAAGCTGAGATGCAGAAAGCCCTGCAGGATATCCGCAAGAGTCAGTGGCGTTGGGACTATGCTGTAGCCAGCCACGGTGCTGCCTTCCATGCTCCGCAGGAGGTGACGCGCTTGCTCGGCGATGCCCTCGGTTATGCGCAGGACGCCCGTGTAGAGATAGCTAAGGTGCTGGCCCGCCACGGTTACACCGGCGACGTGCCTATGCCCGACATCTCGACCAAAGCCAAGGCTCAGGCCTACATCGGTCTGGACATGAAGAACCTGATGGAGAAGAAGCAGCAGTTCCTCGACACCATCGTGCCGAAGTGGATTGAGACCGCAAGGAAGAACAAGCGCTTCATCACCCAGCCGATTTGAGAAATCAAGTATGATGTGGAAACAACCTTGGACCTATCTTGAAGGAATAGCCATTGCATCGGGCCTGCTCATTGTGGGCCTGATGCTTCAACTGAGCGTCGGCCCACTGGAATGGGGCATATTTTGCTGGCCTGCCAACATCATCGTGTTGGCAGTCTTTTTATTGTGCCTCATCGCGGCTTATGTCTGCCGTGGCCGCAGCTACGCCATACGGTTTCTGCTGACGCCCTATGCCGCAGTACCCGCCATAGCTTTCGCCGCTGTGCTCACTGTCATAATGGGGCTCACGCCACAGGTAGCCGCCGGGCGACGCCCCTCCGACCCTATCGGCTTGACGCGCATGCTGTCGTTCTGGCCGTTCATCCTTATTTATATATATGTATCGGTCATCGTGGGGCTTGTCGCCATCGGCCAGCTCCGCCATTTCGCTTGGCGTCGGTTGCCTTCGCTGCTCTGCCATGTGGGACTTTTCATCGTATTGGTCTGCGGCACCTTGGGTTCGGCCGACATGCAACGCGTGAAAATGTATTGTGAGCAGGGCAAACCAGAGTGGCGCGCCCTCAACGAGCGGCAAGACGTGGTCGAACTGCCGTTGGCCATCCAACTGGAGCAGTTCACCATCGACGAATATCCACCGAAACTGATGATGATCAACAGCGATGGTCTGCCCGTGCCCAAAGATAAGCCTGCCACCCTGCTCATTGACAGTTCGTTCACCTCAGGCGACCTCAATGGCTGGACCATCAGCGTGGCAAAGCGGTTAGACAATGCCGCACCCGCCGTATTGGCGAGTATGGCCGGCAATATGCCCGAGGAGATGATGGGGCGGCTGATGATAGACTCGCTGGGCATGGCGCTCAACAAAGGCGGCTTTGTACCGTTCAAAGGCAGAGGTGCACAATGCGCGCTCTTGGTGAAGGCCACGAAAGGCAATACGGTGAAACAAGGTTGGGTGACCTGCGGTTCCTATCTCTTTCCCTATCAGGGACTCGCGCTCAACGACGGACTGACCATCGCCATGCCGACTCGTGAGCCGGAGCGATACGCCTCAATCGTTGATCTCTATACGAAGAGTGGTAAGAATATCCGAACAACTATCGAGGTAAACAAACCGTTCACTGTCGAAGGGTGGAAGGTATACCAGCTATCCTACAACGAGCAGATGGGCAAGTGGAGTACGCTGAGCATCTTCGAATGCGTGCGTGACCCTTGGTTGCCCGTAGTCTATGTCGGCATCTTCCTCTTGCTCGCAGGTGCCATACTCATGGGAGTAATGGGAGTTAGGAGTGAGAAGTTAGGTGTTAGAAGTTAGGAGTTAGAAATTAGGAGTGAGGAATTAAGTGTTTGCAAGCCATATTAAAAGCTCAAAAACTAAAGAACTCACCAACTAAAGAACTAAAACGCAATGCACTGGAATCTATTCATCATATTCGCCGTCGCCGCGCTACTACTTTGGACAGTGGGCGCATGGGCAGCTTGGAAGGGTCGAAGCCGTGTGGCCTATATAACGACGGCTTTAGGGCTGGCCGTATTCTTTACGTTCATCGTGGGGCTGTGGGTGACGCTCGATCGGCCGCCACTGCGTACGATGGGTGAGACGCGACTGTGGTATAGTCTGTTTCTGCCGATGGCCGGACTGCTTGTCTACAGCCGGTGGAAATATAAGTGGATACTCTCTTTCTCCACCATTCTCGCCGCCGTTTTCATCATCATCAACTTGCTCAAGCCGGAGATCCACAACAAGACTTTGATGCCAGCGCTCCAGAGTCCGTGGTTCGCCCCTCACGTCATCGTCTATATGATGGCTTACGCCCTACTTGGTGCCGCCTTCGTCATGGCGCTCTTTCTCTTATGGAAAGGAAGAAAAGCAACTTCCGATCCAACGACAGCCACTTCACCGATCATCAGTCAGGGCATGAGCATCTGCGACAACCTCGTTTATATCGGTTGGGCGTTCCTGACCATCGGCATGCTCTTCGGTGCGTTGTGGGCAAAGGAAGCGTGGGGTACCTACTGGGCTTGGGATCCAAAGGAGACCTGGGCAGCAGCCACATGGTTCGCTTACCTGGTTTATATCCACCATCGGTTGCGCCCGAAAACCTCACGCCGCTTCGCCCTATGGGTGTTGATTGTCAACTTCGCCCTGTTGCAGATGTGTTGGTGGGGCATCAACTACCTACCTTCAGCCAAAGGCACCAGCGTTCATACGTATAGCATGCAATAAAGCTTTTTTGGCGCAGCCGATAAAGTCCGTGGAGATGTACGCCACCGGTGACAGTGTAGTGGCCGGCCTGGTGCCGGCCACCAGCCGCCGGTGTTGCGGGCGTGTC